>CAJUFI010000071.1 GCA_910585665.1 uncultured Acetatifactor sp. | reverse complement strand
CATAAACACTGGGGTTGTGGGTATTTTTTACCCACCATCACCCTTGAAGAGCCCTATATTTTCACGATTTGACATGGGAAAAATACTTCCAATGCAGCTTTCAGACACCGGCCACATCAGAAGCCACTTATGGGCATCATCGATTATCACCGGAAGAGTTAGGGCAAGGCCAGATTCGAGCACCATTGGCGGCTGGCGAAAGAAGAATATGATTCTTGAGACATGTGAGCTTCGGGGCTGCCGTATCAAGGGGCAAGGACACCAGATATCCTGGATCATTCCTCAATGCGACAGCCCCTCCCTGTCAGGGGTATCCGTAGATGTCATAGTACCGCAGCAAAAGTTCCACTACCCTGCTGTAGCTTATCATTCCATCCTGAACTCCGTTCAGTTTCAGGCTGGTGTCCTCTATGCTGTCGGATATGGCATCCACAGCTTCTGTGTTCAGGAGCGCGCCCTTTTCTATCCTCGCCCTCTCCTGTGATGTCAGGAATATATTGTCCGCGTGTACCTGCGGTAGGATTTGCGCCTGTGCCCATTCCCGGTTCCGGGTCTCTGGCTGTGTTCTTGCCACTTCTCGCTGCAATGCCTCATCTCGCTGTAGCGCTTCGGTCTGCCGGACGGTCGCCGGATGCTCTTGCACTTCCCTTTCGTCCAGGAATTCGCTTTCCTGGACGTTTTCGCTCCGCTGGACTCCTTCACTCTGCCAGGAGGCATCGCTGCCCGGGCCCGCGCCGCTTTCTATCGCCTGGCGGTAGTCCTTGTCCACATAGTACAGCACGCTCAGATAGCCGCTGTATTGAAAAAAGATATCCTCCGACTGGACACAGGCCAGATAGCCGATGAGATTGGCCTCGTCCTCCCGGATATAGCCTTTCAGATGTCCCAGTTCATGGCAGAGCGTGGACGGCAGGTTCATCACATACATCACGTCATTATAGTTGGCTTCCATGGAAAAAGGATAATAGCACCCGGCTATATGCTGCTGGCTCATGAAATCTGAGCTGAGAAGGGGCTTCGGCGTGGGATAGAAGCCGCCGAGCCCATCATAGGACTCGCCCAAATGCCTCATCGCCGCTTTCGCCGTCTCAAGCATGTCCCCCTCATAACGAAGGGAGCCGTCCTCCTCCCTGGGAATCTGGCAGCACAGCGCATTGCACTGCTCCGCCACGAAATTCCGCAGCGCGGCCAGCTCTTCGAAAGCATATTCCCTGTCCTCCCCCATGAGATATGTACCGGAAAAACCGGAGCCGTGGTACAGTATGTAGCAGTTCAGTGTCATCAGCACGAATGCCCACAAAAGCATCCACAGCCCCGCTCTGCAATATGCCCTACAGACTCTGCTCAGCCGACTTCTGCAACCCTGCCCTTTCCTTTGCCCTGCGTCCAGAGTCCCGAATCCAGCATTCTCTTTTCCCAGCGCTTCTCCCAGAACCCTATTCTTTGTCTGCTGTTTCCCCTGCATTTCATCCAAAATCCCGATTCCGTTCCGCTCTAGCGCCTCCTCCAGATTTCCGTCCCGCCTCTGCCCTCTTCCGCGCTGAGCCGCAGCCCTGCCAATCAGCCACACGGCCCCGAGCACAGCTCCCACGGCCCCGAAGGCTACCGCAAACCCAATCAGGATTTCCCCCACCGAAAACGGTGCCATGCCCACCAGCCGCCCGTAAGTATCCACCCATATGCCGAAGACATGCCTCTGGTACCAATCGCAGAATCCCCTGCTGCCCCACGCCGCAATATGTAAGAGAATCACGCAGACCAATATGCCTATGTACAACCCCCGCCTGCGCCGCCCGCGGCAACCGCATTTCCGACCGGCTCCGTCCTCCCCGCAGTCTCCCGCCTTGCCGCGCCGATTCAAACCATCCTTTCGCCTTCTGCCCCTTTTCCCGCAATACATCCCGCACCTTCTCCCTTCCGCCATCCGTTTCGAAAGAAATTCTTCCCTGTTTAAAGTATAGCACAAAGGCCCGGCAATGAAATTTCCTGTTTTTTCCATATCTGAATCTGCAACGACTTCTAAACCATATATCCTGTGAATTTAGGGAACCCTTGATTTCTCTGACTTTCGAAGATTAATATATCTAAAAAATCCTTACAGATAAAAAGAGCATACAAAAAGCTGCCGTATCCCAGCAGCAGACAGTTTTTAGATAATTTATCCATAAAAAACCGCACTCCATCTGCCAGTCCCCTGTTACGACAGCTTTCTGAAAAACGTCACATCCCAGAACCTGCACTGCAACGATTCCAAATCATGCATAGCTTACCAGGAGAGTCCTACAAATCAACACCTTCAGGAAGGACTCCCTGACAAATCCTGCTTCCCGCAAGCCTCCCTGACAATCCCCCCAAGCGCCTCCTCCTTCCCTGCGATATCCGCCACCAGCTTGAACTGGTTCCTGGCCCGGTCCAGATTGTGGCGTTCCCTGTGAATCTTAAAGTAGGTATCCCCGTTGAGGTAGTCCGTCAGGAACCGAATGCCGCACTCGTAAGTCATCAGCTTCACGGAAAAAGGCAGCAGCGCCAGCTCGTCCTCCGTCAGTGCCTCCCGCATCTCCCCTAAGTACCCTTTCGCAAAGGCCCGAAAGCTCTCCACATCAAACCACACCCTGTCCAAATCCACCTCATCCTCCGCGCCTGTAGAGCCGCCCATGCGCAGCGCGTCCCCAAAATCGTACAGCATGCTCCCCGGCATCACCGTGTCCAAATCGATGACGCAGACAGCCTTTCCGCTCACCTGGTCGAACAGGATGTTGTTGATTTTGGTGTCATTGTGGGTGACGCGGGCGGGAATCCGCCCCTCCTCCATGCCTTTCACCACGGTATCCGCCCAGGAAGCGTTCTCCAGCGCAAACTCTATCTCCCGCTTCACGCTTTCCGCCCGCCCGGCCCTGTCCTCCCGGATGGCCTCCCGCAGCGCCTGGACACGCTTGGGGGTGTGATGGAAATCCCGTATGGTCTCATGGAGCTTCTCCACGGGGAAATCCGCCAGCAGCTTCTGGAAATGCCCGAATCCCGCACCGGCTTCGTACAGATCCCCTGGCGTCTTGCTGTCCTCAATGGTCTTTGTCCCCTCCACGAACCGGTACACCCGGAATACATTCGCCTCGTCCAGCCTGTAATATCTCCCGCCGTCCTTCATCGGGACGATAGTCAGCGTCCCCCTGTCCGGATCCCCTCCATCGGCGGCGATCTTCTCCCGCAGGAATCCGGTGACGTTCTCGATATTCTCCATCAGCTGATCCGGATTGCTGAAAATGGAGGTGTTGATTCTCTGTAGGATATACCTGGGCATGGTGACTAGGTAAGTGTCATTGATATGCCCGTTGCCGTAGCCTGCCGTCTCCATCCCTATGTCAAAATGCTCCAACACTTCTTTCCTTCCCATTTCCTGGTCCATGCCCCGCTCCTCCATTTCCTTTGGCCATTAGCCATCCTATACCCTGTTCATATGCCATTTCCCGCCTGTGAAATCGGGAATCTCCACCACCGCTCCGCCTTTTGCTATGGATATCTCGGAAAGCGCCGTGACTGCCATCCAGCTGGCGGCGTCATACACATCCACCGGCATGGGGGCATCCTCCCGCAGACATCTGAAAAATGCCTCGAACTCCAGCCAGTCCATCCCGTCATGACCGCCCTTGATGCCCTCCTGGATATATTTCTTCCAGATGGGATGGTCGTACTCCTCCTCGTAGTCCTTCGCGTTTCCTACGCAATGGGCCCTCCAGCTGAAGTCATGGGCGATGTCCTCCTTCCGGTCCAGGAACACGGAGTCCGTGACCTCCTCGTACATGCCCTTGGTGCCCCGCACCGTGAAATTGCGGGAATAGTATCTCGGCAAAGTGGTATCCAGCGTCAGCACGATTGTCTCCCCGCGGGCACATTTGATGACCGTAGTCACCACATCGCCCTGGGCAAAAGTCTGGTTCTTCAGGAACTCGTCATCGCTCTTGTTCTCTTTGATATAATCCCGCAGCCCTGCCGCCTTGGAAGCCGTAGAGCTCAGGGTCAGCATCCGGTTGCCATGGTTGATGTCCAGCACTTTGGCGATGGGCCCCAGGTCATGGGTGGGGTAGTTCTCACAGTTCCTGCTCAGGTAGTTGCGCAGCCTATAGTGCCTGTTCTCTTTCCCGAAAGAAATCTCATAGCGCAAATCGTGCTGATACCCGCCTGCGCAGTGCACGACTTCGCCGAACAGGCCCTTTTTGACCATATTCAAAGCCATCAGTTCCCGCCTGCCGAAGCAACAGTTCTCCAGGAACAGGAACGGCGTCCCTGTCTTCTCATAAGCCTCCACCAAATCGTAGCAGTGCTTCAGCTCGTAGGCTCCGCCCACTTCGATGGCCACGGCCTTGCCTGCGTACATGGCAGCCAGGGCAATCTCCACATGGCTCTCCCAGGCTGTGGCCACAATAATCGTATTGACGTTCTCGTCTTTGATTACATCATTATAGTCAATATACACTGCCGGTTCCGCCTGTCCTGCGTTCACGACGAGCTCCGCGCCTTTCCTGGCCCTGTCCTCATAGGCATCGCATACCGCCGTCACCTGTTCTTTTTGGGGAAGCACTACGTCGCCCAGCAATCCCTGGCCTCTGCCGCCCAGTCCGATGAATCCCACTTTGATGTCCTTCATTCTCGCATCCCTCCATTTGCCCTGCTGCTTCCCGCTCTGCAGCCGTTGGGCCGATACCGCGGCATTTGGCGGCTCCCGGCGGAAGCCAGGCTTTCCTGTACTGTTATCCGGGGCAGTTTCCGTTGCGGCAGCCTGAAAAGGCTTTCGGGCAAGAACCACGGCAGCCCCCTGTCTCATGTCCGGCAGCCCCCTGCAGAATTGCCCCTTTACAGCAATCCTCATACATGCTATCATAGCATCAGGAAAAATATATATCCATACCATATCGGCTCATTTATATGTACTTTTGGCTCAATGAATGGCCGCAAAGCCGCAAACAATATTACGGGCATGTCATCAAGATTGTTTTCAGTTTTATGAGGCAGGCTGGCCGCCCGCCATGACACAGGAGAGGATGAACATAATGTGGCTGGCATATCCTATTAAAGAACAGATTCGGATTACAGATATGTATTCTTTTTTTGAAGTGCACTTTGACGAGGGGTACGAGTTCCCGGGAGAGGCCCACAATTTCTGGGAATGCGTCTACATCATAGAGGGGGACGCCTGCGTGTCCGGCAACGAAAGGGTCTACAACCTTACTCATGGCTCCATCATATTCCACAAGCCCCTGGAGCTCCACAAGTTCATCGTAACCGGCCAGGGCGGCGCGGATTTCCTGATATTTTCCTTCTCTGCCGAAGGGCCTATGATGCCTTCCCTGGAGGAAAAGGTCTTTGAGCTGTCCGACTCCCAGCGGTCCATCATCGCCTCCATGCTGTCCTTTATCCATGCCAGGGCAGAGCGCATGCCCACGCCCCCCACAGGGTACTGTTCTTATCTGGAGCCCTTCCAAACGCTGCCCACCTATTCCCAGATGCTCGCCCTTTATCTCCAGCAGCTGATGCTCTCCCTGATCGAAGCCGGCGAGGTGTCCTCCGTCTCCTCCGCGCCGGACGCTGTCATCTTCCGCCGGGCCATCCGCTACCTGAACGACAATATCCACAGGCAGCCCTCCGTGCCGGAGATTGCCCGCTACTCCAATGTCAGCGAAGCCAGCATCAAGCGCCTCTTCGACAAGTACGCCGGAATCGGCATCCACAAATACCTCCTGAAGCTGAAGATGAAAGCCGCCGCGGAGCTCCTGCAGAACGGGGAAAGCGTCTCCGGCGTGGCGGAGAGACTGGGCTTCAACAGCCAGAGCTACTTCTCCCGGGCCTTCAAGCGGGAAACCGGCCTGATGCCCTCCGGGCTGAAAGGGAATCCACCTTAATGTCCTTCCGGTCCATAATCCCAATTGTTTCAGAAAAGGGCCGCCCACACAGGCAGCCCTCCCGGAAGCACATCTATGTATTATCGTCCGCAAAAACGAGCCCACTTTTTCCGGGCCAGGAACATGACGCACATCCCCGCCGCGCAGACGGCTATCCAGATAATCACCACCTGCATCCAACCCGCCTGTTCCGCCACGGCTCCGAAACCGTAGGTGGACAGGGAGCTGCCCACATAAGTGGCCGAGTTCAGAATCCCGGACACCGAGGAGACCTTCCCGTACCTGGTGAAATGCCTGGGCACCCGGCTGATCAGCATCAGGTTGATGCCATGGGCGCAGCCGGTGATCAGGGTCATCATCAGGATACAAAACACCGGCAGGCTGTCAAAAGCCGCCAGCATGGCCGCCCCCGCCAAGGCCCCCAGGCCGAACAGGCACGCCGCGGTGAAGACTTCGCTCTTCAGGCAGTCCAGAAGCAGCGAGGCCAGCAGGACGCTGAACACGCTGAACAGCGGAAGGGCCGCCGCCGACAGAATGGACTTGGCGTTGCTCATGCCGAAGGTCTCGCTCATGTACACCGGCATCCATGTGGTTATCCCGTCCCGCAGCATCCCCTGCAGAACGATTGCCAGCAGAATCAGGACCAGCGGCGCATCTACGATAAGCTGGATGAAAAGCGAATGCTTCCCATCCCCCTTTTTCCCCGCCGGAGCTTCTGCCATCCTGGCTTTCCCCTCTTCCGCGGGAGCCTCCGCAGTCCTGGCTTTCCCCTCTTCCACCGGAACCTCCGCAGTCCTGGCTCTCCCTTCTTCCGCCGGAACCTCCGCAGTCCCGGCTCTCCCTTCTTCCGCCGCCTCCATAGTCCCGGCTTTCCTCTCTCCCGCCAAAGCCTCCGCAGTCCCGGCCCTTCCCTCTTCCGCTGGAACCACCCCGTCCGCCGCCAGCTTCCGCGTGTTCCCGTACCAGAAAAAGGCCGCCAGAATCCCCAGCCCCGCCGGAAGGAAGAAAGCCGCCCTCCACCCGGAGACCTGGATGCACACCGGCGCCACCAGATATGTCGCGATCGTCGCCGCGGAGGAAGCCATAGACACCAGCACACAGCTGTTCTTGTACCATTTATCATTCAGGCATTCCGCCATGATGCGCACCATAGGCGGCCAGAGCATGGCCTGGAAGAAACCGTTGGCGCACCAGACCGGAATGATGATCTCCACCCTGGGGAAACAGGCTACCAGCAGATTGCAGCAGCACGCCCCCGCCAGACCCGCAAATATCATCATCTGGGGTTTGAACCTGTCCCCCAGGACACCGCAGATAATCTGCCCGAATCCGTAGCTTAAGAAGCACGCCGTCACCGGCAGGCCCGCCACGCTCTTCGTTATCTGAAGCACATCCCGCAGCTCCACCATACAGGCCGCATAGTTCAGCCGCGTCAGATAACTCATGAAATAGGCAATGCAGCAAAGAAGGCACAGGAACTTCATCTGTTTCTCGGTAGTAAGTTTCGTCAACATCGCAAATATTTCCCCTTCTGTTGAAATAGGACAAAAACCTCCTTACAAGGCCAAGGATAGGAGCGATTCCCGAGGTCCTTCCGCCCGGCGCAGGTCTTTTTCCCATGGGTACGTAGGTATTATGGCACCGGCCGGAACTGATGTCAAGCCATCCATCCTACTATTTTGTCTCATCCCCCATCAATCGCCGCTCATTTTTCTGAAAGTCCTCGCGTTTTACGGCAAAACATGTTATACTTTTAATACTGTAAACCCGCGGCGGCGGATTCCTCCCGCGCCCTGTCCGCCCCGCCTGAGCAAAGGAGCCATTATGAACGAAAAAGTGTTAAAAACATTAGAATATGACAAAATCATTGAAATGCTGGCAGAAAAGGCCAATTCCGCGCCGGGCAAGAAACTCTGCCGGGAGCTGGTGCCCTCCACGGACTTAGAGGAAATCCGGAAGAACCAGCGCCACACCGCCGATGCCCTGCGCCGGCTGTTCCGGTTCGGCAGCACCTCCTTCGGCAACAACAAGGACATCAGCTTCTCCGTCCGCTCCCTGCAGATAGGCAGCACCCTTTCCATCCCGGAGCTTCTGAACATTGCCGCCATGCTGGACAATGTGTCCCGCGTCAAATCCTACGGCAGGCAGGACAGGCACGGAGACAAGGCCGAAGACTACGGCAGAGCCGGAAACGACAGCACCACCAGGGGCGACGCCCGGGACAAAGACAGCCCCAACCCCAGGGGCGGCGGCCCGGCGGAGGGCGGCACCCCCACGGACACCCTGGACGAATATTTCGAGCTGCTGACCCCCCTGACGGGGCTGTCCACTGAAATCCACCGCTGCATCCTCTCCGAGGAGGAGATTGCCGACGATGCCAGCCCTAAGCTGAAGAGCATCCGCCGCTCCATGCTCCAGACCAACGACAAGATACACAGCCAGCTCATGTCCATGGTCAGCGGCTCCTACCGCAGCTACCTTCAGGATGCCGTGATTACCATGCGCAACAACCGTTACTGCATCCCTATCAAGGCAGAGTACAAGGGCCAGGTGAACGGCATGATTCACGACCAGTCCGCCACCGGCTCCACATACTTCATCGAGCCTGCCGCCGTGGTAGAGCTGAACAACAAGCTCCGGGAGCTGGAGCTGGAAGAAAAAGAGGAAATCGGGAAAATCCTGGCCGACTTAAGCGCCCAGGCCGGCACCCATACCGAAGAGCTGCTGAATGACCAGAAGGTTATGACGCTGCTGGACTTCATCTTCGCCAAGGCCGAGCTGGCCATGGCCCTGAACGCCACGGAGCCTATCTTCAACCCGGACCGCTATATCAATATCCGCAAAGGCCGCCACCCCCTGCTGGACAGGAAGAAGGTGGTGCCCATCGACATCCACCTGGGGCGGGACTTCGACCTGCTGGTCATCACCGGCCCCAACACAGGCGGCAAGACCGTGTCCCTGAAGACCATGGGGCTTCTGACGCTAATGGGCCAGGCCGGGCTGCACATCCCTGCGGCAGACCGTTCAGAACTTTCCATTTTTACGGAAGTCTACGCGGATATCGGAGACGAACAGAGCATCGAGCAGAGCCTGTCCACCTTCTCCTCCCATATGACGCGGATCGTGCATATCCTGGAGCATGCGGACGCGGATTCCCTGTGCCTGTTCGACGAGCTGGGGGCGGGCACGGATCCCACGGAGGGCGCGGCCCTTGCCATCGCCATCCTGAGCCATCTCCACGACAGGGGCATCCGCACCATGGCCACCACCCACTACAGCGAGCTGAAAATCTACGCCCTCTCCACCTCCTTTGTGGAGAATGCCTGCTGCGAGTTCAACGTGGAGACCCTGCGCCCCACTTACCGGCTGCTGATCGGCATCCCGGGGAAGAGCAACGCTTTCGCCATCTCCTCCAAGCTCGGGCTGCCCGACGAAATCATCAATGCCGCCAGGGAGCAGATCGGCCAGGAGGACAAGACCTTCGAGGACGTGATTTCCGACCTGGAGCAGAGCCGCATCACCATCGAAAAAGAACAGACGGAAATCGCCCAATACAAGGAGCGCATCCGCATCCTGCAGGAACAGCTCCAGCAGAAAAACGATAAAATCGACCAGGCCAAAGACCGCATCCTGCGGGAGGCCAACGAAAAAGCCCGCTCCATACTCCAGGAGGCCAAGGAGATCGCCGACGAGACCATCCGGGACTTCCACAAAGCCGGTGCCGGCACGGACATCCGGGAGCTGGAGAAGAAGCGCCAGAAGGTGCGGGACAAGATCGGCGAGAAGAACGCCCACCTCTCTGTCAGCGGCAGCCTGAAGGCGCCGGAGAAGAAGACCATCGACCCCAGGAAGCTGAAAAAGGGAGACCTGGTGAGAATCGTCTCCATGGGCCTGCAGGGCACCGTCAGCACCCTGCCCGACGCCAAAGGAGGGCTGTTCGTGCAGTGCGGCATCATCCGCACCCGCACCAATGTAAGCGACCTGGTCTACGCGGAAGAGAAGTCCGTGACCGCCCCGTCCCCGCTCAAAGGGGCCGCCGGTTCCGGCAAGATCAAGATGTCCAAGACCATGTCCATCTCCACGGAAATCAACCTGCTGGGCAAGACCGTGGACGAGGCCCTGTCCGAGCTGGACAAATACCTGGACGACGCCTACCTGGCCCATCTGCCCAGCGTCCGGGTGGTCCACGGGAAAGGGACGGGGGCGCTGCGCAGCGCCGTCCACGGCCACTTAAAGCGCCTGAAATACGTGCAGGAATACCGGCTGGGCGAGTACGGGGAAGGGGACTCCGGGGTCACCATCGTCACCTTCAAGTAAGTCCCGCGGATCATCCCTGCGGCCATACCGTGCGGCGCGCACAACAGCACGGCATGGCTCAAGGGCAGTTCAGCTAAGACACCGTCCGCCGGGGACAAAGCATTCCCATGGCTTTCCCGGCTCCCAGGCCGGTGCAGCGCCCGCGGGAAGGGCGCACAAAAGAAACCCGGAACAAGAAACTCAAAATAGGAGCAGCGGAACATGGTAAATAAACAGAAAATCCTGATTGTAGACGACGACAACAACATCGCCGAACTGATTGCCCTCTACCTGACCAAAGAATGCTACGAAACCAAAATCGTGAATGACGGGGAGTCCGTGATGCCTGCCATGGAGAGCTTTTCCCCGAACCTGATCCTATTGGACATCATGCTGCCCGGCATGGACGGCTATCAGGTGTGCCGGGAGGTGCGGATGAAGCATTCCGTGCCCATCATCATGCTCTCCGCCAAGGGCGAGGTGTTCGACAAGGTGCTGGGGCTGGAGCTGGGCGCTGACGATTATATCGAGAAGCCCTTCGACTCCAAGGAGCTGGTGGCCAGGGCCAAGGCCGTGCTGCGCCGTTACAAGCCCGCGGCCCCTGCCCCCGCCCCCGCCGCCCCTGCGGAAAAGTGCGTGCAGCATACCGACCTGTCCGTGAACCTGACCAACTATTCCGTCCTCTACAAAGGGCGCACCATAGACATGCCGCCCAAGGAGCTGGAGCTGCTGTACTTCCTGGCCTCCTCCCCGAACCATGTGTTCACCAGGGAGCAGCTTCTGGACCAAATCTGGGGCTATGAATACGTGGGCGACACCCGCACGGTGGACGTCCATATCAAGCGCCTCCGGGAGAAGATCAAGGATCATGCCAACTGGAAGATCACCACGATCTGGGGGGTAGGCTATAAATTCGAGGTGCGCAATCCATGAAAAAGACCCTCTACCTGAAGTTCATACTGGCCTATTTCATCTTCGGCGTGTTCAGCTTCATCATCGTCACCACCTTTGTGCCCAGTATGACCAGGGAACACCTGATCCGGGAGAAGGCGGAGGACCTCTACGTGGAGGCCACCCGCATCTCCAACACCTATGCCACCGGCCTGTACACCAGCGAGACGGACCTGGAGACCGTGAAGGAACAGCTGGATTCCCTGGCCGTCTACCTGGACTCCACCATACGGATCATCAACCCCTCCGGGCGGCTGGTGCTGGATACAGATGTCTCCCTGAATGTGGAAGACGAAATTGTCATAGAAAATTTCGACCCCACTGCCACCAGCAGTTCCTACTATATGGTAAATAATTTCTTCGGGAACTTCGACTCAAAGATGCTCAGCGTCTTCTCCCCCATCACATCCAGCTATATGGTGAAGGGCTATGTGGTCATCCACTGCGACATGATGCGGATCGAGGATTCCTGCAACCGCATGCTGAACATCTCTTATATCACGCTGGTGATCTTGCTGCTGCTGTCTCTGATCATCCTGATTTTCTTCACGGAGATGGTCTATATCCCCCTGCGGAAAATCACCTATGCCACGGAGCAGTATGCCGCGGGCAATATGCACTATGAGTTCCAGGTGGAGAGCGACGATGAGATCGGTTATCTGGCTGTCTGCCTGAACTACATGGCCAGCCAGATTGCCAGCTCGGAGGACGACCAGAAGAAATTCATCGCCAATGTGTCCCACGATTTCCGCTCCCCGCTGACCTCTATCCGGGGATATCTGGAGGCCATGATCGATGGCACGATCCCGCCGGAAATGCATGACAAGTATCTGAATATCGTGCTGAACGAGACAGAGCGGCTGACCAAACTGACCAACAGTCTACTGTCCCTGAACAATCTGAACACCAAGGGCATGCTCCTGGAGCGGACGGACTTCGATATCAACAGCATCATCCGCTCTACCGCCGCCACCTTTGAGGGGACCTGCCGCAAGAAGACCATCGCCATCGAGATGATCCTCACCGGTGACCGGATGTTCGTCAACGGGGACAAAGAGAAAATCCAGCAGGTCCTCTACAACCTGCTGGACAATGCCATCAAATTCAGCCACCACGACTCTGTCATCCGGGTGGAGACTTCCGTGAAGAACAATAAGCTGTTCGTATCCGTAAAGGACACCGGCATCGGCATCCCCAAGGACGACCTGAAGCTGATCTGGGACAGATTCTATAAATCCGACTTCTCCCGGGGCAAGGACAAGAAAGGCACCGGCCTGGGGCTGTCCATCGTCAAGGAAATCATAGGCTGCCACGGGGAGCACATCAATGTGATCAGCACGGAGGGAGCCGGAAGCGAGTTCATCTTCTCGCTGCTCCTGGCGGATAAAGATGACGATGAGGACTGACTTTCCCCATTCGGCATATAGATATGTTGGACGAAACACGGACACAGCACTCCGGCTGCGCGTTCATGCATTATGCAACCCGGATACGCTTCATCGCCAGGCGGACCGGCTTGTAAAGCACCGCCATCAGCGCGAAATTTCCTATGCCGTGGGTGATATCAAAGGGGATCCCCGCCACCCACCATGTGAACCCGGCGTACAGGCCGCCCCGAAGGCCGCTGCCCGCAGCACCGATTGCCACATAAGGAAGGGCGCACAGGAAGCCGAACAGGAAGCCGAACATGGCCGACAGGAAGCTCCAGAACCAGACGGACTCCTGTTTTCTGCACACATAGGCCGCCAGCGCCAGCAAGGGCCAGGCATAGAGGTACATAATCCACCACAGCCCGAAGCCGTACATGGCCCCTTCCACCAGGATGAACACCGGAATCACAAACAGTATCCTCCACCGGAACAGCAGCGTGAACATAATAATCCAGAAGCTGGTCAGCTCAATATTGGGCAGAAAGTTCAAGGCCACCTTGCACACCTCAATCACTGCCACCATCACGCCCATCAGGGCGATATCCCCTATTGTCAGCTTCTTTTCCCCTTGTCCCTTTGTCTCTTCCATAAGGATGTTCTCCCAACTTCCGAAATCATTCTTTCCCGAAGACATTCTTTCAGCTTCTGCAATCCGTCTTCCTGCCTATTCCATTCTGCGCCCAATCCCTAGTCGCCTGTTATGAAAGGCAGTCTGCGCCGCCCCATACACTTCCCAGCCCACGCGCTCTGCCCTCCGTTCGGATATCTGCCCGGCACAGATGTCCGCCCAGCCTCCGCTGATCGCCCGGGCGGAACCCATCGGAAGGAATCCGAGGGCCAGAATCTACTGGGCAGAATCCGTCGTATAGACGATTCCAAAGACATCTCCGTCTTCAACCGGCTGGGTTTCAATACCATAGTTGCAGTATTCCCCGTTCACATAGAAGCTCCAGTATGAGCTGTCCGCCGAGTAATCTGCCGTCTCGCCGTTCACCGTGTCCACCATCAGGCCATACTCGCTCTCTGCGCCGGAGAAGGTCAGCCCCTCCGCTTCCTCCATAACCTGGCGCAGATACTCCGCGTCCGTCTTGACTTCATAGCTCTTGACCTCCCCCGACTTGCCCGTCACCTCGATGGTGACAGCCTTCGTGCCTTCCACGGGCTTCTCCCGGAACAGGTTGTACACGATAGCCAGAATCGCTACCACCGCCACCAATACCACCGCTCCGATGATCACCTTTTTGCTGTTGCCGCTTTTGCTTTCCATTTTTCTCCTCCCGTTCCGCATCTCTTCCGATGCTGTCCCGCTGCCTTCCGCAGCCTGTTTTTCCGCACAGGCTCCATTCCCGGACTTTCTTCCTGAGAGGAAGCTCTGTGCTATCGTGAAGACTGCGCCATCGGCACAAAAAAACTCCTGTTCGGCACAGGAGTCGGCGTCACTAATACAACGGAAAGCACATGCACAGATTTCCGTCATCCATTGGACATTCCGCCGCCGGTACCCCCTTTCCGGCACCAGAACAGCAGAACCGAACACGCGTCAATTCTTTTCCGCGCATTCCGCACCGGCCAATCCCTCGTGGCCTTATGGCGCACACGACAGGCAGGTCTTCTGACTTGAGCGTCATCGCCAGCTTCACCTTCCCGGGAATCCGGCCCCAGAGCTTTGCGCCAGATTGTACAGCCTGGCCCATTGCTTTCCTGGCACGGATTCTTCCCAGTGGCATACACCGCCCGCTTCCACGGCGGCATGAAGCATGACTCTTCTCTCACAGCGACGAGATCGTGCAGGCCTCTCACCTGCTTCCCTTTTCACCGAACCAAACGGATATCCGCTCTCCGGCACCTGTCATGTTTCTATTCACTTGCGTCAGTATTTTAGCACACTATTCTACATAATGCAACAGCCAAATTTACCTATCCAATCAGCTTGCTTTCCCCGCGGAAGACTAAGACTCATTGCCGGATTTGCAGCCAGATTCGCCTGATATTATATGTCCCTTCCCCGGCAAAATCCTGCAAATTTATTCCACTTGTGCGGTGCAATCCACTTCCAAATGAGCAAAATGCGGCTGCGAATGCAGACGCAGAAGCGCGCAAGCGCGAGTTTTGCGAATGTGGGAGTGGGTTAGATGCTCGAATGAGCATCCAACCGCACAGGTGGAATTTATTTCTAACCTGCCAAAACAGCCGCCCTTCCGGGCGGCTGCCTGACATGATCTGTCCTTTGCAATCAGATTTCTGTTTTGAACAAACATCCACTCCCTCAGATTACCTTCACCAGCTTCAGATCCTGATCCGCCAGCACTACGTCCGCCCGCTTGCCGGGGGTAAGGGAGCCTACCTGGCCGTATACGCCGATGCTCTTCGCGGGGTTCATGGTGGCGGCGGCGATGGCCTCCTCCCTGGAGATGCCGAAGGACACGGCCGTGCGCATGCAGTCGTAGAGATTGGTGGCGGAACCCGCGATAGTGCCGTCCGCCAATGTGGCCAGCTTGCCGTTCACCGTCACCTGCTGCCCGCCCAGGTCGTAAGTGCCGTTCTCCATGCCGGTAGCCCGCATGGAATCGCTGATCAGCACCACTCTCCCGGGGAACATCTTGAACACCGCCCGCACCATGCTCTCGTGCACATGGATGCCATCGCTGATCAGCTCCGCATAGCAGTTCTCATCCTCCGAAGCCGCGCCGATCAGCCCCGGCTTCCTGTGCTCCAAAAGCATCATGGCGTTGCACAGATGGGTCACATGGTTGGCCCCGGCCTGCAAAGCCTGTCTCGACGTCTCGTAATCCGCTGCGGTATGCCCCAGAGAGATTACCACCTCATCCCGAAGCTCCCGGGTGAACGCTAAAGCGCCTTCCACATTGGGGGCCAGCGTCACCAGGCGGATCTTGTTCCCGCTGGCCGCGTTGCACTCCCTGAAAAAGTCCACGTCCGGCTTCATGACATGCTCTGCCAGATGGGCGCCCTTCTTGTTCACGTCCAGAAAAGGCCCTTCCATATTGATGCCCGCCACATGAGCCATCTCCCCGCTCTCCGTAAAACTCCCCATGGCCTTGAAAATCCTGCGCAGCTCCTCCTTGTCAATGGTCATGGAAGTAGGACAGTAGGAAGTGACGCCGTGGGCCCGCTCATAGGTCAGTATCTTCCCCAGCCCTTCCATGTCCCCGTCAGAGAAATCGCATCCCACCGCGCCGTGGCTGTGGACATCTACCAGGCCGGGAAGCACCAGAAGACCCGTTGCATCCACTTCCGTCTTGTCCGTGACCTCCTCCGGGCCTTCCACAATTTTCCCGTCATTTATATATAAGTCCTTTTTGACGAAAGTCTTGTCTTCCTGGTAGACCAGGCCGTTTTTAATTATCATAGACTTCTCCCTCCCAGCCTATCTTCTTGCGAATCTCAGCCAGCGCCGCTTCGTCCGCGATGATGACGGCGTCCCTGTGGAACTGCAGAATGGAAGCGGGCACGCCGGGGGTGACAGGGCCGAAACAGGAATCGTACAGCGCTTTGGCCTTGGCTTCGCCGGATGCCAGCAACAGCACCTTCTTCGCGCCCATGATGCCGCCGATCCCCATGGTCAGGGCGTGGGTGGGCACTTCGTCTATAGAAGCGAAGAACCTGGCGTTGCTCTGCCTGGTCTCCTCCGTCAGCGTCACCACATGGGTGCCCTTCTCAAACACGTCGCAGGGCTCATTGAATCCGATGTGCCCGTTGCCGCCGATGCCTAACAGCTGCAAATCAATGCAGCCCATGTCCCGAATCACCTGGTCGTAGCGCCTGCACTCCTCCTCCGCGTCCTGCGCCAGGCCGTTGGGCACGTTGGTATTCTCTTTCCTGATATTCACATGGTCGAACAGATTGTGATTCATGAAATAACGGTAGCTCTGGTCATGTTCACCGGACAGCCCCTTGTACTCGTCCAGGTTCACGCTGCGGACACCGGAAAAGTCCAGGTCCCCCTTCTTGTTCCAGGCCACCAGCTGCTCGTAAGCCCCTACCGGCGTGGATCCGGTGGCAAGCCCCAGCACCGCGTCCGGCTTCATGATGACCTGGGCAGAAATCAGATTCGCCGCCTTCCGGCTCATGTCGTTGTAGTCCTTTGCTGCATAGATTCTCATAGTTGCACCAACTTCCTTTCCTGCTACACTCAATTGACGGAAATATCCAAGGTAAAAAAGGAAGTGCGTCCCGTCAAAACGCACTACTTCCCTTCTAAACATAGATTCATTTTATCATATCTGTTACCTATAAGCAATATTTTATTCAGCTTTTGGCCAAGAACCTTAGCAGAAAATTCCAAATTCCAACATCACCCTCTCCTCAGGCGCGCCTTCCCTTTCTCCTTCGCCGCCAGCCGGTCTCCCTGGTAAGTTTAACTGCGAATGGCTGAGCAGACGGCGCGCCGCCCACGGACTGTTCCGGAAAACCTTCGCACATTCTGCCTTTAGGAATTGTCGGAAAATAACTGATGCAACTTGTTTAGGAGAAAGCCCAGAAATACAACGAAAACGGCTATAAACTTGCATCAGTTATTTGTAGACAATTCCTTATTTCCTGCGATGGGAAATCCTACATTGCGCACTCCTCATCGCCGCACTGCTATCTTCTATATTGCTATCTATCACCCGCAATCAGTCCATCATTCCTATATCTCCCAGGCCTCCTTCACTGGCTCTCCGGCAGAACTCCAGGGCAGAACGTGCATCCGAACGGTCTCTCAGAAAATCCTGGTTCAGCTGCCGGGGCCATAAGGCAGAGAATGTTCTTGCGCTGAATCACGGTTTAGGTGCAGGTGAACCGCTCGTTGTTTTACAGCCTTCCTGTTTTCTGTTATAGTAACAACAGGCATCATCCGGATGATTCGAATAGGACAAATAAAAAGTGAGGAGACAGAAAATGGCGAGTAAAGTAAACGAACTGATGCAGATTGGACTGCGGCTTTCCAACAGCCGCCAGAACAGGAACATGACCCAGGAGGAACTGGCCGGGCGGCTGGGCATCACGCCCCAGGCGGTGAGCAAATGGGAGCGGGGCGCCAGCCTTCCCGACATCTCCATGCTGGCAGACCTGGCGGGCATTCTGGAGGTCAGCACGGACTGGCTGCTGGGCCTGTGCGAGGAGCCGGAGCCAAAGACAACGGAAACGAATCCCGCAGGTGTCTTTGCCCCTGATTTCATACAGAATGCGCAATCGGAGATGGGCAAACTCATGCGGGGAAGCCTGGCGCCGCTGGAACTGGTGTTCGGAACGGAGGTGGTGCCCGCATTTCTGGAGGACAGCCCCTTCGCGGAACTGATACACAACATGAGAAGGCGGCTGGCAGGAGAGGGCACCTGGGTGCCGATCATCCGTCTCCGGGACAACAATCACGCCGCAATGGGCAAGAAGGAATTCATGGTTCTTTCTTTTCATAATGTGCTGTATTCCGAAGTGCTGGAGACCGTTGACGAGAAGACAGCGGAATATATGATTGGAAAACTGGAGGAAACCATACAGAACAAATATCACGAAATCCTGTATCCGGATCTGTTGAAAAATATCGTGGACAACCTGAGATTCGAATATCCCGCTTTAATCGAGGATATCGTGCCCGAGAAGATATCCTACGGCTTGCTCACGGAGACAGCAAAAATCGTCCTGTCCAAGGGCAATTCCATCTGCTACCTTCCGAAGATGATAGAGGTTATGGAATGCGCCCTGCGCCGGAACCCCGCCGCAAGCGCGCAGGATCTGGCCGCACAGATTATCCTGGAAATCTGCCGGAACGACAATTTCTACCTCATCCTGGGGCAGCGACCGGTACAGAATACCTGATGGCCGCCTGCGTTGACAGTATCCTGTATGGCACTCCTAAGTTCACAGTAACCCCCCATGCAACGAGCTGTTCCACCCCGCATGAAAGTCGGGGGTTGCGCCTGGGTATATTTTGACAGTTTCAGTTTTTCGTAGTATACTAACATCCAGAATCAATTCCTTCCAAAATATGACGGAGGCATGAAAATCAGGAAAGCGGAAAGGGACGCTTTTGCGTCAGAAATACTATGAAAAAACGAAAAACCACCACAACCGGAATCATCATGCTGGGCTTCCTCATGGGGGCGCTGCTGGGGACGCTGCTTTTGATGCTCCCAATCAGCACCAGGCCCGGGCAGGCCATCGGCTTTCTGGACTCCCTCTTCGTGTCCACCTCCAGCATCTGCGTCACGGGCCTGTCCACAATCAACATCGGCCAGACCTTCTCCCTCTTCGGGCAAGTGGTGCTCCTGCTGCTGATCCAGTTCGGGGGCTTAGGCATCGTGACCTTCACCACCCTCGTCCTATGCCTGTTCCGACGCAGGATCACCCTGCCGGACAGGATGCTGATTCAGAGCGCCTATAACCTGGACACCCTGACAGGCCTGGTGCGGATGACCATGCGCATTTTGAAGGTAACATTGTTGCTGGAGGGCATCGGCGCGGTGTGCTACTCACTTGTCTTCATTCCGGAATACGGCCTGAAAGGAATCTGGTACAGTATTTTCCACGCGGTATCCGCTTTCTGCAACGCCGGGATAGACCTTTTGGGGGGCAACAGCTTCTGCGCCTATAGGGACAATGTCATCATAAATGTCACCACGGTCTACCTGATTATCGCCAGCGGCCTGGGCTTTCCGGTGTACTGGGAAATCCTGCGCGTGCTCCGTCCCCGCCGGGGGGCTGCGGAGGGCGCTTATTCCCGTAAAATGAGCGTCCACACGAAAATCGCCATTCTGGCTACGGCGTTCCTGGTGCTGGCCGGTACCGTTTTGACTTTGCTGTTCGAATATGACAATCCCCAGACACTGGGGCCTTTAGACTGGCCCGGAAAGACGATGGCGTCCCTGTTTCAGTCCGTCACCTTGCGGACCGCGGGCTTCGCCACCATTCCCCAGGAGGCCTTTCGGCCCGCTTCCTGCCTGTCCTACCTGATCTTCATGTTCATCGGAGGCTCCCCGGCGGGGACGGCGGGCGGCATCAAGACCGTCACCATCGTTCTGCTGCTGGCTTCCATGCTGGCCAATATCAAGGGGAAGAAGGATGTCACTGTCATGAACCGGAAGATTGCGGACGAGACCATCCGCAGATGTGTGGCCATCGTCACCTTCAGCTTCTCCGTGCTGGTGGTACTGACCATCGCTCTGCTGGCCGTCCAGCGAAGCGATTTTCTGGATACTTTATATGAAATGACCTCCGCCATCGCCACAGTGGGGCTGTCACGGGGGCTCACGGGGGTTCTGTCTCCCGCCGGGAAGCTGATCGTGACCCTCACCATGTACCTGGGCAGGATCGGCCCCATCACCCTGGCGCTGGTCTTCAACAGCCACACACCGTCGGACAGCGTTTCCTATGCGGACGGCAAGGTCATCATCGGCTGACAGAGCGCCCCTGAAGCACGGCCTTGTCTGCAGCGGCTTTCGGCATTTTGATTTGAAACAGCATCTGCCCCATCCAGTGCCCATGCCCATGTCCGGGTACTGGCGGGGCAGATGCGGAACAAAAATAAGGAGGATTGATCCATGAAAAAATACTCACAGAAAGAATACATCGTCATCGGCCTGGGAAGGTTCGGCAGCAGCGTGGCCATCCAGCTGGAAGCCAACGGCTGCAAGGTGCTGGCCATAGACCGCAACGAGCACCGCGTCCGTCAGATCGCCGATTATGTGACCCTGGCCATGTGCGTGGATCTGACCAACGATGAAGCCCTGGAGGAGCTGGGCGGCAGGAACTTCGACGGCGCGGTAATCTCCATCGGCCACAGCCTGGACGCCTCCGTGCTGGCCACCATCTGGGCCAAGGAGCAGGGCATCTGCCAGGTCATCGCCAAGGCTTACGACGAAAAGCAGGGAAAGATTCTGACCAAAATAGGCGCGGACAAAATCGTCTATCCGGAGAAAGAAATCGGCGTCCAGCTGGCAAACGATTTGGCGTTCAATAATATGTTCGATACCATTGAGTTGTCCTCCGAGTACTCCATCGGCGAGATCATCACCCCTTTTGACTGGATCGGCAAGGATCTGCGCCAGCTGAAGCTGCGCGAGAAATACGGGGTGAACGCCATCGCCATCAAGCGGGGCGGGACGCTTCTGGTGAATCCCCCCGCGGATCAGCCCACCAAGAAGGATGATGTGTTCATGCTCCTGGGGACGAACGCCACCCTGAAGAAAATCGCCAGCGCCAGTGCTCCCCGGAAGAGCTGAATCCGGACTGTCTGCCGGACGACTGCGGGAGGGACTCCGGGTTGTCTGATGGCTGTCTGCCGGATAGACTCCGCGGCACAGGCAGGCTGAACTCCCTGGGGTTTTATCCGAGGACGCTCTTCTTCTGCCAGGTGCCGAAGGCTTCCAGGATCCCCTGAGCGAAAGGCCACGTCTGCAATTCTCTCTGCGGACATTTTACAGGCAGGGTCTCCTGACCAGCACGATGGTGGACAAGATATTCCTTTTCGGAGGAGAATCTGGAGCATTTTATGGATCAGCCCTTTATAGCGTCCGGCATGAAGACCAAGACAAGAATGCGCATACAGCATTTTCTGGAGGAGGATTACACACGGAAACCGGCCACCTGTCTGATTCATGACGAGCCCAACAGGGAGCGGGCGGAGCAGCTGAACAATATTGTAACGGAATACATCAGCCAGGCGCAGCCGGTGGATTTCACCTATACCTACCTATATGTTTTATTATTGCTTGTTCTGTAGAACTATCGACAAATTATACATATTCTTCATTCCCTGTATATAAGTCAATGCATCGCGTCTGGCTGTTGTCGCAACGGTAGCTTCAAAATATTGTTCCAGTAGTTCGGCTTGATTGCCAGTTAAATCCTCTAATAACTTATCATATATTGCATCCGCCTGTTTTAGCAATTCCATGTATGTTTCATCTTTTTTGTAAGTCGATGCTAATTTCTCAGCAACACACGGATTTACAAATTCTTCTAAATCATACGCTGCCATATGTATCTCTCCTTTATGATTTGTTTGCCACTTTTATTCTGATTTTCTGTTGTATTATTCATAAAAACCGTTTTTAAGAATTCTTTCTGTGTTTCTTTTCTTGCTACTTTTCCATTTTCTCTAATCCATTCAATCAGCTTTCCTTTCGTACCATAGAATTAGCATATAAAGAAAAAATACAGTTGCGACCCTACAGTCCCATTTATAGCATTTTATTTTGCTACAATCAAGTAAAAATGTGACTAATTGGTCGAAGAAAAGAGGATACTGCGCCCCTACAGTCCCAGACAAATCATTTCGGCTTGCTACAATCAATATAAGGGTTTTGGGTAGCCGCAGGCAAAAGAGGTGCTGTTATGCAATGGTTTCTACAAGATATAAGCATAGGAGAAAATTTAAAAATTCTAAGGGAAAGATTTGGTTACTCGCAATCAGAATTAGTGGCTAAATTACATCTTATGGGCAGCAATATGTCACGTAGCACTTATTCCAAAATCGAAACCGGCACCCGGAACATACGGATTAGTGACTTTCTCGCCTTAAAACAAATCTATGGTGTAGATTTTTCGGAATTTTTTATTGGGTTGTTACCGGATAGCGAAAAACAGAAAAATATATAATATAAACAAAACGAGGTGTGCGCCAGTTCGGTGCCGAATATATAGCTGGTGGGAATCCAGTCTGGTAAG
>CAJUFI010000070.1 GCA_910585665.1 uncultured Acetatifactor sp. | reverse complement strand
TTTCTTGGCTTTCTCCTAAACAAGTTGCATCAGTTATTTTCCGACAATTCCTAACGATTATGATGAGTTTATTTGATGACGAGCAGATTATGAGGACTTATGCGAAAGATATGGAAAGAGAAACAACAAAAAGAAACGTGATAACAATGATAGAAAGAGGACGTATTAAAGTGGAAGAAGTTTCTGCCTTTTTCCCCGAATTGACATCAGATGATGTAGAAGAAATCGAAAGAGCGGTTATGCAACTGGCATAATCAACAAAACAATTTAATATTAAAATAACAGCGTAAAGGCGTATGGAACAGTAAATTGTAAACCATGCGTCTTTTTTTGCGCCCAAAAGGAGGAACATGAGCGACAATATTCAGACCAATACCACAGGGCGATTAACGCCCTGTTTACAAACCAAGATTGATAATATGAGTTACTTAGTCGAGGTGCATTTCTCTGCTACAAGCACCCAAAGCGTAGAGGACAAGCTAAAGCGTGTCATTCTCCATGATTTAGAGCATGGAAAACAGGGAAAATCAAGAGAAAGTGATGAAAAATGACGACTACGTCCTTGACAAGTAGCAACAGGGGCGGCAGGCTTATTCATCGCCATGTTCCGGCTGGGGCGGACACGGCAGAATGCAGCGTCCCCCGGCCGTTTGCGCACAGCGAGAGAGCGTATCGATTTCTTTCAATCAATACGCCCTCTCAATGCTCTTCGTCCAATGGACCATACCTCCTTTATTCAGTTTTTTCTCTTCTTCCATTTCTCCCGCTGTGCTGTCCACTTTCTTTTGTACCCTGTGTACTGTAACGCTGTGATTCATTTCCTTTCAGCAATCCGTTACTTTTTTGTGTACCCGCACATTTTGTCTGTCCTGAACCATGTTGCTTATTCACTTTGATGGAAGATGTTGTTCTCTCTCTTTGTTATGAATTCATTATAGGACATGGCTCGGAATTTGTCAATACTTTTTGAAATTTTTCTGATATTTTTTTATTATTTTCTCTGCTCTTATTTATTTTGGAAATATAAAATGTTTTTCTTGTATTTTACGCAATTTTGTGATATGCTTCCTGTTTTGCGGCGCTGCATCCCTTTTGGGCAGCTATTGACAGTAATCTTTCCGGTATGCCCGGAAATTATTTCCACCTGTGCGGTTGCAATCCAATGGCTTGTCTGCATGCAAGCTATTGCAATGCAGACGGGCCATTGGATTAGCAACCCACTTCCAAATGAGCAAAACGCGGCTGCGAATGCAGACGCAAGAGCGCGCAAGCGCGAGTTTTGCGAATGCGGAAGTCACGATATCCCATCGGACGTGGCCGGTTCCCTACAGCCGGTGCAGCTGACCTGTACCAGCCAGGACATCACCATGACCGTCCAGGACGCTTCCATGGTGGACGGTACCCTGGCCGTCTATCTGACGCTGGAGGATGTCAGCGGCCAGGACCGTCTGGCGGAGGGCGCGGACTTCTACCACAGTTACCAGGTCAACAAGCCGGACGGGACGTATGAGACGTTTTACCGGTATCAGTCCCTGGGTTATGACGAGGAGAGCGGCACTTACGGATTTCTGGTCACCATCACTCCCACCAACGAGAACAAGGAACATATGTTCGTTTCCGGCCAGGCTTATACGCTCTCCGTAGGACAGCTATTACTGGCCCAGAGGAAACAGCAACTGACGCTGTCGCCGGACTGGAGCTCTCTGCCCCAGGAGCCGGAGTGCATCCAGCGGGACTATTATCTTCGGGAAGCTGTGGACAATTATCGGAGACCGGTGCACATTTCCGACCATGAGGCCGAAGTGCTTCTGGCCGGGAGCTGGGAAATGCCTCTGGCGGACGGCTTTGCCATCACTGCCGCTGGCTTTCTGGACAACGGCCTGCATTTGTAGATGTGTTATCCCGAGAGGAATCCCGACTTCGATTCCGGGAATCTGGTCCTGGTCATGCCGGACGGAAGCGTGATTGGAAACGCGCTGGGACAGGCGGACGCCGACAGCTACTGCTGTGTGGGGTTCTATGATGAGTATCGTTATTATTATAAGGAATACATTTTTGACGTCTCGCCGGAAGAGCTGGAGGGAGCCTCCCTGCGCGGGGCCTTCACTTCCGGCGGGTATCTGCTGGACGGCGGCTGGGAGGTGAGCTTCTGCCTGGAGGCTGAGCAAAGGGATACGCCGGAACCGCGAGAACCATTGACGCAATCGGATACGCCGGAGCAGTAGGATCTGGTTTTTCCACAAAACGGGGCTGTCGGGAAATACGTATCTTTCCTGGCAGCCCTTCCGTCCTGTCACATAAAATATTGGCATTTTCCCAGATAAAACCTCTGCTCTTTCTCCGGCCTTATCGCCTGGTACATGCCGATTATATTGTTGTCTTTCTTGTAATCTCCCTTACGCCACGCTCCTGTGCCTTCCTTCGCAGGCTTTTTCAAATTCCCTCAGCTTCCGGCGGGCTTCTTCGTTCAGGTTCGAGGGCACCTGAATCTGGACAGTCACATACTGGTCTCCGTGTACCATGGGGTCTTTCATGGAGACGATTCCCTTGCCCTTCAGCCGAATCTTCGTGCCGGACTGGGTGCCCTCCTTCACTTTGCAGGCCACTTTTCCGTAGAGGGTCTGCACGGTCACCTCGCCGCCGAACACCGCTGTGGTAAAGGGAATCTGGAGCGTCGTATAGACGTCCATGCCCTGGCGGCTGTAGCCTGGCTTCTCTCCCACATTCACTTTCAGCAGCAGGTCTCCCGGGCTGCCGTCCCTGCCAGGCCTGCCCTTTCCTTTCAGGCGGATGCTCTTTCCGGTGTCGATGCCTGCGGGAATATGCACCTTCAGCGGCCGGCCGCCAGCGCCCAATCCGGTGCCCGGCTCATCCTGTCCCTCCAGCCGGATGACCTTGTCGCAGCCAAATGCCGCTTCGTCAAAGCTAATGAAGATTTCCGCCTGCAGGTCGGCGCCGTTCCCAAAGCCTCCCGCCCTTTGGCCGCCTCCAAAGCCAGCTCCGCCGAAGCCCCCTGCTTCCGAATCTTTCCATCCAAAGCCAGCCGCCCCGGAACCGCCGAAGCCGAACCGGCCAAAACCATCTGCCCCAGAGCCTCCGCCGAAGCCTGACCCGCCAAAACCACCTGCCCCAGAGCCTCCGCCGAAGCCTGACCCGCCAAAACCACCTGCCCCAGAGCCTCCGCCGAAGCCTGACCCGCCAAAACCACCTGCCCCAGAGCCTCCCGTCCCTGAGCTGCCGCCGAACAGGTTCCTGAGGATATCCTCCACGTCCTCTCCCTCGAAATGGCATTCCCAGCGGCCGCCCTCCGGACCCGTGCCGCCGAAGCCTCCCTCTTCCGTCCTGTAATAGGCTCTGGAACCACCTCCCTGGCCGAACCAGTCCCCGAAAGGGCTCCCCTGGCCATAGCTGTTCCCGTAATCCCCGCTCCCTGGGGCGCTGCCGTCAAATGCGGCATGACCGAACCGGTCGTAGAGCTTCCGCTTCTCAGGGTCGCTTAGGACCTCGTAAGCCTTCGTCACTTCCTTGAATTTCTCTTCCGCCTGGGCATTTCCGACACTGGTGTCAGGATGATACTTCTTCGCCAGCTTCCGGTATGCTTTTTTGATCGTGCTGTCGTCCGCATTCCGGTCCACTCCCAGAACCGTGTAATAATCCCTCTTCTCCTCCATAATCCCTCCTGTTCCGCTTCAGCAACGCACAATGCACCGTTCTCCATATGCCGTTCATCCATGTGTGCTTCCACGATATGACATCTCCCTTCCAGCTACCGCCGCCGGCGCTCTCGCGCTTCAGGGGCACACAATGGCCGGATGCTGCCCTGGCCTTCAAGGCACCGCATGGCTGGCCGCTGTGGCTTCCGCTTCAATCTCCCTTATACGGAAAATACCCCGCAGGATATTGCCTGCAGGGTATCTTTCATCATGCCGTTAGGCATTATCCCTCGATGGAAATATAATGGGACTTTTCCTCCACCACCTTCTTCTCCTCCTTGGGCAGATGGAAGGTCAGGATGCCGTTCTCATACCTGGGATGGATGTCCTCCTCCTTCACATGCTCCCCTACATAGAAGCTGCGGCTCATGCTTCCGGCATAGCGCTCACGCCTGATGTAAGCGCCCTCCTCGTTCTTCTCGTCCTTGTCCAGGCCCTTGGACGCGCTGACTGTCAGGTTGCCGTTCGCCAGCTGCATCTGGATTTCGTCCTTCCTGAAGCCCGGCAGATCAATCTCCACTACATACTCGCTGTCCGTCTCCTTTACATCCGTCTTCATCAGGTTCTTGGCGTGCTTTCCGTACAGCGCCTTGTCAACGTTGGAAAAAGTCGGGAATGCGAAATCTTCCATAAAATTGTCGAATAAATCCTCTCTGAAAATACTGGGCATCATCATAAGTCATCTCTCCTTTCATGATAGCAATATCAAACGATTTTGGCACCATCGGAGAAGCCCGAAGTGTCGTTTTGCGGAACCTGGGATATGATCATTATTGCTTTCATCTGTTCCCTTGTTCTATTTGTAATATAACACACATTTTGGCACTCGTCAACAGGGATTGCTAACAATTCCATAAAAAAAATCTAAAGGATGGATAAAAAAGACTTTCACCCTCAGCAGCCTTTCAGCAGCCTTGGGGCGCACTGCCGGAGGGAATCGAGATTATGTGCCGGACTATGGAAGATATGAGGAATCAGACATTGAAAGAGGGAATGATAAACCAAATGTCCCCGCGGGAGAATATAAGCTTTCAGGGGATGATGAAGCCAATGGAGAGCTGAGGCGCATCCTGGCTGATGTGGGACTTGACTGGAAAGCAGAGGAAGCAGGGAGTTCAAGCGGCTATATGATGCGCAGGCGAAATTCTTCTCCCTGCTGGCGTTCTCCATATTGGAGAGCATCACCAACCAGGAAACGTCACAGAAAAGGAGAGGGAGAGGATTGCCAGGATGCTGCAGAACAACGGCATGGGTGAAAGGTTGAAGAAGATGTACAGGCGGCTGGACACTCCTGTGCCGAAGAGGCTGGCATGGTTTTCCTATGGCTTGACATGTGATGATTGGAGTGCTATCATGAACTATCAATGAAAGAAAGGACACAGAAGAAATGAAGCACAGTAAGACATATCTTTTGATTCCGCTGGCAGCAATCCTATGCATGGGATGCGGCAACCAGGACAGCAGCACGGCCGGCAGCATCAGCGCGACGACCATGCGCCTGGAGAGATCCCAGGGGGCCGTACAGGTACAGGATGATGCCGGGGAGGGCGTGGACCTCCAGGAGAAGCTTCCCCTGTACAGCGGCTATGCCCTTGATACGCCCTCGGACAGCTACGCCTGGGTCAATCTGGACGACACGAAGCTGGCCAAGATGGATCAGGAAAGCGGCGCTTCCATTTATAAGGAAGATAAGCATCTGGAGCTGACCGCCAAATACGGGAGCATGTTCTTCCATGTGACGCAGGCGCTGGAGGAGGACGAGACCTTCGACATCCGCATGGACACCCTCTCCGTGGGAATCCGCGGGACCTACGGCTGGGTGGAGCATACCCCAGAATACGCCTGCGTCTATATCCTCGACGGCACCGTGGTCTGTACCCTGACGGACGATGGATCCCAGCATCAGGTTTCCTCCGGGGAGATGCTGCAGGTAGCAAGCGATGCCCAGGAGCCGGAGCGCCTGCAGACAGGAGCCTTCACTCTGGAGGACATCCCGGACTATGTCTGGGAGGAGCTGGACCAGGCCATGCAGGACGAGGCCCAGAACCTTCTGGCCCAGCAGCCGGAATCCTCCCCCTCGCCCGAGCCCACCGAGGAACCCTCATCAGAGGAACCGGAGGAGGAGACCGACCCCGCGGACTTGCCGCCGGACCAGAGAGCCCGCTATTATATGGATTTCAGGGCGGAAGGGAATGAGAACATCTTTGCAGGGAATGTGACCCTCTTCGGCCAGGAGATCGACGGCATCACCATAAGCGGCCTGCGGGACCTCCTGGTGAACCAGGGTCTGGCGAACAGCAGCCTGTATCTGGAGGAAATCGAAGGTCTGGGGACGCAGCTGATGTACCCCGGCACCACAGGCTTCCTGGATCTGCCTGTTGACGCGGTGCAGTCCCCCAACGCATCCTCCTTCACCACCTTCGGCTGGACAAAGGAATTCCCCGCAGGCACGGACATGGGCGTCCTGGATATCAAAGTGGGCGATTCCCTTGAGACCGTCCTGGATAAGATGGGCTTCACCAATGCCCAGGAAATCGGAGCTGTGCTCAGGGAGGCTCCTGACATCCGTGTCAGCTGGGATAGCGATTCCCTGTCACAGCAGTCCATCGCGGATTTCCAGATAGGAGACAAGGTATCGGACAGCGTCTCGTTTGAATTCGGCGTGTGGAACCAGTATCAGGAAGCCGAAGCCTTCCTGGAGCTGACCGTGTCCGCCATGTACAAGACCAGTGAATCCGGCGCCAACAACAGCGGGAACCTGAACCTGTTCTTCAATGAGAGCTATGAGGTGTACTCCCTGTCCATGTCCCTGGTCCAGAATTGACCCTATGGGAAGAGGACTTTAGGACAGGATTTCCTCCAGCCTCAGCACCTCGAAACCTTCCTTCTTCCCTTTCAGCCTGACAGAATCTCCCAGGGAAGTGGCGCGGATCCGCGCCCCCAGGAGATCTGCCACGGCTCGGGAGATGTAGACCGTATCCCCCGGGGCATTGGCTTCCAGGCGGGCGGCAGTGTTCACGGTGTCGCCGATGGCGGTATAGTCCATCCGCTGGGGAGAACCGATATTTCCCACCACGGCTTCCCCCAGGTGGACGCCGATGCCGAAGGACACCGTGCGCCCATACTTTTCTTTCAATTCCGCGCAGATCCCCCTGGCCCCTTCCACCATGTCCATCGCCGTCCTGACAGCCTGCATGGCCTTCAGGGCATCGTCATCATGCCGCAGGGGCGCCCCCCAGAAAGCCATGGCCTGATCCCCCACGAATTTGTCCAAGGTGCCGCCGTTCCGCAGGATGCAGTCCGCGAACAGGGCAAGGTACCGGTTCAGGATCTCCACCACTTTCCTGGGATCCTTCAGCTCCTCCGACAGGGAGGTGAATCCCCTCACATCCACGAAGAGCACCGCAATGGTAGTCTGGCTTCCACCCAGCTCCAGGGCGTCCGTGCCCTCCTTCAGGAGCTCGTTCACGATTTCCGGCGCCACATACCGCTTGAAGGTCCTGGTCACCCGCTGCCGCTCCAGGGCAGCCTGAATGTAGCTGGCCGCCAGGCATCCCCCATATAGAATCGTAATCCCCACGGGAACCCACAGCACATGGACGACCCAGCCCCGGCCATAGAGCCACTTTCCCAGCAGCAGCCAGCCGCCGCAGAGCAGGATCCACAGCAAGGTGGAGAGCCACACAGGCCGCCCCCGGAAGCAGGCAATGCCAGCCAGCAGAATACCGAACAGCAGCGCCAGCTGGATGCCGTCCCCCAGCTCAGTCTTATAGTTGCCCCACAGCAGCGCCTGGATGGCGTTGGCATGATACTCCACTCCGTACATGGGGCTGGCGTGGTCGATGGCGGTCACATAGCTGTCCTGAAGCCCCGGCGCGTAAGGGCCGATGAGCACGATTTTGCCGGAAAAATAGCTGGCCGAAACCTCTCCTGACAGCACTTTCGCAATGGATATCTCCTCGAAGTCCCCTGCGTTCCCGCAGAAAGGCAGATACCAGAAGCCTGTGGGGCTCACGGCAGGCAGCTCCAGCCCGGGACCGTTCCGGGCTTCCTCATAGGCGCTGGCACAGGCCAGAGCCAGGGAGGGAATCTGGCTTCCGTCCGGCAGAGTGATTCTGAGCAGATGATGGCGCAGGATGCCGTCCGTGTCCAGCATGGCATTGATGTGCCCCCGGCCCGTGGCGCTGCGCAGCGCGTCATAGCTGTCCTCAAGCCCCACCACGGAAAATGCCCCCAGGGCGTACCCGCCTTCCTCGTCCCCCAGCAGCGGGCGGCCGAACTGTGCCAGGCACGCGGTGACCACGTTCCCTGATTCCGCGGCCCTCTCCGCAAACTCTGTATCCGCGGAAGGCTCCGTCTCCCCGGCAAAAAGGATGTCGATCCCGATGACCGCAGGCTTGTCTTCCTCTGAACGGTTCAGCGTCTCCAGGATCTGTGCCACAATCTCCCTTCCCCACTGGTGGTATGGCCCATATGCCTCCAAGGCCTCTTGGTCGATGCCCAGCAGAACGATTTTGCCGTCGGACGCTTCCCGCCGCTGATACAGGCCGTCAGACGCTGTGTAGTCGGCACGGTTCAAGATTCCCGTGCCGGCCAGAACCGTCAAGAGCGCCGCTGCTGCCAGATTCTGCAGAACGGCCCTGGCCCGTTTGGGCATCTTCTTCCTCGCCTGTCTCATGCGTATGCGCCCTCCCAGCATCTGCTTTCTATGAACAGCCTGGTGAGCCGGGAATCCAGCTTACCCTCCTTCTCCGCCATTGCTTCCAGGATAGACAGGGCCTTCTCCACCGGCATCCCCGGCTTGTAGGGCCTGTCATCTGCCACCAGGGCATCAAAAATGTCCAGGATGGTAATAATCCGGCTTTCCATGGGGATTTCCTCCCCTGACAGATGGCGGGGATAGCCGCTGCCGTTCAGGAGCTCATGATGGCCGGCGGCCCACTCCCGCACATGGGACAGATCGTTGGAAAACTGTATCTGGGACAGAAGCTTGTCCGTGACCTGTACATGCTCTTCCATGATCTGCCGCTCCTGTTCCGACAGAGTCCCCCGGCGGATGGAAAGCATGGCCAGTTCCTCCTCCTCAATCCACGGGTGGGCCGTCCCCTCCTCGTCCAGCCACTTCTCCTCCCCCAGCCTGGACAGCGCCGCCAGCTTCTCATCGGGCAGATATCCGGCGGTATCGATCTCCTCCACCAGCGCTTCCGCCCTGCGGGCCTGATCCGTGAGCGCCGCGCATTCCCCGGCGGAAATCTGGCCGGAAAGCATCCGGATCCGGCCGTTCAGCCGAATCAGCTCCATCCGATGGAGAAACGCACTGTGCTGGGCAGGCGTCAGTCTGGCCATCTTGTTCATGACCTCCAGAGGCGTCACCAGCTTGCCGATGTCATGGAGCCACACGCTCATCAGCAGTTCCTCCTTCTGCTCCGGGGTGAACGCCGCCTCCCTCCCGGCGCAGAGATAGTCCAGAAAGGCTGACCCGATGGCAGCCATATGTCTGGTATGGCTGCCATTGTAGGGAGTGCGCTCATCCACGGCGGAGGACATCACCCGCACGAAAGAGCGGAACAGCTCCTTGATTTCCCGAAGATATCTCACATTCTGGATGGTGATGGCAGCCTGGGAAGCGATGGACTCCAGCACCAAAGTCATGTCCTCCGGAAAGGCCCTGACGGCGCCGCCCTCATCCATGGCATTGATCAGCTGCAGCACCCCGATGCTGTCCCCCTCTCTGTTGCGCATGGGCACCACCAGCATGGACTGGGTGTGATAGCCCGTGATGGCGTCATATCGGATTGGGCCGGAAAAGTCATACGCCCCGCATCTGCGCACGTCCTCTATCCGGACTGTCCGGTTCTCCAGAAGGGAAAAGGCGCAGACATTCTCCCTGGAAAGGGGTACCGGGGGAAGCCCCGGATCCACCCCGTTCCCACCCTCATAGGTATGTAGGGCATGATTCCTCATGATTTTAAAACGAAGGGAATCCTTGTCCAACAGATACAATGTCCCCGCGTCGCAGCGGGCCAGCTCCATCACGCATTCCAGTATCTTCTCCAGCAGCCGGTTCGGATCCTGCTCCTCGGACAGCATCACCCCTATCTCAAGCACTTTCCGCATGTCATCCTGTCTCATAGTGTCATCTCCATCCTTTCTCTGGCGAATGTGCAAAATGTATCTTCCGCGCATGGCGTTTCGTGAGCGTGTCCCGCCTCTGTGCTTCCCTCACAGGCAGCCCCCTCATGGGCAGCTCCCTCACAGGCAGTTCCCTCGCGGCCGCTTCCCTCGCAGGCAGTTCCCTCGCGGCCGCTTCCCTCGCAGGCAGTTCCCTCGCGGCCGCTTCCCTCGCGGCCGCTTCCCTCGCAGGCAATTCCCTCGCGGCCGCTTCCCTCATGGGAAAGCCCCACCTTTGCCATGCGCTCCTGCTCCCTCAGGAACAGATCCGCATATTCCCGGGAATAATGAGTCATCAGCACCTCTCTGACTCCTGCCCTTTTACCCAGCTCCAGCCCCTGCTCCCAGGTGGAGTGCCCCCACCCTTTCCGCAGATCCTTTGTCGTGAAATTGGCATCCCAGACCAGGAGATGCGTATCCCTCGCAAAATCCGCCAAGGCCCCGGCCATGTCCTCCGTCAGCTCGCAGTCCAGGCCATAGACCATGCTGCGGCTGCCGTCCTCCAGGCGGTAGAGCAGGCTTCCTCCCGGATGGTTCCCGGCCATGGTCCTCACTGTGACATCGGACTCACCCAATATAAAGCGGGATCCAGGGCCAATCTCATGTACCTGGATTTCGGCGGGAAAATCCTCCAGCCCCAGTGGCCAGAAGGGCCTGCCGGCCAGTTCTTTCAGACGGCTATGGAAATCCACGCCCTCTGCCGCTCCTCCGTAGAGATGAATCTCCGCACTGGGATCGTAAAAAGGCTGGAACACCGCCAGCCCCATCACATGATCCAGATGGAAATGGCTGAGGAACAGATGGATTTTCTTCTTTCCGCCTCTGCCGGAAATCGCAGCTCCCAGATCCGCCAGGCCGCTCCCGGCATCAAACACTGCCAGCTCCCCACCGCATTCCACTGAGATGCAGGAAGTGTTGCCTCCGTATTCCAGAAAGTCCGCCGCCGGCACGGGAAAAGATCCCCTTACGCCCCAGACGGTAATCTTCCATTTATCGTCCATCCCTTCGATTCCTTTCCCGGCGTCTCCGCCGCGCGAATGCCATAACTCTGCCGTATGCCCGCCTTCCTCTCGGTATCCCTCTTTCTTCCCGGGCAACCCGGCACGGTACCACTGCCTCCGCCGGCTATTCCTCTATCAAGAACATTGCCCCGTAACTCAGCGTCAGGTGGAACAATGAGGTATTCCACTTGGTTTCTTTTCCCCAGCCCTCAAAGGTGGTGGTGGCCCCTTCCCGCAGCATGCGCTTCCAGGCCCCCTGATCCTTCAGGCACTGGTACATCTGTTCCTTCCTGCCCAGGCGCCGGAGCCCCTCCAGGATGGGATATGCGCCGAAGAGCATCACGGAAGTGAAGCCCCTTTCCTCAATCAACCCCACAATGGCCTCTTTGGTCTCCTCCTCGGGGAACAAGCCATACATGAAAGGGAACACATTGGCTATCAGGCTCATGTGGTCATCGCCCTCTTTGTCCCGGAACAGCTTCTTCTCCGGATCATAGAATATCCTATAAAAGGCCTCCTCCACAGGCGCTTCATCACAGTATCTGTCCCTGCCCGCTATCGCCGAGATTTGATTCATGCTCTTCAGCGCTCCCAGATAATGGGCATTGACCACATTGTGCATATCGGTGCATACTTTGCCATCGGACACATCTGCGGCATATCCGCCCCGATAATTTGCCGGCCACTCCACCACGCACCACTTGTCCACATTGCAGAGCAGCCCGTTTTCCTGGCCGTAGGCTTCCCGGTAATAGTCCAGCACCCCACAGAGAGAATCATAGCATTCCTCCAGATACGCCCTGTCTCCGGAAAGCTCATGGTAGCGGACCAGCATGGGATACACCATCAGCGGATATTCCGCAATCTCCTGCATGAAGGAACAGGCAGCGCAGGTCATAAGGCCTCGGTTGATGAAGCTGCTGCGGAGACTGTCGTCCACCAGCTTTTTCAGGATAGAGGCGTCCCCGGTCAGCGCATAATGAGCCAGAGCCGTATAGCAGCCATCCCCCAGATAATTGCCCTTTTCCCGCTCCATACAGTCCTGTATGGTCTCCTGTACGCCGTAGCGCAGGGAATTCACGCAAAGGTTCCAGACGGGCAGGAGCTCCGGATCCTGAAAGCCCGGAGCAGCCTGCAGCGCAAAGGGATAGTGCCTGGCCTTCAGGCAGATGTTTTCCACCCTGCATCCGGCCGGAAGGTTCAGCCGCACATAGCGGAAGGATTTGTAGTCAAACTGGTTCAGCACATCCGCCCCGCCGGACAGCTGCCATTCCTCTCTGTAATCGCAGTTGCACCGCAGCCTCCACCGCGGACATCCGTCCTCCTCCAGCTCTTGGGCAGAAAGGACTTCAATGGAGCTGCCCTTCTCCCCTCTGGCCTCCGCATACAGATATCCCACATAGACTGCGCCGAAATCAGCCGTCACGCCCTTCCCGTCCCAGGCGAGGGTGGGCCGTATCTCCTCAAAGACCAGCATCTTGGTGGGCTGCTCATACAATATATAGTCCGTATTTGCCCGCGGCTTCGCATATGCCCAGCCGCTGTCGTCATAGTCCGCCCTTTCAAAGCCCTCCTGAGGGCTGCCGCTGGTATATCTCTCCAGGAACTGGGTATCGTATCCAGCCTTGCCCATCCCCTGGAAGCCGCTGTGCACGGTGCACCGAAAGCTTTCGTCCGATGATACGATTGTCTCTCCTCCCTGCTCCACGTCCAGGATCAGCCCATGCCTGTCGTCGCCGCTGACCCATACCCGGTTGATCAGCCCCTGGTAATAGGTGTGCACCGCAATCAGGTTGCTCCCTTCCCGAATATGCCCTGTTATGTCTACTTTATTGTAGTAATAATGGAAAGGATACCCCGGCGCAGGCCCCTGGCAGACAAAACGGCCGTTGATGTAGAGTTTGTAATAGTCGTCCGCCGAGATATAAATATAGGTCTGTATGCCTCCACGGGCCTCGAAATGCCTCCGGAACAGGATGTGGGAATTTTGCGGAGCCGCGGCGGAGATATGGGCTTCCTCCAGCTGGCGGTGGAACACGTTCACCGGCTGCAGATTGCAGAAGCTCTCAGTAGTGATCCACTTCCCCTGGAAAACGCGCTGTATCTCCTTCTTGTCCATCACAATCACCTGTCCCTTTCCGCGGCCGCCGGGCCTGCTGCCGGCAACCGCTGTCACGCCCATGCATCAGGGCCTCCCAAATGATTCCTCGTAAGGAATTGTTCCCAAGAAAAGTCTACCATACCAGCCCAAGAGAAGCAAGCGTCAGAAATGCCGCTGACAGGTTTGTTTCACGAAGCCCTACAAATAGTGTCGTTCTTTACAACAGAGCTGTCTGCAGCACAACTCGTTATTGCAACGCTTCTCTCATACTTCCTTTTCCAAATTTTTAACTTTTATCCTTCAATAGCAGCTCCTGATTCCGTCGAAGACATATTAAGTCATTATATCCTGCATTTCGCTCTGCGACCAACTCCGGACCAGGATATTCTTCTAATCTCTCCAATTTTTCTGCTTAGGAATTGTCGGAAAATAACTGATGCAACTTGTTTAGGAGAAAGCCCAGAAATACAACGAAAACGGCTATAAACTCGCATCAGTTATTTGTAGACAATTCCTTAGGAAGTCCTGAGGATTTTCTTCCGCCTCCTCCGGCACTGTATTTAAACCGTCTGTTTCCCCATACAGGGACAACAATGCCCACAGTTTTGCATACACATCATTGATCCATTGCCTGATTTCTTCTTTTTTTACTTTCGTATATGCCTCGCTTTACTTAGACCCAGTAAGACAACCGTCTCGACATACATACCAAATTAGAACATATCCCACACAAAATCACGGAAATATGGGCAATATTTTTACAGTACGAATACCGCTCGTGCATCCCTTTTCCCACAAAATACAAGTTCCATCAATTTTGCACCATCCCGATGCAAAATTTCAATTGATTCTTTTTTCAATATCTTCAATTGATGGCAACTTATCCTGCAATTCTTCTGAAATATGATTGGATAGTTTGTATTCACTTACTCCCATTGGTTTATTTACATCTTTCAAAGCATACTCTGCCACTATTTTATCTTTACCCTTACATAATAGCAAACCAATTGTAGGATTATCATTTGCTGATTTCAATTCTCCATCAACTGCTGATAAATAAAAAGATAACTTTCCTGCAAATTCTGGTTCAAATTCCACAGTTTTTAATTCTACCACAAAATAACAATGTAACTTTACATTATAAAATAATAAGTCGATAAAAAATTCTCTTTTTCCAACTTGGATAGGATATTGCCGCCCCATAAAAGCAAAACCTGACCCAAATTCCAACAACAATTTTGTTATTTGTTGGACAAGCGCATCTTCCAACTCAATCTCTCTAAGTTTTTTCGCATTCGGTATAAAGTCAAAAATATATGGGTCTTTAATAATTTCTTCTGCCTGCTCACTTAATGGATTAGCTAACTGTTCCTTAAAATTTGTTGTTTTATCTGCTAATGCCTGTCTGTAATACAGACCACTTTCTATCTGATGCGAAAGCACTGTACTAGACCATCCGTTTTCCAAACATTGCTGTGTATACCACATATGTTCTTCTAAATTATCAGTCTTATCTATCAGAAGCTTTATTGCTCGCCAACTGATTTTTGCACCAGCCTGATGCAAAATTTCTTCAGATGGTATTCGACGTGCAAATTGCTTCATATAATTAAGATTTCTAACAGAATATCCCTCTCTGCTAGGATAAGTCATTCTCAAATCTTTTGATAGCGTTTCAACAAATTTATTTCCCCATTGGCTATATTGAAGAATTACATTTCCTATATTCCAAAACAAAATATTGCGTTCAACATTTACATTTGTCATTACTTGATACTGCGCTTGTGTGATTCGTTCTTTTATTTTTTCTAAAACATCAATATACCCATCCATGACTATCTCTATTTTCTTCGCCATACAGCTCTCCCCCTATAACATCAAATCCTATGGAAATCATTCTTTTTATAAATTCTTTTCCATACGATGCTATTTTGTTCTCATCTACTACAATAACTAAGTTTTCTTTCGCACGAGAACACCCTACATAAAATAATTTATATGCCCATAAAATGCCTTTAATTTTTGTTGCTTTAAAACAATCTTTTGCATTAGTGGAATTAGGATTATTCAAATATTTGTCATAATATTCTTGTTGGCAAAACGAAAAATATTTATTGTCCTTGTACTTATTTTTTACATACTGGGCAAACTTTAAATACTCATCCTCATGTTCCTTATATGTTCTAGCTGGCTTTAAATAAGTTAAATCCATTGATTTCATATCAGATACATAATCATAATAAAAGTTTTGAAAATCTGTTAAATTAATATCCCCAGCACATAATAATTTAAAAAACTCATACATATAAACTATTGGATTTCGAGTTGAGTCTTCTGCAATAAAGCAAACATTATTGTGCCCTTCACCTTTTACCCCATGCTGTGTAGAAACGCTAGGCTTCCCTAAATATGTATATAAAGCATTTAATTGTGACAGCGACACCTTCAGCACGTTTTCATATTCCGTATCTTTGAAAAACGGAAGAAAAATATCCTCATTACAATATTCATTATCTGTTAAGAATTCACAAAACTCTTGTATGGTCATAGTCGAAGTATCATATACTTCCTCCAACTTTTTCACTTTATCAGAAAAAATGATTTTATCATCATGAAGTTTAATATCCGTAAATCTACTATTGAAAAATTTCTATCTCTAAACAATCTTTTAAAAAGTTCAATAATAGATGTTTTTCCACTATTATTGGCGCCAGCTAAAATTGTCAATTCATCATCAAAGTTTATAACTGCATTTTGAAACTGTCTGTAATTTGTAATCGCTATCTTCTTTAGTTTCACCTCTACTCCTCCTTCTCTAAATTAAATTGTCGGAAATCAAATTAAAATACTTCAAAGCATCTTTAATCGCTTCCGCTTTCTCCGCCGTCGGATGCTTCCTCGGCTGTTTCAATTCCTCAACCGCATTAGGAGCATCATACATCGGCAATCCTAACTGCCTCTTTACCTCTGCGATATATGCGGTATGTACTTTGAAGCCATACTTCGCTTCTATGTATTCCTTAATCATCTTATATGTAACCCGCTCTTTCGGCTTGTACGCTTCAGCTCTCTTGGCAATATTATCAAGCGGCACTTTGCCCTCACCTTCGCCAAACTCCACTTTTACGTTGATTACGCTGTCGTTTTTTTGTGGGAAAGCATTACAACCGTCTCCACATGCACCGTCATCCCGAACTGATCAACCCCCCGCACTCGTTCAATTCCATACCCCCCGTCGCAGAGCACCCGCAGATCCCGGGCCAGGGTCGCCGGGTCGCAGCTTACATAGACAATCCGCTCCGGCTCCGCCGCCAATATGCCCCTCAGGCATGCCTCATCGCAGCCCTTCCGGGGCGGGTCCACCACCACCACGTCCGGACGCGCAGCGTCCTCCCCATCCCCGCCGTGATAAAACTCCTGCAGCACCTCCTCCGCCTTCCCAACGAAGAACGCCGCATTCCCAATCCCGTTCCGGGCCGCGTTCTCTTTGGCGTCCTCAATAGCCTGAGGCACAACCTCCACGCCGTAGACCCCCTTCGCCTTGCCCGCCAGGAACAGGGATATGGTTCCAATACCGCAGTACAGATCCCACACCGTCTCCTGGCCGGTGAGCCCGGCGTATTCCAGGGCAAGGCTGTAGAGCTTCTCCGTCTGGACAGGGTTCACTTGATAGAAGGACAGCGACGAGATATGGAAAGTCAGCTCCTCTCCCGTATAAGGCCATCCCGGGCGCGTCATGTCCCGGACGCGGATGGTGTCGGATATCACATCCTTTCCCCAGATGGTGTGCACTTCCTCTCCCATGATGACATTTGTCCGCTCTGTCTGGATGCTCACGGATATGCTGGTCATGCCCTCTATGCCGGCCAACTTCCGGAGCAGCATCTCCTGTCTGGGCAAAAATTCTCTCTCGCTCCCAGTCATCAAACCAGCATCCTCTGTGCCGTCCTCCGTCACACCCTTTCCTGATGACGCTGCTCTTCTTCCCGTGCCGCGAATCACGCTGTCAGTTCCAGTTTTCCGGAAGAAATCCGACACGTGTGTCATTTCTCGGTTGATCACCAGGCACACCATGATCTCCCCGCTGGCAAAGCCCTTGCGTATCAGCACATGCCGCACCAGCCCGGTTCCAGATGTCTCGTCATAGGCGCTGACCTGGTTCTCCCGCATGTATTCCAGTACGGCTTCCATGACCGCCTGATTTTCCACAGGCCCCAGCAGACAGTCGGTGTTTGCGATGATACTATGAGTTCTCCCCGCGTAAAACCCGGCAATCACGTTCCCTTCCCTGTCCGTCCCCACCGGATACTGCGCCTTGTTCCGATAACGGAAAGGCTCCTCCATCCCCACGATAGACTCCATCCGTTCATCTATGTACTCCGGGGCGAACCCGCCTATCCGAATCAGGCTGTTCCGAATCTTGTCCTGTTTGAACTCCAGCTGCTTCTCATAGGAAAGCGCCTGCAGCTGGCAGCCCCCGCACTGCCTGTGATACGCGCATTTCGGCTCCACGCGAAAAGGAGAAGGCTTCAAGACCTTCTCCAGACGCGCATAAGCGTAATTTTTCTTGGCTTTGACAATCCTTGCCTCCACGACATCGCCCACTACGGCATCCTTCACGAACAGCGTAAAGCCCTCCGCCTTGCCAATCCCAAAGCCCTCATTTCCGATGTCTTCAATCACCACGGATATAAGTTCGTTTTTTTGATATTTCATATACATTATCCCGTTTTTCTCTTTTCAGTCCTGACCGGCCCGGCTTTCCAATGAGCCCCTTCCAACAGGCCCTCCCGCAGCCCGGAATAAGCTGTGCGCCCTCCCGGAAAATCTCTCTTAAGCCAGCTCCGCCGCCAGCGCCTTCAACTGCGCCTCATTCTCCGCCTTCATGGCGGACAGCAGCGTCACCGCATGCTCCGCGAACACAATCTCCTTGCCGCCCTCCAGCTTAGCCCGCATGGCCTTCGCCGCCATAGGCGCCCAGGAGCCGTTCTCAATCAGTGCCACCGTCCGGTTCTGATAGCTGTGCTCCGCCAACCGCGTGAGGAAATCGTTCATGAAAGGGTTCATGCCGGCATTGTAAGTATTGCAGGCCAGCGCCAGCTTGCTGTAGCGGAAAGCATCCGCCACTGCCGCCGACATGTCGTCCCTGGCCAGGTCATAGACCGCCACCGCCGTCCCCTTCTCCCGAAGCTCCTTCGCCAGATACAGCGCCGCCTCCTTGGTATGCCCGTAGATGGAAGCATAGGCCACCGTCACGCCCTCAGCCTCCGGCCGATAGGAAGACCAGGTGTCGTACAGATTCAGATAATATGCCAGATTCCCATCCAGCACCGGCCCATGAAGAGGACAAATCTTCTCTATGTCCAGCTGGGCCGCTTTCTTCAGCACGTTCTGCACCTGCATCCCGAACTTGCCCACGATGCCGATATAGTACCGCCTGGCTTCATCCGCCCAGTCCTCCTCCACGTCCAGGGCCCCGAACTTCCCGAAGCCGTCCGCGGAGAACAGCACCTTGTCCGTCCCGTCATAGGTCATCATCACCTCCGGCCAATGCACCATGGGCGCACAGACGAAGGTCAGCTTGTGGCGGCCCAGCTCCAGCTCTCCGCCGTTGGCCACAGGCATCCGCTTCACCCCGGAATCCAGCGCGAAGAACTGATCCATCATCTTGAACGCCTGAGCCGTGGCCACCACCTGTGTCTCCGGATATTTTTCCAGAAAAAGCGGAATACAGGCCGAATGATCCGGCTCCATGTGCTGTACCACCAGATAGTCCGGCCTGCGCCCGGCAAGCGCCGTCTCCACGTTGGCCAGCCAGGGCGCACCGAACCCCCCGTCCACTGTGTCCATCACCGCCGTCTTTTCATCCAATATCACATAAGAATTGTAGGACATCCCGTTGGGCACCTGGTACTGTCCCTCGAACAAATCCACCTCATGGTCATTGACGCCCACATATAAAATATCTTCTGTCACTTTCATTTCCCTTCCACACCTTTCTATCATCCTTTTCCCATACCTGTCCGTCCATCCATTGCTCTCCAGGTACCTTTCTGTCCCGGCGCCCGATTCTGCTTCCTGAGCTTCCGAGAGCCTATTCATCACCCCAAACCACAAGAGTTTTTCATAGCGTTCAACGAAACAGCAGGTTTTATTCCTTGGCCACCCGCAGATTCGACTCGAACAGCCTGTTGTATCCCAGCCAGCCCTGATTCCCGCTGTTGTTCTCCAGAATCTCCTTGAAGGTCTCCAGCTTCGCGTCCGTATCATCCGCATAATTCAGAGCCATGGCTTCCATCAGCGCCGGAAGCTTCGGCGAACCGTACTCATATTTCCCATGATGGGCCAGAATGCAGTGCTGTACCTGGGACAGCATCACATGGGGAAAGCCGTCGATTTTCGCCGCTTTCTCCGCCACCATCTGGGAGCCCATGACGATATGCCCCAGCAGCTGTCCGTCATCCGTGTAGTCATTCTCCGGGAAAGGGGAAATTTCCTTCACCTTGCCGATGTCATGGCACATGGCCGCAGTCAGCAGCAGATCCCGCTTCAGAATCGGATAGGCGCTGCAATAGTACTCGCACAGCTTCGTCACGCTTAAAGTATGCTCCAATAATCCGCCCACGAAACCATGATGCACCGTTTTTGCCGCGGAAGAATACCGGAACGCTTTGGTAAAGGCCTTGTCCTTGACGAAGAACTCCTCCAGCAGCTGCTTCAGATATGGGTTCCTGATGCTGTCTATCAGTTCCAGCAGCTCCAGGTACATGGTGTCATTGTCCTTCCCGCTGACCGGCAGATAATCCGCAGGATTGTACTCCCCCTCCTGGCAGACCCGGATGCGCTTGACCGACACCTGCAGAGCCCCCTGGAAATTGTTCACATCCCCGTAGACCTCTATGTAGTCCAGCGTATCATAATTCCCGATCCCCGGATTGTTCGGCTCCCAGACCTTGGCGTCCACAGTCCCTGTCTTGTCCTGCAGTATCACGTTCTCGTAAGGCTTTCCGTTCTTCGTCACTGCAGCCTGCTTATGCTTGCAGAGATAGATATCGGAAACCCTATCCCCTTCCTTCAAGTCCCTGATGAATTTCATCTATCTGACTCCTCCTAATTCAATATTGAACTCCATTTCCTTATATTCCTCCTGCGCCTGGCGCTTGATGGTCACATCCACGGTCTGTCCCGGTTCCAGCGCCATCAGCGCGTTGCTGTACTCGTTGAAAGTGTTCACCGGCTTTTCCCCTATGGCCACGATCACGTCCCCCGGCTGGATGCCTGCCCGCATGGCCGGAGAATCCATGTCCACCACCTCCACATAAGCGCCGAAGGGCACGCCCAGCTCCTGGTTGGCCTCCTTCGGCACATCCACTCCCCTGACGCCCAGATAAGCGATCGGCGAGGCGTTGGACATCTTCTCCACCGTCTTCTGCAGATCCGTGATGCCATAGGCCGTGATCAGGTTCTTCATATCAGCCCCCGTCTTGTAGTTCGTGATGATGCCGATCATCCTACCCTGTAGGTCGAACAGCACCCCGCTGGCATTCTGGCTTCCGCTGATGTCCGTCATCAGAAGCTTATAATTCCGGTCCGTGGTGGAAATGACGGTGTTGAACGAGGTTATCATACCGTAGCTCATCGAATTGCTGGTGCCCATGGGGCTGCCTATGGCTATCACAGGCGTGCCCACAAGGCTCCTGGTGTTGGAGTAGCCGATGCTGACGATGGGCAGATGGTTCTCCGGAGCCCGGGGCTCTCCTTCTGCCACCTCCGAGTCGCTCTGGCCTTCCGTCCCTTCCCCCTCCGCTATCTCCGCCCTGCCTTTCACGGCATCGGACAATCCTTCCAGGGGCACCGACAGCACCGCCAGATTGGTGGCTTCATTGTACTGCTTCAGCTGGGCCTCCATCTGGGAGTTGTCGAAAAAGGTCAGGAGCAGCCTCTCCGCGGACTTGATGGCAGAATAGTCCGTCAGAATCAGAAGCTCCATGCCGTTCTCGGAGATGATGACCCCGGAACACTGGTTCTCGCTCTCCTGCACACTGTTGAACCAGTCGATGTTGGAGGTCACTGCCGTGACAGTGACGATGTGGCGGCTCAGCTCGTTTCCGTATTCATACAGCGCGGCGTACAGCTGGCTGTAATGGTTCAGGTCGAAAGTGACCTGGGACAGAATCTCCTGCACCTGCTCCTGCCCCAGCTGGACATATTCCTCCTCTCCCCCTTCCCCGGCCTGGTCCGGCTCCGGGCTGGGGCTGGGCGTAGGCTCGGGGCTCTCCGTGGGCAGGTTCTCCGCCAGCATGTCTTCCGGCGACATCTCCTCCTTGTCCTCCGGGAATTCCACCGTCTGTATCTCGGGTTCCTCCTCGGGATACAGCCAGTTGCTGATCACCGGCTCCAGCACAAGGAACGTGACGCAGGCCACCGATCCGAAGATGACCGCCATGGACACCGTAATGATGGTCCGTCGAATCAGCTTCTTCTTGTTGACCGGCTTTTCTTTGATTTTTTCTATGAGAAATTCCTTGTTCTCATTGAGAAATTCCTTGTTCTCATTGAGAAATTCCTTGTTCTCATTGGGAAAATCGCTCTGATTATTCTGCTCTAAGTCAGGCATTTTGCTCCTTTCCTGCCTTTCGCCACGGCTGCCCCACAGACGCCGGAACCCTCCCGCCGCTGCACAGGCCAATCTGCCACGGATTGGCCGCCCGGTCGGCAGCCGGATGTCGTTTCTGTTTCATAGTATACAAAACTATGGGGAAAAAGTAAAGTTATAAGCGCGGAAATTCTCCCTCACACTGCCGCCTCCACTATCTTTCTGCCGCCTGCCGTGACTTCCCCCAGGCCGGGCTTCTTATTTTTATTAAGGAAGTGTCTACAAATAACTGCTGCAAGTTTATGGCAATTTTTATTGTATTTCCGGGCTTTTGCCTGAAGCAATTGCAGCAGTTATTTTCCGACAATTCCTAATCAGGTTCTTGGTATCATAGACCCCGGCCAGCATCACCGTCCGGAAAGTCGGCCTCCTCATCCAAATCCAGATAATATTTGCGCAGCAACGACAGGAAATCAAGAAAAACCTGGCTTCCCGTACTGTCTGCCCTTATTTATGGCCAAACAGCTTTCTCTCTCCCCAAACCGCTGCCGGATTTCCCGCAGCCTGCCGTCAAGCCTTACCATATAGTGCAGTTCAGGCTCGCACTGGCCTCTGTGTTATACTGCATAACGCTGAATACTGCCTATAATCATGCGATTGATTCAGCCAGCGTTACGCAGTCTGGTTTCACGGCAAGTGAAATCTTTCACAGTATAAAATATCGTCCCATTTCTCTCAACGCCCTTCCGCTGAGTACAAGTCTACCATATTTTCAAGCGACTGACTACATATCCAAACTATATTTGAGGCTTCTGGCATGATGGTGGGTACTTGACCATGCCCAATTAACAACTGC
>CAJUFI010000069.1 GCA_910585665.1 uncultured Acetatifactor sp. | reverse complement strand
CCCCATTTATTATAGCAGATATTTCTAGGCTTTGCCAAAAGACTTATTGAAGTTATGTCATGATTCTGCTTGCTTCTTTCTTCCAATAGTCTGTCCTCTGCGTTTCTGCTCCCTGTCCCTCTGGCTCCCCTGTCCTGCAATACCTGATTCCGTATCTCTATATGCCCGCCGTCCGCCAACGGATGCCGCGCCGGCAGGCTGCCTGTCCAAGTCCTCTCCGCGCATGTCCGCCGCCGGAATCTGACAGCTGCCGAGCCTTACTGTCTCTGTTCCTATTATACACAGACTTCCGGCCAATTACAATACACACAGAAACTTTCATTCCTATGAACAGGCCCGTGCCATCACGGCTTACATTTTTTGCATGGATCGTATCCCTGCTGAATCAATTCGTCTCTGGAAGCATTGGTGGGAAGCTTGTTGGATTCTTTCATCTGCTTCACGCTGCCGCAGCTGGGGTAATGGAACTTATAGGTGTTGGTATTGCAGATGTAGGCCGGGTCGGCAGAGTCGGCGGCGGCATCCTGGGCCGTCCCCTGGCTGCTGCCGGCTCCCTGGACGCCGCTGGATTCCTGGGACGTTCCCTGGCTGGCCGCGGATTCCTGGGACGTTCCCTGGCTGGCCGCGGATTCCTGGGACGTTCCCTGGCTGGCCGCAGAGCCGGTGGGCTCTCCTGCCTGCCAGGTCTCGGAGGGACTGCAGTTCCATGTGATTCCTCTGCCGCTGCTGGCGGCCACGATGGTGCCCTGCTCGTCCGTACGGTATACGGACACGCCCATGGCCCGGAGATTGTTCAGGGTCTCCGCGTGGGGATGTCCGTAGGAATTCCCCTCACCGCAGCTTATGACAGCGCAGACCGGGGACACGGCTTCCAGGAAATCCTTTGAAGAGGACGTCCGGCTCCCGTGATGCCCGGTTTTGTAGACATCCGCATCCAGGGGCAGGCCGCCCGCGAGCAGGGCCGACTCTTCCTCCTCTTCCGCGTCGCCGGTGAAGAGGAAAACGTCCTCCCCGTGAGTCAGCAGAATGGCGATGGAGTTGTCATTGCTGCCGCTGCCTATGGCGGAAGGGCCAAGGATGGTGAACGCGGCATCCCCCAGCGGATATTGCTGGCCCGGCACGGGCAAGGTCCGACTGTAACCTTTCTGGGCCATGGCGTCCGCCACGTCACGGTAGGTATCGGTGTCCTTCTCCTCCTCCGTCACGAATACGGTCTCACACTCAAATTTATACAAGATAACATCCATCCCGCCGATATGGTCTTCGTCCGGGTGGGTGCAGACTACGTATTTCAGCGCCTCCACGCCCTGCTTCCGGAGATAGTTCTGGACATTGGTGCCCTGGCCGTTGTCCCCGGCATCTATCAGCATCGCTTCCCCGCCGCAGAGTATCAGGGTGGCGTCTCCCTGGCCCACGTCCAGGAAATGCACCGTCATCTCCTTTGCGGCTTCCCCCGCTTCATCTCCGGAGCCGCTCTCTCCCCCAGGCCCCCGGGAATCTTCCAAAGGCCCCGATGAACCGCCGCTGCCGCCCCCCTCCATGACCGTCTGCCCGGAGACATCCGCCCCCGGCGCGCCTCCCCCTTCCACCTGCCCGCAGGCGGAGGCAAACAGCAGCAGAAACGCCGTGACAACGGCCAGGACGAATCTGCCGTTTTTCTTTTTCCGTCTCACATTTTCCATTACACTTCCTCCTCCCGAGAAGCTTCCTCTTTTGCATGAACCTCCCGCTCCATCTTCCGCACTCCTCGTCTTATCTCTCTGAAATGCCTTATTGGGGAGTATATCACAAAACCGGCAGACGCGTCCATGGAATCCGAAAAAAGCATCCCCGTTGTGGCCAGGTTGGCGCTCAGCTGCCCTGTCCCCAGGACATTCTGCCTGGTCCTCTTAGCGCCGTACACGCCGATGACAATCAGGCAGGCATCGCCCACCCAGGTGATGGAGGTAAGATGAGCAATCAATGTAATTTAATCAGAGACATCCTTCCGCTTTATGCAGAAGACATGAAGAATCAGCACTTATCAATTCTTTGACGATTGAAGATAATATTAAGTTGCCTTTACTTTACGCAGGCTCTAGGAAAGAAAGCCTTTAGGAACTGTCGGAAAATAACTGATGCAACTTGTTTAGGAGAAAGCCCGGAAATACAAGGAAAACGGCTATAAACTTGCATCAGTTATTTGTAGACAATTCCTTATTAAGGCCGGGAATCCGACACAGGTTCCCGGCCTTGTTCTTAGGAACTGCCGGAAAATAATCTACGCATTTTGTTTAGAGTAAACCTGATAAAATCTGTAAATTTTGCAACAGGCTTGCGTAGGTTATTTGGAGGCATTTCCTTATGCTCAAATAAGCACAATTCGTAACTATCATTTCATCCAGAACCCGTGCATCTTCATCTCTTTATCAAAGCTTACGGTAAATGTCAGGTTCCCCTTTTCAAAAGCGGCTATCACCACGGCTACCGCGTACTCTGTGCCGTCCTTGTCCTTCTGCCCCACCACGGAGCAGCTCTTGTACTCCTGAAAGGCGCCTTTCTGCTCGTTCATGGCCTCCATATTGGCGGCCAGAACCTCTGCCGATATGGCGGCCTGCATCTCTTCGTCCATGAGGCTCACGCATGCTTCATACTCTCCGGCCACCAGATGGTCGATGGCCTCCTGGGCCGCAGCCTTCACCTTCTCCTCGTCGAAGTCCCCGGAAAGCTTCGTGCCGCTGCAGCCAATCAGGGAAAGCGCTGCGGCCATGGCCAGAACCATGATAATGCCTTTCCTTAGGAGCCCCGTCCTTCCCGCTTTGTTTTTTGCCATTGTCCCCGTCTTCCTCTGTGTTTTCATTTCCGACTTCCTGTTCGTCTTCATTTCTGTCCTCCTACTCTTTCCATATGCGCCGTACCGGGGCTCATCCGCTCCCGCTTTCTGCCGCCGCAAAACCTTACATCTCCGTCAGCGTACCGCTGTCCAAATCCCCAAAGCCAGCGTCAGGCCGCCCAGCGCAGCCGCCCATAACTCGATTCCCAGGACGCCCGCTCCGAATGCCGCAGGCAGGATGACCACGGCTGCGTCCAGCGCCCCATGCAATGCCACCGCCAGGGCCCAGTACCGTGCCCCCTTGCCCGTCCTCACGCCGTGCACCACAAGCAATGACGCGCCCACATGGAAAGCCATGGCAAAGAGCCGCTCCGCCCCTGACACCAGCACACTCCCCCAATCCGCCGGAAACAGCGCCGCCTGGCCCGTCAGCGCCATCACCGCCCCGGCAATCATATTGGGCCCCACCAGCAGCATGGCCTCTATGCCGCCGTGGCCCAGCCCGAACGCCAGGCCGTGTTCCATGGCATCTCTCCCTTTCAGGAAGCAGCGAAAGGCTATCCACCGGGCCGTCTCCTCCGCCAGTCCCGCCGTCAGCCCCAGGAACAGGCCGTATCTCCAGGGGTACAGCTGCATCACTGCAAACCAGCTGAAGTTCGGCAGCACCAGCTGAAGAAGCGGGATGCGGATCAGCAGCTGGCTCACCACAAACGCCGCGGCTCCCCAGGCAAAGGCTTTCCCGGCCGTTTTTCGCTTTCGCGCCAGCAATATCAGGCCTGCAGCCGGCAGTCCGTAACATATGGCAATTCCTATGCCCAAGCTTGCCAATAACATCTTACCACCCCCTTTCCCGCCTTGGGAGCGCCTGGACACCCCGTCTCCGGCGGCTTATCCCTGCCAGCGGTTCTCTGTTGTCTGCTGTCCTGCAAGGCTTGTGTCCTTTATTTTAGAATCCCCACAACAAAAAAGCAATATGCCTTACCTAAGGTATGGCATATCGCTCCTGAAAGACAGCGTCCCCTCTCCCAAAGGGACGCCTGCCCCCGCAGCGGCGCAATCGTCAAAGCAGAAAGCCGGGGCCGGAGCCGGAAGTCACCCCGAACCCTCCGCCGCCAGCATCACCCGAACCGTGAACACGCCCTCCTTCCAGTCCATCTGCACGTCCCCTCCGTACTGCTCCACAGTCTGCCGGATGATTTTCAGGCCCAGCCCCTCATGGCCGGCCTTATGGGAACGGAAAGCGCTCCCGGACTTTACCGGAGCCATGTCACAGCTGTTCTCCACCGTTACGGACAGGAACTGCCGCACCCGGTTCACCCGCAGCCGCACATAGCCGTCCCTGCTCTCCGCCGCAGCAGCCACCGCGTTGTCCAGAAGGTTGGCGAAAAGCGCCGTCACATCCGTCTCCTTCATGAAATCCAGGGACAGTTCCCCTACCTTCATATCTTCTTTCACGCCCAGGCGTTTCATTGTTCTCGCCTTATCATTCAGAATGATATTCAGCAGCTTTTCCGAAGTATAGTATTTCTGCTGGAGACTGTTCAGCATCCTGTGGATGTCCCCGGCATACTTTTCTGCCCTCCGGATGTCCCCCCGGGCACTTTCCCCAACATTTCCCTGAACACTTTCCCGGGCACCTTCCCGGACTTCTCTCTGAACACCTTCCCGGCCTTTCCCCTGGCACCCCTCCGGGCATGTCCCCCTCGCGTACAGCGCCTCCATGGCCTGGATATGGTTGCGGATATCGTGGATCAGCTTCCGGGAGGCTTCGTACTTCTCCTCCTCCTGCTCATAATACTGATGCTGCATCCGGGCCTGGGCCCGATAGAGGTTCCGCTCGTTCTCCAGCCTGTGGTTCTCGCTCATTATGTCCACCAGCACACAAAAGTAAATGTTCAAGCCAATCAGCAGCACCAGATTTATTCCCAGCAGAACCAGCATTTCCTTCGTCGGAAAAATCTGTATCAGATACAGCATGCAGTATATATTGAAAACCGAATACAGAGGCAGCAGGACAGACAGCGCCACCTGCCTCAGGGTGATATGCCGCCCGGCTTTGTGCCCCACCGCCATGGACACCAGCAGAATCACCATGAATTCCGTCATCCTGGTGACCGCTACCAGCAGGATATACTGGAGCCAGGGCGTATTCAGGTACAGAATCCCTTCCGCCGCCAGTATCTGAAACGTCAGCACTGCCGCCACATCCGTAAGCCACACCGCCACGGACAGGATGAGATAGTACAGGCAGTAAATCTTCGGCGTCCCATAGACCCGCCAGGCCACCAAAGGGAACAGCAGCTGAAAGAGCAGGTTCACCCAGGTATTTCCCAGACTGGAACACGCTATGCACACCAGGATATAAGCCGCAATGATTCCAATCTTCCGCCGGGGCATGTCCGTATCCCCTGACATCCGGTAAGCCCCATAGAACATGCCCCCCAGGAGAAATACGCTTCCCACACAGGGAATTATCAGGTAAATCAGGATTTCCATGCCGCCTGCCCCCTTTCTCCCGCCAGATACTCGTTCAATGCCCGGCGGAACCCTGCTGATTTCTTCTGGGACAGAGGAATCGTCCTCCCGTCTGTAAGCGTGATTTCATATCCATGTATGCGCTGTACCGCATACAAATTCACCACGAAGCTCTTGTGGGGCATGGCGAACCCGTAGCCCTCCATCTCCCGGGCCAATTCCGTAATCTGCCGCTTCAAATGCCACACCTGCTCCGTGGTATACAGGAGCACCTGCCGTCCCAGGTACTCGAAACACAGAATCCGGGAGGGCACCACCCGCACAATCCCCTCTTTCGCCACAAACTCCAGTTCCGGCTCCGGCCCTGCCAGCCCATAGGCAAAGGCCTCGTCCAGCTGGGCGAAGAGCTCCTCCGCTCTCAGGGGCTTCAGCAGATAGGCGAAAGCATGCACCCCAAAGGCGAAGATGGTATAGTCGCTGTAATTGGTGACATAAATCAGCTTCACCTCCTTGTCCGCCTCCCGGATGCGCCGGGCGGTCTCGATGCCGTTGAGCCCCTCCATATCGATGTCCAAAAGCAGAATATCGTACCTCTTTCCCGATGCCAGGAGGGCCTCCCCGCTGGAATAGGCGTCCACGGAGAGAGGGAGCTTTTCATATTGTTTCAGCAGTTCCAGGGTCTCCCCCAGAATATTTTCATCGTCATCGCAGACTGCTATCTTCATCATATCATGCCTCGATTCCCCACTTCAGCCCTGCGGATTTCGATTCATCCATCAACCCCCGGCTCCGGCTCCCTCCGGACTTTCTCTCCTGTCCCATACCAAAACAGCAAAGGCACCTCCCCGGAATCGGAATGCTCCTCAAAAACCTCTTTCCGGAAAATGCGGTTCTGCTCTGTCGTATAAATCGGCCATTTTCTTCTGCCTCCGCCATAATACTATCCATCTGTCTTCACCCTTTCAAAGACATATTCCCTCTCCGTGGACAATCCCTCCCGGAACACATACCCGAGCCTGTGATACCGCCGCAGTTCCCCAGGCTCCTCTATGTTCTCCTCCGCCAGGAACCGCACCATGTCGCCTCTGGCCATCTTGGCATAAGTCCCCTTGGTCACGAGCTTATCCCCCGCCTGGTCTATGAACGCCGGCAGCCCCGCCGGCTCCAGGCTGTCCGTATCCACTTTCATCTTCTTGGCCGGTGACAATATAATCTTCATGACATCTCCTGAAACCACTTGCCAACAGTTTCCAAAAATCCATCCCTCAGAACAAATCCAACACATGGCAGGGCTTGCGGTAGAACACCTGAGCCAGTTCTGTCCCGCCGGCATTCATCTGCGGGGACGCCACCCTGATATCCGGCGTCATGGCTATGCTGTCCGTCCCCCGGCAGCCGCCCAGCAGCACGGCCAGATTGCCCGCGTCCAGTTCGATGTCCCCAGGACCCTTGACCCGCTCCACCCGGTTCTCCCTGCCGGGGGCGAAGTCCAGCAGGAACGTGTCGTTGTTTTCCAGGATAATATTGTCCGAAATCCCAATCGCCGTCCTTGCTGATGCATTCAGGGTATCATGACCGGAGCGGAATTGCAAGGAAAAAAACACTTCTCCCGCTCCCCTCATAGCGGTATTCCCCTACCATCCTATGCACCTCGTACTCTTGACATTTGGCCTACTGGCAGAAAGCCTATATTGGAAGAGAAATCGACACTGCCGAACTGGAAATATATTATCCGAATAAGTATGCCATCCAGGAATAAACCTCGGTGCAAAGGCAAAAACAGCCGAAACAGCAAAAACAACCCCAATAGGTTCTTGACGCTACGGCAAAAAAAGCATATGATAAAGAAGTAGCCCCGAAAGAGAAGAGAAAGGAGCGTCCTGACCTATGATACTGAGCCTGAAAAAAGATGTAAGGAAACAAGTAAAACAAGTGAACAAAGAGGTCGAAAAGCTTTGCAAGAAATTTGACAAGAAAGAATATGACACAAATGTCGTATTGATAAAGATGGACCGGATCGAAAGCGAACTGAAGACCCTCCGGGAAATGGTCAACCGCGAAAAAGAGCGGGCCTACATAGAGAAGATGGGAGGCATTCTCCCCAAGAAATCTTAAAAGCCTGCTCTGCCAGATTCTGCCGTCCAAGACATGAACCACCCAGCAGCTTGCTGCTGGGTATGAAACATTCCAACTTTTACTAAGTAATAGGATAGGGGATTGAGCAGTCCTGCTCCGTCTTTTATCCTATTTTCAAGCAAGTCTTTACTGATTATGAAATTCACTACGTTCATTCCACATCTTCTGTACCAGCCAAGTCTTGAATTAGCAACCTTGAATATTTCTTCATGGCTAAGTCCGTTTTGTTGTTTCCTGTTCAGATAGCTTAGATTTCGATAAATGTTGTGGTTCGCTACACTTGGCGGTTAATACCCGTGACTGGACTTTCACCAGCAAGATTAGTGCCATGCCCGGCACACACTCAAAAAGCGGCTGCCGCATCAGCTCCCCCAAAGGTTGCCTGATACCGCAGCCGCTTTTACAATTCCGAACACGCCCCAGATTCAGTGCCAATAAGCCCCTCAGCCCCGCTCGAACACCGGAATGATCTCCAGCGGCGCAGCCGCGTCAATTGTCTGTCCGCCCTCATACACCTGGCCGTCATGTATGCTCTTCCAGCTGCCCCTGGGAAGATATACTTTCCGCTCCCTCATGCCCTGGTACAGCACAGGGGCCACAAGGTACTTCCCTCCGAACATATACTGGTCATCGATATTCCAGCACTGCCCGTCCTCCGGGAATTCGTAGAACATTGTGCGGATGACCGGAGAACCGTTGGCGCTGGCCTCATCCATCACGGACTTGATATACTCCTTCATGCCCAGCCGGATGTCCAGATACTTCTTCAGAATCTCATACACTTCCTCCCCATAGCTCCACAGTTCATTGGGTCTCCCTGTCGCTGAAAATCCGCCGCCGTAGTCCAGATCTGACAGATTCGGTATATCATGAGGCCCTCTGTCGCCATGCATGCGCAGCACGGCGCAGAAAGCGGAGAACTGGAACCAGCGTATCAGCAGCTCATTAAAATGCTCATCCCGCACATCGCTGAAGAATCCGCCCGTATCCGACACCCACCAGGGAATTCCCGCCATTCCCATGTTCAGTCCCGCGCTCAGCTGGTCGCGCAGAGCTGTAAAGTTGGACTTGATGTCCCCGGACCACACCAGCGCAGCGTATTTCTGGCTACCCGCCCAGGCGCAGCGCAGGAGATTCACCACATCCTTCTGCCCTTGTGCCGTCATGCCCTCATAGAAAGCCCTTGCGTGCTCCCTGGGATAGCTGTTGCTGACCTTCAGGGCGACGCCCGCCTGATAGCGGTAATGCTCGAAATCATAGGCGGAATACTCCGGCTCCGCCTCGTCCAGCCAGAACATGTCGATGCCGTAGCGATAGTAATTTTCTTTTACTTTGTTCCAGATGAACTCCCTGGCCTCCGGATTGGTGGCATCATAGATCACTGTATCCCCCTGGAAGTCGAAGCACTGTATGGAGCCCCTCTCAGTCCTCACCACCAGCCCTCTCTCGTACATTTCACCGAAATTCACGCTCTTCCTGTCCACGGTGGGCCATATGGAGACCATGCAGCGCACGCCCATCTCTTTCAGTTCGTCCATCATAGCCTGAGGGTCGGGCCAGTACTCCGGGTCGAAGTCCCAATCCCCCTGCCTGATCCAATGGAAAAAGTCTATCACGATGACATCCAGGGGAATCCCGCGCCTCTTATATTCCCTGGCCACCTCCAGCACCTCCTCCTGGGTGCGGTAGCGCAGCTTGCACTGCCACAGGCCCAGGGCATTCTCCGGGAATTCGGGAGCCCGTCCCGTGACTCCGGTATAGTTCTCCAGGATGGCCTTAGGATTGTCGTCCGCCGTAATCCAGTAGTCCAGCTCCTCGGACAGGCAGCTGTGCCATTGGGTATAGTTGGCTCCGAACATCACCTCGCCGATTCCGGCATTGTTCCACAGGAAGCCGTAACCTTTGCTGGAGACATAGAAGGGCACGCTGATCTGGGAGTTGCGCTGGGCCAGCTCCAGGACGCAGCCTTTCAAATCCAGGTTCGGCTGCTGATACTGCCCCATGCCGTATATCTTCTCGCCCTCCTGAGCCTCGAAGCGCATTGTGATGCTGTAATCACTGCCGCTGACAGGCTTGAACTGGCGGGCGAACACTTTCATGCTGGGGCTGTGCTCATTGGCGCCACACCAGTCTCTGGCGTATTCTTTCAATATGACCTCGCCGTCCTTCGCGAACTCCAGCCAGCCGCTGTGGTGCAGCGTGCAGCTTATCTTCCCGTTCCTGATGACGGCCCCGCTCTCCGTCATGCGAATCTCCACCTGAGATGTCTGGGGCACCTGTCTGGATGCCGGAGCAGATTCTGCACCTGATGCCATGTCCGAGACCAGACCATGTGACGCGCTCGTGGCCGCTTCCGAGACTTCGCCGGGCGCCGATTCAGACAGCGCCCCCCTGTGGCCTGTAAAGCCAAGGTTATAGGTAGCCCTGACACGTAGGGCATTCTTGCCCCATGCCTCAATCCAAATGGTTTCGTTCTGCCGCCTTGCCGACAGCCGATTGCCTTGCTCTGTGAAATACATAAAATACCTCCTCGTTGTGTTTCTATGCTGTTCTGCCCATCCCAGCCACTTTCCTCTTTACTTCATACAGCCTGTATAGTATGATTATATTAGCAGAACCAGATGCTTTCTATAATAATTTTGACCGTTTCTAAAACGATATTGACAGAATAGCGGGGTAATCGTATGGGAAGAGATTCTTTTGAGGAACACGCCATCCACGGCACTGTTGATTTCCCTGTGGGAATCTATGACACACATTTCGAGCCTGCGCACCGTATCCTGTTTTCCCTACACTATCACAGGGAATTCGAGCTGCTTCTGGTGACCCGGGGCAAGGTCCGGTTACAGCTGGAGGGCGATACTTTTTATCTGAATCAGGGGGAAGGCATCTTCATCAATTCGGGGGCGCTCCATTCCGCAGAGTCGTCGGAGCACCAGGAATGCGGCTTCATCGCCATTGTGTTCTCTCCCGAATTCATCGCTGCAAAGCACGAGAATTCTTATGAAACATACATCCGTTCGGTGATGGACAACGAGCTTGTGATTCCACGTCCCCTCACGGACGATATCATCGCCATTATGCGGGAGACCAATGGATGGTTCCAGTCCCGTAGCTTCGGCTATGAACTTTTCATCAAAAGCAATCTTCTGCACATCATGGCCCTGTGCATGGCCAAGGCCAGGCAGAGCCGCCGCAGAAAAAACGACAACAAAATGGATGTAGTCAAAAACGCAATCGACTACATCCACAACAATTATCAAAACGCCATAACCCTACAGGACATGGCAGACCACACCCACGTCAGCAGGGAGCATCTGTGCCGGGTCTTCAAAGAGGTAGCGGAGTCCTCGCCTGTGGTATACCTGAACAGGTACCGCGTCCTACAGAGCGCCTACCTGCTGCGGGACACCTGCAAGAGCATCTCCGAAATCTCCTCCCAATGCGGCTTCAACAACAGCAGCTACTTCAATAAGCTGTTCCTCCGATTCCTGAAGTGCACCCCAGGGGAATACCGCCGCAAACATCGCTAAAATCCGCAGGCTCCTCGCTGGAATCCAGTCTCCCAGCGCATCACCATAACCGAATCTCCGGGTCTACACCTGAACCGAATCTCCGGGCGCATCACCGGAACCAAATCTCTGAATCCATCACCGCGACCGGATTTCCTGGCGCATGAAAGACACATAGGAAACGGCGAACACCACCAGCATCAAAGCGATAAGCGCCGTCAGATGAGGCCATACCAGCAGCAGGCTCTGCCCCAGGGTCAGATTGCTGGAAAGGGCGCCGCTCAGCTGGGCAATCGTGACCGCATTGATTGTCCTGACTCCCGGATCCAGCACGGTGGAAGTGGCTTCCCCGAACAGATAATAAGGGGAAAGCCTGTTCAGGTTCAGCTCACAGGTATAATTCTTCAGTTCATTCATCATGGCCTGCATCTCACTGCCGTTCACGGGATAACAGGCATCCGCGATGATCCCCGCCAGGAGACTGATGAAGATGGCACAGAACAGCCAGACCGCGATACAGGCCAGGGCCGATGTGGCCGCATGCCTGCAGACCGTGGAGAAAAGGATGGCCATGGCCAGCCAGAAAGCGATATATACTACGCAAAAACATAGATAAATCAACAGTCTGGCGATTTCCTCCCCGCTGGGAATCAGTCCCGTGGCGATCAGCCCCACAGAGGCGATCAGCAGCCCCGATGCGAACACCATCACCGCGCTCAGGAACACCCCTGCCAGGAACTTGCTGATGATGATATGGTCCCGGTACAGGGGCTGGCTCACCAGGCGGTTCAGGGTTCCTTCCGTCCGCTCACTGTTGATGGCGTCAAATCCCATGAAGATACCGATGAAGGGCCCCATCAGCGCCATCAGGGCGTTGTAGGAGGGAATGGAGTTGGCGCTGACCGTGAACAGCTTCAGGAACAGGAATCCCGAATAAGCGCCCCCGCTTTCCACGGCTTCCGACAGCCCCGACACCGCGGCATACAATCCGGACACGGTAATCAACGCTGTCAGAATCACGAACAGAATCATCCTCTTGCTGTTGATGAACTCTGCCGTCTCCTTCCGGAACAGCACTTTCATCACATGGCTGTTCTGACTGGCTTTCCTGTCCGGCTTTCCATCCTCTGCCAGCTCCTGGCTGCTATTCGGTTCCGCGCTTAGAAGACTTCCTTTTTTCATGTTCCTCACCTGCCTTTTCAAAATATTTCCGATAAATCTCATCCAGATCGCTCCCGGCCTGTCGCAGATGCATGATGGTATATCCCTGTTCGCTCAGCTTCCTCGACAGCGGCCGTCGCAGATCAACGGAAGAGTGGATGACATACATGTCGCTGTTCTTCTCTATGTCCAGAATGCCGTTCACGCTTTTCAGCACCGTCTGCAGCCCTACGTTGTCCGGGTAGACGGACAGTTCCACCGTATTGACCCCGTTGTGGCTGATCTGCTCCCCTAGTTCCTCAAGGGTGCCGCAGGCCACCATCTTTCCTCCCACGAAGATGCCCATGCGGTCGCAGACCCGCTGCACCTGATAGAGCTGGTGGGAGGAAAGGAGAATCGTCCTGCCGTCCTCCTCCGCCAGGTTCCGAATCAGCCACATCAGCTCCCGGACGCCCTCCGGGTCTATCCCCAAAGTGGGCTCGTCCATGATGATGATGTCCGGATCCTTCATCAGCACGTCCGCGATGCCCAGGCGCTGCCGCATGCCCCGGGAGTATGTCCCGGTCTTCTTGTCCGCGGCCTGGGTCATGTTGACCCGCTCCAGGAGCCTGTCGATCCGCTCCTCCAGGCTCTTCCCCTTCAGCCCGTTGAGCCTTCCCATGAACCGCAGATTCTCCCTCCCCGTCATGGAGCTGTAGAAGCCCACATTGTCCGGCAGATAGCCCACCGCCTTTTTCACCGCCATGGCATTCCTGGTGCAGTCCATGCCCAGGATTGCGGCCTCCCCCTCTGTGGGTTCCGTCAGCCCCAGCAGCATCAGCGTAGTGGTGGTCTTGCCCGCGCCGTTGGGCCCCAGCAGCCCGAAGACCTCGCCCTTGTGTATCTCTAAATCCAGATGGTCCACAGCCACCAGGCTCCCGTAGGCCTTTGTCAACTCTTTCGTCCGTATAACTACATCTCCATAGTCTTCATTTTCCTTACAGACCGGAATCTCTTTCTCCAATCCGGTCTCCAGTCCGGTGTTGACCTCATTTTCGGAGGCTCCCCCTGTTCCGGGAGACCTCTTTTCCCCAGAAGATGCCATATCCTACCTCCTGCCATACTTCTTCATGACCGCATACAGGCCGCCAGCCACCAGGATGATGATAATCACCGCGAAGATGCCCCAGCCCGTCTGGGTCTTCACCGTGACGCGGAACTGGGCCGTTGCGGACTGGCTGTTGCCCGAGGCGCTGACGATCGTCACATAGTCCCCTGTCAGCGCCTCCTTGCCGGGCGTCACATGAGCTATGACCTCCTTAGAAGCGCCCGCCTCCAGGGAATCGATGACGCTGGTGTCAAAGGAGACCTCCCACCCGGAGGGCGCCGAGGAAGTCAGGGATATATTCTCCAGGGCGATGTTCCCGCTGTTGGTGAGCTTCAGCGTCACCGTGGATTCTTTCTCCGCGTAGGCGTCGAAGGACAGCTTCCCGTCCACGGTGGACAGCTCCATCTCATAGGTGCCCAGAATCTTCACGTTCAGGGCCGTGGACAGCTGCTCCCTGGCGGAGGAGGCGGCGCATTCTATCTGATAGTCCCCCGCGTCCACCTTCTCCGGCGGTGTCACCGTGATGGTCACGCTGGCGCTGCTGCCGGACTCTATCTCCAGGCTGGACACCTGGGTGCCGCCGCTGCTGAACGCCACTGTCCAGCCTGAGGGCGCGTTGGAAGAGAAATTATAATTCTGGGTATTCAATGTATTGTTGGCAATGGTGGTGGAATAGGAAAAAGAAGTGCCCGAGACGCCCTCCTGATCCGGATATTCCACATAGAAATTGCTCTCCCCCGCCTCCAGGCCGCTGACCGTCAGCTCTATGGTCAGATTCTCCTCGTATCCTGTGTCGGAGGCAGCGTGCAGCACGATTTCATAGACGCCGTCCGTGGCCTCGGAAGGGACCGTGGCCTGGAAAGTGGCAATGGTGTCCGCGCCGTCGCCGCTTGCGTGCACCTTGGAGACCTCATAGCTGCCGCTCTTGAAGAAACCGCTGAACCCGTCCGGCATGGAGACCACGGACAGGGCCACGTCCGTCCCCGCGGCATTGCCTCCCTCCAGATGCAGGTCGAAGCTGAGGGAGTCCCCGGCTGTCACATGGATGCCCGGATTGTCCGTATAGAAACGGAACCCTTCCGCGGCGCGCACCGGGAACGACCACAGGCACAGGCACAACAGCGCCGCCAGCACGGCGACTACAGAGTAATAATACTTTGAAAGAACTTTCTTTTTCATAATAGAACGACCTCCTTGCTCGTATTGATAGAAAAAAGATACCAAAAAGACGTGAAAAGTCTATGAGGATTCCATGAAAAATCTGTGTTGGAACTTTGAAAATTGTGTGTCCTCCCCTGCAACAAAACCGGCCTCTCGATGCTCTAATAGAACAGACAGCCAGACACAGAGGTTTGTCTTCTGCAACTTTTGTATGCAACTTTGATGCAAAAATGATGGCTTTTTGATGAGGCTTATCCTTATGCTGTATAGTAGGACTCAAAAAATGGGGTTATTCTGAAAGAATCGTCGCTTTTTATCGATTCTATAGACAGGAAACGGCTATACCCTCCCGGCCATGCAGCATAAGGTACTGCTGCGCAGTCCCTAAGGGATTTCGGCCGGAAAACTAGAGGAGGTGTCGCCAACGTGGGATTGTCAGACTTGAATTTCATATTCCGCTTTCTTCCTGTGTTTTTATTGCTCTATTTCCTGTGCCCTGCAGAGTACCGGAACGGTATCCTTTTCGGGGCCAGCATCATCTTCTGCGGCCTGGGCAGCCTGCCCGGGGCCCTGGTGCTGCTGTGCTCCGTGACCGCGAACTATATGCTGGTCAGCGCCATGGACCAGCGGCGCGGCTCCCTGCCCTGGCACAGGGGCTGGCTTTTGGCGGCAGTGCTTTTCAATCTGGGGCTGCTCTGCTACTTTAAATACCGGATGCCTGCCCTGCCCCCCGGCATCAGCTTCTACACCTTCACGCTGCTGTCCATGGACATAGACGTGTACCTGCGCCGGGAAAGGGGCCCCAGAAGCTGGCTGGAGCTGGGCACTTACACCGCCATGTTCCCCAAGCTGCTGTCAGGGCCCATCACGGCGTACCAGGAGGCCATTGGCCAGGTCCGCAGGCACAGAACCAGCGCGAAGAAGATAGAATACGGCCTGTCCCTGATGATTGCGGGGCTCGCCTTCAAAGTCCTCATCGCGGACACGGTGGGCATCCTCTGGCGCGACATTCGGACGGTGGGCTTCGAGAGCATCTCCACGCCCCTGGCCTGGATGGGAGCCGCCGCTTACTCCGTGCAGCTGCTGTTCGATTTCCAGGGATACAGCCTGATGGCCGTAGGGCTGGGCAGCATACTGGGCTTCGACCTGCCCTGGAACTTCGACCATCCCTACCGCTCCCGGAGCGTCAGCGAATTTTACCGCAGGTGGCACATTTCCCTGGGGCGGTGGTTCCGGAACTATCTGTACATACCCCTGGGCGGGAGCCGGAAAGGGGCGGCCCGCACGGCCTGCAACCTGATGGCCGTGTGGATCGTGACGGGCATCTGGCACGGGGTGACGCTGAATTTCATCCTGTGGGGACTGATATTGGGGCTGCTCATCGTATTGGAGAAATTCTGCCTGGGGAATTTCCTGAACCGCCATAAGGTGTTCTCGCATCTGTATGTGTGGTTCGCGCTTCCGCTGACCTGGGTGGTTTTCGCCATTACGGATTTCGACAGCCTGAGAATCTATTTCACGCGGCTGTTCCCCTTCTGGGGCGGCGGCATCGCCGTGAACGGGATGGACTGGATCTACCACGGCAGAAACTATCTGGGATTTTTCCTGGCGGCCCTGGCGGTCTCCTGTCCCCCGGCGGACTATCTCTGGAAGAAATACTGGGATACGCTGGCGGCAAAAGTTCTGCTGTTCGGGCTGTTCTGGTTCTGCATCTATCGGCTCGCCAACGGACTGCAGAACCCGTTTATGTATCTTAGCTTTTAAAGTGGGGAAAAATATGAAGAAACGAAAGAATACGACACCATTGTTATCCGCGCTTGCGGCGAGCATGCTCTGCGCCAGCCTTGTATCCACCGTCAGCGCCCACGGCATTTATGAAAAATACAATGCCGGCGGCTGGTCCCAGCCCAGCATCTCCGTGCTGATGCAGGGCCTGGCCCATGGCGGTTCCCCCTGGAAGCCCGCCGACAAGACCACCGGGAAGGACGGCACTCTGCTTGCGGACAGCCAGACCAGCACCGGCATGCTTCCGGACGCTTTGGCGGGCCAGTCAGACCAGACAGTCGCTGGCAGCTCGCTGGACGGGCAGAATGATTCCGGGACGCCGGGCGGCTCCTCCACTGGACAACAGGGGGCTTCCGCGGACAGTTCTTCCACTGAACCGCAGGGGGCTTCCGCGGACGGCTCTGCCAGCGGGCAGCCGGGGACGCCCGCCGGTTCGGATGTCCTAGCCAACTCACCGGAAGAGCCGAAGCAGCATGCTTTCACGGAAGTGACCCAGGAATACTTTGACGATGCGCTGTTCATCGGGGACTCCCGGGTAACCGGCGTACAGCTCTACTCCGGCTGGGACAACCTGACCTACTACGCAGAGGGCGGCATGACCATTTACAGCATGTTCCAGTGCAAGGCCGCAAAGGAGAACGGCAGGACCCTTACCATAGAGGAGGCCCTCCAGGAGCGCTCCTTCGGCAAAATCTATCTGGAAATCGGCATCAACGAAATGGGCACCGGCACGGTGGATTCCTTCATGGCGGCCTACGAGGAAGCCGTCAGCCATCTGCGGGAGCTGCAGCCGGACGCCATCATCTACGTCTGCGGCATCATGTACGTGAAGCAGAGCAAGTCGGAGTCCGACCCGATTTTCAACAATCCCAACATCCAGGCCCGCAATGACCGCATCGCGCAACTGGCTGACGGCGAGAACATCTTCTACCTGGACATCAACGAGGCGGTGACGGACGAGACCGGGAACCTGAATCCGGACTATACCTGGGACGAAGTGCACCTTCTGGGCAAATATGACATGATGTGGCTGGAATACTTCTGCAGCCATGCCATCATAAAATAGGATGCCCGGGAATCGGAATCCCCCTATACCGCGCCGTTCCGGCTCCGGGCACAGCGGAGCCGGAGGCATGAAGAGAACGCCGTCAGCGCCCTTGTCAATCCCGCCAAGGTATGATATAATCATTCTGCCAATGTGGAATTTTAATACTTTCACAATGCGAGGATACCGAGATGCTGTTCAATTCCTATGTATTTATATTTTTGTTTCTTCCCATTGCTTTTTTAGGATACTTTTTGCTCAATCGCTTCCGGAAATATTCTGCCGCGAAGTTTTTCCTGGTCGGCATGTCCTTATGGTTCTATGCCTATTTTCATACCAGCTATTTATGGATCATCCTTTTCAGCGTTGGCATGAATTATCTATGCCATGTTTTGATCGTAAAAAAATACCATCCCCGGATTGTCTTAATATGCGGGCTTCTTTGTAATGTCGGATTGCTTTTCTATTACAAATACTTCCGCTTTCTATTGGACAATGTCAGTCATCTGTTTCATGCGGACATTTCCCTGCCTGATATCCTGCTGCCCCTGGGCATCAGTTTCTTTACCTTCCAGCAGATTGCTTTCCTGGTGGACAGTCCCAAGGCCGGCCGTCAGAGCCCTCTGGATTATGCCCTCTTTGTAACCTTTTTCCCTCAGTTGATCGCCGGCCCTATTGTCAGCCACGAAGAGATGCTGCCGCAGTTCAAGGACACGGCAAGGAAACAGATACAGGCGGAAAATGTATACATGGGGCTGCGCCTATTCGTACTGGGCCTGGCCAAAAAAGTATTGCTGGCCGATACCTTTGGCCGGGCCGTAAATTGGGGATTCCAGAATTACACCATATTAAACGGGCTGAATACCTTTGTCGCCATCTTGTTTTACACTTTTCAGATCTATTTCGATTTCAGCGGTTACTGCGATATGGCGAGGGGAATCGGACGCCTGTTCAATATCGAGATTCCTGTCAATTTCCTTTCCCCATATAAATCGAAGAATATTACGGAGTTCTGGGACAGGTGGCATATCACCCTGTCAAGGTTCTTCACCCGCTATCTCTATATCCCCCTGGGCGGCAGCCGAAAGGGGCTTGCCCGCACCTGTGTCAATGTACTCCTCATCTTCCTGATCAGCGGCTTCTGGCATGGGGCAGGGTGGACTTATATTGTATGGGGGCTTTTGCACGGCGCGCTTTCCGTGCTGACGCGTATCTGGCAGAGACATAGGCCCTCTGCAAAGAGCAGCCCTGTGGGGACCTTTTTTTCCATATGCTGCACTTTTCTCTTTATCTGCTGCACATGGACATTCTTCAGGGCAGATACCGTCTCCCAGGCTGTCTACATGCTGAGACAGCTTATCCCTGTGCAGGGAAGCGGGATTTTTCTGGAATATGCGCTTTTCTTCCAACTTCCGGAGTTAGAGTATGGGCTGAAATTGCTTCATATCGATACAATGCCCTATGCGCCTTACTATGGCCTGATCGCCTTCACGCTCCTGGCCGTCATTCTGATTTTCGGCTGCAAAAACCTGTACGAAAGCGAAGAGCGGCATAAGCCCACCGTGTTGGGCACTATCTGTCTGTCCGTGCTGGCTGTGTGGTGCGTTGTTTCCCTGTCAGGAGTCAGCACCTTCTTATACTTTAATTTTTAACAGGAAAAGGTGAAGTTATATGCGTAATATAAATTACAAGAAACATATCCGGATATTCCTGGCCCTGGCCGGGGTTTTCCTTCTGGGGTGCATGATATTGGTGGCCTTAATCGACCCCTTTTTCCAGTACCACAAGCCGTTGAAGGGGTTCAGCTACACCATAGACAATCAGCTGAGCCAGAACCCGGGCATTGCGGATAAATTTGACTACGACAGTGTCATACTCGGTTCTTCCATGACCGTCAACTTCAATCCGGAGCTTTTCCGGGAAACCATGGGCCTTACTGCCGTGAAGCTCTCCTATAACGGCGCTTACCCCAAAGACATCCACAATATAATGGCCATCGTCCAGAATAGCCACAATCAGGTGAAAGAGGTATTCCTGGGCATCGACATCTATACCTACAAAGCCAAACCGGGCATCACGGCCTCGGAAATACCGCAATACTTATACGACGGTTCCCCCTGGAACGACCTGCCTTACCTGTTGAACAAGGATGTCCTCCTGGATTATATTTTAAAAAACGTCTTCACCCCCCATGACAGCACGCCGCTCAATGAGATATATTATACCTGGAATAACTCTATCTACAGCAAAGAGCATGTGCTGGCCTCCTATTCAGCGCCCGGGCAGTTCCTGCCTCCGCTGTCGGAGGACATCTATGCGGATAATATAGAGGAAAGCATGAATTCCTATATCCTCCCTTATATCGAATCCATGCCTGAGACTCAGTTTACGGTATTTTTTCCTCCATATAGCGTATTGTACTGGTATACACGATTTGCGGAGGGCAGCCTGGAAGCAGAAATTTTCGGTGAAAAGCAGATAATCGAAACACTGCTTTCCTATCCCAATGTGTCCGTTTACTATTTCCAGAATATCTACAGCTATATCACTGATTTGGACAACTATACTGACTATACGCATTATACGCATGAAATGAACGACTACATGACCCATTGCTTTGTGGACGGAACGCACCAGGTGACAAGGGAAAATTACGAAGCTGTCTTGAACGAAATGCTTCTGTGGATGTCTGAATGCGATTTTGAAAGCTATTTAGAGTGATTATGCCCCGGCGCAGCATCCCCTGAAATTCCAGGAACTTAGGAATTGTCGGAAAATAACTGCTGCAATTGCTTCAGGCAAAAGCCCGGAAATACAATAAAAATTGCCATAAACTTGCAGCAGTTATTTGTAGACAATTCCTTACCGGCTCACTGAACCGACAGCTGGGCAACGGGGAATCCTATAAATATTTCAGAGGGCCTTTCACCTCCTCCGCGATATATTCAATCGCTCCTCCATATATCCCCAGCCGTCCGGCTTCCAGCAGCATTCCCTCGCAGGCTTCCTGTAGAAGCTTTTTTGTTTCTATTGTGTCGCTTCCGGTTTCTGTCCCTGTCTCCTTTGTCCTGCTTCCGGTTTCTGTTCCTGTCTCCTTCGCTTCGTCACCGGCTTCTTCCGCTGTCTTTCCTTTGGCTCCTGTCCCATGGGCCGCCTGGCGGGCCAGGTTGATGGCTTCTTCCATTTTTCCGCAGATTGACCCAAAGGCAAGCTTCTGCTCTCCGTTCAGACGGCTGTCCCCCAGTTTCTGGATTTCCCCTTTCAGGTAGAACAGCAGAAGGCTCTCCTGTGCCGCCAGGTCGCGGTACATTTTCTCTTGGGTGCGCCCGGCAGCCGTGGGCTCTCCTGATTCTGCCCATGCCCGGGCGGTGTCTTCGGACAGGCCCCGGAAGAATTCCAGCGTCTCCTCCAGCCGTTTCCGAAAATCTGAAATTCCGTCAAAAAGATGTCTGTGCGACGGTTGTCTCCAGATATCCACATTTGCCGCGAACGCAACCGCTTCCAGGCGGAAAGACGCGTCCTCCAGCAAGCAGAGAGTCACCTCTTCCAGCGGCGTGGCGGAAAGTTCTTCCTCTATCCTCAAGATTTCCTCTGCAATATAGGTATAGGGCAGCGAAGGATCCGACAGCGTCTGCGCTGCAGCCCGGCCCGCTTCCACACAGCTTTCCAGCTTCTTTTTGCCGTTCTGTCTCATATCCTGGAAAATCAGCGCCGACAGCTCCTGGAAAAATGCCGCTATCTTTTCGGCCCCAATCCGGGCCTGGCGGGCCAGAGCGTCATATCTGTCACGCTGGGGCTGAAATGCTTTTTGATGCTCCGGCAGCGCCCTGGCGATGGTCAGGCCTGTCTGAAACGCCGTGACACTGGCTTCATAGGCAGCGTCCTCCACTGCTTTGATAATCAGGAATCGGGCAGATATCTCATCCGGGCGCTGTGCGATGGCAGCCACGCTTTCCAGAATCTCCTTAATCCGCCCGGCAATCTTTTCCGCTTTGGCGGCAGAAAATTCCCAGAATTGCGCATATACTAATGTTCCCATTTCGTTCTTGTTGCATTCCGGACTATCCGGCATCTCTCCTGTTGACCTCGCAGCACATTCCCTGCCATCAGGCAGCTCTTCTGTTGATCTCGCAGCGTTTCTCTCATCATTAGACAAGTCTTCCGCTGCCCCCTCATTGCATTCTGTACCATCAAACAGCTCTTCTGCCGCCCCTACATTGCGCCTCTTGCCATCAGGTATTTTCTCCCCTGTCTCTAAGCTGCATTTCCCGGCGCCTACTGCTTTTGCCTCCATTTTTCCCGCGCACTTCCTGGTCTCCGCCGCTGTCTCCATCGCCGCTGCAATCAGGCTGTTCAGTTCCCGGATGATTTCGTCTGTAGCCTTTGAATACATCATGATGCCTTTCTCCTTTCTGCTCTTCTGCAAATGCGTGGAAAGATGATATTTCCTGTACTCCGTCGGCGTCACCCCCATATATGCCTTGAAGCTGCGGGTGAAGCCCTCATGGGAATCGTAACCGTATTTCAGAGCGATCTCCAGGACAGTGCTGTCCGTCCCCGCAAGCTCCCCGGCTGCCAGGGACATCCGGCGCCTGGCCACATATCCCATGACGCTGTCCCCCACCGCTTCCCGGAACATCCGCTGATAATGATATTTGGAAAAGTGGATGCTCTCCGCAATGGCTCCCACAGTGAGCTTCTCCTGAATCCTCTCCTCTATCATGTTCAGGGATTGAAATATCGGATTGTTTTCGTACATCTTCCCACCTCCCGGTTCCTACCGGCCAGCAAATCATCCCCAATCTGCCGCCTTCCAAGAAACCTTGTTTTCAAAGAATCCCCCGGCGGCAGCTTTTCGGAAGCCGCCAGCCGATAAACCCAATATACAGCGAAACCTCCTTCTTTTCTTGACGAAAAGTGCTCCCCCTCACAAAATTCCTTGGTACTTACACACAAACCGGATAAACGGCATGACTTGCTTGTATGATGGCTGGCAGAAATCAAATGCCGTTTATATACCTCCTCTGAAACTTATCTCTGTACCGACACAATCAGTATAACATGTCAAAATAAACATCACAACATCCACTCTTCGCATCCTTACCCATCCCGTAGACAGTAAGGAATTGTCTACAAATAACTGATGCGAGTTTATAGCCGTTTTCGTTGTATTTCTGGGCTTTCTCCTAAACAAGTTGCATCAGTTATTTTCCGACAATTCCTAATACTTTCCATATACATATGGTGTATTTTCAGATAGTAAACCGGGAGAATCTTTGTTATAATATTAAGGAATTGTCTACAAATAACTGCTGCAAGTTTATGGCAATTTTTAGCGCATTTCCGGGCTTTTGCCTGAAGCAATTGCAGCAGTTATTTTCCGACAATTCCTA
>CAJUFI010000068.1 GCA_910585665.1 uncultured Acetatifactor sp. | reverse complement strand
GGAGCAATTGATTTTTATAATTCTTTAGCATATATCAGTATGCGAAGTATGAGAAATGTATATGCTGAAAAACCTCACCATATTGGATAATATCATACTTCCTGCAACGCAATCCAAAAAGCAGCGTGAACCCCGCAGGGAAACGGCGCGGCGCGGCCAAGATTTCATGCGCAGGCTCGGCATTATCGACATTGCCGACAACGACATCAATGAGGTTTCGGGCGGTCAGCTCCAACGGGCGTGCATTTGCCGCAGTATGATAAACAACCCGAAAATGATCTTTGCCGACGAGCCGACGGGGGCATTGAACCGCACTTCCTCCGACGAGGTAATGGAAGAGCTTGTAAAATTAAATTCTGAGGGAACAACAATCATGCTCGTTACCCACGATGTTAAGGTCGCGGCAAAATGTACAAGGGTCATGTACATTGTTGACGGGAACATAAAGGGAGAGTACGACTTAAGCGAATGTTCCACACAGATAAGAGAAAGGGAGCGCACATTGAATAACTGGCTTCTGGAATTAGGGTGGTAATATGGATATTCTCATTGTTGAGGACAACAAGGAGCTTGCCGAACTGCTGTGTGATTTTCTCCGTGCGGAAAATTATACGGTATCGGCGGTTCAAACAGCCGAAAAAGCCTTGCTGCTGTACGAAAGATACGGCGCAAGGCTTGTCGTGCTTGACATCATGCTGCCCGATAAGGACGGATTTTATGTTCTGGAAAAAATCCGCAGGTCGAGCAACACCCCCGTATTGATTGTAAGTGCGAAAACGGAAAAGGATGACAAGCTGAACGGATTGAATCTCGGCGCAGACGATTATATAGAAAAGCCATATGATATTGATATTATGCTCGCAAAAATAAGCGGGATTTTTAAGCGACGATACGCTCTTGACGAAATTACTGACGGCAATATACGCATAAATAAGGCGAGCCGTGCCGTTTACAAAAACGAAAAAGAACTCGAAATGACCGCGAAGGAATTTGAGCTGCTTCTGCTTTTGATGGAGAATAAGGGCAGGGCTTTGAGCAAGGAATACATTTTTGAACAGGTCTGGGGCAGCGACAGCTTTTCGGAACAACAGACACTGACGGTACACATAAAATGGCTGCGGCAGAAAATAGAGGACGCCCCCAAAAACCCTAAAAAAATAGTTACCGTGTGGGGGGTGGGTTATAAATATGAAAGCGTTTAACAAAATTTTCTCCGTAGTTGCGATTGCCGTAATCCTGTTGTTTGTTGTAGTGAATATAATTCTTGCCGCCGACAGAACCAATGGGAGCAGGCAATATCGAGTGGAGATAAGCCGTCTTGTCCATGAAATAGAAACGAATGGGTCTGCCGACATTTTCGAATGTGTGTATGTAACAAATATTGAGCGATACGGAGAAAAATTTTACAGCACGGACAGTGACTATGTGATCTATGAGATAAACGGAGAACTTTACCGTTTCGATTACAATAGTAACGGCTACTCCAACAAGACATATTTTATGGGAATCGTAAATGCCATTCTCGGCGTTATAGCGATTTTATTTATCGCAGTCATGCTTTATATAAAATACGCGATTCTTGCGCCCTTTGAACGCCTGAGCAGTCTCCCCTACGAGCTTTCAAAAGGAAATCTCACCGCACCGGTAGCAGAAACGAAAAACCGATTTTTCGGGAAGTTCCTTTGGGGAATCGATGTTCTCCGTGAAAACATCGAACAGCAAAAACAGCGGGAACTGGAAATGCAGAAAGAAAAGAAAATGCTGCTGTTATCGTTTTCTCATGATATTAAAACACCGCTCTCTGCAATAAAACTATACTCGGCGGCACTGTCGAAAAATTTGTATCCGGACGCGGAAAAGCAGCACAAAATCGCTGAAAACATCAATGAAAAAGCAGACGAGATCGAGGGTTATGTTTCGCAGATCACGATGGCTTCAAGAGAAGATTTCCTTAGCCCTGAAGTGGAGATAGGCGAGTTTTATCTTTCGGAGCTTATTGAAAAAATCACAGGATATTACAGGGAAAAACTGGCGCTTATCAAAACAGATTTTAACGTTGGGAAATATAAAAATTGTCTGCTTTTAGGAGATTTGAGCAGAAGCGTTGAAGTGCTGCAAAATATGATGGAAAATGCCCTCAAATACGGCGACGGCAGGAACGTGGAATTGGTTTTTCCCGAAAGCGACGAATGTGTCCAGATTGCAATCAGAAACGGCGGCTGTACGCTTGGGAAGGAGGATCTGCCGCATATTTTCGAGAGTTTTTGGCGTGGCGCAAATGCGGAAAACATTCATGGCAGCGGGCTGGGGCTTTACATTTGCAGACAGCTCATGCGCAAGATGAATGGCGATATTTTTGCGGAGGTCAACGATGACATCATCACCGTCACAGCCGTTTTCGCAAGAGCATGAGTCGTTTGTGATGGAAACTTTTTATGAAACCGGATAAACCGAAATCAGAAATTAAACAAAATGCCAGATGAAAACAAAATATCTAAAAAGCAGTTTGTATAAATATTGATCTACTTTTTGACCCTTATGATTTCGGTAAGTGTCTTTTATGCATTTAAATACGAACACGGAAACTATGCATATTATTACGGAAACTTAATGCCCTCTATAATCTGGTGGATGCCTATTTTGTGGGAGGTCTGGGCGATAGCCCTATGGGGGCGATTTCCATCGTGTTCCCGTTAGGACAGGTAGTCGTGGGGTTAGGGCTGATGTTTGGCAACGGCGCGGCATCTTATCTTTCAAGATTATTGGGGCAGGGCGACAGGGATACTGCAAACAGGGCGGCGAGCACAGCATTGTATAGCAGCGTGTTGATTGGCGGGGTTCTGATTGTCTTTGCTGTAGTTTTTCTCAGACCGGTCTTAGTGTTGAATTCCCAAAATCTGTGGTATCAATGGAATCCTTTATGCGCAGCCGATTGCGGATGCGTTTTCGGCTGTGATTACTATTTTTATGGTATGTTTTGATATTTGGTGGCATTCCAACCGGTTGACAGAGGAAGAATGGAAAGAGGTTTACGGAGGGCATGGATCATGAAATGGACATGATTGGATTTTTGGGCTTCTATGAGGGCCGTAAGCCGATATTGTATGAGAGTTCAGAAAATGGGAGTGCCATCAATCAATTGCTGCTTGACCAATAAACAATAAATTGATAATTGATTCTTCCGTGGGTTCTCTGCTATACTGTAAACACGCCGGCAGACTAAAAATCGGAGGAAAACAGTATGCAAATCGAATTTGGAGAAAAAATCAGAGAACTACGCAAACGGGACGGAAGAAAACAGGAAGATCTGGCGGCAGCTCTCGGTGTCACAAAGCAGGCAGTCTCCCGCTGGGAAGCGAACGGCGGATACCCCGATATGCAGATGCTCCCGGCCATCGCGAACTATTTCCATATCACCATAGACGAGCTTTTCGGATATGATAACGACAGGCAGATAAGATTGCAGTCGTATGTAAATCAGGCCGACCAGATACGCAACGGTGGGGACATAAGACAGCTTCTGGAGTTTCTGCGGAATGCGATTTCAGAGTTCCCGTCGGAATGGCGGCTTCAATGCCGCCTTGCAAACGCTCTGGCGATATTGGGATATCAGGAGTGCGAACCCAATGCAACCATTTCCGAAGGAGGTTCAGTTTGCCTTGACAGAGAGAAGAATGCCCAAAACCGATACCTGAAAGAAGCGGTTTCCGTATATGAAGCAGCTTTAAAAAAAGATGCTTTAGAAAAGGATATGGATGATGGCTATCGCACAGGGGTAATCGGGGCTCTCATAGGCCTTTATTCCTTTATAGGTGATTTTGAAAACGCGGAAAAAACGGCGCGTTCCCAGTCGCCAATAAAGATTAGCCAGGAAGTGCTCCTGGCAAGGGCTGCAGAAGGCGAAAAAGCTGAAGAATACTGCGGTGAAGCAATCCTTGCCCTGATGCATGAATTATACATGGTGATAGATGGCTTCATAACAGCGAAACATTCCCTCACATATTCACAGGCGGCGCTTGACGCGGAGCTTGCTGTGGCGCGATTATATGAGAGCATATTGGAAGACGGAAACTATGGAAGCTTTCACAACGACATATGCATGCTTTATTTGAACTGTTCTGCCATAGCAGTACGGCTGAATGAATCAGAACACGCATTGAAATATCTTGAGATTGCATTGGATCATTTTATGCAATGGGAGAATTTTTCCAAATCAGATCAATTGCGGGAAAGCCATCAGCTGACGGCACCGTTAGTCAGCAAGGTGAAGAGCGGCGCAACAAGCTTTGTTGTGATGAATCGTGAATGGTTCGAGAAGCGGATTCCCGCAGCATATGTGGACACCATCAGGAACAATCCGAAGTATGCATTATTTTTTGAAAAATCATGATTGCTGTTCTGCTCTGCCCCCTTGTCTGCTGAAGTGACAGGGGGCAGGCTTGGACAGTGATTGAGGGGATACAGTTTGGCACCGGGCAGACCGCGGCCAGTGCAGAGGATTCTCATGAGCTGATACAGCTTTTGCGATTGATTTAGAGATGAATTAGTACAAAAAATTCATCAAAAAAATGTTGACAAGTCCCTAAAGTGTGATTAAAATGATAAAGAATCAATGAAAGACAATGACGGAGCGAGTACATATTTTTGAAAGTTACAGAGAGCCGCGCAAGCTGAGAAGCGGTACCAGTAGAATCTATGGAAAATCCCTCCTGAGTCGCAGCACCAAAGCAGCCATGCGAGTAGATGCTGACGGGTTCCTTCCGTAAAAGAGGACGCATATGTTGGTATGTCGTAGATGGGATAAGAAGAAAAGGCAGGCTTCTACCGTTTGCGGTGGAGGCCGTTTTTTATTAGGAATTGTCGGAGCAGTGGGAAGAAGAATTCAGAAGGAGTGATACGGAAATGAAGAAAACAATGGAAATCAGATGGCATGGAAGAGGGGGCCAGGGGGCCAAGACGGCTGCGCTTCTGCTGGCGGATGTGGCGTTCAAGGCTGGAAAGTTCGTACAGGGCTTCCCGGAGTACGGGCCGGAGCGCATGGGAGCGCCGATTACGGCCTACAACCGCATCAGCGAGGAGCCGGTCACGGTGCACTCCAACATCTATGCCCCGGACTATGTGGTAGTGGTGGACGATGGGCTGCTGGAGACCACGGACGTGACCCATGGGCTAAAAGAAGACGGAGCCGTCATCATCAATACGGAGAAGGAAAAGGAGACGCTGCTGCCGTTTCTCCATGACTATAAAGGCAAGGTCTACACTTTGGATGCGAAATCCATCTCCATGCAGACATTAGGGAAGAACTATCCCAATTCCCCCATGCTGGCAGCGGTGGTGGCGGTGTCCGGCGTCATGGAACAGGAGGACTTCCTGAAAGAGATGGAGGCATCTTTCCGGCATAAATTCGCCAAGAAGCCGGAAGTCATTGACGGCAATATGAAAGCTCTGGAGCTGACATTTTCGGAAATCACCAAAGCAAGCGCATAAAGCATTTCCAGGTTGTCTGGTGCGAAGCCTTCCCATGGGGCAAGGACGATTTTCAGGCTTTTCTCTAAAGAAATTGTATCAGTGATTTTCCGACAATTCTTAAGGGGGAGAGACTTGGGGTTGATCCGCACGGACAGTTGTATGAGGAAAAGAAAGGTAGGACAAATCCATGATAAGTGATAGAATAAATGAAAGCAGCCCCTGGCAGGACATCACGGAGGGCAATCAGATCTACGAAGCCGCCACCTCCAGGGAGTTCTGCACGGGAGAGTGGCGCACGTCCACCCCGGTGTGGAACCAGGAAAAATGCAGACAATGCCTTCTGTGCACCCCGGTCTGCCCGGACTCTTCCGTTCCGGTGCGGGAGGGACAGCGCACGGAGTTCGATTACGACCACTGCAAGGGCTGCGGCATCTGTGCGAAAGTGTGCCCTTTTGGCGCGATCACCATGAAGGAGGGAAAATAAATGGCAGTCAGAGAACGTCTATCCGGCAATGAAGCCGTGGCATATGCCATCAAACAGATCAATCCGGACGTGATGCCGGCATTCCCCATCACGCCCTCCACGGAGATTCCTCAGTATGTGGCAAACTATATCGCCAACGGGGAAATCGACACGGAGTTCATCCCAGTGGAGAGCGAGCACAGTTCCATGAGCGCCGCCGTGGGGGCTTCCGCAGCGGGGGCAAGGACGCTTACGGCCACTTCCTCCTGCGGCCTGGCCCTGATGTGGGAGGAGTTGTACGTGGCGGCTTCCAACCGGCTGCCGGTGGTGTTGGCGTTGGTGAACCGGGCCCTGTCCGGCCCCATCAACATCAACGCGGATCATTCCGACAGCATGGGAGCCAGGGACAGCGGGTGGATTCAGATCTATGCGGAGTCCAACCAGGAAGCCTATGACAATTTCCTTCAGGCCTACCCGATTGCGGAGCACAAGGACGTGATGCTTCCGGTGATGATCTGCCAGGACGGCTTTATCACCAGCCATGGGGTGGAGAACATCCTCCTGGTGGAAGACGACCTGGTCAAAGGGTTCGTGGGCCAGCGGGAGCCGGAGCATTATCTGCTGAATCCCCAGGAGACTTTGGCGGTAGGCCCCTATGCGGTGTCCAGCTATTACATGGAGACGAAGCGTGGCCAGCGACAGGCCATGATCAATGCCCGCAGGGTGATTCTGGAGGTGGCGGAGCGTTTCCGGGCCATGACAGGCCGGGAATACGGCTTCTTCGAGTCCTATCGCCTGGAGGATGCGGACTATGCTGCTGTAATCATCGGCTCTGCGGCGGGGACATGTAAGGCGGCCATCGACCAGATTCGGAATACCACCGGGAAAAAGGTGGGCCTGTTGAAAATCAGGGTGTTCCGCCCTTTCCCGGAGGAGGAAATCGCGACGGCGCTGGCCCATGTGAAGGCGGTGGCGATTCTGGATCGTTCAGAGATGTTCTCCGCCACGGGAGGTCCCCTGGGCGCAGAGGTCAGGGCAGCCCTCTACCAGGCAAAGTGCGGCGCGGAAGCAGTGAACTATCTGTACGGGCTGGGCGGCAGAGATATCACGGTGGATGATTTCTGCCAGGTTTATGAGAAACTGGAGAAGATCGCAGCGGAGCACAGGATAACGGACATGTATGATTACATAGGGCTCCGCGGTGTGTAAGGAATTGTCTACAAATAACTGCTACGAGTTGAAAGCCGTTTTCCTTGTGTTTCAGGGCTTTTTCCTACAGAAGTTGTAGCAGTTATTTTCCGACAGTTCCTAAGGAATTGTTGGAGCAGTTTTTTCGGCAGTTCCTAAAGATTTTCTAAGGCTGTAGAGTACACAGCTTAAAGCGCTTAAGTGCATGGCGCTTGAAGATTTAAGTTACACACAGAAGAATGCCCAAAGTGCGGGTATTCTTTCAAGCGCGATTTTTGCGCTTTGTGTGCACCGAGTTATCGGGTGTCTGGACGATTGAGATTCTTTTTATAAGGAGCAGAATATGGAGGCAGCATATAATTTTAAGGAAATCATGAATAGGCCGGAGCGGCTGGCACCAGGGCACAGGATGTGCGCGGGCTGCGGCGGCACCATCGCAGTCCGCGGGGTGCTGCGCTCGCTCCATGAGGGGGACAGGGCGGTCGTGGGCAATGCCACGGGATGCCTGGAGGTCTCTTCCTTTATGTACCCTTACACGGCATACGAGGACAGCTATATCCACAATGCTTTCGAGAACGCGGGAGCGACGCTTTCGGGCGTGGAGACCGCATACAGGGTGCTGAAGAAGAAAGGGAAGATCAAGGAGGATTTTAAGTTCATCACTTTCGGCGGCGACGGCGGCACCTACGACATCGGGTTCCAGTCCCTGTCGGGCGCCATGGAGCGGGGGCATGACATGGTGTATGTGTGCTACGACAACGGCGCATATATGAACACGGGAACCCAGCGTTCCTCCGCAACGCCCCAGTTCGCGGACACCACCACCACGCCGGCCGGAAAGGCGTCCGACGGCAAGGTACAGGTGAGGAAGGATCTGGCGGCCATCATGGCGGAACACCACATCCCTTATGTGGGCCAGACCGCCTTCACAGCCAATTTCAAGGATCTGCACACCAAGGCGGAAAAGGCAATCTACACGCAGGGAGCGGCTTTTCTGAACATCCTTGCGCCCTGTCCCAGGGGCTGGGGATATGAGCCCTCGGAGCTGATGGACATCTGCAGGACGGCCGTTGACACCTGTTACTGGCCGCTGTACGAGGTGGTGGAAGGGAAGTGGATTCTAAGCTACAAGCCCAAGGCGAAGCTGCCCGTCGAAGAGTTCCTCCGCACCCAGAGACGGTTCCGCCATCTGTTCAGACCCGGACAGGAGGAATTGATCGCGCAGTTCCAGAAGGAAGTGGACAGGAGATGGGAGGAGCTGCAGGCACGCTGCGGCCAGTGAGGGGCTGGCAGTGAATCCGGAAAAGTAAGCATTTTCGGCATCATGAATTTGATAAGGGGAGACAGACTGTATTGTGCGGGACATGATACGGTCTGTCTCTTTTTGGAAAAGGGGATTCTAAGCGGAAACAGAACAAAAGAGGAAGCAGCTGTCCGGGCATCTATATGCAAAAAGTGGACTCAAATCAGTCCTGCCGCAGAAATCTGAAAGAGGAAAGCGGAGTGGCCGGGCTATGGGGGCAGCCTGTCAGACTTGCCAGTGCCGGAGCGCTTTGGGGAGACATGCGACAGCAGATAGGGTCTGGCGGCCGTAGAAGGAGGACGAGGAAGGATATGGGAACCCAGTACGGATATGTGCGCGTAAGCACTAGGGAACAGAATGAGGGCAGACAGCTGCTGGCTCTGAGCGGGGTGCAGGTGCCGGAGAAGAACATATACATGGACAAACAGTCTGGCAAGGACTTCAACCGGCCAATGTACCAGAAACTGTTGAAGAGATTGAAGCCGGACGACCTGCTCTATATCAAGAGCATAGACCGGCTGGGCAGGAACTACGGCGAGATACTGGAGCAGTGGCGGATACTGACCAGGGAGAAGAAGGTGGACATCGTGGTGCTGGACATGCCGCTGCTGGACACCAGGAGAGGGAAGGACCTGGTGGGGACGTTCCTGAGCGACATCGTTCTGCAGGTGCTGTCCTTCGTGGCGGAAAACGAAAGGACGAACATCAGGGAACGGCAGAAAGAAGGCATCGAAGCGGCCAGGCTGCGGGGCGTGCAGTTCGGCAGGCCGAAGAAACCGGTGCCGGCTAATTTCGAGGAGGTATGCTGCAGATGGGCGGCAAGAGAGATATCAGGAAAGGAGGCGGCCAGACAGTGCAACATGCCCTCCACATCCTTCTACCGGAAGGCGAAAAACCAGACGACAGCCTTGAAAGGAAAAAATAATCCGCACTGACAAATGACGACAGATTACTTGACAAGACTAAGAGAATGTAGTAAAATAGAAACATGAAATGAGCTCATGGATTAAAGGTTGTTAACTAAAGGTTGCCGAAATAAAGTAGAGGCAATAGATAATAAATTCGATGTACATTTAGAATGGTAAAGTAATTTAGGAATTGTCGGAAAATAACTGATGCAACTTGTTTAGGAGAAAGCCCAGAAATACAACGAAAACGGCTATAAACTCGCATCAGTTATTTGTAGACAATTCCTTATACTGCTTAACAGTTAAAATTTCCAAGTAACCCGACTACATAACGCCAGCCATATACGTTTAACCAATACAGTACGGTAAATTCTGGCGTTATGTAGTATAAAAACTAATGCCGCACTTCCCCGTAGCCCTAACGCAGGGAAGTGCGGCAGCCAGCAATAGAGGAAGGAATATATAGGGAAAGGGATAGGGTATGATGGCAAAGCGGAATACGAAATTCAGATTAAAATGCAAAAGGCTGTTGCAAGGCAGCCTTTTTTTGGTTGGAATGGTTTTGGTGATGGCTATGGCAACGTCCTGCGGAGACCGGGATTCCCAGGAATCCGGGCAGGCAAGAGAACCGGGCGCAGGTTCAGAATCTGAAGGAAGCTTGCCGGGAACAGACGAGGAATACAGTCGGGAAAGCGAGACGGATTCCGATGAGGGAGAGGACGCGGGGGACGGCCCCATAGCCGTGGCAGACTTCAGCTATATGCCGATGGATGCGGAGGATTTAAGGGACAGCACGAACACAGGCTATTATACAATAGACGGGGAATGGCTGTACTATGCCCAGTATGTCAATGCTTCAGGCGCAGAGGAAGTCCTGGCAAGTAATAACGTTTATATCTCCAGGGGCAGAATCTCCGATGGCTGGCAGGAGAGGGACTATATCGTACAGCCAAAAACCGTGGCTTATATCAGGCTGAATGCACTGATGGCGGACGGAGCGGGGAACTGCTATGTCTATTGGACGCCTGGTCACCTGGCGGAAGAGGAGGACAGGTTCTATACCCTGGAGAAGTACGGCAGTGAGGGGGAGCTGCTGTGGAAGGCGGACTACAGGGAGGAGGACCTGTCGGGCATGGGGGATGTCCTGGACCAGGGGACAGTGACTGCGGACGGCAGGGTCTTCCTGTTCAGCACCGGAAGCGAGGGAGGGATCCTTTCCTTTGGGCCGGACGGCGGCCTGGGGGAGGCATATGCCCTTTCCGGGCTGGAGAGCCTTGACGGGGTGCCGTCCGGGAAGGACGGGAAGGTGTACGGATACTGCCTCACCGGGGAAGACCCGGCATTTGTAGAGCTGGGAGGATCGGAGGGGAGGTACCCCTGCCCAGACGGGATACTGGACGTATATGACGGCAGGGGCAGCGACCCCTGTGTGAGAAAAGGGGACAGCCTATGGAGCTATGAGCCGGAGACCGGGGAGCTGGGGCGGCTCTGGGGATGGGGGGATGAATCCGTACAGATTGCAGGGGAGGATGTGGACGCCGTCTTCCGGGACGGGGAGGACTTCATGGTCATGTGCTCGGAGTTCCGCAGCAAGTGGGAGGACTGGGTGGACAAGAGGCCTGTGCAGACCTTTGCGGCCATTGCGCTGGAGGACAGGGAGAGGCATCCGCCGAGGCAGCGCCTTGCTCTGGGGACGGCGGCGGATGAATTTATCAGGGGGGAGCTTGGCAGGCTGGACCTCCTGGTGAGGATGTATAACCGCCAGAGCAGGGAATACAGAGTGGAGCTCGTGGAGGAAAAGGATGAGGACTCCATGCAGATGAAGTTCATACAGGGAAAGGGCGCGGATATCATAGACCTTACCCATATCTATGCGGGAAACCTGGCAGGAATCGGCGCATTTGAAGACCTGACGGCCTATTACGAGGCCAGTGACACAGTAGGGATGGAGGACATCCTGGATCCGGTCAGGGAAGCCTGTGTCCTGGCTGGGAAAAACGTGCTGGTGATGCCGTCCTTCCATATTTTAACTGTATCCTCGCTGGAGGAGGAGGTTACGGCGCAGGGCTGGGATGTCTGGGAATATCTCGAAAGGGCGGAAAACGAATGGGTGTTTGACGGCCAGAATCCCTTGAATGCACTGACGGACTGCATGGGAGTGAGAGCAGGAGAATATTTCATTGACTATGAAAAGAAGGAATGCCATTTTGACAGTCCGGAATTTCGGAAGCTTTTGGAAGCATGCGGCAGGGTGAGGACTTATGATGAGGCGACATCCGCAAACAGCCGTGCCCATTCTGTCTTTGTGCCCGAGAGGATTACAACTCCCTGGGATATGACGAGGCAAAGTATACGTGGTTATGAGCTGTGGGACTGGGCTGATCGGCTCGTGGGATATCCGGGCATGTACGGGCCTGAGCATAAGCTTTATCCGAGCAGCGTCTTCGCCATGAACAGCGCCTCCAAAAATAAGGAAGGGGCGTGGGATTTCCTGGAATTCATGATGTCGGAGGAAGTGCAGTTGCTGACAAGCTGGTGCTTCCCCTCCAGGAAGGACGCCTTTGAGCAGAGCCTGTCGGACATCTATGTCAGCCCTAGCCGTGCGAATAGCTTCCCGCTCACTGACGAAAATGGCCAGATCGTGATACTCGGAAAGGTAAAAGAAGTGACCGACCATGAAAAGGAAGTGCTGCGCGGGATAGTGGAGGATGCTAAATATGACAGCTGGGGAAGCGGTTCCAGCCCGCTTTGGAGAATCGTGTCGGAAGAAGCGGCGATGTATTTTAAGGGAGATGCCGGACTGGATTCCACGATCGATAAAATCCAGAGCAGAGTGCAGCTGTATCTGGATGAGTCGAAACAGTAGACTTCTTTTGGCGATTGTGGTACAATGTTGAATTGTTACCCGACTCACGAGCGGAAAGCATCTTGAACCGGTGGCAGATTTTATCGCTCGTGAGTAGATTAGGAACTGCCGGAAAATAATCTACGCATTTTGTTTAGAGTAAACCTGATAAAATCTGTAAATTTTGCAACAGGCTTGCGTAGGTTATTTGGAGGCATTTCCTTATGATGGACAGGAGGCTACAAGCGCCATAGGCGAGGCATGGCGCCAGGAGGCAAAAAGGCAGGCGGCGGGCAAGAATGCCGGAAAGCCGCGGCTTGGAAAGGATAAAGAGGAATGAACATTACAGTCGTAGGAACAGGGTATGTGGGGCTGTCGCTGGCGGTTCTGCTGGCTCAGGACAATGAGGTGACGGCGGTGGACATCCTTCAGGAGAAGGTGGACATGATCAACCGCAGGCGCTCCCCCATCAAGGACGCGGAGCTGGAGGAATATCTGCGGGATAAGGAGCTGCATCTGACGGCCACCACGGACGCAGAGGGCGCGTACCGCAGCGCGGACATCATAATCGTGGCTACTCCCACCAATTATGACAGCAAGACCAATTATTTCGATACCTCCGCGGTGGAGAGCGTAGTGGATCAGGTGTTGCGTGCAAACAGCCAGGCCACCGTTGTGATAAAGTCCACCATTCCGGTAGGATATACCGCGCAGCTCAATGAGGACAGGCACACGGACCGCATCCTGTTCAGCCCGGAGTTCCTACGGGAGACGAAAGCGCTGTATGACAATCTCTATCCCTCCAGAATCATCGTGGGATACGACACCTGCAGCCAGGAGATGCGGGAAAGGGCGGAGGCCTTTGCAGGGCTGCTTTCCCGGGCGGCGCTGAAGGACCAGGTTCCGGTGCTTCTGATAGGTACTACGGAAGCGGAAGCCGTGAAGCTGTTCGCCAACACTTACCTGGCGCTGCGGGTGAGTTTCTTCAATGAGCTGGACACCTACGCGGAGGTGAAAGGGCTGGATACCAGGCAGATCATAAAGGGCGTCTGCCTTGACCCCAGGATTGGCGACCATTACAACAATCCTTCCTTCGGGTACGGCGGCTACTGTCTCCCCAAGGACACCAAGCAGCTGCTGGCGAACTACAGCGACATTCCCGAGAACCTGATTCAGGCCATCGTGGAATCCAACCGCACCAGAAAAGAGTTCGTGGCGGATCAGGTGCTGCGGAAGGCGGGCTATTATTCTTATTCGGAGCCGGACTTCGACTGCTCCTATGAGAAGGCCATCACCGTGGGCGTCTACCGCCTGACCATGAAGAGCAACAGCGACAATTTCCGTCAGAGCTCCATCCAGGGGGTCATGAAGCGCATCAAGGGCAAGGGCGCCAACATCGTCATCTACGAGCCCTCCCTGGAGGACGGGAGCACCTTCTTCGGCAGCCTGGTGGTGAATGACATGGAGGAATTTTTCCGCAGATCGGACTGCATCATCGCCAACCGGTACGATTCGTGCCTGGACAGCGTAGCTGACAAGGTGTACACAAGGGATCTGTTCAAACGGGATTGAGAGACCGGATTGAGAGACTCTGCGGATATTTCTTGACACTTTCCGACGGAAAGGCTATCATGGATAGAAGCATCGAAAGACCGAGGCCATGGGCAGAGTGGCCAGGCGATATCCAGGTAATAGGAAAGGCTTCCGGAAGGCCGCATGTAAAGCAGGCTGGGGAATGGCGGGCTTTCGGCAGTCCCTAAGTGATTTGGAGAGTTCGGGAAGAGATGAGAATAGTTATAACGGGTGTTTTTTATAATCAGGCATCTGAAAGCCTTAAAAAATGAGGGCTATAGATTCCGAGAAGTTATGGGAACGGAGAGGAGGAAGCCGGGGCGGGACAGCCCTGGCGGGAAATATGGCATTGAGCAAGAAGCCCACGACGGGCATGCGGGATATTCTGCCGGAGGAGATGCAGATTCGGGAGTATGTCTCCGGTGTGATCAGGGATACTTACGGCAAATTCGGTTTTACTTCCATCGAGACGCCCTGCGTGGAGAACATCGCGAACCTGACCAACAAGCAGGGCGGCGACAACGAGAAGCTGATATTCAAGATTCTGAAAAGGGGCGAGAAGCTGAACGTGGCCGAAGCCGCCACGGAAGAGGAGGTGGTGGACGGAGGGCTGCGCTATGACCTGACGGTGCCGCTGGTGCGGTACTATTCCAACAACGCGGCACAGCTGCCCTCACCCTTCAAGGCGCTGCAGATGGGCAATGTATGGCGTGCGGACAGGCCTCAGAGAGGGAGGTTCCGCCAGTTCATGCAGTGTGATATCGACATTCTGGGGGAGGCCTCCAACCTGGCGGAAATCGAGCTGATTCTGGCCACCACCACTACCTTAGGACGGCTTGGCTTCCAGGATTTTGAGATTCGCATCAATGACAGGCAGCTGCTGAAAGCCATGGCCATGAGCAGCGGCTTCGCGGAAGAGGCCTGTGACAGCGTGTTCATCACTTTGGACAAGATGGACAAGATTGGCATGGACGGCGTGGAAGCGGAGCTTCTGGAGAACGGCTTTGAGAAGGAGGCTGTTGACAGATATCTGGAATTGTACAGAGGGCTGGAACAGGCCGGGGACGGCGTAGCCTTCCTGGCGGAGAAGCTGGCAGGGAATCTGGAGCCTTCCGTGACGGAGGGGCTGCGGGAAATCATCGACAGCGTCAATGCGGCGAAGACGGCTTCCTTCAAGATGGTGTTCGACCCTACGCTGGTGCGGGGGATGTCCTATTATACGGGGACGATTTTTGAGGTTGCCATCCCGGGCTTCGGCGGCAGCTGCGGCGGCGGCGGCCGGTATGACAGGATGGTGGGGAAATTCACCGGCAAGGATGTTCCGGCATGCGGTTTTTCGATTGGATTTGAACGGATTATCATGTTGCTTCTGGAGAGCGGCTTCCGGATTCCGGACAGGCCCAGGAGGATCGCCTATCTGGTGGAAAAGGGCGTGGACGGACAGGCGCTGTGCGACGTGATTGCCAGAGCCCAGGCCGCCCGGGAAGAGGGCATGCAGGTGCTGGTAGTACGGATGAACAAGAACAAGAAGTTCCAGAAAGAACAGCTGGAAGCCCAGGGGTACGAGGAATTCGTGGAATTCTATAAGGAAGCGCTGAAGAACTGACGGCCCGCTGCGGAATAGGAATTTGGGATTAAGATAACGCCCTGGGAAGGAAACAGGGGCAGAAAACGAGGAACAATATGGCAGAGTCAATGAAAGGGTTAAAGAGGACGCATCGCTGCGGGGAGCTTTCCGCGGCGAATGCGGGAGAGAAAGTCACCGTCATGGGCTGGGTGCAGAAACAGCGCAACAAGGGCGGCATCATTTTTGTGGATCTGCGTGACCGGGCAGGGATTCTGCAGGTCATTTTCGAGGAGGCGGACTGCGGCCAGGAGAATTTCGCCAAGGCGGAGAAGCTGCGCAGCGAGTTCGTGGTGGCAATCGTGGGCAAGGTGGAGAAGCGGGCCGGGGCAGTGAACGAGAACCTGGCCACCGGGGAGATTGAAGTCCGGGCGGAGAGCCTGAGGGTTCTGTCCGAGGCGGAGACGCCGCCATTTCCCATCGAGACGGATTCCAGGACCAAGGAGGAGCTGCGCCTGAAATACCGTTATCTCGACCTGCGCAGGCCTGACCTGCAGAGGAACCTAATGCTGCGCAGCAGGATGACGGCGGCGGTGCATGCGTTCCTGAAGGAGGAGGGCTTCCTGGAGGTGGAGACGCCCATCCTGAACAAGTCCACGCCAGAAGGGGCCAGGGACTATCTGGTGCCCAGCCGGATTCACCAGGGCTGCTTCTACGCGCTGCCCCAGTCGCCGCAGATTTTCAAGCAGCTTCTGATGTGCTCCGGGTATGACAGGTATTTCCAGATTGCAAGGTGCTTCCGGGACGAAGACCTGCGGGCGGACAGGCAGCCGGAGTTTACCCAGATTGACATGGAGATGTCTTTCGTGGACATGGAAGACGTGATTGACGTCACGGAGCGGATGGTGGCCAGGGTCTGCAGGGAGGCCGTGGGCCTGGAGGTGCCCCTTCCCATGAAGCGCATGACCTGGGAGGAGGCCATGAACCGCTTCGGGTCAGACAAGCCGGACACCCGTTTCGGCATGGAGCTCGTGGACGTGTCGGAGACAGTGGCGGGCTGCGGGTTCGGCGTGTTCACCGGCGCGCTGGAATCAGGCGGCAGCGTCAGGGGTATCAATGCCAAGGGACAGGCCGAGATGCCCAGGAAGAAGATTGACGCCCTGGTGGAGTTCGCCAAAGGCTATGGTGTGAAAGGGCTGGCGTACCTGGCGGTGCTGCCGGACGGAAGCTATAAATCTTCCTTTGCCAAGTTCATGACCGAGGAAGGGCTGCAGAGGCTGGTGGAGGCCATGGGCGGGGAGCCGGGAGACCTGCTTCTCTTCGCGGCGGACAAACAGAAGCTAGTGTGGTCCGTGTTGGGCGCGCTGCGGGTGGAACTGGCGAAGCAGCTTGGCATGCTGGATGAGAACCAGTACAATTTCCTCTGGGTGACGGAGTTCCCGCAGTTCGAGTGGAGCGACGAGGAGGAGCGGTACGTGGCCATGCACCATCCGTTCACCATGCCCATGGAGGAGGATTTGGAGCTGCTGGAGACAGAGCCTGGCAAGGTGCGGGCGAAAGCCTACGATATTGTAGTAAATGGAATGGAACTGGGCGGCGGCAGCGTCAGAATCTTCCAGAGCGATGTGCAGGAGCGGATGTTCGAAGCCCTTGGGTTCACCAAGGAAAAAGCCTATGAGCAGTTCGGCTTTCTGCTGGATGCCTTCAAGTATGGCGTGCCGCCTCACGCGGGGCTGGCCATCGGCCTGGAACGGTTCGTCATGCAGCTGGCCCAGACGGAAAATATCCGCGACGTCATCGCGTTCCCCAAAATCAAGGACGCGTCTTGCCTGATGTCCGAGGCGCCGGGCGCTGTGGATCCCGGGCAGCTGGAGGAGTTGCATCTGCAGGTGACGGAGTAGGCGATGTATGCGGCAAAGTATCTTCTGTCGATAGAAGAATTCCTGGATGCGGAAAACGGAGAAGCCCTTCTTGCGAGGGCTTTTTCGTATGTGGATGAGGAGCGGGAGAGGAAGGCGCGGCGTGTCAGGCCCGGCCCGGTCCGGGCTGCCAGCCTGGGGGCCGGGCTGCTGCTGCAGGCAGCGGTGCGGGAGGCGGCAGCTGCCGGGATGTGCGCGCCTGAAGGCGGAGGCATGGGCATGGCGGGGGATGGGCTGTGGAATAAGCCGAATAATAAACCATGGAATAGGCCGCAGGTTGGGCTGTGGGCGGATGGGGAAGCTGGCACAACCAAAATATATGAAAAACAGAATGAAATAAAACAGTATTCCGTCAAAGGACTGCTGGAATTCCTTTATGGCACATCGCCGATTTCCCTTGCTTATGTATATGGAAAGGAGGGGAAGCCTTATTTCAGGGACTTGCCCGTTTATTTCAATCTGTCCCATTCCGGGGAGTATGTGCTCTGCGCTGTCTCCACGGAGGAGATTGGGGCGGACATCCAGCAGCACTGCGGGAAGGATGTGGGGAAGCTGGCCCGGCGCTTCTTTCCGGAGCGGGAGTGGACGGCACTGGAGCGGGCGGGAGAGGAGCGGGAGAGGCTGTTCTATAGGTTGTGGGCCAGGAAGGAAGCCTATGGGAAGCTGACGGGAAAGGGTGTCGCGGATGCGCTGGGGGTGGATCTGCTGCCGGGGGAAGGGCTGCCTGGGAAAGCTGTGCCGGGGGGAGCGGAAGCCGCTGTTTTGCCGGAGGGGAGAGGCCTGCTGTGGGAGGAATATGGCATCATGGAAGCGTACAGCATCGCGTTCTGCCGATTCAGCTGATTCTCGATTTGGTTGAATCCTACGGACAGGCCTTTTCCATGTGTCTCATCTCTCGTAATCCGCCAGGAACGGATCGGCAATGTCGAGACGGACGGGAGGCTTGGGAGCGGCAGGCACAGAGGGAGCATGTGCGCTGTTCTCTGGTTTGTCTGAGACAGCCTTGCCTGGGACAGCCGGAGCATGGATGGAGGGTGCGGTAGGGAGACATATCCGGACGTCATCGCCTTGGCAGAACTGCTTGGAGAACTGCAGATTGGCCTGGAGCAGGTTGTACTGCATCAGGATTTTCAGGGCTTGGGAAAGGCATCCGGGAGTATTGCAGTTTACCTCGCAGATGTCTTTGAGAGAGTGCGACAGATTTAATATGTCCAGGGATGTGATTGCCATGACCGGCCTCCGGCAGAATTCTTTCTCTTTTATTATATTCCGGCGGAGTGCTGTGGTGACAGGTGATGGAGGTCTTTTTATAACAAAAGGTCATTTTCTTTTTGCAGTCAGGGCACATTGGAGCGGGTCATAGCCAAAAGCGAGTATGTGCACCGGCAAGCGGTTTGGCTGGGGCCGCCGATGTACAGGCAGCAGGTGCGGCAGGGAGAGTCATTGTGTATTTCCCGTTGACGAGGGATAATGTGTAGCTGAAACCTGCTGTTTCCAAGCATTTCTGTGATATGCGGCGTTCGCCCATTTCTTTCGCTCTCCTTTGGGTAAGGAATTGTCTACAAATAACTGATGCGAGTTTATAGCCGTTTTCGTTGTATTTCTGGGCTTTCTCCTAAACAAGTTGCATCAGTTATTTTCCGACAATTCCTAAGTATATAACCTTCATGTTAGGAATTGTCGGAAAATAACTGCTGCAATTGCTTCAGGCAAAAGCCCGGAAATACAATAAAAATTGCCATAAACTTGCAGCAGTTATTTGTAGACACTTCCTTAGTATCGCACTTGAAGGTGCGTACTTGTTTTCTGTTTCATTCTCGCTATAATAATGATATCAACAGTAGGAAAAGTCAATCCTGCAGATGCCAGGACAGGCAATGGAAGCAGCTGCAATGAAGTTTGTCAAGAGCGTTGCCGAGGGAAACAGCGCAGCTGCAAAGGCGCTGTTCACGGATGAGGCTGTTTTGTTTGGCTATCTGGACGGCAAATACTTGTGTATTCGTTATCTGCTTTTGCCACAGCAGGATGATTCCGGTACGCCCGTGTCCGGGCAGGATGCAGAAGAAGACCGGAATAAGGCAGGGATTGGGTAAGGAAAGGACAGTCAGGCATGGATAAATATAATGCCGCAGGCAGGATAAAAAAAGTCATTGATATCATATTGGGATTGCTGTTTATGGCATTATTGGGGTATTCCTTTACAGGCGCTCCTTTCCATGAGGTTGCCGGCATTGTATTTAACGTGGAAGACATAAAAGAAATCTGTGGCGGGACGGTTGCGGAAGAGCCATTGGAGATATACTGCGGCGATATACCCTATTGCAGGGAGCAGGTGACAGAATGGCTGAAAGGGTTATGAAAGCCGGATCAAAGTGTAAGCCGGCTTATTATAAAAAGCAGGAAGGAAGAATAGAGGAGGAGTCGTTGTATGAGTAAGAAAATTGTTGTTATTACGGGAAGCCCGCGTAAAAATGGTAACAGCTTTGCCATGACGGAGGCTTTTATCAAAGCGGCGGAGGGGAAGGGGCATACAGTTAGAAACCTGCTATTCCACAGGGAAGGCCTGTACTTTTGATGATGACTTCAACACGATAGCGCCGGCAATCCTGGAGGCGGATGCCATTGTGTTTACGATGCCGGTCTACTGGTATTCCATCCCGGCGCAGATCAAGGGCGTCATTGACCGGATATTTTCCTTTGTCGTAGGCGGAAAAGATATTGCAGGCAAGGAATGCGCGCTGATCGCCTGCTGTGAGGAGGAAGATAAGTCGGTCATGGATGGGGTGCGCATCCCGATGGAGCGTATGTGTGCCCTGAACAAATGGAAGATGGTAGGCGAGGTTCTGGTCCCCGGCGTGCTGAATGTGGGTGATATTGACAAAACGGATGGCTGCAAAAGGGCGGCGGCTCTGGCCGATGCGATTTAGGAGGAGGATATGGGAAAGAAGGTTGTCATATTGAACGGAAGCCCCAGGAGGGCGGGAAATACAGCAGCCCTGGCCGCGGAATTTACCAGGGGCGCGGAAGAAGCGGGAAATTCGGTGGCGGAATTTTTTCTGGACAGCATGGATATCCATGGCTGCAAGGGATGTTTCGGCGGACACAGCAGCAGGGAATGCCCGTGTGTCCAAAAGGATGACATGGACAAAATATACCCGGCAGTGAAAGAATGCGATGTGGTCGTGCTTGCCACGCCTCTGTATTACTGGAATATGAGCGGACAGCTCCGGATGGCCGTTGACCGCCTGTTTGCATTGGAGGAGGGTGATGGGAACCTGCTCAGAGGACACGGGAGGGCCTGCGCGCTTCTGATGGCGGCGGAAGGGCATGGCTTTGAAGATGTTGTTCTTTACTATGACCATCTGACGGAACATTTAAAATGGAAAAATCTTGGTCATGTGCTTGCCGGAGGGAATGGAAACGTGGGCGATATCAAGGGGAAACCGGAACTGCAAAAAGCCTATGAGCTTGGGAAATCAATCCAATAGAGGAAAGAAAGGTGCGGCGCTCCGACAGCAAGTACAAGCGGACGGTATGGCAGTACAGCGCATGGGGGCTTGAGGCAGTGCGGGGGCTGCTGGTGGATTTCAGTGAAGAGCCGTTCCAGGGGCTTGTGGATTACGCAACGGTCTATTGGGACTGGACGGGGGTTCACCTTCCACGGCGGAGCGGAAATCAGCACGGAGATTTAAAGCCGGAAGCGGCCGGGGCATCGGTTTTGTGCCAGATGCCTCCGGCCGCTTTTTCTGTTAATATAGACTGTCTTCCACCGGAATGAAGAGTTTCAGAGGACAGTGGTGGAGCAGCTGGGGCTGCGGACTGGGAACCGGCCGGCGGCATGAACAGCATCCATGAGGCGCTGTGTTTCGGGGTGCCATGCCTGATGTGCCCACAGCAGAGAGAGCGGCGGCTGAACGCACGGCGGTTTGAGCGGCTGGGGTTCGGGAAGATATTGCAAGATCCCCGAAAGCTTCGGCGGGAAGCTTTGCTTGAAAAGTATAATGAATCCCTGGGAAAAGAACTTATAAAGGGGATGGGGGATTTTGTTGCCTGCCATAAAAGCGAGATTTTCACCGTAGGAAAAGATCAGTGTACATACAATTATGCCTTTAAGGGAAGGGGAGATGATATCAGCCAATATCCTACACTGGAAATATTGATGCAGAATGTATATTGATCAGGAACAAAGCATGGCGCCTTTCCGTAGCTGCGGAAACCAGGAGGCGGGGTGGGCAGGAAAAATATGAAAAGAGCGAGAGGATTTGATGCCATTCTGAAATGGCTGGCCTGGGGAATGTTCCTGGGGAGCCTGGCAGCCGCAATAAGCGCCTGCGGGTGGCTGGGTGGGAAAGCGCCGGCCCAATATGCCGAAGAGCTGATGGAAGATGACATAGAACTGGAGTCCCGGGGAGACGACGCTATGGCGTTGGTGGAAGAAGTGTCAGATCTGTTCCAGTGCGGGGAGACAGGCTGGCGCCTGGGGCGGGTCATCGCAAGGCAGGAAAGGGATGGCCTGGGAGGAATCGGCTATGGAAGTTTATACCTGTTTTATAAACCGGAGGATGGAGCGGAAACCGTTTATCGGAGGATACGGGTATTGAAGAAAGGCGGCAGATGGCATGTGGTGGAAGCGTTCCAGCAGGATATGGCGCATGAATATGTCTATATGGATGCATGCATGAGCGGCAGGCGCGCTCCTGTTTTTCGGAAGGTGATGAATGTGAAATGAACTTTACTTCCAATGGATTGCATATCATCATCTTTGAAAAAGAGGGAAACGAGAAGCGCATAACAGGGCAGTATGGATTCTCAATCAGGGAGACGGAAGCGGGATATCAGTTGGGAGAAATCGCAGAAGATATTCAAATCCGTACAGAAACAGAGCCGATTTACAACCACTTCCCGGATCTGCCGGAGACATCGAAAATGCAATGGTACGGCGAGGCATCGGGAGGGATTGGGCTGAACACGGTCAGGGTTTCTGTTTTTGCTTATTATGACCATGACATAACCGGTGAGCTGCAGGGGATGAGGTTTGTGGACTGCGAAGATGCAGTGGATTTGCGCTTCGTGCCGGAGGGGGTAAGGAATTGTCTACAAATAACTGATGCAAGTTTATAGCCGTTTTCCGTGTATTTCCGGGCTTTCTCCTAAACAAGTTGCATCAGTTATTTTCCGACAGTTCCTAAGCAGGGAGCATAGGTGGAGGATTGCAGAAGATGCCCCTTTTGCTTTCCAGGAGGGTGTCAAGGACACGCGGAAAATGAATACGACGGTCTATATAAATGAACGGGGAACGGTTCTCTATCTGGAGGGGATTGGGGAGTAAAATCTATGCTGCTATGGAGGGAAAAGGAGTTCAAATGTCGGCCGGGAAGCGGGTGGGAAGCTATGAAATTTTGTCGGTTCATGTATGAATCAGATGGACAAAAGCGGCAAAGAAAATGATTGAAATGGGAAGATAGGTTTGCTTATCAGGAGTCGGTTAAAACTGAATGAATTTTTGGCTGCGGCTGTGGCCTTTATGAAAATCCAGGTTCCGGCCTGCCCAGGGGGATGATACGGACATCCGGCGGAAGAGCCCTCCTGTGACCAGGAATGTATGAAAATCAAGGTTGATGACAGATATCGCGTTTGCTTGAGACAGGCGCAGATTCATTTGGAGGATGGGAATTGTGATTACATTGGACGATGTCAAAAAGATAACCCCCAAAATAGCAAAATAATGGCGTTCATATCAGTAGGTTTTGCGATATGGTGACGAGTTTTTTCTCGATAAGATGTAACAATAAAAAATTAATGATAAACATTAAAATATTATTGACAAATTTGAATTCCTTTGCTATCATAAGACCGAGGTGATAACTATGAAATTCATTCAGAAACTCGCAAACGAACGGTTTGCAAGACATGCTGCTCGGTTGATGAAAT
>CAJUFI010000067.1 GCA_910585665.1 uncultured Acetatifactor sp. | reverse complement strand
TGGAACTGGCGGACAGGTATGTGCTGACTTCCAACCGGGAGAGCGGGTTTGGCAGATACGATGTGATGCTGGAGCCCAGGCAGTATAAGGGCGGGAATCTGGAGGAGGATGCGAAAATAAATAGTGGAAACGGAAATACAATAATAAATAACCGTAATAAAGATATGATGATAAATAATCACGATAGAGATGCGATAACAAATAATCGCAATAGAAATGCGATAACAAATAATCGCAATAGAAATGCGATTATTATCGAGTTTAAGGTACAGGATTCGGAGGAGAAGAGCCTTGCGGATACTGTGGCAGCTGCGCTGAAGCAGATTGACCGCATGCAGTATGCGGCATCTCTGGAGGCAAAGGGGATTCCCGCGGAGCGGATTCGGAAGTACGGTTTTGCTTTCCGAGGAAAGGAAGTGCTGATAGGGTCGTGAGTGTGGATGCTGTCGCGATAAGGAACTGTCGGAAAATAACGGATACAACTTGTTCGGGAAAAAGCCCGGAAATACAACGAAAGCTGTCATGAACTCGTAGCAGTTATTTGTAGAAAATTCCTAAGTCGAAAAAGCAGCCCCGGAAATGGGTAACGTTACCCGCGGGGCATGCGGGGAGGTTTTTGATGATATTTCCAAAAGTATTGCAATCTCTGCAAAATGTACATATGATCTTGCAAAGATGGGCAGACCATTTCCTGCCAAACCAGGAAAAACGCCAGGCGCGGGAAATCCTGCGGCTTATCTGCCAGAAATACCATGAGGAAGAGACAGGGACAGAAAGCGGAACAGATACGTCAAAGAGGAATCTGCCAGGGAAGCGAAAACGCTTTCTGCACATCTCATGGGAAGAGTGGAAAGAGCGCAAATGGCTGTCCGTTATCTGCCATCCGGTTTTTCTGCAAAGGCAGTACAGCCCGGAAGTCCTGGCAGGTCTCTGGGGCTTTTTGCAGGAAGAAAGCCAGGTTCGTCCGGAGGGGATAGGGCAGGATCTGTATTTTGCCCTGTGCATGGCATATGGATTTTTCATGGATGGCGATGGTACGGCGGACGGTGCGGCGGCTGCTGACAGGCAGGCGAAGCTGGCGGCATCGCCTGGGGCGGAAAGCGAGTATGACCGTATGAAAGGGCTGCTTGCCGCACACCCCAGTCACAGGGAGTATGTGCAGGATCTCCAGTGCTGGCCTGATTTGATAGAAGAGCGCCGTTTCTTTTCTTTCTGCCGGGAAGCATGCTGTCTCTGGCAGGGCACGGGGAATCAGGAACAGCAGGCCGCCTTCGGGGAGGGCTTTCCGGACATGGCGGAGCAATGGCTGCTGATGTCCTCCCTCCCCAAGTCCGATACGGAATTCGTCTTCCGTAACCTCTGCCACCTGCCACAGCCTCTATTTTCACGGCAGCTGGCGGCGAAAATGCAGGAATACACCCATCTGTGCCGGGAGCGGCAGGAATTTTTCCAGGCGTTCGTGGACGCGCTGGATCATACGGGAGATGGGCGTTCTGTCCATGAATGCGGATATGTGCCGCTTATGCAGCGCTTCAGCGCCCTGAAGGCACGATATGGTTCGGCGGGGAGCTGGAAAAAGCATCTGTGCAGCCGCAGTTTCCAGAACGCATTCCGTGACTGGGTGCTGCACCCGCGCCATAACGGCTATGTCAGCTCCTGGGCCAGGTATCTGGAATACTATGGGTGGCGGGAGGTGCGCAGCCAGTTCGACGGCAGTTCGCCTTTTGAGGAAGAGCTGCTTGCGTGGCTTACGACCGACCTGTACTTCACAGAGTACGAGAAACGTTACCAAAAGGAGTCGGCATGGAAGGAGCAGCAGATAGAAAAGGCCTATTTCCGTGAACTGTTCCCCTTGCCGGAACGAAGCGAAGGGAAGCTTGAGGTGCTCCGCAAGGCAGAGCAGGGGAAGCCAATCGACGCAAAGAAGGCATCGGAAGCCCTCAGCGAACTGTACGCATATGATGAAACGGCGCTGCGCCGCCTGACGCAGGCCACCAATGCCATGGTGCGATTCAATTTCCTCCTGGGCGCGCCAAAGGACAGGGGAGACGCGGCATGGGGAGACGCGGTCTGCTTCCTGGAGGATGAGGTCCTGATCTACCGCAGGGAGGAAGACGGGACCTGCCGCATGAGCCACGCCGCTTTTTTTGACCTGATTGCCCACATTGTGGACAGCAAGGCGGACTGCCACATGACGCATAAGAAGTCTTTCTATAACGATGAATTTATGGATACGGTCTGCAGAAATATGTACCTGTACGAATGCTATATATCCGGCATGAAATGACGCAGGAAGGAAGAGATTTCTTATGGTGTCACAGGAACGCATATACGTTAAAGCAACTATATAAATTTGAAAAACAGAAAGGAAGTCAATGATATGGAACACAAAGGAACCAAAACAATCGAGACAGAACGTTTGATACTGCGGGCCTTTCGGGCAGAGGACGCGGAGGCCATGTTCCGCAACTGGGCCAGCGACCCGGAAGTGACGAAATTCCTGACCTGGCCCGCCCACGGGGACGTAAGCGTCACCAGGCATGTCCTGGCGGATTGGGTCGGCAGGTACGGTGAGTCTTCCTATTATCAGTGGGCTATTGAACTGAAAGAAATCCGGGAGCCGATCGGCAGCATCAGCATCGTGAAGTCCAGTGACGAAACCGAATCCGCCACCATAGGCTACTGCATCGGCCGCCGCTTTTGGGGACAGGGCATCACCGCGGAGGCGCTGGAGGCCGTGATGGCCTACCTTTTTGAGGAAGTGGGCATGAACTGCGTGAACGCCTGCCACGATCCCCGCAATCCGAACTCCGGGAAAGTCATGCAAAAATGCGGCATGGCCCTGGAGGGCACATGGCGGGCAGGGGGCATCAACAACCAGGGCCGGTGCGACGAACGCTGGTATTCCATACTGAAAGCGGAATATGACAGAAGAGGAGACGCGGAAGAAATCTGGAAAGAGCTCTACGAGAAAGCCCTGGCCGTCCAGAATGGGAGGAAGATTTCAAACTATGTGGACGCGGGCGGCGTGGCGGCCGCCATTCTGACAGCCTCCGGGAACATTTACACCGGCGTATGCGTGGACACCTGCTCCACCCTGGGAATCTGCGCCGAGCGCAACGCCATGTTCAATATGCTGACCAACGGCGAGCACGAAATCCGGAAAGTGCTGGCAATCATGCCGGACGGCCGGACGGGAGCGCCCTGCGGGGCCTGCCGGGAACTGATGGCCCAGCTGATGCCGGATTCCTACAGGGACATTGAGGTCATGCTGGACTATGAGCGGAAACGGACCGCCACGCTGGGGGAACTGACGCCGGAGTGGTGGATTTAGCATGGGCGAGTCAAAGCTGCGTGAACTGGACGCTCTGGCGGAACTGCTGCGGGAACCGGATGAAAACGGGGAGCAGATAGTCCCATGAGGTGAAAGCTTGGACAAAAATGGGATAAACGGCATGACTGGCTGTGTGAAAAGACGGAAAAGATCGGACTTACGTCTGCGTAGGAGGGAAAAATGGAGCACGTAGCAGAGTTGGGCGGAATCGTCACAGGATTCCATGTGACAGGGCAGTGCATCGACTGTATGTGTGGGAAAAAGCTGCTGAAAATCGATAAAACATCCCGAAACATTCTTTGTCAGAAGACAGTGTTCGGGAAAGATGGGCTGTCAAGAAAGCTGATTGCAGATGACAATCGGATTTATATCTATGATTTCTGTACGCTTTATGTCCTGGGCCAAAAGGACTATGAACTGTTAGGCAGGTGGCAGTTAGGCAATGATTTAAGCTCTGATATATGTGGGATGACTGTGGATGATGAGACCATTTATTGTTCCATACGGAACGGAAAAGTGATTACTCTTGACAAACAGTCGTATCGGCAGAAAGAGTTCACTGTTTCCGGAAGCAGTATGTGGAGTTTGCAGACATATGGTTTATACTTGATTGGCGGAACGGTGGAAGGGGAGCTGCTGCTATTGGATAAAAGGACGCTTTCCATTGAAAAGAACCTTGTCCTGGGGAAGAAAAACATCGGCAGCCTGCATATTGACGGAGAAGCCTTATATGCCGCCGGTCACGATGGAAAACTTTACAAAATCAGCATAAGAAGCTTCGAAATCCAGGCATCTGTGAAGAAAGCGCACAGGAAAATGTTCGTTTGTGCAGGGGTAAGCGGGGATATGCTGGTAACCATTTCTTACCCTTGCTCGGAAATCGCCTTTTGGGATAAGGATACATTGGAAAAGATAAAAGTGATCAATACTCCATTAAAGCTATCAGGGAGCGCATATATAGAAAACAATTTCATGTATCTCTCTTCTCGTAATATCTTCGGAATTGACAGGATGAAATTAGATGAGTAGCTAATCTGGCAGGTGATTTTGCTTCCTAAATATATATTCGGTGATTGAATCTTGCACACAAACCGGATAAACGGCATGACTTGCTGTGTTTAATCTCTCCGGGTCTAATTCCCCGCAGCTCTGCTGCGGGGAGTTTCATTGGTTGGCAGGAATTAAATGCCATTTATATAGTCGCGTAAATTGCGTGAAAGAATGGAAACAGGGCATCAGGCGGCGAAGGAACTTATTGACAGATTCTGTAGCCAGTTATATAATTCAGTTATATAAATAATTTATATAACTGAATTATAGGATTGCATACAAGGAGTTGTGAAGATGCCGAAGCAGAGAATCACGAAAGAGATGGTGGTGGACGCTGCCTTTGAGATAGCGAAGAGCAGCGGCATGGAACAGGTTCTGGTGAAGAATATCGCGGACAGAATCGGTTGCTCCGTGCAGCCAATCTACAGCTATTGCAGGAACATGGACGGCCTGCGCCGGGACGTGGCAGCGCGTGTCCGCTGTTTCGTGCGGGAATATGTGGCAGAGCGTATCGACAGGGACGACCTGTTCCGGGGCACAGGCAGGGCATATATCCAGCTGGCGAAAGAACAGCCTCATTTATACAAGATATTCATCCTGCACCGGCGGGAGGGGATATCGTCCCTGGAGGATCTGTACCGGGCGGAGGCCGATTCCGGGACAGCCGGATTGCTTGCGGATAAGCTGGGCATCAGCGCGGAGCAGGCCAGACAGCTGCATCTGAACATGCTGATCTACACCATTGGAATCGGCACTGTTTTTTCCGTGACCACGCCGGGGATTTCAGCGGACGAGATATATGGGCAGCAGGAAAGCGCCTATGAAGCGTTTTTGAATCAGGCAATGGGCGGAAAGGAGCGGAAATGAGGAAAGGGAAATGGATTGCGGCAGGGTGCTGCGCGGTGGCGCTTTTGGCTGGGGCAGGGATAATCGCGTTAGGGGCGATGGTTGACCGCGTGAAGCAGATTCCTGTCTGCAATCCGAATCTGGAGGAGATTGCAGATGGAGCCTGTTTCGGCGAATATTCTGCCGGGCCTGTTGCCGTGAAAGTGCAGGTGGCTGTGGAGGGGCACGAACTGGCAGAGATAGAAATTACAGAGCATCAAAACGGCCTGGGCGGGAAAGCAGAGGAAATCATTGAGGATGTGATAGACAGCCAATCGCTGGAAGTAGACGCAATTTCCGGGGCCACCGTGAGCAGTAAGTGTATCTTGAAGCTCTGGAGGATGCATTGCGGAATGGGACGGAATGAATCAAAAAAAGAGATATGAAATAGCGTTACAGAAAGGAAACAACGATGAATACAGAGACGACAGAGGCAAAAAAGGGAATCATCCTATACCAGTCGAAATACGGAGCCACGAAGAAGTACGCTGGTTGGCTCCGGGAAACCCTGAGCTTTACCTGCATAGAGGTGCCGAAAGCCACCCTGGACATGGTGAAGCAATACGATACCATTGTATTATGCGGCGGAATATATGCATCCGGCATAGCCGGGCTGGCGTTCCTGAAGAAGCACATCGTCCAACTGCAGGATAAGAGGACAGCCGTTTTCTGCATCGGCGCGTCCCCCTATGACGAAAGCGCGCTGGAGGAAATCAGAGCGCGGAACCTGACGGGAGGGCTGCAGGGAATTCCGCTTTTCTACGGGCGGGGAACCTGGGATGAGAGCAGAATGACGTTCCGGGACAGAGCCCTGTGCAGGATGCTGCAGAAAGCCGTGGCGAAGAGAGACCCCGACACCTATGAGCCGTGGATGAAAGCGCTCATGTGTGCCGTAGGGCAGGCCTGCGACTGGACAGACCGGGCATATCTGGAACCGTTGTTGGACTATCTGAAAGAATAAGGAAAAAATCTATAAAAATTTTTTTTTCATGCAACCAACTCCTGATTTTGTCGGAATATATAGTGAAAGCGGTAAGCAAAGCGCAAGAGAAAAAAGGCTCTTGGAATTTTGGAAGCGGAATCAAGTATTGAGGCCGAAAGGCACCCGGAAAGCGGGGGAATCAGCTCCAAGAAGCTCCGTAAAGCAGTGTGATATGCGGCCTGGAGGTTTCGAGAGGATATAAGAAAGAATCGGAGAAGAATCCGGTTATTCCATATCTGATAACGAAAGCGATGAACGGAGCGCAGAAGAGCCAACGAGTAAGCGCAGAAGAGACAACGGGCAGGCGCAGAAGAGCCAGGGAATGAATGCCAGGGAATGGGAGCGACAAAAGGGAGCCACAGGAAAGGGGAAACAGGGATGCAGGACGAAGCGATTGTAGGGATGTACTGGCAGAGGGATGAAAACGCGATTCAGGAGACAGAGCGCAAATATGGGCGCTATCTGTCGAAGATTGCCTATCATGTGCTGGCTGACCTGGAGGACAGCAAGGAGAGCGTCAACGATACCTATCTGAAAGCGTGGAATTCCATGCCGCCCCACAGACCGGAAGTCCTTTCCGCCTACCTGGGCAGGATCACCAGACAGCTGTCCATCGACATGCTCCGGGGACGGAACCGGAAGAAGCGGCAGGCATCGGAATACGCCCTGTCCCTGTCCGAGCTGGAAGACTGCGTTTCCGGCAAAGATGCCACGGAACAGGACGTGAATCTGCATCTGCTCTCGGAGGCCATCGGCGCTTATCTCCGCACGCTGACACCGGAAGCCCGAAATACTTTCGTGGGAAGGTATTACTATATGGATTCCCTGAAAGAAGTGGCCGCATATTTCGGCATGAGCGAATCCAAGGCGAAGAGCATGCTGTACCGCACGAGACAGGGACTGAAGGCTTATCTGGAACAGGAGGGATTTGTGGTATGAGGAAAGAACAGATTAGTGACGCTTTGAACTTGTTGGACGATGCTATCCTGGAAGAGACCGACAGGCTGCGGAACCGGGAGGGGAGGAAAAGGGCCGGAAGTCTGTGGAAATGGGCTGCCGCAGCGGCCGGTCTTCTGCTGGCGGCATGCGTGGGATGGATTGTCATGGAACAAAAACAGAATCAGTCGGGCCAGGACTCCTCGCTCCACGCGTCCCATGACCCAGAGGGGAGACAGGAACCCGGCACACAGGAGACAGGGGGCGCCGCAGGGCTTCCCATGCTTTCCGTGACAGAGATTGGGCAGGAGGAAGCAGCGGGCTATGAGGGCGTCAGAGTGCATGACATCTCGGAGTTAGTCAATGCGAACCCCTGGGGCGAGGCGTTGGGGATTTCATCTCTGCCGGTGTATGAAAATGTTCTCTCCTACGATGAGAGCTACATCGCACAGGGCGGAGACTTTCATAAAATGCGGGAATTCCTGATTGAGGTCGCGGGCAGCTTAGGACTGGAGGAGGAATCCCTGACCATCACGGATGATGTGCCGGACGAAGAGACGAAGCGAATCATAACGGAGAAGCTGGAGATGGTAGGGGACACCGTGCCGGAAGGGTATTTCAATCCCACGAAGCTAATCGGGGAAGCGGAAGGGCTGAAAATCGAGGTGAATCAGGCCATGACGGCTACGGTATCTTTTGAACCGGCCGTATCCCTGCCGGAGGAATATCGCTTTACCCATTACGCTGCCTATGGGGAGCTGGCGGAGACGGCAGAGTATCTGGAAAAAGAGTACGAGGATTTCATCGGGATGGAGCATCCCGTGGCGAATATCTATGGCGGCAGCTACAATATCTATCTCCAGCAGAGCTATTGGATTGAATTTTATGACCGGGCGGAGGATATGGTCCAGCGCATCATCAATTACAATTTCAACCGGACAGCCTTTTACTGCGATGACCAGGGCAGGCTGTACCTGGCCAGGAGCTTCCGGCCTGATCTGTCGAGGATGGTGGGAGAGTATCCGATCATCACGGCGGAGGAGGCGAAAGAGCTTCTGCGGAAAGGCAATTATATCACCACAGCGCCCTATGAGATGCCCGGAGAGGAGTTCATCGGGAAAGTGGAGCTGGTCTACCGCGCGGGAGAGCGGGAGAGGTATTATATGCCCTATTACCGCTTTTATGTGGAACTGCCCGAAGCGGCTATGGATGACGGCCTGAAAGCTTATGGCGCGTACTATGTTCCGGCTGTGGAGAGCGCCTACCTTTCCGACATGCCTGTATGGGACGGCAGCTTCAATTTCTGACAACAGCATATTGATGTGGCCCTTGCGACTTGTATGGCCATGCCGATGCAGGGGACCACATGTAGTCCCGGTACAAAAATGGGTTCTGCCGGCATTGATGTCGTCTCCTTCCCCGGCAGCGGTGTCTTCGGAAGTCGTCCAGGTCTCGATTACAGCTGTCTTACTTGCTACAGGTAATGTGTGATTTCAGTCCATCTGTTTCGGGCTGTTTCTACATCATAAAGACATAACATATATCTGGCATGGGTTCCATTCGTCCCACAATGTGGGGAAGACTTCGTTGTCTACAAATAACCGATGTAAGTTTATAGCCTTTTTCCTTGTATTTCCGGGCTTTCTCCTGAACAAGCCGGATATATGATTTTACGATAATATATATACAGAAAAACGTTCTATTTATTTTCCCTTGCCAGGGCAGAAATTTTTTTGGCAAGGGAAATTTTTTTGTCCCCTTTTCTCAATCTCGTGCGAATTAATATATGTAGCTTAAAACGATTTAGGAGTTGTCAGAGAAAACTGATACAACTTGTTCAGTTAAAAGCCCGGAAATACAACAAAAGCCGCCATGAACTTGTATCAGGTATTTGGAGACAATTCCTTATCTGCACGATGAAAGACAGGGGATTGAGATGGAAAGTAAAATGAGACATAAGGCACAGAGGCAGCTCCTGGCGTTGGCGGCCTTCTCTGCCGGGGTATTGGGCTCACTGTTATGTGTGTCTACAATGCTGGCTGGAGGGAAGACGCTTCCTGCATGGCTGGAAAAGACATACATGGCAACAGGGAATATTCTTGCGCTTGGATGCCTGACGGTGTATTTCTGCCTTCGGAATCCGGAAGGACAGGGCGGTTTCGAGAAAATCCGGCGGAACTGGCTGGCGGTATTGAAGGAAGAGCTATGGATCCTGGTCATATTTTATCTCTGGATGGCCTTGGATGAAGCCAGGGAGCTGACAGGCAGGCTTTTTTCCCTGGATTCCGGCCTATGGGATATAGCGGCCCCGCTGGCGCTTTCCTGTGCGGCTCTTTTCATGGTTTCGGTGTTTCTGGACAGATTGATGCAGAAATGCGTCCTGGTCAGGACAGAAAAGAGGGCGAGGCGGCTCCTGAAAGACTTTGGGGTACTGGCAGCAACTTTGGCTGTCTGGATTGGCATTTTTACCCTGAAGGATGCGGTATTGAAAATTCCCATACGGTCTGTCACCGGCATGTTGGCCTTGCGCGTCTTCGATGCTTGCTGCGGATATGGGATTCTTGCGGCGGTGTTACATAGGATTGGTCCGGATGGAAGGGCGGAAGGCATGGAGGAGGCCCGGACGGATGTTTCAGGGAATACGATAAAAAATAAACTTGAAATCCTCATCCCTTTTGCCGCGGCGCTGCTTCTTGCCTTTTTGATGGGAAGCAGAGGGAGTCTTTCCGTAGAGGAGCAGATGAGGGCTGCCATAGAGGGCTCTCTGGAAGACGGATATGAGGCTTTAAGGGAGGGCGATATGGAGCAGGCCGCTGCTGCATTCGGCCTCTCTCAGGCAAGGGCCCATGCCTTTGAGAGCATCGTGAGGGAGGAATCCGGATATTCCCTGGAAAATATCTATCGACAATATCGGGATGATGTAGTCATCGGCGCACTGTACCTGTCGGAGCGCGGTTCCATGCAGCAGCTGGAAAGCAGGATACGGAATCGCGCGCTTGGAGCGGAATGGTATCCGGCGCTGCTTCGGTATTTTGGCAGTCTGGAGGAGCTGTCCCAGGCGCAGGAGCTTCTGCGGGACGAGATTCTTCTGAATTTGGCGGCAGCGGAACGCTATACGGAGGAGGACGTGCTGTTCGCCGGGGACCTGGAGGAGGGGAAAATGGCCGCCGTATCTTTGCTGAACGGCTATCAGGAGGAGCTTGCCGCCTGCGGCATGTTCCGGCTCCTGTCAGAATACGGAACCCAGGGCGGTTATACAGCTGAACTGACGGAAGCGGCTCTGGCTCTGGCGGAAGCGAATGAAGACATTCTGCTTCTACAGCATGTGGCTTATCAGGTGGGAAGCAGCTACAAGGTGGATGAGGCCGGGCATTACGGGCGCACCCTGGAGGCAATCCGGCGGTTTGACCGATTGTTCGATGACGGGACGCGGACGGAGGAGCAGCTGGCTCTGGAAAAATACGATTTGGGGGAGGCGGCCGCCAATTGCTATGCTTATGAAGCGGCATTGGAATATTATGAAGCTTCCTACGAGCTGTCGGGCGAAAGCGGAACCGCCCTGCGCTGTGCCGACATCCAGGAAAAGCTTGGGAATTACCAGGCCTGCGCGGAGATGGCCGGGAAGTGCCTGCAGCAGAATCCTGACAGCGTGCAGGCGCTGTATCTGGCGGCCCTTTCCGCTCTGAAGATACAGGATACGGAAACGGCTCTGGAGATGGCCGGAAGGCTGGGGGATCTGACGGCGGGTCCGGAGGGGAATCCAGAGACGGAAGGCTGTCTTTATGCCTGTGTCCAGTATCTTGCCATGGATGACAGCGCCGCATGGACGGATTTCCAGTATAGAATATACGAAAAACTCTCAGAGGAACAGATAGCGGAGATAAAGTCCCATGCCCTGCTCTGGGATTACATGACAGCCATTTACCAATGCTTTACCAGCCGCGACTATGTGGAGGCGGCAGCGTCCGCGGAGCGAATCCTTTCCGTCCGGGACGATCTGCCCATGGGCTGGTACCTGAAAGGGACGATTGCCTTCGGGGCAAAGGATTTCGGGACAGCGCTGGAAGCCTTTCATAAGGCCGAGGAATGCGGGGGGACCATGTCAGCGCTCTATTTTTCCATAGCCAATACCTATGAAGCCATGGGAGATTACGATAATGCGATTATTTATTCCCGCAAAGTGGAGAAATCCCTGCCCTATCAGGATCACGGAAACGATGTCTATGGAATTTCCTACCACAATAAGAACCTTTTGAAGGCTCTGGAAGACAGAAAGGGGGAGTAAGACATGATTGTATTTTATGGTCTGTTTCTATTGCTTGCCATCGGCGGCGCCTTTTTATGGAAGACCAGCCTGCTGTTCTGCATCCTGCTCTTTCTGACCGCAGCCGCAGGCATTGGGCTGCAGCTGCTATGGAAGGGGAAGAAAGGCGCGGCGCTTTCCATGCTGCCCCTGCCGGTGTGCCTGATTTTGTGCCTGGCTGCCGAACAGACTGCATCCGCAGGCGGCATCGGGGATTATGATGAACGGATTGAAAAGGCGGTATCCTGCATTGAAAAAGGGAACCTGGACCAGGCGACGGAACTTCTGGACGAACTGGACGAAAGGTTCGGTGTCACGGATCTGTCCCTGTATGCCCGGGCGGAGCAATTTATTTCCCTGAGGGATTATGGGACGGCGCTGTCCTGTGTCAGCCAGGTGGAGGACGCTTCGTCCCAGATATATTATGAATATATGGAGCGCATCTACATCTTGCAGAATACAGAGGAATCCGCGAAAAAGCTGCGGGAACTGTACCTTGCCGCCGCCGCGGACCTTCCCGGCAGCAGCCATATGCAGTATATGGCCGGACTGGCCAGGCTGGGGGAAGGTTCTTATCAGGGAGCAATCTATTATTTCCTGCGGGCAAGGGAACTGAACAGGATGGATCCGATGCCCTGCTATTATCTGGGGATCATTTATTATGAACAGGATGAACCGCAGCAGGCGGCCCTTTGTTTTGCAGATGCCCTGGAGCGGGGCGTGGACGCGGAAAGGGAAGACAACATCAAGTGGTACGTGTCTAAAATCATGGAAGGAGCGCTGGCAGAATGAGCATGGGAAAAAAGGGAAAAAGTCTGGTGGCTTTGGCGGTCTGCGTCAGCCTCTTTCTTGGAATGCTTCCGGATATGGGGCTTGTGGCTGCAGCTGCGCCTCCGCTTCCGGAGGAAGTCCCTTCTGAAGCGAAAAACATAGAGAACATGATCGACTATCTGCGCGATTGGGGCAAAGACTCCATTCACAAGATAGAACGGGAGAAGGCGAAGGAGATAAAGGATTGGGTGGACGGCGGTTCCGGAGAGCCTGACAATCCGGTGGATCAGGCAGTGACGGAGCGCAATGATCTGATCTCAGACTTTATCCAGTATGAAATAGAAAATGACAACAGCTCGCTGAACAACGGAATCGATGACAAGGTGGACAAGATTGCCAATATGGTGGATTATCTTTCATCCGATGGGCCAATGACGCTGTTCAAACGATGGTGGAACAATAATGTGGTTGAGTCTATAGAGGAGCTGGAGAACAATCTGGACAATAACGCACAGGACAATGCCCATGCCTCCATTCTTGTCTTACAGGATTTGATTACGGTCATACAGGCTTACATGGATATGATAGAAAATATGGTTCCGGGAAAAATGCAGGACAAGATTCCCTATGGGGAATATCTGAAGCTGTCGAAGCTGCTGGCGCTGCTCAACGATCTGCTGAATGTGCTCAAAAGCCGGGCGGCGGGTGTAGACCCATGGTGGCTCGGCATCATCGACGATCGGTTCACGCCTTACAATTATGGAGGTCTGCCGCCGGATCCGCAGCCCGGTGAAATGGTTGAGGATTTGGTGCTGAAGATCCGCATGGCCCATGATATCAACTGCTATAAACCCAATATTTATCTGTATGGGGCAGCAGGCACCCAATGTACTTTGACATTTTCGGAAAGCGAACTTCTGACGAAGACGCTGCCGACTTACACGGATTCCTGGAAAATAGAACTTGAGGCGGACGGAACCCTGACAGTGGACGGGGAAGAGGGATATCCTTATCTTTTCTATGAATCCAGAACGATTCCGGGCATGTTCCAGACAGTGGAGGGGTTTACCGTCCATGCGGGAGAGCGCAGCGACCAGTTCAGGGGCATCCTGGAGTCCTATGGGCTGAATGGGCAGGAAATCCGGGATTTTGTTGAGTTCTGGGACGATATGCTGGACAAGGATACCGATTACCGCATGTACCCCCAGACGACGGAACTGGTGGACGCGGCCATGCCATTGGTGATAGAAGGGACGTCGCCGGATCATTATTTCCGAATCTGGTTCTGCTTCCGGCCCGTGGACAGCCATACGCCGGAGCCTTCCATCCCTGAAATCAGGCCCGCCAGCCATGAGGGGACATCCCTCATTGAGTGGGGCGGGATGATATTATAAATGAAGGAGGAGAAGAGACATGAAAAGACTTCAAAAAGTTGTGGCAATGGTTTTAGCCGGAGCGCTCTGTATGGGCCTTGTATCCTACGGGACAAAGGCGGCAGAAGCCAGTGGGTGCGGAAGCCATTCGGAACAGGCGGAAGAAAAAAGCAGTGAAGCCGCTTCGGAAGAGCAGGATAAGGGCACCGGGGCGGCGACGGCAAAGTTCCAAAGGGACATTGGACAGCCGGGATAAAAGTGCCTGTAAGCATCGGAACCAGTGATGGACACATGCAGGGATAACGGCTGGGCGTTCATATTATTAAGTTAAATATTGTTCTGTCACGTTCAAATTCGCCAGCGTGCCAGAACAGAGAGAGGAAGGAAAAAATGAAAAAAATAGCAACGATTTTATTGACAGTGGCACTGGTGTTTGTTCTTCTTTCCGGTTGCGGAGATTCGTCTTCATCCCCGTCTGCCGGAGATTCGTCTTTATCCTCGTCTGGCGGAGAAGGAGATGTCACCTGGACTTGGGGAAACTTCCGTGGGCTTTACGGCGACGCAGAGGTCGCTTTTAACGAGGATGGCGGTCGGGACACCGTGTTGCTAAAATACTCCAACGGTGCGCTGTACAGACAAATCCAGTACAGCTATGAGATGGAAGTCGGCGCTGGAAACGTCATTTTAAGCGGCAGGGCGGTATATCCCGTGGAAAAAATTACCTTAGACGCCGCGGGAAACCAGCTATACATTTACCGGTACAGCTGGAGCCCCTGCGAAAGGTCGCCGGAGCAGTGGGGCGCACGCATCGCCTCCGACATCACTCCAATTCTGGAAGCGGGAGAGGGGTATGCCGCCGGGGAGACACCGGAAGCGCCGGAGGAGCGGTACTACTCCAGCTCTGAGTGGGGATATGATTGCGAAAAAGAGGAATCCTCGGGATCCACGCAGTACCAGGAACTGTCCCACCTGATGGTGGGCGGCCAGAATTACCAGGCCACCTACGAATATGGCGGGGGCTACTGGCTGACAAAGCGCGTGGGCGGCAGTCCCGCCAAAACCTGGTTTTATGCGGCGGACGGACGGCTTGACGAAGACCTGACCATCACCTGGCATTATGACGATGACAAGCCAGTGGATATGCAGAAGGGTCAGTACAGTATGTACACCTACGGGGCTGATATCTCGGACGGCGGGCAGACGGTTACCTATGTTCTTGACGAATCCCACACCAACGAGGACGATGATGGGGACGAAAAGGCCTTGACCCAGGTCTATACCTTGACCCTTTCCTGGCAGGATGACGGAAAGCCCGCTGTGTACAAATATAATTACTACAAGGAGTTCCTGAATACCGATGACCCGGCGGACGAGGAATACTCCATCACCTATCAGTATGATAACGGCATGCTTTCCGGCGCGGCGTACCAGACCCCTAAGAATACCTACACCATCACCTGCAACGACAGGGGAATGCTGGAAACCGTGGATCACCTCAGGAGCTCTCTGGGATCGGGCGACATCGGAGCGAAAGCGTATACCTATTTTGACAGCGGTGCGCTGGAAAGCGTGACCTATTACCACGACTTTACCGCCGGGGATCCCGAGCGCATCCACCATATTGAGAAATTTTACGAGAACGGCGGACGGAGCGGGCTGGTCAGGTATGACTACGGGGTCATTGACGATGAGCTTACCTATTTTGAGGACGGCCGGGAGGCCGGAAGGACCATCTATACAGACGATGGGGAGGTATCCCTCAAATACACCCGGGCTGAAAACGGCGTGTACAACTTCTATGAGAGGTACAACGATGAAGGCGTCCTGCGGCAGAGCGGTGAGCAGACCGCCGAGAATGAATTTACCATCTATCTCCATGAAGGCGACAGCAAACGAGCCATCGAGGCGTACATCTGCCACGAGGATGGGTATGACCTGGTATACTATAGCGACGATGGCTCAATCTCCTCGCAGAAAACGTACGGCTACGACGAGATACACTACAGGTAGCAACCGGCAGAACAGACAGAGCAGGCTTGATAGGAAGGGGGACGGTTCACCACCGGCCCCTTTTCTGTGCCTGTTTATTAATTGATTCGCGTATCGATTATAGCAATCCAGGGAATTAGCAAGGAATACCAGCGGCAGAAAACCAACCGGCGCATTTAGCGCCTGAAAAGGACATGGAAGCTAGAGGAAAATCCTAAGCCGGGATCCATCTGCCGCAGGAACCATCATATCGCAATCGACTGTAGGGCATGCTTCCCCGGGGACGGCTTGCGGCCATATGTCTTGATACGGGAGAGGAATTCTATTCATCGGTCAACGATGGAGGGTAGATATCGGCGATCCGCTCCGTGTATGACGGATGATTTCCGCAGCGGCCTTTCCCTGGGCGCTTTCTGCGTTTCCGAACCTGCCGCTATGGAAATATGCCGTATGGTATGGAATTTGCCGCACAGTATGGGAATTTGCTGTATAGATTGAAGGCAGAATGGCAATGATACAGAGAAAAAGGAGAAGAAAATGAGGCTCTGCAAATTAGACGGTTGACACCCTGTACTGAAGAGTGATATACTGACAAATAGTTAGTTAAAACTAACTCCATGAATCACTTTGGAACTGTCAGAAAATTTCTTAAGTCTTTCGGAGGACATGCTATGAAAAATGCGGCATTAGGCATCCTGATACCGTTCTTCGGGACAGCGCTGGGCTCGGCCTGCGTGCTGCTCATGAAGAAGAAAATGAACCCAACGGTGCAGCGGGCGCTGACCGGATTCGCGGCGGGAGTCATGGTGGCGGCTTCCATCTGGAGCCTGCTGATCCCTGCCATGGACCAGGCGGCAGCCATGGGGCGCTGGGCTTTTGTGCCGGCGGCAGTGGGCTACTGGACAGGCGTCCTGTTTCTTCTGCTCCTGGACCGGACCATCCCCCATCTGCACTTGAACAGCAGCAAGGCGGAAGGCCCGGAAAGCCGCCTACAGAAGACCACCATGCTGGTGCTTGCGGTGACGCTCCACAATCTGCCGGAGGGCATGGCCGTAGGGGTGGTCTATGCCGGGTGGCTTTCCGGGGAGGCCGGGATCACTGCCATGGGTGCGTTGGCTCTTTCCCTGGGCATTGCCATACAGAATTTCCCGGAGGGTGCTATCATTTCCATGCCCCTGCGGGCAGAAGGCGTCAGCAAGAGGAAAGCCTTCCTGTATGGGAGCCTCTCCGGCGCGGTGGAGCCCATAGGAGCGGTCCTGACGATTCTGATGGCCGGATTCCTGGTTCCGCTGCTGCCGTATCTTCTGAGCTTTGCCGCGGGGGCCATGTTCTATGTGGTGGTGGAGGAGCTGATTCCGGAAATGTCGGAGGGGAAGCATTCCAATGTGGGGACGCTTTTGTTTGCCGCGGGATTTACGGTCATGATGGCTCTGGACGTGGCGCTGGGGTGACACTCCTTGAAATATGCTCCATAGTAGGTACGCAGGTTCGGAGAAATAGGTTGCACGAAACCGAAAATTGGGGTATAATGCTGACACAGAAAAGCGCAGAGCCAACTTCTAGTTTCATGCCGCACCCTAATTCCTTATCTGCGGCAGAAAGCGGCGTAAGGAACTGTCTACAAATGATTGATATGAGTTTTTTGCATTTTTTGTTGTGTTTTCGGACTTTATCCAAATTTTCCGAAACAAATCGTATCAGTTATTTTCCGACAGTTCTTATAGTAAACGACATTAGTTTTTTGTGCCTGATTGCCTGGAAGACGTATACTCCACGATATCAGCAAAGTACTCAGGTACAAAAGGAAATGTCGTTTACTATAAGCGTATGCGCAGAGCTCTTGCCCTGTGGCACGGCAGGAAAGAGGAAGCTCTGGCAAAGCGGGAAGAACGGAGAATCGAAATGAAGAAGATACTGGATGTATTGACGGAAGAAATGGGAAAGGCTTTCGAGGCGGCCGGGTATGAGGCGGCCCTGGGCAGGGTGACCCTGTCCAACCGCCCTGACTTGTGCGAATATCAGTGCAACGGCGCTATGGCGGGGGCAAAGAAGTATAAGAAGGCTCCTATCATGATTGCCAATGATGTGGCGGCCCGGCTTGCGGACAGCCCTGTATTCAAGGAGGCGGCAGCCGTGGCTCCGGGCTTCCTGAATCTGAAACTGTCCGAGAGTTTCCTGCTGGGCATGGTGAAAGCCATGGATTCGGAACCGAAATTCGGTTTGGAAATGCCTGAAAAACCGAAGAAGATAATGATCGACTACGGCGGGGCAAATGTGGCCAAGCCCCTCCATGTGGGGCATCTGCGCCCGGCCATCATCGGCGAGAGCATCAAGCGCATCAGCCGCTATGCGGGCCATGAGGTCATCGGGGACGTGCATCTGGGGGACTGGGGCACGCCCATCGGCATGGTGATCACGGAGCTGCAGGAGCGCAAGCCGGATTTGCTGTATTTTGACGAGAGCTACCAGGGCGAGTATCCGGCGGAAGAGCCTATCACCGAGGCGGAGTTCGCAGAGATCTACCCCCTGGCCAGTGCCAAGTCAAAGGAGGATGCGGCATTCAAGGCAAAGGCCCTGGAGGCCACCCGCAAGTTCCAGAAGGGTGTGCGGGGATACCGTGCCCTGTGGAAGCATATCGTGGATGTGTCCAAGGTGGATCTGAAGAAGAATTACGACAGTCTGAACGTGGAGTTCGACCTGTGGAAGGGCGAGAGCGATGTGAACGACCTGATACCCGAGATGGTGGATTATATGAAAGAGGGGGGCTGGGCCTATATCAGCGACGGCGCTTTGGTGGTGGACGTGAAGGAGGAGACCGACACCAAGGAGGTGCCGCCCTGCATGATTCTGAAGTCCGATGGCGCGTCCCTGTACAACACCACGGACTTGGCTACCATCATGGAGCGTATGCGCCTTTACGATCCTGATGAGATTATCTATATCACGGACAAGCGCCAGGATCTGTACTTTGAGCAGGTATTCCGCTGCGCCCGCAAGACGAAGCTGGTGAAGCCGGAGACGGTTCTGAAGTTCCTGGGCCACGGCACCATGAACGGCAGCGACGGCAAGCCCTTCAAGACCAGGGACGGCGGCGTCATGCGGCTGGACGTGCTGGTGCGGGAGACCCAGGAGGAAATGTACCGGAAGATTCGGGAGGGCCGGGAGATGCCCGAGGAGGAGGCGAAGGCCGTGGCGGAGACCGTGGCGCTTTCCGCTCTGAAGTATGGGGATTTGTCCAACCAGGCCGCAAAGGACTATGTGTTCGATATCGACAGGTTCACTTCCTTTGAGGGGGATACCGGGCCTTACATCCTGTATACGATTGTACGTATTAAATCTATCTTAAATAAGTACAAAGAGCAAGGGGGAAAGATGGAGCAGCTTGCCTTCCTGGAAGCGGCGGGCAGCTCGGAGAAAGAGCTGGAGATGGCGCTGGTGCAGTTCAACACCATGATCCAGAGCGCCGCCGAGGAGATTGCGCCCCATAAGGTATGCGCCTATATCTATGATTTGGCCAACGCCTTCAACCATTTCTACCATGAGACCAAGATTTTGAGTGAGGAGGACGGGGCAAGGCGGGAGAGCCTGATCGCGCTGCTGGCGCTGACCCGGGACGTGCTGGAGACCTGTATCGATCTGCTGGGATTTTCCGCGCCGGAGAAGATGTAAGCCGATTTTGTAGTCGGGAAGTGCCTGCAAATGTTCAGCTGAAACAAATGGTGCAAGTTATTTCGGGAAAGCTGTTAAGGAGTTGAAGAGGTATATCAAATGGAAATTATACTCAGGCCGTATGACGGCACCAGTGAAAAAACAATGCTTCGCTCCATAAGTGCTTTTTTCCATGTGCATCATTCGAAGATCAATGAGGCACAGGCTCGGAAAAATCTTGCCAGCTGGACAAAAGAAGAGCACGAACTTTACGACATTCTCGGCGATGGGATCCCTGTGGGATTTGTCCATCTCAACTGGCGTGGGGCAACGGTCTGCTGGATCGAGGACATCTTTGTGGAAGATAGTTTGCGCAGGCAGGGTATTGCCTCCAAAGCCATTGGCCTTGTGGAAGAAATATTGCAAAAGCGGGGCGTGGAGGGAATCTGTATGGACGTAGTTCCAGACAATATTCTTGCGCTGCGGCTCTATCACCGCCTTGGCTATGATCGGCTAAGTATTGTTACCGTGAGGAAGGATATGCACTCCTTTGCAACCGAACGCAGAGAGCAGATTGGTGGCATGGACTTTCGCGTCAAGCAATTTAATGATTGAACTTTGCATTGTATCCATAAATTCAAGTTTGAAGAATTGTCAGTCAAGTGCAAATTCAGTAGTTTTTATGTATAAATATACATTTTACTTCCAATTTTAAGCAATGGGAACACTTTTCCGAAAAGGGAGATAGCTTTACATGCGAAAGCAGGCACATATCGTACCTGCTTTTGCTGTGTCAAAACTCTTTTTTCCTGTAAATATGGGCGGTCAGCGGATAGGACAGGGCAAAAGCCAGCGCCGAACAGCCCGTCATGGCCACAGTGCCGCACAGTATGGTTATCTCCCCCGGCTCCGGTAAAAGCATGTTCAGCAGCATGACCAGTCCCGCATCCACGGCAATGGCGCACAGCAGTGCAATCACCAGAAACACTTCGCCCCTGTTCTCCCTGCTCCAGCAGAACAAAGGGAAAAATATCGCGCAGAGAAAAAGGCTTATGCTGATTCCCAGGGCGAACATGGGGAGATCGGTATACAGATCGAAGGCCCATCTGCGGAAAACCCGGGAGGACAGGACGGAAGCGGCTGCGGCAAACAACATTCCCCAGAACAGCCAGACCAACTGGGCGGTATAGTAGCTTTTGATGATATCCGTCCGCCGGATGGGAGCTGTCAATTTATATTTGCTCCATCTTGAGCAGGACTCCCTCTGGATGCAGAAGATTCCGTTTATCGAAAATCCCGCCATTCCCGACAGTCCGAAGCCGATAAATAAATCCCTGTCGGGAAATGCCATGATAAAAATTCCCCACAACAGCATAAAGACTGAAAAAATCATTGCATTGGAAAATGCCGCAAGTAAATTGTTTCGAAGCAATCCTTTCATACTTCCCTCCTTGCCGCCTGCGGCGGCACATACAACAGAACAATTGGTGTCGGCAAAGCGCAAAAAACGCGCTTGGAAGAATGCCCGCCCAAAGCGAACTCTGTTTGATTGGGCATTCTTCTGTGTGCAATTTAGGGTCTCAAGCGCCATGCACTTTGGCGCTTTAGGATGTGTACTTTACAGCCTTAGAAACTCTTTACACACTGTCCCCTTTACCAGCAACAGCATGACTTCGTCAACGGAAACATGGTCTATGACGGCATCCCGATATTTGTTCCGGGCCGCTTCCACATCGGAGACCAGCACATCAATCTGAAAATCCCGCTTTCTGTAGGCAATCATGTCCTCCGGATGCAAAGCGGAAAACTGGCTTTCCCGGCAGCGCATGACGCCGTATTTATAGGCCAGGTCGTTTCTGGATACGGTCATAATCAGCTTTCCCATGTGGAGGAAAGCAATGTAATCCGCAATCTTGTCCAGGTCGCTTGTGATGTGGGAGGACAGAAAGATGGAATGGCTTTCCTCCTGGACGAACTCCAGAAAAACATCCAGCATATCGTCCCGCATGATTGGATCCAGCCCGCTGGTGGCTTCGTCCAGAATCAATAGCTGAGGATGGTGGGAAAGGGCGGCGGCCAACGCCAGCTTCATGGTCATTCCCCTGGAATAGCTCCTGATTTTCTGCCTGGGCGGCAGACGGAACTCCTCCAGGTACTTTTGGAACAGCGCATCGTCCCACTGTGCGTAAAGCCCGGCCATGACCCGGGAGAGATGCGTTGCCGTCCAGAAGCCGGGGAAATTATCGCCGTCATAGACCACGCCGATTTTTTCCCGGATGTCCGTATCTTCGTCCCCCATCTCTCTGCCGAACAGCTTTACCGTGCCGCTGTCTTTCCTGACCGTATTCAGGATGCAGTCGATGGTGGTGGTCTTTCCGGCCCCGTTTTCCCCGACGAAGCCCAAAATGGCTCCGTAGGGCAGAGAGAGGGAAAGGCTGTCCAGGGTGAAATCCGATTTGGAATAGGTCTTGGAGACCTGGTGTAGTTCTAAGATGTTCTCCATGTGATTCGTCCTCCTGATGACATAATGTTTTCCGTGCAAAGGTTTTTTATGGAAAAGGATTTGTAGACAATTCCTTATGATGTTTTTATAGTATGTTTTCTGACCGGCATAAAAAATTCTGTATCAGGGGCTGTCCTCATAGAACAGGGTCAGCAATTCTGTCAGCTTCGCAAGGGGGATATTGCTGGTGCGCCCGATTTCAGCAGCGGCCTGTAAATGCTCCTCGGCGATGCGCTGCTGCTCTTCCTGATAGAATTCTTTGTTCTGTGCCGACACGAAGCTTCCCCTTCCCACAGTGGTCTCGATGAAGCCGTCCCGCTGGAGGTCTTCATAGGCTTTCTGGACGGTGATGACGCTGACGTGGATGGACTTCGCCAGGGCCCGCATGGAGGGGATGGCGTCCCCCGCCTGGAGCTCGCCGCTCATTATCATGGCCTTGATTTGGGATGTAATCTGTTCGTAAATCGGTTTGTTGGCATTGTTGCTGATAATGATTTCCATGCGCATTCCTTTCACGCGTTTTGGCGCTGCCGTTCCGGTGGTTTCCGCATCGGGAAAAAGAGTTGCAGAGTTCCCTGATGGCACTCAAATGTACTTAATGTACAAGTACATTATAACAACCTGGGGCTTTTTGTCAAGCCTGATAAGGAAAGAATTCGTATTTTATGTTTGTCTTTTCCGCGCTTCCATGATAGACTTATACTACAGGCCGCCGGAATTTACAGAAGGAAAATGAGCAAAGGTACCTTGCCGGCGGTCTGTAGTCGGGATTCACGGGAAGTTTTACTGGCGTGTAGTATAAGTGAGAGGAATGGCGGAAATCCGGGCTAGGGCAGGGATTTTCGGTATGGTTCAATCAGACTGGGTGAAATGATGGCAGAAGTAGTACGACTGGAAGCCGGATAATGGGGAGGTTGGCCTTAAGGTGGGTTGGAGATTAAAGGTATCAGGATATGGAAAGATTGAGAGCGCCGAGATTGAGACTGCACCGCTGACTCTTTTTGTGGGGGACAATAACAGCGGAAAGAGTTATCTGATGTCCCTCCTTTGGGGAATCCGGAACCTGGGGGGAGAACTGCTGTATGCTAATGTAAACTCGGAGAAAACGGAGACCTATGACAGGCTGTGGAGTTGGGTAAAAAAGCAGGTGGATGCAGCCATGGAACTAGGTGTGCATACTGTACCGGCCAGTGAAATAGGTGATGAGCTGCAGATTGTCCTGCAGGAGCGGATAAAACAGAACAGAGAAAAATTTGTGAAAGCCATTTTCAACAGTTCGGATGTTGAAATAGAGGAACTGCAGATTGAACTGACAGAGTTAGCGGATATTTCTCTGAATTTTAGATTTCAGGAGTTTGGCGGAAGCATGGGCATAGCTTTAACTGATGCCAGTAATAGTGGAATAAGATTGGCTTTATCTGAAAAGGAACAGGCTACAGGAATATTGGATGAAGAAACTTACCGATATATCGTTGATAAATTGATGGCTATGGTGCTGGATAGTCATGACGGCTGGTTAAACGGAAAAATTTATTTCCCGGCGGCAAGAACCGGTTTTATGCTGACCAAAGATATCATCAATAAAGTAAGCCGGAGGGCGACATTCAATGTTGCGGCGGAACAGGAGACGGTGGTTCCTTTTGTAAGGCCGATCAATCAGTTTCTGGATGTGATAAATGACCTGGCTTTCGATGGGAAAAGCAATGAAGACTTTGCGGAAATCGCACAATATCTGGAGAGCAGCATGGCCGACGGGACAGTCGAGATGAGTGCGTTGCCCAATAAGGAGGCGATGTATGTCCCAAACGGAAAAATGGCAGGAATGCCATTGAGGATTACGTCCGCAGTAGTGACGGAATTATCGCCGCTAATCCTGATTTTAAAACATAAGAGATATATAGACGCTCTGTTCTATGAGGAACCGGAAATGTGCCTTCACCCGCAGCTTCAGCAGAAGATGGGGAGAGTCCTGTGCAAGATGGTGAATGCCGGGGTGCAGATGAATGTCACGACCCACAGCGATATCATACTGCAGCATGTCAACAACATGATTCGCCTGTCCGGAAGAGAAGACAGGGAGGAAATATGCCATCAATTGGGATATACAGCCCGAGACCTGCTGAGCCCCCAAAAGGTAAAAGTGTATCAGCTGAAAGCGGTGGCAGGAGGAAAAACGAAAGTGGAGGAACTGAACTGCGGGGAAAACGGCTTTGCGGTTCCCACATTCAATGATGCCCTTGACCGGATCATGGACGAGGCATATGTGATTCAGGAGTAGAAGGAAATGGGGAATACGAAGAGGGAGTTCATCATAAAAGACTTGATGGTACAGGATTTTATCGTACAGGAAGGTCGGGAAGTGCTTCTGGCGGAGACAGATGAAACCGGGAAAAGCGAATTGTGTGTACAGCTGGCATCGGATGATAATCTGTGTATTGCGAATCTGGATAAGAAAAAGACGGATGTACTATTCTTTCAGGCGGGGAAAGAGAAGTCCCTGTTCAAGAGAGCGGATCATATGATTTTCGAAAAACGGCAGGGAAATC
>CAJUFI010000066.1 GCA_910585665.1 uncultured Acetatifactor sp. | reverse complement strand
GGAGCAATTGATTTTTATAATTCTTTAGCATATATCAGTATGCGAAGTATGAGAAGATAGAAAGCCAATTCCACTGTGACCTGAAATGCAACTTCCCTGAGGAATCCCCCCTGGCCCGGGCTTTCCTCTACACAGATTATTCCATCGAGCCCCACTGGCATGAATTCTATGAAATCAATATCGTCCTGTCCGGCAGCGGCTTCCATCTGATTGAGGAGAATGAGTTCTCTGCCCAGAAGGGCGATGTCTTCGTGATTCCGCCCAACATCGTCCATGCCTACATCGATTCCAGTCATATGGATGTCTATCATCTTCTGCTGAAACCTTCTTTCATTGATATGTACCTGCCGGAACATGCAAACGTCCCAGGGTATGACCTGTTGATGGAAATCGAGCCCTTTCTGCGCCACCGCTATGACCAACGGCTGTTTCTGCACCTGAACGCTCAGAGACTGGTCTGCTTGCAGAACGACATCGACATCATCGACGAAGGCCATTCCCCTTTCCGGGAATGGCTGCCGCTGAAACACTGCACCATCGCGAAAATCGTGTATTGGATGTCCGCGCTGCTGTACCGCCAGATTCACGGCGAGGGGAATGCCCTGTTGGAGACGAACCAGGCCATCATCCGGACCTTGGAGTACATCCACCACAATTATGCCCAACGGATTGATATAGACACTTTATGCAAATGTGCCATTATGTCCAGGCCCACTTTCATGCGGAAATTCAAGGAAGTCTGCGACTGCACGCCCATACACTACCTGATGGCCTACCGGGCGGCACAGGCCAGGAAGCTTTTGGAGGAGGGGCGCCTGTCCAAGACCCAGGTGGCCCATGAATGCGGCTTCTACGACCTGTCACATATGGAAAAATACCTGAGATAATGTTCGGCAAGCCGGTTCACCATGTCTCCAGCCTTGATTTGCTTTTTTGTTATTTGTCTTGTTTTTCTTTTGCGGCTGATATAGAATGGAATAAAAAATAGGTAAAGAAAGCGCAACTATCCTCACGAGGGCTGCAATTTGCCGGTATGTCCGCCTCCCCTTCTCTTGTGAGCGGGATTACAATGAAGAAGAGCATTTATGGCAGTTTTTGTGACCGCGAGCACAAATAAAGAAAGGAGTCTCTCCACTATGAAACAGGGAATCTGCTATCTGGTATGCGCAGGCAAAAACACAGGACTTGACTTCACCCCAACCGCAAATGATTATGTAATTGCCGTGGACGGCGGGCTGCGCTATCTGGAGGAAGCCCGCATCAAACCGAACCTGATTATCGGGGATTTCGATACCCTGGGGTACTGCCCCACCCATTCCAACGTAGTCCGGCTCAATCCCCACAAGGATGACACGGATACCCTGGCCGCCCTGAAAGAGGGCATACTGGAGGGCTTTTCCCAGTTCCATCTCTACTGCGGCACAGGGGGGCGCATCGAGCATACCATCGCCAATATCCAGCTGCTGGCCTTCCTGTCCCAAGGCGGCAGGCAAGGTTTCCTTTATGACGGGGTCAATGTCCTGACCGCTATTACCGACTGCCAGCTGACGCTGCCCAGGAGAAGTCAAGGATTTCTGTCCGTTTTTTCCTATACAAATGAATGTCAGGGCGTAAACTTGTGTGGTCTGAAATACGAGCTCAGCGATGCCGTCCTACACAGCACTTTCCCCCTTGGCATCAGCAATGAGTTCAAGGGGATGGAAAGCTCCATCTCCGTAAAAAAGGGCACCTTGCTGCTTGTCCTGCCCAGGGACATTCTGCCCCAGCTACAGGTGGAGCGTTGGCATCAGGAAAAGGCCTGATGCTGCATCCTCCGCATCTGAGCGTACACGCTCTCCTTTTCTGCCAGCTCCTCATGGCTTCCTCTGTCGCACCATTCACCGTTATCCCCCACATAACGGCATCAAAACCCAAAGTATCTCTGTCTCAGAGCACGTTGGCCATAACACTGAGATACCTTTTCAGCCTCAAGCGCCCTATTATATCACAATTTTCAGATTGTCCATTTCCTTTTGTTTTGTATTGGGCAAAACGTGGCTGTATAAGGAATTGTCTACAAATAACTGATGCAAGTTTATAGCCGTTTTCGTTGTATTTCTGGGCTTTCTCCTAAACAAGTTGCATCAGTTATTTTCCGACAATTCCTAAGTCCATCGTCATTGCAAGGCTGCTATGCCCCAGGATGGTCTTCAAGGTCTGGGGGCTCCCTCCCTGTTCTATATACCGTGTCGCAAAGGTATCTCTTAAAGCGTGTGCTGTGAAGTGCTCCATTGGTCTGCCCTGCTCTTCCAGTCTGGCCAGCGCTTCACTGATTGCCCGGTTTATTGCGTGGTTATGTACTATGCCGCCATATACGGATGCAAAAATCCTGTTGTCATTCATCGGCAGAACATTCCTGCACCTAAACGCAAACTTGCTTACGCTTTCCCCATTTGTGGGAATTCCCTTATTTCCTGCTGCCAGTCTGTTTTCTATCCTGTGTTCTGTAAAAATACGCATAATTTATACGCAAAAACTATTGACATACGCATGAAAAAGGCGTATGATACATAATATAAGGAGGGCACAATATGACAGTTCGGGAAATACTAAAGGTGCTTCGCAAAGATGGATGGTACACCACTAATCAGGAAGGCTCCCACATAAGCCTAAAGCACCCAACAAAGCCCGGAAAAGTCACAGTACCAAACCACAACGGGGACTTGAAACAGGGAACACTAAACAGCATTTACAAGCAGGCGGAGCTGAAATAGCCCTACTGCCTGCGATTATCATAGAAAGGAGCGTAATTTATGCAGAATTTAACTTATCTTGCAGTTTTTGAACCATCAACAGACGGCTCATATAGTATCTACTTCCCTGATTTACCCGGATGTATCAGTGTTGGGGATAATCTGGAAGAAGCTGCACGCATGGCAGCAGAAGCCGCAAGCCTCCATGTTTACAGTATGGAATGTGACAATGAGGAAATCCCCACTCCATCCGTGAACCTCTCCAAAGAAGATACAGAGGGAAATGTTGTAATGCCCGTTACAATCCACCCTGATTTATTCCGCATGAAAAAAGATAACGAACGCATCAAGACAAACATCACTCTCCCGGCATGGTTGAAAAGGATTGCAGAAGAACAAAAGGTAAACTATTCCCGGCTATTGGAAACTGCCCTGATTGATTATCTGCAAATACCTATGTCCGGCAGACAATAAGCCCTTGTCCTGCTGCCCCACGCCATATATCAGATACCGGGCAGCAGGCGCACACTTCCAAACCTGATAAGAACGCCGCCCCGACACTCGACAAAAGTACAAGGGCGGTTTTCTCTGTCTATTCACGTTTTAAAAGCCTATTTTCGCCTTTTATCCCCCTACCCTTAATTTCTCATGGAAAAAGGAAAAACTTAATGAAGTTGCAAATATATCCTTAGATGGAAGTCCGCATTATGATTATCTTGATTTTGACATACCAGACGGAGCCGAACTCCCTTTGAATTAAAAAGAACAAAAGCACCCGATACCAATTAAGATATTGAATACCACCACAAAAGGCCCTCATGGCAGCAGTCATAAAGGGGCTCCTTTAAATCACGATTCTGTTCTCTCAACACATATAAGAGTTGCGGTGCATGCCTTATTTCTTCGCAATCTTTTTCACTCTCCAAAATCGCAATGATATGGCAAATTGGCATCTGCTCCACCCAGCTCCCGTTATTTTTTACTACTCCCCATTCTTTCAATGAGCTCCCGATTCTTCTCCCCGCTTTTCTGCAATTCTTTCTCATCACATTCCACACTGTCAGAAGGCAGTATGATTTTCAACGGAACGTTATCAAACTCCAAATCATTCAACACATAGTTCATGCCCATAAAATAATCCTTCCTCAACTATAAAACAGCCCTGTATCACTATCGGGCGGAACTTGTATAACCATATTATAATCAAAAAAGGCCAAAAGAACAACAATAGAATAAAAAGCAGGCTAACGAATTCCTGAAACTCGTCATCCTGCTCATAAAACCTGGCCTTATCCTTTCCCTCAAAATACCCCAAAACACTTCCCAATCCAATAAACCACCCCCAGCACCCAGCTGGTGAAAATCCCATACAAAATCACCGGCCCGGCAATGGTGAAAATCTTGCACCCAATCCCGAACACCTGTCCCTCTGCCTTGTACTCAATGGCCGGGGCCGCCACGCTGTTGGCGAATCCTGTGATGGGCACCAAAGCTCCCGCACCGCCCCATTTCGCGATTTTCGGGAAAATGCCGAAGCCTGTGAGCACTACGGACAGAAGCACCAATATCAGCGAACACCAGGAACCCGCCGTCTGCTTGTCCAGGCCAAGGTTCCCCGCATAATTCAGGATGAACTGGCCGATGCAGCAGATGATGCCGCCGGTGATGAATGCATGCAGCATCTGGAGCCACAAATTGTGGGTGGGCGTCACGGCCTTCACATACTGCTCGTATTCCTTCTGCTGCTCTTTCTGTTTTTTCTGCTCTTCCTTCTCTATGTTTGTCTCTTTCTCTTCCATACTTTGCTCTTTTCCTCGCTTTTCCTCAAGTCAACGCCGCCTCCCGGCGCTTTTGCCCTCTGGCACATCGCCCCATGCAGCATGAGCCAATCCCGCAGAACTCTTCCTCGCCCATACCGGCAGATTTCCCGTGCTCTGCTCTTAAGTATGTGCAGACGGCAAAATTTTATTCCTTCCCAGAGCTGCCCTGCTCCGTTTTCCCCTCTCTTCCGGCCGCGGCTATCAGCGCCTTGTCCACGTCCTCCTCATAATTGCGCATGGCCACCTCAATGGGGGTCGGATCCTTCGTGATCCGCCTGCCGCCCACATGGTTGAAGAACAGGATGATTCCAGCCGCAAGGCCTATGGAATAGGAGACTTCCAGCGTGTTCAGCCCCTGAGGCTCTTTGTTCATCAGCATCCGGTACATCTCCACGAAGAAATCGTTTATGCCTACATCATTGTGGTATGCCATGATGGTGAATGCCGTGCCGAAAAAGCTCACCAGGCACACCAGCGCCGCCTTCCACCACTGCATGGGCCCTTTGTATCTGTCCACGCTGACACGCTCTACCAGCACATCCGGCTCTCCCACAATCTGGACGCTGATATCGGGGCAGACGCCTTCCATCTGCGCCACCATCTCCAGAGTGCTGATGACGCAGCGCTGGGAGCCGTCCTGTGCGAAATGGTGCACTTTCAGGCTCTTCAGTTTCGCCGCCGTCACGTTGTCCTGGCAGCGCAGCTCCCCCAGGTCCGACAGAAAGACATCCTCCGACTGTACCTCCACGTTCCTGTCGCATTTCAGATACACTATCACATTCGCCATGTAAAACCTCTTTTCTCCACGCATCAATCCTATGCGCCATCCTGTCCATACAGCACCCGTCCATATGCCCTGACACATTTTCCCTCTATGTCAGCTTCCGTCTCCCGTCGCGCACATCCCCTGCCTGCGCTGCCAGCCCTCAGGCAGTCCGATGCAGCTCCGCCCAGAAATAGAGCAGCGAGCCGCATATCTTCCCGATGGCCATGCTGATGATGGCGAGCCCCAGCCCGTGCCGGAAGGAAATCCGCCTGGCCAGAATGGGGATGCTGTCCAGCATCTCCGCAATGGCCAACGCCAGGCATCCGATGAACATTCCGGCGAACAGCCCGAACACCGCCTGCCAGAACACACCGATCCCCTGTAAAAGGGCCGTATATTCCGGCAGCCGCTGCTGCCACCAGGCCCCGAACCGGCAATATCTGGAAAAGACGCTGAGCACACAGCCGGTCAGCGTCCCGAATATGACCATTTCTTCGTATAAAACCACATGTCTCGCCGTATGCGTCTTGCCTGCGAACCTGGGGATGAGGCCCACCGCCACCAGCACGGTAAACACCCCTGCCGCCGCCAGCAGCCCATAGCTCCCGCCCAGCAAAACCAATAAAAAATTCCGCATCATACCATCAGTTTCCTTTCAGATTTCCTGATTATTATGATACGGAATTTGAAAAAATATTCCACCTGCGCGTTTTGCTGATCCTATGCCGTCACTCCTCCCAAAGCGGCGCGAAGCTGATGTTCAAATCCACATCCGTGGAAATCCCCTGCACGCGCCCTGTCTGGGAATACTGCCATATCTTGAAGTCATAGGGATAATAGAGGATATCGCTGTAGGCCGCGAACCATTTGTCATATTTTTCCAGCGCCTCCAGGCCCAGCATCATGACGCCCATCTCCGTATTGTGATATATCATGGGCCGGTAGCCAGCATTTTCTATGGTCTCGCAGAAAATCAGCGTCAGGGAGGTGCGCACTTCCGGCGTCAGGGCATTCATCCTGCCATCCGACTCGGACACCCTCTCCACATCGAACACCACAGGGCATGCAATCGTGTATGGCGCGATTTTCTCCAGCACGAAATCCGCCTCCTCTTTCGCCTCCGCCTCGTCAATGGCCTGGCTGTAGAAATACACGCCCACCTTGATGCCCGCCGCCAGGGCCCCCTGGATATTGGCCTCGAAATACTCGTCCTCCATCAGCTTGCCCGTGCCATAGCCCCGATAGCCCACCCGGATGAACGCGAACTCCACCCCGTCCTGGGCCACCAGGTTCCAGTCGATGACCCCCTGGTGCTTCGACACGTCAATCCCCTTGTGGGACACCACCTGACCCTCCTGCAGATACTGGTACTCGCCGGTATCCAGGATATTCAGGCAGGCCTCGTCCAGCTGATGCTGCTTCAGATTATAGTTGATGGGCACCACATTGTACTGTCCGCCGCTGTATACGACCAAGTCGTCCGGGTAAAGCGGCCGCAGGATCTGCAGAATGCTGTCCCCGTCATTGAGCCTGGTCCGGATGCCGTTCAGCACTTCGTCCGTCGCCTGCCGCCTGGCATCCGCCACCTGCAGCTCCACTTCCTCCGGCGTAAGCCCCACAGAACCCGACAGCACCCCAATCACGTTCCCGTCCGCGTCCACCACGTTCCCGTCCCCGTCGATGCTGACCGCGCCTCCCTCGCCGAACGCCCCGGCGGGCTTGTCATCGAACCTTCCTCTGATCCAGGAATAGACCGAGACGATGAAGAACATCACCGCCACCATCACCGCAAGGCACACGAACATGGCAAGAATCCGTCTCCTGAGCGCCTTTCCCATGCGCATCCCCGCGGGCCTGTTCTCGTTCCCTATCCCATTGTCCGCCTTCATTTCCATCTCCCTTCATGCTGCTTTCGGCAGCACCCGAATCCGGCCACTGTCCGCCCTGCGGCCAGCGTCCCTCTCTATCCTTTGTCCCCTGACAAAACTTCCTCCCGTCCGGCTCCGCGCTATTTGCCAAAGATGCCCGGCATCATCTGCCGACGCTTTTCCGGACTTTACTTTCTGTTCCTCCTCCATAGTAATCGAAATGCCCCCGAAAGGAAAGTACATTTTCGACAAATTCATAAAATTTATAAAAAGTTAAGCAATCCCTCCTCACTGGACCTTCTCCCGCAGCTTCAGCAGAATCCGTTTCTCCAGCCGGCTGACCTGCACCTGGCTGACCCCAAGGCGCGCGGCGATTTCCGTCTGGGTCTTATTCTGGAAATACCGCATGCAGATCAGATCCCTGTCCCCCGGTTCCAGGCTGTCCAGCAGCTGCTCCAGAAGCATATGGTTCAGCAGCTCTTCCTTCTCCGCGTCATCGCTGCAGCAGCCTCCTGCCACGCTGCTGCCCAGGGAGCCGTTCCCGCCCCGGACCACCTTGTCCACCAGATAGACCTCGCTGCCGTCGTCCTGATAGACGGCGGAATAGATGGACTCCACCTCCGTAGAGGCCTCCATGGCCAGCACCACATCCTCCACGGACAGGCCTGCCTCCCCGGCGATCTCCTGTATCGTAGGCTCTCTGGACTCCGCTCCCTGCAGCTTCTGCCTGGCAAGCTTTACCTTCAGGGCGTTCTCCTTGATGGTCCTGGACACCTTCACCGGCCCGTCGTCCCGCAGGAACCGCTTGATTTCCCCTGTGATCATGGGCACCGCGTAGGTGGAGAATTTCAGCCCCAGGCTCAAATCGAATTTATCAATGGCCTTCATGAGCCCTATGACGCCTATCTGGAACAAATCTTCCAGGTCATACCCCCTGCCCCCGAACCGCTTCACGATATGGCGCACCAGGCCCAGATTGCTCTCTATCAGTACTTCTCTTGCCTCGCTTTCTCCCGCCTGTGACCTGGCAATCAGCACTGATGTCCTATCCATCCTCCCACTCCTATTTTCTTTATCATACGGACCTTCGTCCCTTTGCCCGGAGCGCTCTCCACCTCCAGGTCGTCCATGAATGCCTCCATGAAGGCAAAGCCCATTCCGGAGCGCTCCAGCTCAGGCTTCGTGGTATACAGAGGCTCCATGGCCCGCTCCACGTCTTCTATCCCCTTTCCGCTGTCGGCCACTTCGATATGTAGGATCTCGTTTTCCAGGGCGCAGCGCAGATGCACCTTGCCGGGGTTGGCCCTCCTCCCGGGCCGGGCCGGGCCGGTCTCCTCCGAACAGACGCCGGCCTCCCTGCCAGGCCTGCCGTAGCCGTACAGGTTCTCATAGCCATGTATGATGGAATTGGTCACCGCCTCCGACACTGCGGTCTTGATGTCCGCCATCTCCTCCAGGGTAGGGTTCAAGTGGGCGATGAAAGCCGCCACCGCCGTCCGGGCGAATCCTTCATTGTCCGAAAGGGCGTCGAATATGATCTCCATCTCATTCTTCATGATTCCAGTACCTCCACGATTTTATTTAATCCTGACAGCTTGAAGATTCTCTCTATCTGCCTGTCCACATGAATGGCGTAGACCCGGCCTCCGAAACAGGATATCTTGCGGTAGCGCCCCATGACGATCCCTATCCCCGAGGAGTCCATGAACCTTGTCCTCCCAAAATCGAACACCACGTTGCGCACCTCCTCCCTGACCAGATACCGGTCCGCGCACTCGCAGATAAAGCCAGCCCCGTGATGATCGATCTCCTCCGGCAGCTGTATCAGCAGACAGTCATCGATGACCTGAAAATCCCCTGCGGCAATCTGTTCCATAGCCTCCACCTTCCTTTCCAAGATTTTGCTCCAGCGCACACAAAAAAGAACCCATATCTCTATAGGTTCTTTTCTTTCGTACTTTATCCTAAACTGCTCTTTTTCCGCTGGGCATCCCTCGCCCTCTGGGTGTCCGGGAACAGTTCTATCACCTTTTCATAGGTATTGATGGCGTTCTCCGTATCTCCGCCGGAACGGTATGCCTCCCCCAAAAGGTAGAGGGCGTCCGCATTGGCGGCATCGTATTTGACCGCCAGGATCAATGTCTCCTGGGCCTCCTCGAATCTGTTGGTATAGTACTGCTGGTAGCCCGCGTCATAGTATTCTTCGGACAGCTTCGGCCCTATGGCCGTGAACAGGGACTGGTAGAGCGTCCGGAAGCCTTCCGTCATCTCCTCCATGTTCACCCTCTCGGCAAGGGCTTCCAGCTGATCCATGGCCGCGTGCATGTCCCCGGACTGGGTGTAGGCCGATGCTATCTGGAGCAGGCTCTCCGTCATCTGCATCGTCCCGTCTGTCCCTGTAAATCCCTCTATCTGCGCGCGCAGCTCCTGAAGGCTGCCGTCCTTGTCGGCTATCTGGCTCTCCAGCTCCTGGATGCGCGCCGTCTTGGCATCGGACTCACTGCTGATTTTCGTGATGGTCTGCTGCTCCTCGCTGCGCACTCTGGACTGTGCCGCGGGCACCACCAGGTAATACATGGCGGCCAGACCGATCACCAGGCCGATGAGCATATTGAAGACTCCGGTGAATCCGCTCCCACGCTTTGGCTCCTTGACGTTCAGGGGCTGGATGATGATCTCGTTCTCGCTCTGGTATCGGACAGCCTCGTCCTTTTTGCGTTTTACCGGCGCCTTCACCCCCTCGTCTGGCATCAGCGCCTGCTCCACCTCTTTCAGATAGCGCAGGGTCTGCAGGTTGTTCCTGTCGATGTCCATGCATTTGCGCAGCTCCCGCTCCGCCCGTTCCCATTCCTCCCGCTCCATGTACAGAAGCGCCAGCAGCTGATGGGCCTGCAGGAAACGGGGGTTCATGGACAGCACCTTCTTCAGCTGTATCACCGCCAGATCCTGGCTGTCCTGGACGCACAGGGCCAGGGCGCGGTTGTATTTCTTCACCGTCTGGTTGATGGAGTCCAGCCTGGTGGAATTGGAGCGCACCTTGTCGATGTACTCGTCCGCGATATTTTTGTCCGGGCTCAGGTTCTTGCTGATGACCCACTCCCTGAGAGCGGTGGCCACTTCCCCCAGCTCAAAATATACCAGGCCCAGCAGATTGCGGGCCATGATATTGCCTTTATTGAATTTCAGGCTTTGGCGCAGGCTGATGACCGCTCCGGTCAGATCCCTGACGCCCGCCTTCTCCAGTCCTTCGTTGTAATACATGTTGGAGACATGCATGATTTTCTTATACAAGGCCACATCCGCTCCGCAGGACGTGCAGAAATCATGCTGTTCCGACAGACGACGTCCGCAATTATAACAAAACATCATGGCCGTATTTGATCCTCTTCATATTTCAGTGCGCTCCCCTCGGAAGCGTGTATCGTCTTTACCAGCAAATCAGCCATATCCGTCAAATCCTGATGGTAAATGGCATCCTCCACATCCTCCACCTCAAGGCTGGGATGAAACTTCTTCAATTCTTCTTCGAAATTTATCATGATCCAACAGCTCCTTAATCTCGCCCACCAGATACAGGCTCCCCGCTATATAAATGCGCTCTCCGCTCCCGCGCTTCTCCAAAAGCCCCAGAAGGGCCCCGGGGACATCGCCGTATTCCTCAAAAACACAATCCGGATGCTTCTGGAACATCCTCCCCAGTTCCCCGGCCTCCACGGCGCGGCTGCTGCGCATATGCGTCACCGCAATCCTACAGAACAGGCCGGAACCTGCCAGTTCCTCCGCCATTCTCTCATAATCCTTGTCTTTCGCCACCGCAAAGAGCAGCGTCCTCGCCCCGGGATGTCCGTCGGCGGCCACGGTCTCCAGAAAAGCCCGGATGCCGTCCTCATTGTGCGCGCCGTCCACATAGACCTCCGGCAGCACCTCCTCCATGCGCCCTGCCCAGAAAGTACGGGCCACGCCCTCCCTGATATGCTCCGGCCTGATGGTCCTGCCAACCTCCAGCAGCTCAATGGCCCGAATCGCCAGCGCACAGTTCTCCATCTGATAGGCCGCGATTGTCCGGAGGGAAAGAGTAACATATCTATAATACCTAGTGCTTACACAAAAATCAATGGTTTTTCTCTTAAATTTTGAAAAAGAATAGTCATTTTTCGACACGGAATGGGCAGAAATTCCAAGTTCCTCCGCCCGTCGGAGAAAGACCGCCGTGGTCTCCGGGCAGGTGTCCCAGAAGACGGCAGGCGTCTTTGGTGCAAAAATGCCCGCTTTCTCGTAAGCGATCTGTTCCAGCGTATCCCCCAGGACATTCACATGGTCTTTGCTGATATGCGTTATTACGGATATTTCTTTTCTCGATACCGAATTCGTTGCGTCCAGCCTGCCGCCCACGCCGGTCTCCAGGATGCAGAAATCCGGATTCCGCTCTGGGAACAGCACCATGGCGATGAAAAAAAGATATTCGAAATATGTAGGGTGGTAGGCCCCTTCCTCCTCCCGCTCCAGCGCCCCCCAGTCCAGCATATTGTAGATATGTCGGAACGCCCGCAGAAAATCCTCCTCGGAAATCATCTCTCCCGCCACCTGGAACCGCTCCCGGATGCACACCAGATGGGGCGAGGTGAACAGGGCGACCCTATACCCCGCCGCCTCCAGGATGCCGCGCAAATAGGCACAAACGGAACCTTTCCCGTTTGTGCCTGCCACATGGAGGATGCGCATCCTGCGATCCGGATCTCCCAGCCGGTGGAGGAAGGCTTTTGTCTCCTCCACCGTGTGTTTGGAAGTGAACCGCGGCGTCTCATCCAGATAGGCCGCCGCCTGCTGAAATGTAGTTATCCTCTGTCTCTCCATTGCAAGGCACCTCCTGTCAATAGAACTTCCTTTCCGAAAATCCGCCACAGCTTCGTAGGGACATGATTCCGGAAAGGGAGCAAGCAGGCACAATGTCTGGCTGTGCCTGTTTCTCCTGTCCTGCGCCGCTGAACATAATGTCCGCTCTGGGCTTTTACGGCTTCACCCGACCGTCTTTCCTCACTGCATCCGGCGCATTGTCTGTAAGAATCCGTCCCACAGCAGTACGTTGAGCGCAGCGCACAGATAACTGCATCCGGCGCATCGCCTGTGTCAATCCGCGGCGCTGGCTGTGGGTGGCAGCCTGAGCTCAGCCCAACTGGCCAAGCCGCAGTTCCACCTGTTCCATCATCTGGGTGTACTTCGCCAGCTTCTCCTTCTCCTGGGCAATCTTCTCTTCCGGTGCCTTGGAGAGGAACCGCTCGTTGGAAAGCATGCCGTTCACCCGGGCCAGCTCCCCTTCCAGCCGCTTCTTCTCCTTCTGCAGGCGCTCTATCTCCTGGGCCACGTCCACCAGCTCCGCGAAAGGAATGTACAGCGTCGCCCCGGGAATCACCACGGACACTGCGTCTTTGGTGATATCGTCCATGTTCGCCTCAACGGCAGAGCCGTCTTCTGTTATCGTTTTTGCGTCATCTCCGGCTTTGCGGACCATAGTCACCTCGTTGGCATAGGCCAGGGAGGCGAAGAACAGCTTGCCCTCCGTGAAGGTCCTCAGGCATTCATCGCTTTCGCTGACCAGGAACAGATGGGTCCTGCGGCTGGGAGCCACGTTCCTCTCGCTGCGGACATTGCGGATGGCCCGCACGGCTTCCTTGATGATTCCGATGTCCTTCTCCTCTTTCGGGAAGCTTCTCTCCTCCCGGTACTCCGGCCATCTGCTGATGACGATGGACTCTTCCATGGAATGCTCCTCTTCCATGGAATGCTCCTCTTCCATGGAATGCTCCTCTTCCATGGAATGCTCCTCTTCCATGGAATGCGCTTCTTCCGCTTGGGAGCAGTCCCTCTCCTGCAAGGTGCAGAAAATCTCCTCCGTGATGAAAGGCATATAAGGGTGCAGCAGCTTCAAAGCATCGACCAGGACTGTCTTCAGCGTCCAGAGGGCCGCGTTCTGGCTTGCGGCGTCGTCCGTATTGTACAGGCGGGGCTTCACCATCTCAATGTACCAGTCGCAGAACTCATCCCAGAGGTAGTCTACGACCTTCTGCACTGCGATGCCCAGCTCATAGCTCTCCATATTGCCGGTGACATCCTTTATCAGGGTGTTCAGCTTCGACAGGATCCATTTGTCCACCGGCTGCAGCTGGGAAGCGGCAGGCTCCGTCACGGTCTTGCCATCCATGTTCATCATGATGAAACGGGAGGCATTCCACACCTTGTTGGCGAAATTACGGCTGTTTTCTACCCTTTCATAGTAGAAACGCATGTCGTTCCCGGGGGCGTTGCCGGTGATCAGCGTAAGCCGCAGGGCATCCGCGCCGTACTGGTCGATGATCTCCAGCGGGTCGATGCCGTTGCCCAGGGATTTGGACATCTTCCGGCCCTGGCTGTCCCGGATCAGTCCGTGGAACAGCACTGTGTGGAACGGCTTCTGGCCCATGTGCTCGAAACCGGAGAAGATCATCCGGATGACCCAGAAAAAGATGATGTCGTAGCCCGTCACCAGCACGTCCGTGGGATAGAAATACTTTAACTCCTCGGTGTCCTCCGGCCACCCCAGCGTCTCAAAGGGCCACAGGGCGGAGGAGAACCAGGTGTCCAGCACGTCAGGATCCTGTGTCAGGTGGGTGCAGCCGCATTTAGGGCATTTTTCCGGCGTTTCCCCTGCCACCGTCACTTCCCCGCACTCATCGCAAGTATACGCGGGAATCCTGTGCCCCCACCACAGCTGGCGGCTGATGCACCAGTCGCGGATATTGTCCGTCCAGTTGAAATAGCTCTTCTCCATGCGCTCCGGCACCAGACGGATGTCCCCGTTCTTCACCGCTTCCACGGCGGGCTTAATCAGCTCCTCCATCTTCACGAACCACTGCTCTTTCACCAGAGGCTCTATGGTCGTGCCGCAGCGGTCATGGGTGCCCACGTTGTGGGAATAGTCCTCAATCTTGACCAAAAGCCCCAGGGCATCCAGTTCCTGTACGATGGCTTTCCTGGCTTCGTAGCGATCCATTCCGGCGTATTTCCCGCCGTTCTCGTTGATGGTGGCGTCGTCATTCATGATGTTGATGATGGGAAGGTCATGGCGCTTTCCCACCTCAAAGTCGTTGGGGTCATGGGCGGGGGTAATCTTCACCACGCCCGTGCCGAACTCCCTGTCCACGTAGGTGTCGGTGACCACGGGAATCACCCGGTTCATCAGGGGCAGCATCACGCTCTTTCCAATCAGATGGCTGTATCTTTCATCCTCGGGATGGATGGCTACGGCGGTATCGCCCAGCATGGTCTCCGGACGGGTGGTGGCAAAGGTCAGGAACCGGGTGGTGCTGGGCGTTCCGTCCTCCTCCATCACCGGGTACTTGATATGCCACAGATGTCCGGCCTGTTCCTGGTATACCACCTCTGCGTCGGAGATGGAGGTATTGCAGACAGGGCACCAGTTGATGATGCGGGCCCCCTTGTAGATATAGCCCTTTTCGTGCATCTTTACGAAGACTTCGGTCACGGCCTTGTTGCAGCCATCGTCCATAGTGAAGCGCTCTCTGTCCCAGTCACAGGAGGAGCCCAGTTTCTTCAGCTGTTCCACGATGCGTCCGCCGTATTCTTTTTTCCAGTCCCAGGCACGCTCCAAAAATTTCTCACGTCCCAGCTGGTACTTGTCGATGCCTTCTTCTTTCAATTTCTCGATAATCTTGACCTCCGTGGAGATGGCCGCGTGATCCGTGCCCGGCAGCCACAGCGCGTTGTAGCCCTGCATCCTTTTGAAACGGGTCAGGATATCCTGCATGGTCTCGTCCAGGGCATGGCCCATGTGCAGCTTGCCTGTGATGTTTGGCGGGGGAATCACGATGGTAAAGGGTTTTCTGTTGTAATCCACTTCCGCGTGGAAATATTTCTTGTCAAGCCATTTTTTGTAGAGCCTGTCTTCCAGGCCCTTGGGGTCGTAGGTCTTTGCCAGTTCTTTGGAACGGTTTTCTTCCATTTCGTTTCTTTTCTCCTTTCCTGTCAATTACCGCGTCTGATTTTCACAACGCTTTTCTGCCAGAACGCCTCCGCTCAATCGTCTCTGCCTGGTGTTTCCACAAAGCCCTTTCTGCCGGATGCTCTCCGTAGGAATATTTTTGCCGGGCAGTCTTCACAGAGCCATTCTGCTTTCCACTGCATCAAAAAAGCCCTCTGCCGACTCTCGTCAGCAAAGGGCGTCATTAACGCGGTACCACCTTTGTTCACAGCGGGAGCTTTTATGCATCCGCGCTGCCTCAGCGACTTCTACTAAAGTCCTATCCTGTAACGGGGATAACTCGTGAAGCCCTACTTTCCCGAATCCCAATGGCAGAGACATCAATGAAGACACCTGCGTCTTCACGCCTTCTGTGCCTTAGGATTTCCGGCCTGCTTTCAGGCTCCCGGCTTGGAAGCTACCTTCCGCATCCTTTCCTTTAAGCCGTCTTTCAGCATCCCTCTTCCGGGATAACAGCTTTCTCTGTCAAGGGGTAATGCGTACTCCTCTTCGTCATGGCCTTTTTCGTTTCTATTTCATTACTATATTCCATGGGCCGGATTTTGTCAAGGTATTTTTCGGTAAGATAGTGTAAGATAGTGTAACTTTACATGGGGATTCTGATGGGCAGACTTCTCCCCTGTTCTTGTAGCCATTGACCCAGCAGACACCTGCAATCGCCAGCCTGTCAACTAAATCCTTTCCGTCCACGGCCCTGCCGAAGAAAGCGGCAATCATATATGTATTGCAGACAGTGTATCATGCACTGACAGCCGTGACATCAAAAAACATAGCCGTCAACAAACCATGACCGTAATCTCCGTCTGTCTAAACACAGTTCAGCGCCCCGCCGACAATATGGATTCCCGCCGCAGTCAGTTCCCTCACTGCCTCACGCACCGCCTCCACTGTCGCCATATCCTTCCGTACCACCAACAACACTCCGTCCGCCAGCTTCCCCATCTGCAGTATATCCGGATAACGCCGTATGGCAGGCGTATCAATCAGGATGACCTCATACTCATCCGCCAGCTCCCCAATGGCTGCGGCCAGCTCTCCTTCCCCGCGAAATATTTTCTGTTCTGCAAAGCCAGCCACAGTGTGTATCCCGCTGTCCAGCCGCTCCACATATTTCCTCAGATTGCCGTCCCTTGGCTCCCTTTTGTCCCCATCGTACTCCTTATGCTTTTTCACATACTGATAGAGTGAGCCGTGCCGGAAGTCGTAGTCCAGGAGAAGGACCCTGCAGCCCGTTTCATGCATGGAAAGCGCCAGATTGTATGCCACAGTACTCTTTCCTTCTCCCGGATCGGCAGATGCCACCGCTATTATCTTCTTCTGGTCATTTTCCAGTTCATGGCGCAGCACGGCTGCAAGACGGACATACGAACCGCGGTTTTTTTCTGCGTCACTGCATTCCCTGCTGCCTTTGCCCGGCTCCCTGCCTTCCTCTCCGGCCGGGCTTTTCATGGGAAAAACAGCGTCCAGGTATGCGGCATTCTCGCCCTTATCCTTCGTCTTCAGCCTCGGAATCCTACCCAGAAGTTCCACGCCGCAGTCCTTCAGGCTTCTCTCATCCCTTACTCTGGGATGCTGTATCCTGTATATCGTACTTATGACACAGATGACGGCAAATCCCCCAGCCAATCCAATCAGCGGATAAAGCGCCTGCCCTCCCCGGCCGCTGTCCATTTTAGCCTGCCCCGCCTCATCCACGACATCGACTGCCCCAATGTCCAACAGTTCCAGCATCACGCCGGGAAGCACATGCATGAGAGAGTTCAAAAGTTCCTGCGCCTGATGCGAATCCTCCCAGGAAAGAGAGATGACCAGGGCCGTGGTCCCATCAACCTGCGAAGCCTTGATGCCTGCCCGCAGGGCAGCAACCATGCTTTCGGCTTCTTTGCCGGTAGCACCGCTCCTTTCCGCCACCTGGTTCAGCACCAAATCCGTAGTCGCCAGGAACTGCACATAGGCAGACAGATTCCGGGCTATGGCGAAATCCGCTGTCCCCGGCGTGGGATTTTCGTCCTGGTACAGACCGGAAGGCGTCTTTGCCGTCACAATCATGGACGCCGTTGTGATATAAGAAACCGGCCGGGAGGCCGAAAACATAAATCCAAGGATGCCGCCAATCACCGCAAGCAATATGGCCGGAACACGCAGCTCCCAAATTGTCTGAACGATATCCGGGAGGGATATCTGAATTTCATCTGTATCGTATGAAGGCAATTTCTATTCTCCTCACCGTGTTTTTCGATTCTTTCTTTGCTGTCCGTCCGATTTGTCTTCTGTCTATCGGCTTATGGAATCAGGCAAATGGAATGAATCCCTGTTCTTATGATATCAGGTACATTATTTTACATAAATACCCGTTTCATCGACAGGTATCGACAAATATCGACAATGTAGTGCTCCTCTCCCGCAAACTCAAATCTGTATCTGTCTGATAGCAGCTTCCAATTAATTCCTGTCCTGTTATTCTTCCTTCTGCCCTGTCGTTAAAATTTTACATTTTTGTTTTTCAGCCAATCACTTTTATAATCGTTAAATCCGCAGGTTTTCGGCATACTTGAACTGGACCCCTGGCGGGTTCTCTGTATACACCTGTTCCTTGTGCATGAAAGCTACAATCTCCTTCCGGGTCATTCCGCCCAGTTCTTCGATTAGGAACTGCCGGAAAATAATCTACGCATTTTGTTTAGAGTAAACCTGATAAAATCTGTAAATTTTGCAACAGGCTTGCGTAGGTTATTTGGAGGCATTTCCTTACCATGTCCGGGATTTCCCTGTCATCCTCTGACAGCGCCGGACAGTCGGCTTCAGCTGCTCTCCCTGGAATAAAATAGTCCCCAAAAATTTCATCCAAATATCACATCTCTTCTTGCGAAGCAGGCCAAACCATGTTATAGTAGATATGTCCCTGAAAACCCAGGCAGCTGCCACAGGTTCACAGGGGCGCGATATGTGACAGGTCGGCCAGGGTGTCTGTCTTCTGCTTCTGGCTGATTTTCTGAAATTCGTTGTATTGATATCGGCTTTTCGCCATCATTTCAAGCACTACAACCAAACAATGCGGGAGCAGGCGGAAAGCGTTTCCCCCTGTCCCCGCAGGAACAGGAGGAGAACATGCAACACGACCAGAACATGCCGTCCCAGGCGCGGAAGGGGACGGAGCCAGATTCAGCAGCCGGCAGAGGGGCAGAACCCGGCCGGACAGGGAAGGGGGCCCTGCACAACAGGGACACCAGCAGCAAGACCATCTTCGGCGACCCTGTCCTGTGCGCGCAGTTTCTGCGGGACCATTTCGATATGCCCCTGCTGAAGAATGTGCAGCCCGAGGACATCGAGGACGTCTCAGAGCGGTATATCCCCTACCTGGGCGCGGAATTTGAGCCGGACTCCGTGCAGAAGATTCGGGTCCTTGACATCGGAAGGGAAAAGAGGAGGGGCAGCAACGAGCCGCCTTTCTTCGTCTCCCTGATTGAGCACAAGAGCCGGGTGGACTACGATGTGCCCATGCAGCTGCTCCGCTACATGGTGTGCATCTGGACGGAATACCGCAGGGAGATGGAACGGGGCAGGGAGGGGTACACCAGGCGGAAAGGCTTCCGCTATCCTATGATCATCCCTATCGTATACTATGAGGGGAAGGCCGCGTGGACGGCTCACATGCATCTGCGGGACCGTATCGGCGCAATCGGCAAGGTCCGGGAATGGATTCCGGATTTCCGGTACCATCTCGTCCGGATACACGACTACAGCAACCAGGAGCTGCTGCAGCGGGGGGATGAGATGTCCCTGGTCATGTTGATCAACAAAATACAGGACACTGCGGACCTGGAGCAGTTCATACGCATCCCGCCGGACAGGATGGACCGAATCATCCGGGACAGCCCGGAGCATGTGATAGATGTGCTGGTGTCGGCCATGGAAAGCCTGTGCTTCAAAATCGATGCGTCCGCGGAAGAGAGGACACTGTGTGTCCGGAAGGTGAGAGAGCGCAAGATGGGGTATTTATTTGAGAACATGAAGCATATCAGCATACAGGAAGAGCGCAGAAAGACGGAAGAGCAGAAAAAGTTGACCGAAGAGCAGAAAAAGCTGACCGAAGAGCAGAAAAAGCTGACCGAAGAGCAGAAAAAGTTGACGGAAATCGAACGGCAGAAGGCGGAAGAACAACGTAAGCTGACGGAAATCGAACGGCAGAAAGCCGAAGAAGAACACCTAAGAGCCGAGCAAGAACGCACAAAGGCCGAAGAACAGCGCCTAAGAGCTGAAAACGCGGAAGAAAAGCTGAAGCTTGCCGAAGAGACCATCCGGCAGCTACGTGAAAAGTACCGGCCCTGAACAGTGCCGGAAACCCAGGGGGGCCGTTCGTTTTTCCGAAAGCCCCCTTTCTATCTGTTGGGAAATTCGTTTCTATGGCAATCTCCATAATGCCTTTCATTTTCGGTGGCCAAAGATTTCTGCCGCCTTCAATCTGCAGAAACTTTCGGCATATTGGAGCCGGAAATCCAGAAACGGCAGAAGCTGACGATACAAGTCTCGCTCTGCCGTTCCCGGACATACATTATGGTTTCTTTAGGGGATAACCTGACACTTTTTGCCATGTCAGTAACTGATCACCACCGCCACGCAAGCCACCAGCACAGCCACGACCATATGCCTTTTCCACGTCAGGCTCAGGTATCCGATGAATTCCCTGAGCAAGGCGTTCAGCGTAAAATACCACTTTGTCTTGGCCCCGAATCCGATGCACTTCATCCCCTGCTGCCTGGCCAGGATCAATGCCCGGAACACATGATAGGCCGTGGTGACCAAAATGACCTTCGCCTTTCTTTTGCCCATCAGCTCCCTTGAGAACAGCAGATTCTCCTCTGTGGACCCGGACCGATTCTCGACTGCTATTCTATCCTCATCCACGCCTTTCTGAACCGCGTAGGCGGCCATGGCCTCGCCCTCGGCCATATCCTCCCCCGGCCCCTGGCCGCCGGACATAATCAATACCGCATTCCGGTTGTAGCGCAGCAGCTCTATGCCCTTATCAATCCGGGCAGCCAGCAGCGGCGTGACCCTGGTACCCAGCAGCCCCGCCCCCAGGACGATGATGTAATCCGCTTTCCGCCTCTTTCTCAGGTGAATCAGGTTCAGGATGGCGGAAAGGGAATAAACGGCCAGCAGCACCAGAAGATATGCCGCAAAAATGCTGATGAACACATACAGTTTCGTGCCCAGAATGTTCCGGCCCAGGCCGCCTATGAAAGGCCAGACCGTCAGGTAGCCGAAGAGCAGAACGGAAAACGCCATGGACAGCAGATTGGCCGGTTTCATCCCCTCATGCCGGATGACCTTGAGGCCCTCCACGAAAAACATAAGAATCAGGACCACGGGCATCGCAAGGATGCTGAACATCGCCAGGAACATCAGCCCGATGAGAAGATACCGGAGCACGCTGTGGGAGTTCAGCCAGTCCAAATACCTGGCTAAAACAAAAAGCATGGCAATGGCCAGACAGACCATCATCCAGAAAAAGGTGACGCCGCTCCATAATGTCCTGGGCTCGCGCACCATCACTCCCGCAAAGATACAAAGTGAAATTCCAAAAAGAACCATCAAAATCTGCCACATATCTGACTGCCCCCTTATACTATATAATCGTAATCATATCCTGTCTGCTATAGGAAACGACATTTCCTTTTGTATCTGGACATGTTGCCGATATCATGGAGCATACGTTTTCCTGGCGGCTCAGCACAAGAACTAATGTCATTTCCTATTTATACATATCAATGCATATCATGGGCTCAGGCCGCCCATGATATGCACAGACATCCGGCACCCCGCGTCCTCACTGAAGATATGATACCACAATTATGGCACAGAAACCTTACAATCAGGTGACATTTTCCTTACAATTTTGTAGCAGCATGACAGTTCATGCAGCACGCCAAGCCATCATTTTGCATCAGGCAACCGGTCGAAAACAATCCGGGAAACCATTCGCTGCCTGCGTTAGTCACCCCTCCGCAGACAACGGGCGCTACGACAGACTTCGGACTATCCAGGGCAAAGGATGTGGCTGGCACCCTCATCCGATCCGGTACACCTTCACCCCGTGGGCCTCCACCGCCGCCGTCACTTTCCGTCCGGCAGCCCGGCCCTCTGTGCGATCCCACAGCTCATGGAGCGCCGGTTCTTCTTCCCGGAATTCCTCTTCCAGTTGGGAAAGGCTTACGGAAAACTCCTTATCGGCATCGCTTAAGTTGAACAGCGCCAGGCACACTCTGCCGCTAACTTCGTCCTTATTTTTCCAGACCGCCAGACAATCCGTGCGCATGACCTGGGTTCCGCGGCAGCTTTCTTTCATCAGATCCAGGATTTCCCGGTTGGTGAGCAGCGAAAGCGTCCCATCGTCCAGCTTCGTCAGCTCTGCCCCCAGCATCAGCGGAGAGCGGAACATGCACCACAAGGTCATCATGGTCTTCTGCTCGGCCTCTGTGAAATTCGTTCGGCGCTCCTGTCCGAAGCCTTTTCCCACATACCCCAACGGCAGCATGTCGCAGTCAGGGTAGCAGCCTTTTTTCACATGGTCCTGCCACAGCTCGCAGCGCCAGAACATGGCCTTCAGCAGCTCCCAATTATCCCAGAAATCGTCCGTGATCCGCCACATATTGGCGTATTTTCCGTATTCCCAGGCCCGGTCGATATGGGCGGGGCCGGGGGAAAGGCTCAGCACGATGGGACGCCCGCATTTTTCGATGGCGCGGTGGAGCATCCTGGTCTCCTCCCAGCCGCTGAACTGGTCGTTCCGATAAAGCCAGCTGTCGCAGATGTCATCACATTTGATGTAGTCCACGCCCCACCGGGCGTACATTTCCATCAGGGAATCGTAATACGCCTGGCCCTCCTTCGTGGCCCGCACACCGTACATATCGCTGTTCCAGCCGCAGATGGAAGCAGGGTCTGCCACCATGTCCGCCGTGGTGTCCGTTCCCGGCACGGGGCAGTGGTTCTGGGCTGCTCTGCGGGAAATGCCCCGCATGATGTGGATGCCGAACTTCAGGCCCAGGCTATGCACATAGTCCGCCAGAGGGCCAAAGCCTTTCCCGCCCGCGGAGGAGGGAAACCGGGCGGGACTGGGCTGCAGTCTGCCGAATTCATCCATCTCCTGGTCTCCGAAAGGGATGTACTGGAATCTGTCCCGCTTGGTTCCCGCGTCATTGGCGTACCACTGGATGTCTATCACCACGTACTCCCAGCCGTATTCCTTTAAATGGGCCGCCATGTAATCTGCGTTGGCCCTCACCTGTTCTTCATTCACCGTAGTGTCGTAATAGTCGTAGCTGTTCCAGCCCATGGGGGGCGTCTTCGCAAACTCGTTCTTATTCATGGGAATCTCTCCTTTTCTTTTCAGGTAATTTTTTGACATGTAATGAGAGCTATCGCATTCAGAAAGTCCTTATAGCGCAACAGTCCTATTTCCATTCAGGAATAGTATATATAAATGCGGCAGAAGAAACAAGAATACTTCTTTGATAAAAAGGGTAATTTTTTGATGGTCAACTCAGTTTCATCATCGTCTCCCGCACCCGCTCCACATAAAGCGCGCGCACGCTCCCGCTCTCCCCCAGCCCCCGGAACACCGGCTCCGGCAAAACTCCCGCATCCCGCACTGCGGCAAGCAGGCTGCCCTCCTGGCCCGCCATATCTTTTTTTGCATGGTCGCCTGCCACGAACATCAGCGGAAGCAGCTTCGCCCGCCGGGCCCCCTGGCGCACCAGGCCCTCCACCGCATCCCCAAAAGAGGGTGTCCCGTACACATTGCCGGTGAAAGCCGGATACTTCTTTTCCGCAAATACATTCTGCATGATATGATAGATTTCATTGCCCTCATGCTCTGTCCCATGCCCCATCAGCACAAGGGCCTCCTCTTCTTTCAACGGATTTTCCTCTACGATAACAGATGCCAAAGCAGCGCAGTCCCGGGCGTCCTCCAAAAGCGGCCGTCCAATGGCCCCGCGGATTCCGGCTTTCTCCGTCTCCTTTGCAAGCAGCTCATATTCATATCCCCGCAAAAGCAACGTAGGCTGTATCGCCACCTGTCCATAGCCATCCCCCTCAATCCGTGCCAGCGCCTCCCCCACATTGTCCACCTGCAGCCCATGCTGCTCCTTTAACCTCCCCATGACCATAGCGCTCAAAAAGGCCCTGTACACCGGATATCCCCGAAAGCCCTCCGCCACGGCCCTCTCTGTAGCCGCAATACAGCGTTCCAGGGTATCCATATGCGTTGTACCAAAACTCACTGCAAGTATCGCCGTATTCTTTTCCATAACCCTCTCCTTTTCCCTTCCCAAAACCGGCCTTTTTCCAAACTGCCGTATTTCATATCGCAGTCTCAATCCCCATATCCATCCCACCCTCACGCCTTAGCTCACTACTTTTTAATATCCGGAAATTCATCATCTTCTGTATTGTACTGGAATTTTCTGAAAAATACAATAAAACACATACTTGTATCTATATCGGATTTTTGATATAATCATTTTGCATTTTCAGCAGACATTCTTCATGAAATCAAAGCGATATTGTCTCACCTGTCAAAGGAGGCCATAAAAATGGTAGATTACAGCATCCAGAATAAAAAAGCCTGGGAATACGACGCCTATGATTTTTGGGTAAAACATTCCGGGACACCGGCGGAAAGAGCGAAGAAAGACCTGGAAAATCCAATCGGAATGCTAAGAAAGTACGCTGACTATTTCGATACCTATCAGGGCATCCGGGTGGCGAACATCTGCGGTTCCTGTGGGAAGAAAGCCGTCCCCCTGGCAGTGCTGGGCGCGGATGTCACCGTTTTCGACATCTCGGAGGACAATAAGAGATATGCCATGGAAGTAGCGGAAGCCGCCCATGTCACCATGGATTTCCAGGTATGTGATGTGCTGGAAATCGACATGGAGAAATATGGCGGCTGTTTCGATGTGGTTTTCATGGAGGGCGGCATTCTGCATTATTTCCATGATATCGATGCGTTCATGCACATCATGTACTCTCTGCTGAAAGAGAATGGCCGAATGATATGCAGCGACTTCCATCCTTTTGCCAAGATATCAGATATCCTGAAGCTGGAACAGCCCGCCATGAGCTACTTCTCAACGGACGTCTTCGAGGGAGAGATGGCCCATGCCCGCTTTTATGAGGAAGCTGTCAGGGCGCAGATGCCCAAGTGCAGTTACCGGAAATATACCATCAGCGAGATCATCAATTCCGTCATAGACAGCGGATTCGTCCTGAGGAAATTCGATGAGCATCCCGCCTGGACGAACGACAGAGTGCCGGGGGAGTTCACCCTCATAGCGGACAGGAAGAAATAGAATAAAAGTGAAGCGAGAGCATACGATGAACGCTGTTTTTTCTGAAAATACTTTGGACTTGTCGGAAAATAACTGATGCAACTTGTTTAGGAGAAAGCCCAGAAATACA
>CAJUFI010000065.1 GCA_910585665.1 uncultured Acetatifactor sp. | reverse complement strand
TGGTGAAGAAGGACGAGGATCTGCAGCTGGTGCGGCAGGAGCCGAATCTGTAAGGCGGCTGTCTTGCGGCAAAAGGGCGTGGGTGATGGCCGTCCGCCGAACGTATTTTGGGGGGGATGTGAAATCCTTCAAATGGACAGGCTGGCCACAGGGACATGAAAAATATTCTCGAACAGAGCCGATGACGGCCGGAAGGAAGTGGCGATGGGACAGATAGCGAATCAGATGTTGCTGGAGTGGTGCCATAAGATGGCGCAGAAGATAGGAGAGAAACGGAAAAATCGGGACGTCAGGAAGCAAAGGCCGGAAGAAGCCGGGAAAAAGGAGCGCCGATAGCACAGCTCCGGCGGATTCAGGTGAAGTGACTCCGGAGAGTCTGGAAGAGGATGGAATATGTTCATAAAATTTTTTGAGACACTGAGGGAGAAGGGGCTGCGGGTGACCCTGGGGGAGTGGCTGACCTTCCAGGAAGCGCTGGACAAGGGGCTCTGCGGCAGCTCCCTGACCCAGTTCTATTATACGGCCCGGATGATTCTGGTGAAGAGCGAGACGGATTTCGACAAATTCGATATGGCCTTCGAGGAGTGCTTCAAGGCTGCCCAGAGGGAGACCGAGGTGGGCAAGGAGATGCTGCGCTGGCTGGACAAGTCCGACATGATGGAGCTGGCTCACGAGGAGGCCAGAGACCATATGAACAAGATGGAGGATCTCCAGATCGACAAGGAGGACGTGGAGGAGAAGTTCCGCCAGCGCCTGAAGGATCAGGACAGCGAGCACAATGGCGGCAGCTTTTGGATCGGCACCATGGGCAAGACCTCCTTCGGCAATACCGGCGGCAACGTGGGCGGCGTCCGGGTGGGCGGCAAGACCGGCTACCAGTCCGCCTTTGCGGTGGTGGGGGCAAGGAAGTACCGGGATTTCAGGGATGACCGTGTCCTGGACAACAGGCAGTTCCAGATGGCGTTCCGGAAGCTCCGGCAGTTCTCCAGCAGGCTGGACATCCCGGAGACGGAACTGGATATCAACGGCACCGTGGACAAGACCTGCAACAACGGCGGCTGCCTGCAGATTGTCATGCAGAAGCCCAGGAAGAACGCGGTGAAGCTCCTGCTCCTGATGGATTCCGGCGGCACCATGATTCCCTTCAGCAGCCTGCTGAACGACCTGTTCCAGGCCATCCATAAGTCCAACCACTACAAGGACGTGAAGACCTACTATTTCCACAACTGCATCTACAGCAAGGTGTACAAGACCCCGGAGTGCGAGAACGGGGACTGGGTGGACACGGAGTGGATGTTCCGCAATGTGGACAGTGACTACAAGGTGATAATCGTTGGGGACGCCGCCATGGCGCCGGAGGAGCTGTATTCGGATACGGGCAATTACAGAGGCCCCAACGGCGGCCTGTCCGGCTACGAGTGGCTACAGCTGCTGAAGAAGAAATACAAGAAGGTAGTATGGCTGAACCCCAAGATGGCACCTGGCCGCGCCCCCTGGCGTGAGGCGGAGACGGCGGTGAAGGAGATTTTCCCCATGTATAAGCTGACTGTGGACGGGCTGAACCAGGCCATGGTGAAGCTGATGTCCAACCGGTAGGGCAGGTAGGCGGCGGATTTTCAGCGGAACAGCGAGGGCAAAAGCCCTCGCTGTCATTGCCTGCGTCACAAATTCTATTTTTGCCGGAAAATCTCATTTTCATTGACCAATACTTTTTCGCCAGTATTTTTCAGTGTATACATTTTGAATACTTCTTTCTGGAGTGCTGCAACCTTTCTTTTTGCTTTTCTTTTCGCTGCAAGCGCCTGCCCCCTTTTGGTCAGCCTGATATGTGCCATAGATAATCCTCCTGGGTTTTTCATTTATTTTGTATATGGAGCATATCATGCAGAGCGACCTTAAAACGACATGGTTTAGTCGCATATACCATTAATCTTTATCCAGGGCAGCGGATACAGAGCATGAAGACCTATTGCCCCGGCAGGACGATTTCCGACTTCGGTGATATTAAGGTGACGCCGTTTTTGGTGGATCATTTCGCCCTGGATGCCTATATGTTGCTGATTGAAATAGATGGAAAGCGGATTCTGTTCACCGGGGATTTCAGGGAGCATGGAACAGCAGGGAAAAATGATGCGCTCCAACGGATGATTGCCAAGTACATAAAGGAAATCGATATCCTGATTACGGAGGGGACGATGTTGTCCCGCATGGATGAAGCAGGGCGGAACCCGATACGGACGGAAGCGGATCTGGGAAGACGCGCCAGGGAACTGTTCCGGGCGAATAAGGAATCTGTCATTTTAGTGTCATCCACCAATTTGGACAGCATTATGGAATTTTACCACGCGCTCCCCTGGGGGATGGATTTCGTGTGTGACGCCTACCAGGCGAAGCTGATGCTGACCCAAATGGACGGGATACCTGAAGGGGGAGCATGCCAGTCCCGCGATTCAAAAGTTCATCGGGAACCATCGGATGGAAATCCTGCATACCAGCGGACATGCCTATGCGGAAACCATTGAAAAAGTGATACGCCTGACCAACCCGAAAGTCATCATTCCCATGCATACGGAATGTGCGGATACATTCGGCAGCATACCAGCATTCGCGCCCTACCGGGACAGGGTGAAGGTGCTGAAGGACAGGGAGGCTTATCTTTTTTAAGTAGGATATGGGAAAGGAGAAAAGCGGATAACTATGCGCGTATTCGTTTTTTGAGTGGAGAGATATGGAGATACATAACAGATTGAAGAACGAAGTCATGAAGGATTATTTCACTGCCAATGTGAAGGCGGAAGTGCTGATTGATACAATACTGACACCGGTCATTGATGAAATCCTGACCTTTTTTGTGAATGGGAAGGATTCCGACAGCAAAGTAAAGCTGCTTGCAAAAGAATTTCCGCTGCCTGTGCAGAATCTGTCTTCCTGCAAGGATGAGGATTCCGGTCAATCAAAGAAGCTGTCATATCGGTCACGCAATGTGGACTACCTGATGTCTGATCGGAAATGCATATATTTTGTAGAGCTGAAGACGACATGGTCCAGCTTTGAAAAGGATCAGATGGAGAATTACTTAAAGCATTGCAGAATCAAAAATAGCTTTGGCGAAAAAGAAGGCTTCGATTTTATCCGCCTGCTGAACCATGTCAGCAAAACCGGAAAATCCGAATTGGAAGGAGACATGTCAGAGGTCGGATTTGAGAAATTGGAAGAGCTGTTCCGGCACATTATTGATTATGTAAAGAAAGATGGAGCAGCCACAAATCATGAGAGCGGGGATTTCTCTTCTCAGGCAAAGAAGTACCTGATAGATGAGGAGGCAGATTCTTCGAAAAAGTATCTTTTTACAGCGGGGCAGATACTTGACCATAAGGGAGATGAGAAGTGGTGGGGCTATAAGAATAGGAAGCTGATTTACATCGGCCCTGGATTTGAAGGGATAAAGAAAAAGGGAAAAGGCTATCAGATTGGGAAGACAGGACCGTTCCTTTCGAAGAAAGCAGGCAGGGTAGTGACATTCCAGGACATCATCAAACATAAAGACGATATCAGCTCGATCATTGCGGATCCGGACTTAGAAAAGTATTGGGAATGGGTGGTTGAGATTCTGAAAGAAATCCCGGTCAGAGGCGAAAGGAAGAAGACGGATGCCTAGAAAAGGGCTTTTGGAAGATGGAAAGAGGAGGGTTTTCTTTGGGTACCTATGTCATGAGCGACATTCATGGATGCTATGATCGATTTCTGCACATGCTGGATAAGATTGGCTTTTCCGCTACAGACCGACTGATTCTGGCGGGAGATTGCATCGACAGGGGGAAGCAAAGCTATGAGATGCTACGATGGATGGAGCGCGCTCCGGAGCATGTGCGGTTGATTCGCGGGAACCATGAGGAAGAATTTGCGGAGTATGTGGATCTGATGTGCCGAATCAATCAACATGAGGAACTGGACACGGATCTTGCTTCCAATGCGGATGCAGTGACATTATATGAAACCGTCCTGTATTTCATCAGGCAGAAAGGGCTTTCGGTTTCCTATTTTGACGCCTACGGCACGATCGGCGGGTGAAAGCGAAAATATCAGAGGGAGGCAGGGCGCACATGGGGACTTGGGACAAAGACATAATCGTATTATCGCAGGTGGAAAGGCAGCTGCTGTCGTATGAACTGTTCCTTTTCAATGAAGAATCGGTCGCGAAGGAGCTGATAAAGCGCTGCATTCCGATTCCGGAGCGAATGCTGCAAAGGGATCTGAAGCACCTGGCGGAGGCCGGCCTGATCTGCGTGCGCTATTCCAGAAAGGAAAGGGCTTACATACAGCATCCTGGCGAGGCATGCTTCAACCCGGACAATGTGGACGGCAAGAGACTGCTGCACCTGGAACGGCTCCGCAGGATTGGGCTGTTGATGACCAAGCCCTGCTTCCCAGGCCTGAAAAATATGCTTGACAAAGGCGAGGGCGGCGAATATAATGAATACCTAGGAACATCAGAGAACGCGATGATGGGAAAAAGTACCTTTGTCTAAAGGCTGACAGAGAGTTGCCGGTTGGTGAGAGGCGCGAGAAGGACTGAGGGAACATACATCCCGGAGCAGCAGGGCTGAAAGAAGAGGGGAGACCTTCGGGAAGTAGGCTTTGCCGGTGGGCACCGATATCTGCCGGAGTATTGATGGATACTCGATGAGCCGCAGGATGCGAGTCCTGTGGGAAGTAAGGTGGTAACACGAGCGCAGGCCCGTCCTTTCACAGGACGGGCTTTTTGTATGCGCGGAACGCTCCGCCGTATGTCTGACAGCGCGGTTTCTGAAAGACTATTTTCGTTTACAGAAAAGGAGAGAGAAAAATGACGGTATTTGAGGAATTGAAAGCGAGAGGGCTGCTGGCCCAGCTGACGGACGAGGAAGAGATTAAGGAGTTGATCAACAACGGAAAGGCCACTTTCTACATCGGCTTCGATCCCACGGCGGACAGTCTGCACGTAGGGCATTTCATGGCGCTCTGCCTGATGAAGCGGCTGCAGATGGCGGGGAACCGGCCTATCGCGCTGATCGGCGGCGGCACGGGCATGATCGGCGACCCTTCCGGCAGGAGCGACCTGCGCACCATGATGACGAAGGAGACCATCGACCACAACTGCGAGTGCTTCAAAAAGCAGATGAGCCGTTTCATCGAGTTCGGCGATAGGCTGGAGGAGGGCAGCTCCAAGGCGCTGATGGTGAACAACGCGGACTGGCTGATGGATCTGAACTACATCGAGTTCATCCGGGACATCGGCGTGCATTTCTCCGTAAACAGGATGCTGACGGCGGAGTGCTACAAGCAGCGCATGGAGAAGGGCTTAAGCTTCCTGGAGTTCAACTACATGATCATGCAGAGCTTCGACTTCCTGAAGCTGTACGAGAGCTACGGCTGCAACATGCAGTTCGGCGGCGACGACCAGTGGAGCAACATGCTGGGCGGCACGGAGCTGATCAGAAGGAAGCTTGGCAAGGACGCATACGCCATGACGATTACTTTGCTGCTGAATTCCGAAGGCAAGAAGATGGGCAAGACCCAGAAGGGCGCGGTGTGGCTTGACCCTAACAAGACATCCCCCTTTGAATTCTACCAGTACTGGAGGAACGTGGCGGACGCGGATGTGCTGAAGTGCCTGCGGATGCTGACCTTCCTGCCGATTGAGCAGATTGACGAGATGGACAAGTGGGAGGGCAGCCAGCTGAACCGGGCCAAGGAGATTCTGGCCTTTGAATTGACCAAGCTGGTGCACGGCGAGGAGGAGGCCCAGGCGGCCCAGGACAGCGCGCGGAACATCTTTTCCGGCGGTGCAAGCGGGGCGGATATGCCTACCAGCGAGCTGGCGGAAGACGATTTCCAGGACGGAACGATTGATATCCTGGGCATCCTGGTGAAGGCCGGCCTGACCGCGTCCCGCTCCGAGGCCAGAAGGGCGGTGGAGCAGGGCGGCGTCACGGTGGACAATGAGAAAATCAGTGACATCAAGACAGTATACCGTCCGGAGCAGCTGAATGGAGACGGAATTGTAGTCAGACGTGGGAAGAAGAATTATAAGAAAGTGGTGGCAAAATAGGGAAAGGAATGATAAGCTCAGCAGGGTTCTCTTAAAAACAGAGAATCCTGTTTTTCATTGCAAATAAACCGGAAAAATTTATGGATTTCAACCGGCAAATATGCTCTGTGAAACGTATCTGACAGGTTGTGCTTTTCCTTTTTAAAAAATAAAGAGGATGCGGTTCAATCTATTTTTATGAAGTACCTGAAAAGCGGGAAGGCATTGAGAGCGAAAATCACAGAAAAGCATGGTTCATTGTAACGTCGTCCAAAGTACAGCAGCGGCATTTCGGATGTACTCCTTGCTTTTCTGGATCGCTTCAACCGGTCGGAATTGGCTCCACCTAAACTCCACAATTCTGTGTTACACTGGGCGCAGGAGGTGACACCAATGCAAAAACATATCCTGATTATCGAAGATGAACAATCCATACAGAACATTTTAAAAGCCTTTTTGGAGGATGCCAGGTACAACGTCACACTGGCTGATGACGGTATGGCTGGAATAGCCGCTTTCCACAAGGCAACTTATGATTTAGTGCTGCTGGACATTATGATGCCCAAAATGGACGGCTATACCGTCTGTGAAATGATACGCAACGAAAGCGCAACGCCGGTTATCCTGCTGACGGCTTTGGACGATGAGGACAGCCAGATGAAGGGTTTTGACCTCCTGGCTGACGATTATATCACCAAGCCTTTTTCCATGCCCCTGCTTCTGCGGCGGATTGAAGCGGTCTTGCGGCGCACACAGAGTACCGAGATCAATCGCGATGTGCTGTCTTATCATCAAATTCAGTTGGACACGAAAAGGTATCAGGTATTTGTATCCGGACAGGAAGTGGCATTGACAGCCCGTGAGTTTGAAATCCTCCATTTGTTCATGGAGAATCCAGGCCGGGTATTCACCAGAGAACAGCTTTTGGACATTATCTGGAACTACGACTTTGTCGGGGATGATAAGATCATCAATACCCACATCAAGAACATCCGAAAGAAGCTGGGAGTTGACTGTATCGAAACCATAAGAGGGGTGGGGTATCGAATTGAGAAAGAAAATTAAAAGCAGCCTATGGCTGAAAATCTTTTTACTGCTGACAACGCTTCTGTTCGCCGTCAGCATTCTTCTCTATGGAACCATTATGGCAGTCATGCCAGCCAGTTACAAATACGCACTGACATCTAATTATACGGAACAGGTCAGTCGGCTAATCGCAGATTTAGAGCATCATGACCTTGATGACGCAACACAAAAAATCTATGAGTTTTGCATCAACAATAATGCTGGGGCCTTATTAAGCGGCAATCAAACCAGCCTTTCCTTTGGCGAAGGAATTTTGGATGAACAGCAGCGAGAACAGAACGTTTTTCAGACGGCTTCTGCTTCGCTGGCCCTTGAGAATGGCACTTATACTTTGCAGATCACAATGTCTGCCAGAGCGGTGAACCAACTGACCGAAACCTTTTGGCGGCTGCTGCCAATCGTCGGAATTGCGGTGTTGACAATTTCGTTGATTGCATCCTATTTTGTGACACGACTTCTGACAAAGCCTATTCTTGAAATCAGCGATATTTCCAAGCGTCTGACCACGCTGGATATGACCTGGCGCTGTGATACCTCCCGTACCGATGAGGTTGGAACGCTGGCTTTGAATCTCAATACCATGGCGGCGCGGCTGGACAGCACCCTAAAAGAACTGTCTGCGGCAAATGAAAAACTGCAAGCCGATATTGAGCAGGAGCGGCGGCAGGAAAAATTGCGGGTAGACTTCTTCCGGGCAGTTTCTCATGAGTTGAAAACGCCGATTACCGTTTTGAAGGGCGAGTTGGAAGGGATGATCTATCAGGTAGGCGAGTACAAAGATCATGACACACATCTCCGGCAATCTCTGCGGACAGTCAATGATATGGAGCTGCTGGTGAAGGAGATTCTTTCGGCCTCCCGTATGGCCGGGAGTGACTTCAGCCTGACGCTCTCTGATGTGGATTTGAGCCAGCTTGTGCGGGAGTGCTGCCGGAAGTGGCAGGGAGCCGCAGAGGACAGGGAGCAGCGTTTCCAAGCCGAGATCGAGGATGGCCGTACCTGCCAGGGGGATATGGCGTTGCTGCAAAAGGCGGTATCCAATATCATTGGCAATGCGGTCGCTCATTCGCCGTCACAGGCGGAAATCAGCGTCACGCTGGCGGGAAATATCCTGCAAGTAAGGAACAGCGGTGTATCCATTGACAGTGCCAATCTGGAGAAGATATTCGAGCCATTTTACCGGGTAGACCGCTCCCATAACCGGAACACAGGCGGCAGCGGCCTGGGCCTCTACATCGTCAAAACGATTTTAGAACGGCACGGATTTTCTTTTCGCATGAATAGTACCGATGATGAGGTATGCTTTACCGCCATATTCTGAACAGGTGAACCAATCAGGCCGGGCAGTCCCCAGGGACAGCCCGCCTAAACTTTATCGAAACTCCACCCCAGCTCCACCTGAACTCCATTTTTCGGTTGTATTCTTTTGATGTTCCCAGTCAGGGAGCGCACAAAACCAAAGGAGGTATACAGACGAATCATGCGAAAAAATCTTGGTATTGGGAGAAATGAGGTGGCGGCGCAATGAGCCTATGGAAACGGGCCTGCCTGTATTCCATACGGGAAAAGGGCAAGACAATCACGCTTCTGGCGTTTCTGCTGGTCATGGCAGCCATGATGCTGACCTGCCTTTCCATCCAGTCCGCCACAGAAACCGCAAACGCCAACATCAAAAAGGCCCTGCTGGGGTATTTTACCATCAACGCAAAGCATCTGGAGAACGGTATCCCGGAGGATACGGTGAGCAGCATTCTCGCCATAGACGGCTTGAGCGGCAGGTACACCCTGCGCTCCTATTCCCATGCAAACTATTATGACGCAGGTGGAAAGCCGCTGGAGATCAGCACCGAGGGCGCGGCCCAGGTGCCGGAGGGGTACGAAAATGCCGGTAAAATCGTGGCAAACTCCAATTCACAGGAGGACAGCTATTTTACAGATGGGGGGTTCCAGTTAATTAGCGGCAGCGCCGTCACCGCCGGAAGCAGAAATGAGGTGCTGATTCATGAGAAATTTGCCCAGCGAAATGGTTTGACCGTGGGCGATACCATGTTGCTGGGGACTGTATCGGAGAACGCCCATACAATCCCGGTGACGGTGGCTGGAATCTTTACCAACACAAAGGAACAGGATTCCATTGGAATCGCTCCATCCTACGATCTCTATGACAACATCGTGTTTACCGACCTCTCCACCGCTTCTTTCCTGCTCTATGGTGATGGCGCGGCCAGCAGCCAGTACGGAGACTTCTATGTGAATGATCCGGATGATCTTGACCGCATCATGACTGAGGTGCAGGGGCTTCCAGGAATGGAGTGGGAAAGCTGTACGCTGACCCGTTACGACAACGATTATCAGAACGCAAAGGAATCCCTGGAGGGCCTGCGGAACATCGTCTTTATCGCCATCGCCGTGGTGTCGGTAATCTGCCTTTTGGTGCTGGCGCTGTTTCTGACCCTGCGGCTTCGCGGGCGTGTCCACGAAACCGGCGTCTATCTGGCAATGGGCATTTCAAAAGGTTCCGTGTTGCTGCAATATCTGCTGGAGGTCATTTTGGCGGCGGCTATCGCCTTGCTTCTTTCCTATGGTGTCAGTTCGGCTATATCCAATCAGATTGGGAGCCGTCTGCTGTCCCAAGTGACTACGGAAACCTATGAAGCAGTAGATTTGACCGGGAACTCTGAAAGTGGTGGAGAACCTGCCGGGGATTTGGGACTGTCGGAGATTATAGTGGCGGTTTCGGCAAAGGACTACCTGACCGTGTGGGCCTTCGGCATGGTACTTTGCACGGCATCCACCGCTCTGGCCGCTTACCCGGTCATGAAGATGAGGCCCAAGAGCATTTTATCACAGATGAGTTAAGGAGGCGCACAATGAATTTAGTCATAAGAGCGGTTTTGTATACCGCAAGGAAATGGAAAAAGACCCTGCTGCTGTTCTGCCTGTTGCTGGCAATCACCACTCTGGTTCTGTCCGGGCTTGCCATAGCAGATGTACAGGAGGAACAGGCCGAGGAAGTCAGGGGAACGACAGGAGCAAATTTTACCGTCAGCCGTAATACTGCGACAGGTGGCTGGAGCAGTGATAGAGGCGGCTCATACAGCACGCAGGAATACCTTACGGCTGACAAAATGGAAAGCATCGCTGCTATCAATGGAATAGAGGGTTACAACGCTTCGATCCGCACCATTCTATGCCTGTCTGATCGTCGGGGGCAATGGCTGGAACAAATGGAGCCTACAGGTCATGCGATTGTTGACTGTCAGTTTTACTCTTATAGCTGCATCAATTCAAAATACCATTCTCTTTTCCTGTCCGGGGCTTTGGTTATGTGCGAGGGGAGGACGATTGATTCCTCTGTTAAGAATGGAATCGTTATCAGTAAAGATATTGCGGATAAACATGATCTTAAAGTAGGCGATACCATCCAGGCAGTCAATGACCCTCTATCCGATGACAAAACAATGGATTTGGAAATTGTTGGTTTATTTGAAGTCGTGGCTGATAAAACAGACGAGCGCAACCATTACAACGAATCTTCTTACTACGAGTATACGAACAATGCCTTTGTCAGTGAAGCCGCCATGAAGAAGCTGTTGGAAAATTACGCAGATGTGGGCTATGCCTCCGCAGATTTCTTTGTTTCCGACCCGGAACGGCTTGAAAGTATCATCCATGAGGTGCAAAAAATCAATACAATCAACTGGAACAACTTTTTTATTACAGCCAACGATGACGTGTACCAAAATATCTCCAGCGCCCTTTCTGACACAGGTACTCTGCTTACTACCTTAATTGTTGTCATTACCGCCGTGAGCATGGTGCTGATGATTCTTATTCTATCCATGTCCGTTCGCAGCCGGACAAGAGAAACCGGAATCTTGCTGGCGGTTGGTATCGCCAAACCTGTGGTTGTTCTCCAATATCTGCTGGAAGTCCTGCTGATTGCAGCGGCAGCGTTTCCTCTGGCCTATCTGTCCAGCAAACAGGCAGCTGGAACCTTGGGAACACTGTTCGGCAAAACGGCTGAACACATCATCGTTACATCGGAGCACTTTATGCTGGTTGTTGTCGTGGGCGGCGTCCTATTGGTGACAGCAGTGTTAGCATCCTGCATCCCCGCCATGCGGTTGAAGCCGAAAACAATCCTGTCACAAATGGAATGATTTTACGAAGAAATGAGGTAGCCTTATGAATATCATGGAAATCCAAAATGTGCAATATGCCTATGACGGCAAAAAGAAAGTCCTGAAGGGCATCAACGCTCAAATGGAACTGGGCAAGATGTACGCAATCCTCGGCCCCTCTGGGTGCGGCAAGACCACGCTGCTGTCCCTGCTGGGCGGTCTGGACAGCCCCAGCAGCGGTCAGATTTTGTACCAGGGGGAGGACATTGCAAAGACCGGCCTTGCCAATCACCGGCGCAGTCATGTGGCGTTCATCTTCCAGAGTTACAACCTGATCGACTATCTGACTCCGATGGAGAATGTAGCTTTGACCTCCAAACTGCCGCCGCTCCCCATTCTGGAGCAGTTGGGATTGACCGCAGAAGAAGCAAAGCGGAATGTGCTGAAGCTGTCCGGGGGCCAGCAGCAGCGTGTAGCAATCGCCCGCGCCCTGGCCAGTGACGCGCAGGTTATCCTGGCCGATGAACCGACCGGGAATCTGGACGAGGATACCGCTGTCGAAATCACCACCATTCTGAAAGGCAGCGCCCATAAATCCGGCAAATGCGTGGTGATTGTGACGCACTCCAACGAGTTGGCAAAAGAAGCAGATGTGGTTTTCCAACTGCGAAAGGGCGAATTGCAAATTTTCTCAGCCAGCAACTTTGAGGAAACCGCCGGACAGAAGGGGCGGGCCTCTAAGAAGAATCAACGATAAGTCCTTCTATGGTGAAGGTGGCGGTCACAAAAGCCGGACGTTGAACGCAGAGCGTGATTGCCGCCGGAAATTGAAGGCGGGCTGTTCCAGTATGTGGTCAAAGTAAATGACATATCTTACCTTTTTGACTCCAAGGGAAACGGCATGATGTCCGAAGCTGTGAACCATCAGGGAATTGCCATATCTGAAGAAGGTATGGAAGTAATAACGAAAATATTTAAGCGGTACAATATTTCTCTGGAAGAGACACAGTAGAAGGCAGAAATTTGCCATGAAAAAGCGGACATGTTGTAAAGATACAAGAACTTTTGCGCCTCTTTATCGTTCATATGGTCAGAAGAGGTATTTCTACACCGCAAAATGAAAAACCAGGAGGTAGGAAGGTATGAAAAAGTATGGAAGAATGAAAAAAGTTTTCAGGAAGGGAATGAGCCTGTTTCTGGCGGCAGGGCTGCTGCTCTCCGTCTCCGGCTGCGGGAGTCCGGAAGAAGCGGCAGACCAAAGCGGCACAGCGCAGACGGCTGAGGAGCCGTCCGCTGCCGGGGGTGCGGGCGAGGATGTGGCGGTGTCGTCAAAAATCGATTCAGGAGGTGACGGGATTTCGTCAGGAGGGGCGGACAGCGGGGCCTTGTCGGACGGGGAGGATTCCCAGGCGGACAGCCAGCCCGGCGGGGCAGGCGGGAGTCAGCCGGACGGCACGGGAAAAGGCAGTCAAAATGGGGCAAACTCTCAGCCAGAAAGCGCGGCAGTGGCGGATTTCGGGCTCCGTCTGCTGGGGGTCTGCATGGAAAAGGCGAAGGATCCTTTCCCGCCAGGCGCCTCCATGCCCCAGGATGTGTACGCCGAGATAGAGGCGGGCAAGAACGTGCTGATCTCCCCGCTGTCCATAATCAGCGCCCTGGCGATGACCGGGGGCGGCGCGAAAGAGGAGACCTTAAGGCAGATGGAGGAGGTCTTCGGAATGTCTGTTCCAGAGCTGTCCGCGTTCCTGGCTGCCTATCAGGGAGGGTTGCCCGCAGGGGAGAACTACAGGCTGAGCATGGCGAACGGCATCTGGTTCACGGAGGATGAGCGCTTTGCCGTGGAGCCGGAGTTCCTGCAGGCATGCGAAGACTCCTTTGGGGCCAGCGCGCGCAGGGCGCCTTTTGACCAGTCCACCCTGAAGGAAATCAACGGATGGGTGAAGGACAATACGGAGGGCATGATTGAGGAAATCCTGGACGAGATTCCCATGGACGCGGTGATGTACCTGGTGAACGCGCTGGCTTTCGACGCGGAGTGGGAGCGGATCTACCATGACTACGAAGTGCGGGAGGGGGATTTCACGAAGGAGGACGGCACTGTCCAGCAGGCGGAGATGATGTACTCCGAGGAGAACCAGTACCTGGAGGATGAACATGCCGCGGGGTTCCTGAAATATTACGCGGACAGGAAATATGCCTATGCGGCGCTGCTGCCCAAGGAGGGCATGAGCGTGGCGGAATTTGTGGCCACCCTGGACGGGGAGAAGCTCCGGAACATCCTGGCGAATCCCACGCAGCTGCAGGTGAATGCCGCCATCCCGAAATATGAGAACGAGTACAGCGCAGAACTCAGCGATATCCTGCAGGAGATGGGCATGGCGGATGCCTTTGACATGGCCAGGGCGGATTTCTCGGGGATCGGCAGCTCTTCCGAAGGGAACCTGTACATCAGCCGCGTGCTGCACAAGACTTTCATCGCCGTGGACGAGCGGGGGACGAAGGCAGGGGCGGCCACTGCCGTGGAAATGAAGCGGGAGAGCGCGGTGATGGAAGACTACATCAGGACAGTCTATCTGGACCGGCCTTTTCTCTATATGATTGTGGACTGTGAACAGAACCTGCCGATATTCATGGGAACCGTTGCGGGAGTGCAGGAACCTGACCGATAGATGCGTATATGGCACTTCCCGGCATCGGGACGCACCTGCCGCGGAAGCTTGCAGTACAGGGATAGCGGCTCAAAGCTGCCGAAAGGCGGATCATAATTTTCCGGCCTCCTACATATACATCTAACAGTATATGCAGGAGGTTTTTCTATGGAAAATTATGCGATAAACACCTATGACCTGTACAACGACATCAAGAACCGCACAGGGGGAGAGATATACATAGGAGTGCTGGGGCCCGTGCGCACCGGGAAATCCACTTTCATCAAGCGCTTCATGGAAGAGATGGTGCTCCCCTTCATGGAGGATGAGCACGCCCGGGTCAGGGCACAGGATGAGCTGCCCCAGAGCGCGGGCGGCAAGACAATCACCACCACGGAGCCCAAGTTCATCCCGAACGAAGCGGCCAATGTAGTCTTAAGCGGCGAAATCCCGGTGTCCGTTCGTCTGATCGACTGCGTGGGCTACATGGTGGAGGGCGCCGCCGGGCACATGGAGGAGGACATGGAGCGCATGGTGAAGACACCCTGGTTCGACTACGAGATTCCCTTCACCCAGGCGGCGGAAATCGGCACGGATAAGGTCATGAACGACCACTCCACCATCGGCCTTGTAATCACCACGGACGGCAGCTTTGGGGAGATTCCCAGAGGGAACTATCTGGAGGCGGAGGAGAAGACCATCCTGGCCTTAAAGAAGCTGCGCAAGCCCTTCCTGGTGCTGGTGAACAGCCAGAAGCCCTATTCGGAGGACGCGAAGCGGGTGGCGGGGGAGATCAGCGACAAATACGGCGTGTCTGCGGTGACGGTGAACTGTGAGCAGCTGAAGAAAGAAGATATCCATATGCTGCTGGAAAATGTCCTGTATGAGTTCCCGGTATCCTCCATCGAATTCTACATGCCCAAATGGGTGGAGATGCTCCCCGCGGACAATCGCATGAAGCAGGACATCATCCTCCAGGTCAAGGCGCTGATGAAGGATTACGACACAATCCGGGATGTGCTGAAAAAGCCCGTGGAGCTGGACAGCGAGTACATAAAGCGCTGTAAGACAGACACCATAAGCCTGTCGGACGGCGTCATCCGCGTCACGCTGGACGTGGAGGAGGCTTACTATTATGAGATGCTGACGGAGATGGTGGGGGAGACCATCACGGACGAGTACCAGCTAATCAGCAAACTGAAGGATTTCGCGGCCATGAAGCATGAGTATTCCAAGGTGCTGGACGCGGTGAACATGGTGCGCATCAAAGGCTATGGAGTGGTGACGCCGGACAAGGACGAGATTATGCTGGAGAAGCCGGAGCTGATCAAACACGGCAACAAATTCGGCGTGAAGATAAAGGCCTCCAGCCCTTCCATCCATATGATCCGGGCCAATATCGAGACGGAAATCGCTCCTATCGTAGGGACCCAGGAGCAGGCCAACGATTTGATCGGATTCATCAACCAGGCAGACATAGAGCGCGGCATCTGGGACACCAATATCTTCGGAAAGACGGTAGAACAGCTGGTAAATGACGGAATTACGGCCAAGGTGGCGGTCATCGGCGAGGAGAGCCAGATCAAGCTCCAGGACACCATGCAGAAGATTGTGAACGACAGCAACGGGGGCATGGTGTGCATCATTATTTAGCGATTTCCGTGGCTGAAAGCGTCCAGAATGGGCAGAAAAATAGTCGCCGACTATCTCAAACAGTCGGCGGCTGCCCTCTGTGTAAGGCCGGTTCCCTGGGGCAATGACACCTTAAAGGTCTAAGCGTTGGATACCGGTGAACAAAAGATAAGTTCACAGTGTCTTATTGGTGGCTTTTTCTTCTGCCGGACGCAAGCCGGATACACTCGCCGTTCGCATCAGAGCCAGATGCCTTGCGGCATTTCGGGAACCGACCGCTTTTTTATCAGCCACGTTGCAAGTAGGACAATGGGGCGTAGCTGCCTGCCCCTTGCCCTGGGGATTCATGCCGTTGTTTATTGTTTCAGATTTTACGTTTTACAACCCAATGCCCTTTCCTGGGAGATCCCTGTCGCTGCAACATACCAAATTCCTTTAACTTTTGGATATTGCTTTCCACTTTTCTCGGTGAAATGCCAATCTTTTTTGCCAGCTGTGTGGCAGACATCCCAGGATTTTCCTCAAGGCAGCGGACGATACGATATTGATTTTCCGTCAGATGATAAAGGACACCATCTCCGACCTTATCTCCGACCTTATCCGCATCAAAAGAATATGCATCATCCAATGGAACATTTATCCTAAAAATATCCCCTTCGATAATGCTGGGATTCTTCCCGGAATAACGCCTGCTGTACTTGTATAAATTTATGGTTCCGGAGCCAAGCTCGTAAGAAAAGGCCACGGCGAAGTTGACCATGATCAGGGAGCCACAGGATTGGCCTCGTAATAGGGGAAGGCATAGCCGTACACCGTCAGAGCCGACATGGCTACCACCGCGAGGCAGAAAAGGGTCGCGGCGCAGCTGAGGATACGGTTCCGCCAGGCTTCGCTGATTCCTCCTCCTGGTCGGGAGGAATGTCCGCGGAAAGGGACGGCAGCTTTCAGGCCGCCTGCCTTCGCCAGTCCCCGCACCGTATAAAAGCACAGCGGCAGCAAAGACGGCAGTAGGTAGCGTCCCTGGGGCTGATAATCCGTGGCGTAGGAATAAATCAGGCTCAGAATGACAGGCATAAGGATACAGAATATCATATTTACGTGATAAAATATCCTAAATAACGGCTTCCTGTCATGGGGACGTCCCTTCTCCTGCGGCACGGGACAGCGTAGCACAATACAGAGCACGGGGCCAATCAGGAACAGCGCCTTATAGAATCGGTATATCCAGATGGACGTAGGGATGGCCATGGCTCCGTAGATGCCGATGAAACTCAGCACAGAGAGAGTCCAGAAGTCGGACTTCGTCAGCATTTCCCACATGGAGCGCCCCTGGCTCTGCCAGGTCACCCGGGTGTCGGGATGGAATTCCGGGCTGGCGTAGAGAGCAGCGCATTCGTTCCTGGCCCGCAGCCCCAGGAAATCCCCCTCATAAAGGACGGCGCTGCGGATGAACCACCAGCCGATGCCTGCCAGCACGATGGCGCTGATGAAACATCCTTTTTTGAAAAAGCTTTTCCCGTCAAAGGAAAGCCCCTGGCCGGAAGCGGAGAGGAAAGACACCGTGAACAACAGGATACAGCTTAGGATATAGCCGTAGGCATTGTAGTAGGACAGGGCGCAGAGGATGATGCCCACGGCCATGATAAGGGAGTCGCCAAAGGAGAACCGGCTTTTCAGGCCCCGGGTCAGCCCATAGAGCATGACAGCGATGGACAGCATGCAGCAGGAGTCCGTGTTCACATAAGTATGGATGAAGAGACTCTGGGGCAGGAAAGTAGCCAGGAAGGCGAAACAAAAGCCGAAGCGCCTGTCCCGGAACCACTCCCTGGACAAAAGCAGCACCACCCCCGCCGTGAGCAGGCCCAGCGCAAGGTTGACCCCTCTGGCGGCATAGAGCAGGGCTTCTTCCGAGCCGGTGAACTGCATCACAAGCCGCATCACATAACCCTGGAGCATATAGGGCAGGATGGGCTGGAAGGCGTAGGAAAAGCCGTAGCCGCTGATGCGGATGGATTCCTCGTAGCCGTTGGGGAGCGTGCCATGCTGTGCGATGTACTGGGGAATCAGATAGCGGTTGTACTCATCGGGTGGGTTGCCGAAGGGCTGCTTTAGGAGCAGGGAGAGCCCGATGGCCAGGTAGAGCCCGAAATAGCACAAGATAATCAATAGAGTAGATTTTTTCACGTTTTTCATATAAACAAGCCTTTTCTTATAATCCTTATATTCATATTCATGGAACGGAATCTCTGGAGCCGGGCCGCGTCAGCCGTGCCGCATCGCACCAGGTTCTGCAGCAATCCATGCCTTTCATAGTAACATATTCCCCCTTAGAAAGAAAGCGAATATTCAAAAAACAGCTTTGAAAGTGAAATTCCGGAACATTTTTCAGGGCATGGGAGACTTATAGAAAATAATTGCTTTTTTTTATGATTTTTTGTATAATGTGTTTATTAATTCATGTGAAAGGGACGCGGAACGTAAAGAGGTATCTGGAATCGGCAGCTGTCATGTGCTGACGCATGCAGGGAAAGATATTGCGGAGGGCGTGTAAGTTGACGGGGGAGACCTTGGGAAGAGGTTGCTCCCTTATTGTGTTTTCCACGATAGTCGAGGGGCCGGAGGGCGCGGCGGCTGATCGGGAGAGAAAGGATGGAGGGCCATGGGACAGGAAGTGTATGAGAAACTGATGAAATGTTACAGGGATATCAGGAACAGGACGGATTTCATCCCAAGGGTGGCAATCGTGCTGGGCTCCGGCCTGGGGGACTACGCGGACGGCATCCGTGTGGAATGTCAGGTTCCCTACAGCGAGTTGGAAGGCTTTCCGGTGTCCACGGTGCCGGGGCATGCCGGGAAGTTCATATTCGGGTACGTGGACGATGTGCCTGTGGCCTGTATGAAAGGCCGGGTCCATTACTATGAGGGATACCCGGTCAGCGATGTGGTGCTGCCCGTCCGGCTGCTGAAGCTGATGGGGGCCGAGATTCTCTTCTTGACCAATGCGGCGGGCGGGGTGAACACGTCTTTCCATGCAGGCGATTTGATGATGATCAAAGACCACATATCTGTCTTCGCGCCGAATCCTCTGATTGGGCCCAACATTGAGGAGCTGGGCACGCGTTTCCCGGATATGAGCGCCGTGTATGATAAGGATTTGCAGCGGCTGCTGACGAAGACGGCCAGGGAGAAGGGGATTTTCCTCCAAGAGGGCGTGTATGCTCAGCTGACGGGGCCTTCCTTCGAATCGCCGGCGGAGATCCGCATGCTCCGCACTCTGGGCTGCGACGCAGTGGGGATGAGCACGGTGGTGGAGGCCATCACGGCCAATCATATGGGGATGCGTATCTGCGGCGTATCCTGTATCTGCAACCTGGCCGCAGGCCTGTCGGCCAATCCCCTGAGCCATCAGGAGGTGCAGGAGGCCGCGGATATGGCCGCGCCGCATTTCAAGATGCTGGTGACGGAGTCGGTGAAGGGAATGAAAGGGCTTTTAGACAAGTGAGGTCTGTGACGGGAACGGGAACGTTCCCAGGAGTATGCGGATAGTTGGGGGATATGCATGGAAAATATAGATGATCGGCAATCCGGGGGAACGCAATCAATGGAAAAGCAGTCAGAAATGCAGAACAGAGAAAAAGCACATTCTGCGGAAAGGCTGGATTCCAAGGGGAGCGGGAAGTGCCAGGGAGATGATTCCAGAGGGAGCGGAAAGCAACGGGATGATGCTGTTTGGCGGCAACTGGCCCAGGCGGCGCTGGATGCCCGGAAGATGGCCTATGTTCCCTATTCCCGCTATGCGGTGGGAGCGGCCTTGCTGACAGAGCAGGGCGGAATCTACCAGGGCGGGAATATCGAGAACGCTTCTTACGGCGCTACGAACTGCGCGGAGCGGACGGCAATCTTCAAGGCGGTCAGCGAGGGAGAGCGGCGGTTTTCCGCCATTGCCATAGCTGGCGGCATGGAGGGCGCGGAACCTGTGGACTATGCCTATCCCTGCGGCATCTGCAGACAGGTCATGCAGGAGTTCGCCGGGGAGGATTTTGTTGTAATCGTAGTAAAGAGCGATTCGGACTATCGGGTGCATGGGCTGAGGGAGCTGCTCCCCTATGGATTTGGAGGTGATTCCATCCGGTGAACATCAGACTTTATAACGCGCAGATTCTGACGATGGAGAAAGACAGGCCCATCTTCCGGGGGGAAGTGTGGGTCAAGGATGATAGGATTGCATATATAGTTGAAGGTGACTCCAAGAATCAGCTGCAACCCGCGAAGCAGCTGCAACCCAAAGATGAGATGGAATCCACGAACCAGGCGCAATCCAAAGATGGAATGCAATCCACGAACCAGGCGCAATCCAAAGATGGAATGCAGTCCACGAACCAGGCGCAATCCAAAGGTGAGACACAATCCGCAAATCGGGCGCAATCCATAAATCGAGAGCAACCCAACAGCGGGAAGATAGGGAAAGCCCTTCCGGTAATCCCCTGGGACACGGAGATTGACTGCAAAGGCAATCTTCTGATGCCCGGTTTCAAAAACGCCCACACCCACTCTGCCATGACGTTTCTGCGTTCTTTCGCGGACGACGTACCGTTGCAGCAGTGGCTGGAGGAGAAGATTTTCCCTATGGAGGCGAAGCTTTCCCCGGAGGACATCTACCATTTGACCCGGCTGGCCGTCCTGGAGTATCTGACCGCGGGCATCACGGCTGTCTTTGACATGTATCTGGTCCCAGGCCAGACGGCACAGGCCTGTATGGACACAGGCATGCGCTGTGTCCTGACCAGCGGCCTGAACAATTTCACATCTTCCCTGGAACAACAGGAAGAAGAATACCGGAAATGGAATAAAGCAGATCCGCTGGTCAGCTACCAGATGGGCTTCCACTCGGAGTATACCTGTTCCAGGGAGCTCCTGGAGGGGATGGCAGCGCTGGCCAGGAGAAACCGTGCGCCCGTCTACACCCATCTCGCGGAGACCGTAAAAGAGGTAGAGGGCTGCGTAGAGCGCTACGGCATGACCCCGGCGGTATTCCTGGATCAATTGGGGATGTTCGAATACGGCGGTGGCGGCTATCACTGTGTACACATGTCGGATGAAGATATGAATGTCTTTAAAAAGCACAGTCTCCATGTGGTGACCAATCCGGCCTCCAACCTGAAGCTGGCCAGCGGCATGGCACCGGTGGCGGAGTATGTGCGCCGGGGGATTCCCGTGGCCATTGGGACTGACGGGCCCGCCAGCAACAACTGCCTGGACATGTTCCGGGAGATGTTCCTGGTGTCGGGGCTCAGCAAAATCCGGGAAAAGGACGCTGCCAGCCTGGACGCGGCAGAGGTGCTGCGCATGGCCACGGTGGGAGGCGCGGATGCCATGGGGCTTTCACAGGCGGATGTGCTGGCTCAGGGGAAGCTGGCGGATATGATTCTGATAGACATGCGCCAGCCCAACATGCAGCCGGTCCACAACCAGGTGAAGAACCTGGTGTACAGCGGCAGCAAGTCCAACATAGCCATGACCATGGTCGGCGGCCGCATCCTTTACCGGGACGGGGAATTCCATGTGGGGGAAACCCCGGAGATTGTCTACGGAAAATGTGAAGGGATTGTAAAACGCATTCTGTCTTCCTGACGGAGCATTGAGGGGGAGGGTCTGTGTTTCACATATATGGGCGGAAAGCCCGGAGTTTCATTCTCTAATCAAATCTACATAGGAGGGAGTAAAACATGTTAGAGAAACTATTCAAACTCAAAGACAACAAGACAACCGTGAGGACGGAGATCATCGCCGGACTTACCACGTTCATGACGATGGCCTACATCATCGCCCTGAACCCGAACCTGCTGACCAACTTCGGCGCGGAAGGGACGGATCTGTGGAACGGCGTGTTCATGGCTACCTGCATCGCTTCCGCCGTGGGCATGTTCGTGATGGCGTTCGTGGCCAACAAGCCTTTCGCGATGGCGCCCGGCATGGGCCTGAACAGCTTCTTCGCGGTGGTGGTGGCCAATATCGCCGTCATGACTAACCTGACCTATCTGGAGTCCTTCCAGGCCGCATTGTGCATCATCCTGGTGGAGGGCATCGTTTTCGTGGTACTGTCCGTGCTCAACGTGCGTGAGCAGATTGTGGACGCTATCCCCCTGGGCGTGCGGCTGGGCATTGCTCCTGCCATCGGCATGATGCTGATGAACATCGGTATCGGATCCAATGCGGGTGTGTATTCCGATAAGGGCGGCCCGTTCTATGTGATGCGGGATTTCTTCGGCTCCCTGACCGCCGGTCTGGCCAAGGACACCATGGGCTCCGGATACGCGCAGATGGTGCTCAGCGTAGTGACCATGTTCGTGGGCCTGTTCGTCATCGTCATCCTGGCTCAGAAGGGCATAAAGGCTGCGGTCATCCTGGGGATGCTGGTGGCCAGCGTCATCTACTGGATTGGACAGTTTTTGTTCCTGCACACGAATCCTTTCGCTTCTCTGACTACCGCTTCTTTTCTGCCCCCTGTAAAGGACATGGCGAACACCACGCTGTTTAAGTTCAACTTCAGCGGATTTGCCCAGATTGGCGGGTTCACCATCGTGACCCTGATTGTCACCTTCTGCATCATCGATATGTTCGACACCATCGGGACGCTGGTAGGTACCGCCAGCCGTGCGGGCATGCTGGACAAGAACGGCAAGATGCCCCAGATGAAGGAGGCGCTGCTGGCTGACGCGGTAGGCACCGTGGTAGGTTCCGCCACAGGCACATCCACAGTCACCACTTTCGTGGAATCCGCTTCCGGCGTGGAAGCAGGCGGACGCACGGGACTGACGGCCCTGACCACCGGCATCGTGTTCCTGGCGTGCATGTTCATCGCGCCCATCGCGGCCATCATTCCCGCGGCGGCCACTTCGTCCGCGCTGATCTACGTGGGCGTGCTGATGCTGACCGGACTGAAGAACGTGCATTTTGATGATATGAGCGAGACAGTGCCGGTGGCATTGATGCTGATTTCCATGCCCGTATCCGGTTCCATCGGACATGCCATCGGCATCGGCCTGATTGCCTATACCATCATCAAGGTGTTCACAGGTAAGGCAAAGGATGTATCCGTGCTGACGTATGTGCTCTCGCTGATATTCCTGCTCAAGTTCTTCCTGGTGGCGTAGGGGCGGAATCCTGGCCGGGGTTTCCTGACAGGATTTACGGTTTGAGAGGGAGTATTTCCTCTCGGAGACTTTATCCGCGGACTTTGCTCTGTGGAAAAAGGATTCTAGGAGAAGGGCGGAGGGCTGAGCCGAAAAAGCCGTAAGGCTGGCGAGGACTTCTGCCCTTTATGAAGACAGAAGGAAATTCATTATGGAAACTTTGGTTTTTCTGGCTGCTATGGCAGCGTTCGTGCTGATTATCTTTGCATCGGAGTCGGCGCGGGTTCGAAAAGAAGAAAAGAAATTCATCCAGTCCCTGTATGAGGACTATTTCGGGCTTTCCCGGAAAGAATATGCCCTGGAGCGTTTTGCCAGGATGGGAAGCTATTTCGGCAGGCATCAGAAGGAAGGGCAGCTGGACGACATCACTTGGAACGACCTGGGGATGGACGAATTATTCAAGCGGATGAACTATACCCTCTCCGCATCGGGGGAGGAGTATTTGTACTATACATTGCGCACCTTGAAACAGAGCGGCGAGGAGCTGGAGCATCTGGAAGAGGCGGTGGGCTTCTTCGGAGGGCATCCTGACGTCAGGGTGCAGGTGCAGCTGGCCATGAAGAAGCTGGGACATACGGGAAAATATTCCCTCTACGACTATCTGGACAACCTGGATGTCCTGGGGGAGCGCTCCCCCAGAAAGCATCTGCTGATGGATCTGCTCTTTGTGCCGTTGGTGGGGCTGATGTGGGTGAACATTTCCCTGGCCATTGTGGGACTGCTGGCCTTAGTCATCTATAATATCCTGACCTATTTCAGGGAAAAAGGGGAGATAGACCCTTATATCACCAGTTTCTCCTATATCATGCGGCTGATGCAGGCCTGCGGGGAGCTGGAGAAGATTTCGGTGCCCGCATGCGCCCGGGAATGGGAGGAAATGAGACAGGCCAGGAAGCAGCTGCAGGGCATGCGGCGGAATTCCTATTGGGTCATGTCGCCTTACCGGGGCAATGCTTCGGGGGATATCCTGGCAATCCTGATGGACTACATCCGCATGATATTCCACGTGGATTTGATCAAATTCGATAGTATGCTGAAAGTGCTGCGGGGACATATCGAGGATGTGGATGCCATGATTGGGGTGGTGGGCTATGTGGAGACGGCCATCGCCATCTGGATATTCCGGGAGTCGCTGGAGGCAGAACAGAAGGGACAGGAGAACGCCGAGGCGGAAATGATCCAGAGCAATGGCATGGACATGGCAGAAGGAATGCGGCAGAATGAGGGAGCGGACGCGGCAGAAAGGCCGGAGGGCCACGGGACAGATGGGATGAAAGGGACATTGCAGAATGGCGGCGCGGAGACAGCGGAAACTGAACCATGGAACGCGGGAACGACAGATGGAAAGAAGGGAAGAGGATGGTGCGTGCCGGAGTTCCATGCCGGGGAAGGGATGCAGGTAGAGGAGGGATATCACCCTTTGCTCTCAAAGCCTGTGAAGAACGGGATTGCCGCAAAGAGAGGCGTGCTCCTCACCGGCTCCAATGCTTCCGGGAAATCCACTTTTCTGAAGACAGTGGCGCTCAACGGAATCCTGGCTCAGACCATCCATACCTGTACCGCGGACAGATACCGTGCGCCGTTCTATCAGGTGTATTCCTCCATGACGCTGCGGGACGACCTGGACTCGGGAGAGAGTTATTATATCGTGGAGATTAAGGCGTTAAAGCGTATCCTGGATGCTGCGTCTGCAGGCAAGGGGCAGATTCTGTGCTTTGTGGACGAAGTGCTCCGGGGCACCAATACCGTGGAGCGCATTGCGGCTTCCACGCAGATATTGAAATCCTTGGGGAGCTCGGGGATTCTCTGCTTTGCAGCCACCCACGACATCGAGTTGACGGAACTTTTACAGGACGATTTCGACAATTATCATTTCGAGGAGGATGTCCGGGAGGGCGACGTATTCTTCAACTACAAGCTGAAAGGGGGCAAGGCGACCACAAGGAACGCTATCAAATTGTTGGAATTGATGGGATACGACAAAGATGTCATCAAAAAAGCCACAGACCAGGCAGAGCATTTTACGCAATTCGGGGTCTGGCAGAAATAAAGTCAAATAAGAAATCTCAATAGCTATTGCCGTGAAACCAGACTGCATAACTGCCCCATTCGGCACCCCGGAGGATTTACGGACGTAATCCTTTCGGAGCCGGAAACTCTCTGCCCATGTCTGGGTGCTGGGGGCAGGTGCGGAACTATAAAAGGAGAAAGAAGTATGCCTACAACAGAATGGATGAAAAAATACGAAGCAATCAAGGACAAACTG
>CAJUFI010000064.1 GCA_910585665.1 uncultured Acetatifactor sp. | reverse complement strand
AAGGCGCGCTCTTTGCGCCGCATTCGATTATAGGAAGCTGCACTTGCTTCCTATAATATAGCTTATCAGAAGCCATGCACTTGGCTTCTGATAAAAGGCGCGCTCTTTGCGCCGCATTCGATTATAGGAAGCTGCACTTGCTTCCTATAGTATATTAACAAGTACAGGCCTATTTTTCAAGATGGGAGAAAATTCATGAAAAACTTTAAATTTTTATTAGATTACGACGGGAGCCGGTATTACGGATGGCAGCGCCAGCCGGAGCAGAACACCATCCAGGGGAAGCTGGAGCATGTGCTGGGGCTGATGTGCGGGAAGGAAGTGGAGGTCATCGGGGCCGGGCGCACTGACAGCGGCGTCCACGCCAGGGGCATGGTGGCCAACGCGTGGATGGAGACGGAGATGTCCTGTGAGGAGATTCGGGATTATATGAACCGTTATCTGCCTGATGATATCGCGGTGCGGGAGGTCCGGGAGGCTTCCCACAGGTTCCATGCCAGGTACAATGCCACCGGCAAGACTTATGAGTATATCTGCCATGATGGGGCGGTAAAATCGGTCTTTGACAGGAAATACTGCGTCAGGCTGGACGAGACCCCTGACCTGGCGAAGATGCAGCGGGCGGCGGAGCTTTTGAAAGGTGAGCATGATTTCCGGAATTTCTGCGTGAATCCCCGGATGAAGAAATCCACGGTGCGTATTGTGGACAGAATCGACATCAGGAGGGAGGGGGAGTATCTGCACTTTACTTTCCACGGCACGGGCTTCCTGCAGAACATGGTGCGCATCATGGTGGGGACGCTGCTGGAGGTGGGGTACGGACAGCTGACCCTGGAACAGGTGACCGCGGCGCTGAACGCCACCGAGAGACAGAAGGCCGGGCCTACGGCTCCGGCGGCGGGGCTGTGCATGATTGGGGTGGACTATAACTGATGCCGGGTGAAATAATTGTAGACATTAGGCGAAAGGGCATATATAATGGAAAGGGTTTGATATCAGCTGTGAGAAGCGGAAGAAGCGAAATTGCGAAGGAGAGGGAACGGTGAAACAGAGAATTTGTCCTGTATGCGGGCATTTGGACAATAAAGGCGCGGAACATTGTTCGGAATGCAGCGCGAAAACGATAGAATATGAGGGCGCACAACGGGATAGGGGGCAGAGCCGAAGGAAGAAGCGGCCAGACCGCAGGCCTCCGATGACAAGTAACAAAAGCCCGGAGAAAGCGCGGGGCGGTTCTAAAGGAGTGATATTTGGAGCCATAGGGATTGCGGCGGTGCTGGCCCTTGTGGGGCTGGTCTTCGTGAACCGGAATCTGTGGGATCCGGAGGGGGATGCCGGTTCGGATTAGGGGAGTCTGGCGAAGGGCAGTCCGGAGGCTGCATCCGTTATTTCCGACAATACCTGGTGACTCCTGATGACATTGTTTGGATAGCATCTGTAAGACTGTGAGATACGAAGGAGATGAAGCGGTGAAACAAAGGATATGTCCTGTATGCGGGCATCTGGAAAGTGCGGGTACGGAATATTGCACAGAATGCAACTCAAAAACGATAGAATATGACGATGGCACCAGTGAGCCGGAGACAGAGCCGGAGGAAGAGGACGCATGGGAAGAGTCGGCAGGCCGGCAGGAGGCCGGTAGAAAAGGCTCTGGAAAGTCGGGCGGCGGCTCCGGGAGAGTGCCTCTTGGAGGGATAGGAATCGTGGCGGTGCTGGTGATCGTGGCGCTGGTCTTCGTGAATCGGAATCTGTCGGATTCGGGAGAGGATTCCGGTTCGTCTGGGGGGAGCGGCCCGGCACAGAGCGGCTCGGAGAATGAGGATTTGTCCGGCGGAGCGGAAGACGGCTCGCTGCCTGGGAACGGGGAGGAGCCTGGGAACGGGAAGGAGCCTGCGGACGGACAGGAGGAGAGATATCCCGAAGAGAGCGGCGAGGGACAGGACGGACAGGAAAGCGACACCGAGCTTTCGGCGGAGGGCATTGCCGTGGAGGAAGGCATCAACAGCTACGAACTGATCGTGGCGGACGTGACCTGGAGCCAGGCGTATTATGACTGTCTGGACAGGGGCGGCCATCTGGTGCGGATCACCACAGACGCGGAGTATCAGGCCATCCTGCAGCAGATTGCCAGTGAGGGAAAGGAGAACATCATATTCTGGCTGGGCGGCGCCCGCAATGACGACAGTGGGTATTACTGGATCTATAATGACGGTTATTTCGGGTCGGAAGTCCTCAATGAGGATGCAAAATACGCCTCTTACTGGCTGGACAATGAGCCCAGCTTCCATGACGATGCCGCAGGGGTGGACGAGACCAGGATATGTATGTTCCGGCTCAGCAGCAGCGGGCAGTGGGTGTGGAACGATGTGCCGGACGACATCCTCTCGGTGGCAAGCTTTTATTCCGGGAAGATTGGGTATATCTGTGAATATGAGTGAGATATAAGGGATGGCTGCCTGGGCGGCCATCCTTGGTATTCTGCCGGCATATGGCGAAAGGGCAGATTTATGTCCTTAATGGAGCATTTAAAAATTGGCGATAAAGCGTGCTGGTATGAATTGCTCCCAGTGAGACGATTTCCAGTACGAACATAAAGGATATCAGAGAAAGCCTGCAATTTACATTAAATGAGGAGAGCGGAGAGGAGGAAGGGGATTTGTGCAAAGCATTGGATGATATAAAGAGGCATGCGGAGAAGAAAGGCGAGAGGAAAGGTGAGAAGAAGGGCGAGAAGAAAGGCGCGGAGGAGATGAGGCGCCGCACGAATATACTGATACAGCGGCTCCTTGCCGAGGGGCGCCAGGAGGATCTGCTCCGCTCCACATCTGACAGCCTGTTCCAACAGCAGCTGTTCCGCAAATATCACATATGAGCAGGAGGCATGCGGGAGGGGAGATGGATGAACATGTACTGATAGCGACCGAATGAGCATCGTGAAGTGCGCGGCCAGAGAGAGGATAAAACAGGAACTGTGACATAGGATGCGGAATGTCGGCGGAGAAAGTGCAAGGATGACACATTTTCTCCGTTGACTTTCTGTAATTAGAGCCGTATAATTTTAGATAAGTCAGTCGCTTTGCGATATGTGCCAGTTATGGTAGGGAGTTGTGTCAGTTTTTTCCGACAGTTCCTGGTGCGTTGGCGGCGGAAAGGACAAGGCAGAAGGACATGGAGCGATTTGCGATGGAGAAGCTGGAGAGATGGAGGAACGATTCCGAACGGCTTCCGCTGATTATCCGGGGAGCGAGGCAAGTGGGAAAGACCTGGCTCATGAAGGAGTTTGGAAAGACATGCTTTCAGAAAAGCGCTTATATCAACTTTGACCGAAACCCGCGCATGCAGCAGCTCTTCTCAGGAGATTTTGACACAGAGCGCATTCTGCGGGGACTTGCCATAGAGAGCGGCGTGGAGATTGAGCCGGAAGAAACGCTGATTATTCTGGATGAGATTCAGGAGGCGCCGTCTGCGCTGCAGTCGCTGAAATACTTTGCGGAGGACGAACGCCATTCTTATTTCATCCTGGCCGCAGGTTCCCTTCTGGGGATTGCCATGCATGAGGGGACATCTTTTCCTGTAGGGAAGGTGGACAGCATCGAATTATCACCCCTGTCGTTTCAGGAGTTCCTTTGGGCTACCGGGAACGAGGCGCTGGCCGGGCTGATCAGGGATTGTGATTTTCAAATGGCTGCTGCATTCAGGGATAAATATGTGGATTTGCTGAAGAACTATTATTATGTAGGTGGGATGCCTGCGGCGGTGAATGCTTATGTCAAGGACGGCAATCTGAAGAATGTCAGGCGGGTGCAAAAGCGCCTGCTCTCTGATTATGAGCAGGATTTTTCGAAACATGCGCCGAGAGAGGTGGTGCCCAGAATACAGATGGTATGGGACGGTATTTTGTCACAGCTTGCGAAAGAGAACAAGAAATTCGTATACGGCGTTCTGCGGGAAGGGGCAAGGGCGAAAGATTTCGAGCTGGCGATTCAATGGCTAATTGACTGCGGGCTTTGTCATAAGGTGGGCAGGGTGAAAAAGGGAGCGGTGCCTTTGAAGGCTTATCGGGATATTCCGGCGTTCAAGCTGTATTTTGTGGATGTGGGGCTCCTGGCGGCGATGGCGGATTTGGATGCAAGGACTTTGCTGGAAGGAACGGATATCTTCACGGAATTCAAGGGGGCGCTTACCGAGCAGTATGTCTGTCAGCAGATACTGGCGGAATTGGACACGGAAGCCTATTACTGGTCGGCGGATTCGTCTTCCGGTGAGGTGGATTTCGTGCTGCAGCATGAAGGGAGAATTATCCCGCTAGAAGTCAAGGCGCAGGAAAATCTGAATGCGAAAAGCCTGAAAAGCTTTGTGTCAACTTATGGTCTGGACTTTGGGGTCAGGATGTCCATGTCAGATTACCGGAAGCAGGAAAAGCTGATCAATCTGCCGCTGTATGCGGTAGCGGTGCTGTGGGATGCAATAATGGCTGACGCAACCGCCGGTTGACAGATTTCCAAGCGCGATTGGTAGTTGTCAACCGGCTTTTTTGCTATGATTCGTGCATGGAAATACAGAAACCGGCACGAAGGGTGCAGAAAGGAAAAGCCGCATAAGCGGCAGGGAAGCATATGATTTTGGCAGAAAAGGTTCAGGCATTGCGGAAGAAGAACAACTGGTCACAGGAGGAGCTGGCGGAGCAGCTGAACATCTCCAGACAGTCCGTGAGCAAATGGGAGAGCGGAGCGTCGATACCCGACATCGACAAGATCATCGCCATGAGCAGCCTGTTCGGGGTCAGCACGGATTACCTGCTGAAGGACGAATTGGAAAAGGAAGTCCCGTCGGAGGTGGAGGATGTCTATGAGGCGCCTTTGACACGGAATGTGTCCGTGGAGGAGGCTGACGGCTCCCTGGGGCTGGTCCGGAGGCTGGCGGGGCGGATGGCCGCTGCCGCCGCTCTGTGCGTCCTGTCGCCCGTTCCGCTTATTGTGCTGGGAGCGCTGTCGGAATACGGCGAGGAGGCTGGCGGGCACAGTGCCTTGGCCATCGGGGAGGACATGGCGGGAGGCCTTGGCATGACCATTCTGCTGATATTGGTGGCCGTTGCCGTGGCGATCTTCATCCTGTGCGACATGCAGATGGAGAAGTACGAGTATCTGGAAAAGGAAAAGCTGGCGCTGCAGTATGGAGTGGAGGGAATCGTCAGGAAGAAGAAAGAGGACTTTGCCGCCCGATACCGCATGTGCATCGTGGCAGGGGTCACGCTGTGCATCATCGGGGTGGTTCCTATGATGATGGCTGTGGCGTTCTCGGCGGGGGATCTGATAATGATTTATTCCGTGGCGCTGCTGCTGTCGCTGGTGGCCGTGGCGGCATTCCTGTTCGTGTGGGCGGGCAGCATCCAGGACAGCTTCGACAAGCTGCTGCAGGAGGGGGATTTCACCCTGGAGAAGAAGGAGCTGAAAAAGAAGACATCGTTTTTCCCGGGAGCCTACTGGTGCGTGGTGACGGCTGTTTTCCTGGTCATCGGTTTCCGCTCTGATGACTGGGTCTGGGCATCGCTGGTGTGGCCTGTGGCGGCGCTGCTGTTCGTTGCGCTGCTGGGCGTCGTGAAGTGCGTGGCCAGAGGGAGGATAAAGCAGGATCTGTGACACAGGATGCAGAAAGTCGGCGGAGAAAGTGTGGGAACCCTGCACTTTCTCCGTTGAATTTCTGCGGTTTGAGTTGCTTTTGCTGTTTACGGGCTGTTTTCCTGACCTGGATAAGCCGGAACCAAAACTTCCACCTGTGTGGTTGAGCTCTACAGCCCCTTGGCACTGATATCATGTCTGCCATGGACGCAATCACACAGATGGCAGAATTTGGCCATTTTGCCAGAAAATCGTTGTTAAGCCTCTAATCCGGACAAGCCGGAAGCCCTGTTTAAGACATATCCTCGTCATAGATTGCCCGGATACCGCCGATGAATTTCGGGCGGGTGCGTGCGCAGACTACATGGGCATCTCCGATTTCCTGGGTGCGGATTCGGACAGGCACGGCCACGTCCTGGAGGTGCATCCCAATCAGGGTATCGCCGATGTCCATGCCGGCCTTGGCTTTGATGTGCTCTACCGCCACGGGATTCTCGAAAGTCTTGTAGGCCGCCGTGGCGAAGGAGCCTCCGGCCTTGGGCTGGGGAACGACATTGACGATTTCGTAGCCGTACCGGAGGGCTGCCTCTTTTTCCAGGATAAGGGCGCGGTTCAGGTGCTCGCAGCACTGGGCGGCCAGATAGACCCCGGTCTCCTGGGTGGCCTGGTAGATGCTGCCGAACACCACTTCCGCCAGCTCCGGGCTGGAAAAGGTGCCTATGTTCGCGCCGGATACCTCGCTGGTGGAGCAACCCACCACGAAGAGGTCTCCCTCTTCCAGTTTCGCGATTTCTAAAATCTCCCGCGCCGCGTTGTAAGCTTCGCTGCTGATGATTGACATTTCCTCGGTCATATTGTCCATTCTCCCGTCTTTGATGTTATTTTGTCATATCTGTATCAGCTTTTGTTCTGTTATCGGCTTTTGTTCTGTTATCAGCTTTTGTTCTGCTATCAGCCTTTGTTCTGTTATCAGCCTTTGCTCTGTTATCAGCCTTTGCTCTGTTATCAGCCTTTGTTTTGTTATCAGCCTTTGTTCTGTTATCAGCTTTTGCTCTGTATCAACTTTTGTTACGGTATCAGCCTCTGTTCTCCTGGGCCACCAGCTGGTCTGCGCCGTACAGTTTCCGCAGCTTGGGCTTCTCTATCTTGCCGGTGGCGTTCCTGGGTATCTCGTTGAAGATGATTTCCTTGGGGCGCTTATATCTGGGCAGCTCCCGGCAGAACTCGTCTATCTCCGCTTCGGTGCACTCCATCCCGTCCTTGATTTCGATGATGGCGGCGGTCTTCTCGCCCAGCCGTCTGTCGGGCAGACCGATGACGGCCACGTCCTTGATTTTGTCATGCCGTCGGAGGAAGTCCTCAATCTGCACAGGGTAGATGTTTTCGCCGCCGCTGACGATGACGTCCTTCTTGCGGTCTACCAGGAAGTAGAAACCGTCCTCGTCCTGGACGGCCATGTCCCCGGTGCACAGCCACCCGTCCTTCAGGGCATCGGCGGTGGCTTTTTCGTCCCGGTAGTAGCAGGTCATGAGGCCGGGGCCTTTGACGCAGAGCTCGCCCACGTCGCCCTTGGCCACTTCTTTGCCGTCCTCGCCTACAATCTTGCACTCCCAGCGGTAGCCCGGCACGCCGATGGCTCCCACCTTGTGGATGTTCTCCATGCCCAGGTGGACGCAGCCCGGGCCTGTGGACTCGGACAGGCCGTAGTTGGTGTCGTAGGCATGGTCCGGGAAGTATTCTTTCCAGCGCTTGATCAGGGAGGGCGGCACAGGCTGGGCCCCGATGTGCATCAGCCGCCACTGGGACAGCCGGTAATCCTCCAGATGCAGTTGCCCCACATCCAGGGCGTCCAGGATGTCCTGGGCCCAAGGTACCAAGAGCCATACGATGGTGCAGCGCTCTTTTGAGATGGCGGACAGGATGGTCTCCGGCCTTGTGCCCTTCAACAGCACGGCCCTGCTGCCCGCCACCAGGCTGCCCATCCAGTGGAATTTCGCGCCGGTGTGGTACAGGGGCGGGATGCACAGGAAGGTGTCCTCCCGGCCGGTGGCATGGTGCTTCTGCTCCATCTCGGCGGCCTGGGTCAGGCTCCGGTGCTTATGCAGGATGGCCTTGGGAAAGCCCGTTGTCCCTGAGGAGAAATAGATGGCGCCGAAATCATCGTCCGTAATCTGGATGTCAGGAGTCTGGCTGGAGCAGTCCGCCACCAGCTCATGGTAGCTCTCCGCGAAAGTGGGACAGCTATCCCCCACGTAGATCAGCAGCCGTCCCTTGGAGAGCCGTTCCGCGTTGGCTTCGATACGGCCGATGAAGGCGGGACCGAAGACAATGATGTCTACTTCTGCCAGCTCCGCGCAGTAAAGGATTTCCCCGGCGTCATAGCGGAAATTGAAGGGCACGGCGATGGCCCCGGTCTTCAGCACGCCGAAATAGATCGGCAGCCATTCCAGGCAGTTGTACATCAGTATGGCCACCTTGTCCCCCTTTTTGATGCCCCGGCCCAGGAGCATGTTGGCGAAGCGGTTGGCCTTCTCGTTGAATACGCTCCAGGTGATCTCCCTGCGGTAGGGCTCGAAGCGGTCGGGCTGGATCAACTCGTATTCCTTCCAGGTGGTCCGGCGGGTGTCCTTTTCCTCCGGGTTCAGCTCCACCAGGGCGATTTCGTTGGGGTATTCTCTTGCGTTCCTTTCCAGGAATTCCATGACTGGCATTTTCTTGTCCTCCTGTCTGCCACAGCGGCAAAGCTTCGCCTTCCGCTTCGTTGTGCCATCCTCTTCACGTTCTCGGTTTAAAGCAGTAAAGTATTATGATACCTACGGTATCATATCTGTTCTGAAAAGTCAATAAAAGAATAGGGAAGACAGAAAGGTTGACGGACCAAGGCAGGATGGGATATACTGAAAAAAGGTAAAGATAGACGGGTGGACGTGATGAAGAAGACATTTGGCCTATGACAAAGGGGACGGCGCCTATATGCGCCAGCAATTGGGCCAAATCCGGAGGCCACAGCCTGGCAGCGGAGCCGCCTGGGAAATCAGCGGGGCGGGGCTTTCAGCAATACCTATGACAGATGGAAGCGCCGGTATGTGGTAGATTATCTGACCTTCAACGTCAGGTGGAAGCCGCTTGGCCGGGTGGTGTTCAACCTATCCGATTTTTGCATTATGATAGGGGCCCTGTGTGCAGTCCTTGGGATGCCGTAAAACTTGACAAAGCAGAACCGATAGGCTTCGATTTCCACGATATCGATGAGCCTGGGGGCGGCAATTGAGTTTCTGCACAAGGCTTTTGTTTAATCTCTGCCGGACAGCCGCATCTCCAGGGCCTTAAGCGCTTTCTGAGGATGTGTCCTGTTGATTCCTATCCATGGGACTTTCATTCCTCTTCCGTTCAGTTCCCGCAGCAAAGCTTCATAGAACATCCCTGCACGTTTCAGCATCCCTTTATGGGAATACATATAACTCACCGCGCAAGTGGGGGAATGTTCTACCCCCAATATGCAAATAAAATCGAAACCGCCTGTCTGCATATCCAGAATCATTTCCGCCCACTGTTCTGCCAGGCGGACACAATAGCCCTCATACCCTTCCGTTCCCTTATAGTAATCGATTCCATGCTTGCCGCGCTGCAGCCCCTTATCATAACCGCCAAAAGAGGATTCCGGACATGGCAGAAAAACGGGATTCGCACCATGCTCCATAAGCAATTCCACGAAGGGATACCCCCAATGGATTCCAGGTTTTCTTTCCGCCTGTAAGCCAGGAGACAGAACGCATGGCGGAAGCAAGACCGCATGCCGTGTCTCAGAACTCAACATATCCCTCCCTGCTCGTACTGGTCCACGGTTCTTCATATGAACGAGCCTTTGTCTTTTCATCGATAAGTCTCTGCAGCCTGGGCTTCATCTCATTATCATAATAAGCTGCCAGACTCTCGATTTCGCACGGCTTTAGCTCTTCCCGCAATGGGCATCCTATCCAGCACTGGGGTTCCAGGGTCTTGGGAATATATCCGCGGTCTGCAAGCTTCAGTTTGCGCTCCCAATCGTCTGAAAGGTCATACACCGGCAGAACAAGCTTGATTCCATTCTGTCCGGCAAGCTCTCGATAACGGCCGACCATCTCCGGAAGCTCTACAAAAAATTTCTGGCTGCTCCGGGCGCCTTCCGCGAGATAGCAAATCCCCTGTGCCTTGCAGTAGGCGATGGCTTCCATATACATACTTGTATGGCAGGCAAGACAGGACATCTGCGCAAAGCGTAAATCGGGGTATTTGGCGCTGACTTCACTGGCTGTCTGATACAGATATGTCTCCTGAAGACGATGCAGATCAGCCGCTATGCTCTGTACACCGACAAATACAGCCCTGGAAGAACCATATCTCCTGATGATTCTTTCGGCTACCGCCTTAGTGCTGCCGATATCGGATATGCATCCATTGTCATAAGTGACCATGTATACCTGATATCCCTCTTCAATCAACAGACAGGCCGATAAAAAAGAATCCCTGCCTCCGGAAAGCATCAGCAACGCTCTTTTGTCTTCCTGATAACTTTCTTCCATTATATTGTTCATCTTTGCTCCTCCCTGTCCGTCCCTGGCGGACATCGATTCAATATTTGAACGGAACATTCCAAATCAGCCTTTCCTTTAAGGATAATACCACACTATTCCCATATTTTCAATTTGCTCTATAAATAATTAAAAATCTTACGTTTCAGCTTTCCCAGACAATAAGCCAGATAAATCACATTTGCTATTGCCCCAAGAGAAAACATCGTCCCCAGAATCCAGATATTGCTACTGCAGCTTATAAAGCCTTTCAGCCAGCCTGGGACGATGAACCACAGCCCAAACACATATATCATGAGCAAAACTGTAAAGGCGAGGCCTGAGATTCGGCATCCTTTAAAAATCCATCTCCATCTGGACGCATAGGGCGGAAAGCACTTTTGGGGAGTCAAAATAAAAGTAAAAAATGTGCACAGCAGCAGAATCGGCGAAAAAATTCGGCGATGCTCTTCTGATCGCTATAGGGTGTGCATGAACCCCAGACCTTGGCAATCCATTGGGTCTGGCGGCAAAAGGAATCCGTTAAATCAGCAAATGATATCCCCTCAATCAGCTTGCTGTCATTTTCCGAAGAAGAAAACGAAAACTCCAGGGAACAGGCATCCTGAGAATCATGCCTGACGGATGCATATATCTCATCCGGCTCTTGTATGTCCTGTGTAATCCCCCCGGTTTCCGCACCTATGACGCCCCCGGCTTCCCCGGCGACATGCCCGGACGGTGGTTCGGCCTCCACTACCATGACTACAGCGTGGACACCTTTCATTAAGAATCGTGAAAAATCTGTCCCCATATTGCTTTCTGTGGGAAATACGACTATACTGAAAGCAGTATGGAAGCATAAAAATTACAAGGAGATTATGATACTATGGAGAAAAAAATTCTGTTTCCGCAGATAGGCGGCTTCGTCCACGGCGGCGACTATAATCCGGAACAATGGCTGGACCGGCCTGACATCCTGGAGGAGGATGTGCGGCTGATGAAGAAAGCCGGCATCAACAGCGCCAGTGTGGGCATATTTTCCTGGTCTGCGCTGGAGCCCAGGGAGGGGGGAATTCTGCTTTGACTGGCTGGCGGAAATCATAGACAGGCTGTATGAGAACGGCATCTACACCGTTCTGGCCACGCCCTCCGGGGCCCGCCCGGCCTGGCTGGACGAAAAGTATCCGGAGGCCATGCGGGTGAACCGGATGGGGATGCGGGAGCATCACGGCGGCCGCCACAACCACTGCATGAGCTCCCCCATATACCGGGAAAAGGTGGCCGTCATGGACAGGAAGCTTTTGCCCGTGGGACGGGGGTAGGTTTCTACGATTATGAGAATAACTGCGGAACTGGAACAGGAGGTTATATTATGAAAATGTTTAGAGGAAAAGCGGCAATCGCGGGCCTGCTGATTGTGAGCCTGCTGGGGGCCTGTGGGGCGGATCCGGCGGACGGCAGCCAGCCGGCACAGGGAATAGAAGAGGTGCAGCTGTCCCAGAGCGGAGACGAGGCTACAGATTCCGGCTCGTCGGCAGACAGCGCCAATCCCGTGGGGACAGCGGGCCAGCTGGTGCTGGACGAGAGACCCAGGCTGATCAATCTGTCGGCCACGGAGCCAGTGAGCATGGTAGTGCCCTCGGTGAAACCATATACCATAGAGCAGGACTTCAGCAATATCGACAACGCGGATCAATTCTACCTGCGGGATGAGATAGGGGCGAAGCTGGCTCAGAACGGCTTCGTGGTGTCCGATGGGGCCGGGAGCGAATTCTATGAGATCTATGAGACCAACCGGTATTCCATGATTCCCAACTTCGTGACGGTGGATTCCCTGATGCACACCTACCATCTGTATTTTGCCTATCTGCTGAAGAATGTGGAGCGGACTTATATGGTGGACCGGGTGTCGCAGCTTGGCAACAGGATGCTGACCGACAGCATCGCTCAGTATGACCAGCTGAAAGACACGGAATGGGAGAGCGCCGCCGCGCGAAATGTGGCGTTCTTTACCATAGGCTCCAAACTTTTGGATGACGGGACTGTAGTAAATGACTATGTGGCGGATGTGGTCAGCCAGGAGCTGGAAAAGATCAGCAGGGCGGAGGGCATCGTGGAGTCCGCCGTGACCGGGGAGTATGAGGATTACACCCAGTATGTGCCCAGAGGATATTATGAGGGCGATCCCAGGCTGGAACAGTATTTTAAGGCCATGATGTGGTATGGTAGGATACATTTTCTGCAGGAGAAGGAGGATTTGGACAGAAGCGCCCTTCTGATGGCAAAGGCGCTTTCCGATGATGCAGAAAGCTATCAGCTCTGGGAATCGGTCTATGCGGTCACCTCCTTTTTCGCCGGGGCCAGCGATGATTCCGGCGTCTGCGAGTACGCGCCGATCATCCAGGAGGCCTATGGGGAGGGCGCCGGTATAGCGGATCTGCCGGGGAATCAGGAAGCCTTCAGCTATTATCACGCGCTGACGAAGGTGATTTCCGCGCCCCAGATCAATTCCGTGCCTATCGAGGACGGGGAGGAAAATGTGATTCCGGGCTTCCGTTTCATGGGGCAGCGCTTCACCATCGATGCTGCCATCATGCAGAAGCTAATCTACAGTAATATCCAGGCCAACAGCGCCGGAGAAAACCGTATGCTGCCGGATGCGCTGGATGTGCCCGCGGCCCTGGGCAGCGATGCGGCCCTGGGCATCCTGGAGGCCAATGGGGCTACGGATTATGCGGGATATCTGGGGAATATGGAGCGCTTGCGGGCCGTGCTGAGGAAAGAGGAGAACAATGCTCTCTGGTCGGCAAGCCTCTACGCCAGCTGGCTGAACACCTTAAGGCCCCTGCTGGAGACCAGGGGAGAGGGCTATCCTGTGTTCATGCAGAGCGAGGAGTGGATGAAGAAGAGCCTGGAGTGCTTTGCGGGCAGCTTCACCGAGCTGAAACATGACACCATTCTTTACTCCAAACAGGTGATGGCGGAGATGGGCGGCGGCTACGAGGAGAACGACTTCAGGGGCTATGTGGAGCCGGAACCTCTGGTGTACTCCCGGTTCGGGAACCTGGCCAGCCTGACCATCCAGGGGCTGAAGAGATACGGCATGCTGGATGCCGCCGATGAGGAGAACATGAACCGCCTGGCCCAGATTGCGAATCAGCTGCTGACGATTTCCAAGAAAGAGCTGCGGGAGGAGGCCCTGACCGAGGAGGAGCACGAATTCATCAAGGGCTACGGCGGCAGCATCGAGCATCTCTGGCGTCAGGCTCTGCGGGACGAGAGCAGCGGAGGGCGCATCGACAGCAGTGTGCCCATCAGCAGCCAGGAATACCCCGCGGCGGTGGTGGCGGATATCGCCACGGATCCTAACGGCCAGGTGCTGGAAGTGGCCACAGGCAATCCGTCCACCATCATGGTAGTGGTGAACGTGGAGGGCAGCCTGCGGATCGCAAGGGGCAGCGTGTACACCTTCTATCAGTTCCCCTGGCCCATGGACGACAGGCTGACGGATTCCAGGTGGCGCGTGATGATGGGGCTGCAGGCGGACGAGGACGGCAATTATAATTATGACAAGCCGGTAAAGCAGCCTGAGTGGACCAGAAGCTACCGGTATGTCTATGAATGGTAGGATGACACCGGGAGACAGGAAAGCCCTGGGGGGCAAAAGCCTCTGGAAGGGCGCGGCTCTTACGATAGGGGCGCTGGCGGCAGCCGGCGCCCTTTTGTATCTTCTGTGGAGCCAGGGGGCTTTCCTGCCCCGGTGGGTCAAGTGGCAGGACAGAGTGATTCATGACCGGTCAGGCGAATATGAAATAACGCTGAACCGGGAATCCGTCCATGTGGAATATGGCGGGACGCAGATTTGGACTTCCCCGGAGGGCGCGAAGGTGCAGGATGTGCTGTCCTGTGACATCGACAATGACGGGGAGGATGAGCTGATACTGCTGTGCTGGAAGATAGGCAGGTACGGGGTCCACAGGCCCTTTTGGATAGAGAAGGACGAGCGGAAATGGTCCCAGCATCTCTTTGTCTATGAATACGCCGGAGAGGAGATACGCCCCAAGTGGATGTCCTCCTATATCGGGGTGGACGTGGCGGCTTTTTGCTCCAACGGGAAGGAGGGATTCTGGAGCCGCCTGCTATTGACGGATCCGGTGGGGGAGGTGAGCTGCTGGAAGTGGGATTCCTGGGGGTTCTCCAGGGAAAAGACGGACGTAAGCTTCGTGGTCTTCGGGGACAATCTGATCCACGAGCCCATTTACCGGTATGGCCTGCGGGAGGATGGAGGATTCGATTTCCTGTTTCAGAACATACGGGATACCATAGAGGAAAGCAGCGTGGCTGTGATTAACCAGGAGACGCCGCTGACGGACGATTCGGCCGGGTACGGCGACTATCCCAGGTTCGGCACCCCGGCCCAGGTGGGGCAGGCAATCGTGGACGCGGGCTTCGATGTGGTGACCTGCGCCACCAACCACGCGCTGGACAGAGGGGCGGAGGGCGTGGGCTTCACCAGGGATTTCTTCACCTCCCGGAACGTGCTGTGCCTGGGGATACAGCCGGCGGAGGAAGAGGAGCATCGTCCCTATGAGACGATTACCAGGAACAATGTCCGCTTCGCGCTGCTGAACTATACCTACGGCACCAATGGGATTCCGGTTCCGGCGGAGCACTCCCATATGGTGCATCTGCTGGAGGATGCGGACAGGGTCAGGGAGGATGTGGCGGCGGCAAGGGCGGATTCCGACTTCGTGATTGTCTTCGCCCACTGGGGCACGGAGGGCTCAGAGCAGGTGGACGAGTTCCAGAGGGAATGGGCGCAGGTGTTCCTGGAAAGCGGCGTGGACGTGGTGGTGGGGACCCATCCCCATGTGCTGCAGCCCTATGAGGTCCTCACCGGACAGGACGGACGGGAGATGCTGGTCTATTATTCGATAGGAAATTATATCAGCGCCCAGAGGGAGGAGTCCTGCGTGAAAGGCGGCATGGCCAGCTTCACCGTGTCCCTGACGGCGGAAGGGTACAAGGTCACGGAATACGGCCTGCAGCCCCTGACCATCAGGCGCCGGGAGGACGGGTGCTATATGGTGGAGATGACGGAAGAGTAGTTGGCATGGGCGATTTCCTTTGCGGCCGGAAATTCTCTGCCATGTCCCCAGCCTCATTCGCTCGTGAGTCGGGTCACAATGAAGATAAAGGGGATGAGAGATTGGAGAAGAACAGATTTGGAAAAATGGTAGAGAACTACCAGCAAATGCATGAGGTGGAGAAGAAGGCAATCTATAGGGGCATATGCTCCGGCGCGACCTTTACCAGGGTGGAGACAGAGGAGAGGAACCTGGACTACCTGGTCGTAGAGACATTGCTGGCAAGGATGGGGAAAAAGGACTATGGATTCGAGAGCCTGCTTCGACAGAAGGATGGAGAATTATGGGAGAAGCGGCTCGAGATGAAATTGGCCATGTGTGAGCAGGACTACCTATCCGTGGACAAAATGCTCCAGGAATACCGGATGATGATGCCGAAGGACAGTAAGCTGCATGAGCAGTTCTGCCTGTATCATGAGATGAAGCTTGCCGAGAGGGGAGGGAAAAGCGCAGACAGGGCTAAAGCATGCAGCCTTGCCTGGCAGGCGCTGGTGCTGACCAAGAAGGACGGCGAAATGCCCCATGAGAAGAAGAACCTTTATACCCCGATGGAGATGGATCTGCTATTGACATTGATCCGGTACAGACAGGAGGATCTGTGCCTGCCGGATCCGGACAGGCCGGAGAAAATGGTTCATCCGCTGGATGCATGGAAAGAGGACTCCAGAGCAGAGAGCGCACTGTGGGATATGACGGAATACATGGGAGTTTATTGCCAGAATGACCATCAGGAGGAGATAAGGGGGGATATATGGCTGGAATTGATGCGGCTGCTGGAGCAGTCCGGCAAGGATGACAGGCTGCGCTTCTGCCTGGAGAAAGCATTGGAAGCCTTTGCCGGGACGAACGGTATCCGCAGGCTGGCAGAGCTGCATTTCATCAAAGCACGGCTGATCGGGCGGATGAAAATGGGATGGGACGGCAGCGATGACTGGACAAAGCTATGCAGGGAGGAGTGCCTGATGGCGTATGCCGTCTGCGAGGCTATGGAGATGGAGAAGGAACTGGCGGAAATCAAGCGATATTGTAGGGAGGAATTACATTGGCATATTACCTTATGAATAAAGTGGTGAAGCTGACAAGGCTTGCCCTGGGCATGACCCAGGAAGAACTGTGCGAAGGCATCTGTGACGTAAAGGTCCTGTCACGGAGCGAGAATGGAAGGCAGGAACTGAAGAAAGCGAACTTCCGGAAGCTGATGGGCCGGATGGGACGGACGACAGAGCCGATTTACGCGGTGTGTGTAGATAGGGACGGCAGGCTGCTGGAAGACCGCGAGAACATGGAGCGGGCCTTCAAGCGGTATGACTATGCGGCGGCGGAGCAGTACCTTCGAAGGATGCAGGAGAACGCGGATGACAACCTGCTGACCAGGCAGTACCTGGCACGGGCGGAGGCGGTGGCGGAGTACCGGCATAAAAGAATCGGAGCGGAGGAGTTTGAGAGGCGGGTCGATCAGGCGCTGCGGATGACAGTGCCAGACTATGAGAAGTATGTGTATGGGACGGATAAGGTGTTCCCGTTTGTCAAAGAAGAGCTGCTGGGATTGCTGAGTTTAGGAAATGCGTACATGTATTTAGAACAATATGAGAAAGGAAAGCAGACTTACAATGCCATACTGCGATGCTTGAAAGCGGAATATATGCTGAAGCCTGACAGACTTACCATGGAGATTACTGTGCAGGATGCCTTGTATCATGTGTATGATAAGGAGGGGTACCTGGAAGATGCTCTCCAGCTAATTGAGGATTGCATCCAAAAGTCCAAAGAAATAGAGAATGGGCATATGATTGCGCCATTGTTAGTTTCAAAGGCATATAATTATATCTGGATGGTGAGACTGGGCGGATGGGAGGAAAGCCGCCTGGAAGATGCGAAAGGATATTTGCGGCGGGCATATTACATAGCCGCCGCAAGGGGAGATGCCCGTATTATGGATATCATTATAAACTACTATATTGAGAATTTTGGCAGCTGGTCTCAGCTGTAGTCATGATTCTCTATAGGATTTTCTGTAGATGGTGCGGGAGTGGGGTTGCCGCAGGTGGAACAGGGATTCGGAATGGGCATCACAGTAAGGCCAGTGCTGGGTATTGCAGTAATGCTGGTGTTGACGACAAGGCATAACAGAGCGATTAACATGCTTTTTTTCAGGAAGTTGATAAGTTTTTTCATTTTAATCATCCTCGCTTTCTTTATGGTTTATAATGTAATTATATTTAATTGTAGTACAGTCTTACATGCCAAAATTGGAAAATATCCATTTTCCAGTTTTGGCATGTTCGTATTTGGCAAAATATGATAAATTATAACCAGTCCTTTTGAAGTTTTGCATCCAGGTAATAAAATAGTAGTGAAAGCACTTGGTGGCGCTGTCGGCAAGTAGGTATTATCACTATTTCTTTGTTTTAAATTAGCGAAATTTTTTAATTTAAAATGATGTCAGGATAGTCTTATATTAAAGATAATAAAATAATAAAGGGAAAATGAGAAAATTTAAAGCATTTATAGTATCAGGGATTGTGACTGTACTTATTTTGTCTTTCTTAAAAGCAGGGTATTACTATTTATTTGGTGTGAAAAAAATCTATGTACTTTCTTCAGAAGTTTCTTTTTATAATAAAAATGGCTTGATAGAAGGATATGAAATGAGTTATGATGATTGTAAAGATGAAAAAGGAAATTTTGAATTAAAAATTAGATTAGGAAGTCATGAAGATAGAGATATAGGTTTTGAACTTTCCGTTTTAATTAATTATGAACAACAGTCTTTTTATATTGGTGGAACTGAAGAAAAATTATTCAGCACAAAGGTCTATGTAAAGGAAAACTCTAAAGAAACAACGATTACTTTAGATAAGGATTTATTTACTGAATATCGTAATAATATGATTATTAATATTAGGCAGGATATTGATCAGCTAAGTTACGAAAATAACCTAGTAAGAGATTCTAATACACTTAATTTTACCTTTTATATTACCAATGTGGATGGAAAAAGTGAACCAAATAAACAGACAAGGCAGTTCCAAAATATAATTATACGTCCTTTAGAAGATACGGAGCATGATATCGGAATTGAGTTAAATCGTCCGGATAATAAAGATGATCCCTTGATTCGCGTTCATGAGAACGAAGACATTCACATGAGTTTGAATATTTGGGGAATGAATGCAGAACAATATATTTTCTGGGCTGTTTTGGATTCAAAACAGGTTAATATTGATGGGAATTCATACATAGAAGTTGAAATTGATAGAAATATGTCTGCAAATGCCCAAATAACAATTGATAACAATATGCCTGTGGGCATATATGAACTGGAGTTATTCTGTATTCCTTCTCCGAATATGGAAAGTGTTGATATACCGAAAAAAATCATTTCAGCGAAACGCTATACCGTGGAGGTGAGATAAGCGTGTATAAGTATATTTGCCGCCAGTGGAAAAACAGAAAAATAACAGTTCTTTTTATTATCATCGGATTCATGGTCGGAAGTCTTGTGATATCACTGGGAATCAGTGCATGCAGAGAGTCTTTTGCGTATGCGGATGACCGGATGGGAGGGAATCCGGAGAGACAGCTGGATATCTTTTTATCCAATAACAACATGTGGAAGCAAAAGGATGTGGAAGAGCTCATTGAAGCATTGGGCAGTTATGGAGAAGTGCAGCTTATGAGCATGGACAGTCGGCAGCTGGAAAGTTTTGGGGAAAGTAGTCCTGTCGTCCCGGTGCTTTTCCACCGGAAACCTCACTGGCATGTGCCATTGCTGGAGGGAAGATATTTTTCCGTGGATGAGATGGAACATTCGGAAAAAGTAATCGTCCTGGGAAAACAGCTTGCAGAGAGATACCAGATAGGCCTGGAGGATATGGTGGATATCGGAGGAGCAGGTTTCCGTGTGATTGGTATCTGCGGTCGTCAGGCAAGGGAAACTTCCTGGGAATATGCGGTTTATATGCCCTGGGCAGAATATCTGGAACTATATCCCGGCTGTTTCGAGGATTGGGAGAAAGGCACTGCCCTCACGGTACATTTGGAAGACGGAAAAAAGGAACTTCTGGAACAGATAGAGCAGTACATAGACGGGGCGGCTGAGAAAGGGATACAGATGAATTACAGGCCGGTGGATGATGTGGACACCAGTGCGATCAGGAATACCCTGATATTGACTACAGTATCTACGGTCCTTGTTTTTTCCACTGCTGTGATCAATATTATCCACCTGATGCTGTACTGGCTGCTGGAAAGAAAACGGGAGATTGGAATCATGAAGGCGCTTGGGGCAGATAACGGCGCGGTTGTCCGGGCTGTCGTCCTGGAAGTGCTGGCAATGTCCTGCATTGGCTGCCTTGCCGCTGTCATTATCCAGCATCTTTCCATGCAGCTGTTCAGGGACTCTTTTGGCGGGAGGCTTCTCACGTTTTGTGTGACGTGGGAGAATCTGGTATTTGCCATGGGAATATCGCTGTCCTTCGGAATGGCGGCAGCAGTTATTCCGGCCAAGACAGTCATGCATTTTGAACCGGTCAGTACAGTTTCCGACCAGTGAGGGGATATCATGATAAAAATAATCTTACAGTCAATGAAAAGCCGGAGACTGAACAATATACTGATGGTGGTACAGTTTACAATCGGTTTCGTCGCATTACTGGTAGGGATTGGGTGTGTCGAGAACGTCCTTCAATATAAGAGGAATGTGGAAAGCCTTGCCCCATTAGAGACGGTTCATATTTCTGTGGGGGAGTTTGTTTTTTCGGATAATCCGGCGGCTGCATTGTCAGAGTACCGCAGTGTCTTTTCACAGGTACAGGAAAGCGGCCTGGCAGATGGGCTGGGGCTGTTTGAATCCCTGAGCGTATATGACTCTGATGAAATTGGCCGGCAAGGGTTCCGCCTGTATGAGCTGGATATGGGATGCCTTGCCATGACAGGATTGTCCCTGCAGAAAGGTACAGAGGCTCCTTTGAAGGATTATGACAGGGCTTCCGGCATCGTCCCGATTGTGGTCAGCGCTTCCCTGAGCGGACAATATCAGATGGGGGAGCGGTATTCCCTTTTTTATGTAAACGGAGAAACTTATGAATATGAAGAGATCCAGGTGGAGGTGGCAGGGGTGCTGGAACCGTCCCAGCGTTTTTGGCTCGGCGGGGCAACCAGGCTCAGTGAGAACATATCAAGGAACAAAGATTTTATCCTGGCCCCCCAGTTTATGGATTTTCAGGAAGGCATTACCTATTCTATGAATATATTGCTTCGACTGTCAGGGACCAGGACAGAGAAAGAGACGAAACTGGAACAGATAAGGAACATATATGAAGAAAATCAGATTGATGTGCAGGTCTATACGCTTCAGTATGAAGTGGATTCTTATTATGAAGTACAGAAAGTGCCTGTTATAGGAGCATTGACTTTTGCAGGCATCCTGCTGCTCCTGTCGCTGCTTGGATGTATCGGGGCCATACTGGCGGAAACCACGGTGAGATACCATGAATTTGGCATTTATTATGCTGTGGGAATGACAAAAAAGGATATGGTCATCCTGATGCAGGGGAAATACTGATGCTTTACTGCAGCTCGTTTCTTATCGCATCTGGCAGCTGTATACTGTTTTGGGGGCTTCTTTTGAAGGGCACATCTGTCTCTGTAAACTGGAGGACGATTTTGGCCGCATCGGCAGTCATGCTGGTCTGTGTCGTGCTGTGCGCGGGAATGCCGTTCATCAAGCTGAGGAAGATGGAGCCGGTTGATATGATAAAAGGGGGAAGTGATGACCTGTATCGAACTCAGAAATATTGACAAATACTATGGAGAAGGGGAGGGGAGGCAGCATGTGCTAAAGGACATGTCCCTCCAGATTCACCGGGGAGAGATGGTGGCAGTCACCGGAGCTTCCGGTTCCGGGAAATCCACGCTCCTCAACATAGCGGGGCTGTTGGACAGGCCGTCTTCCGGTTCTTACGAGCTCATGGGCCAGGATACCGGCCGGATGAGCGAAAAAGAGAGGGCATTCTGCAGGAACCGGAATATCGGCTTTGTTTTCCAGAGCTTCCACTTGATCCATGAGCTTTCCGCTCTGGACAATGTGAGATTGAGCATCCAGTTCTACAATCTGCATGAGAAAAAGAAGGTTCCAGGCAGAATAGCAACGGAACGGAGCAGAGAGGTATTGATGTCCCTGGGGATGGAGCAGCATATCCATAAACGGCCTATGCAGCTTTCCGGCGGCCAGAAGCAGAGGGTGGCCATTGCCCGGGCCCTGGTGAACAATCCGGAACTGATACTTGCAGATGAGCCCACCGGGGCGTTGGATGTGGAGACAGGCAATCAGGTACTGAAACTGTTGGAGCAGATCCATCAGACCGGGAAAACCATCGTGATTGTGACCCATGATCTGAAAGTAGCTGAGCGGTGCAGCCGTATCATAAAAATAAGTGACGGAAAGATTGCCGGGATTTAAGAGGGGATGGAAAAGAGGCAGACATCTATTGCAACGGAGACAAAAGCCTGGAGGATGTGACGGCGGTCATCCAGAACAGGGTGGAGCTGCTGCTGAAAGAGACGTATTGAACCAGTAACTGGACTTGCAGCGGACTGGGCCATACAAAACCACTCGATATGACGGGAGCGCAGAAATAAGTCTGAAGCGAACTCTCAAACAATTATTGAAAGGAGATGCAGAATATGGAAAAAATATTGTCTCTATTCGCAGCAATGATATTACTGTTGTGTGGCACATTCACAGTTTTCGCTTCTGAATTGGGTGAAAGCGAAATTTCTCAGGAAAATTTATTTGCATCCAAAGCAGCTTACACATCCATCGTCCAAAACCTAAACGATGAGCAAATAGATCAGTTTTTTGACGAGGAAGTATCTTTGGATTTGCAGCATTTAGTTCCCGTTTATATCCCGACAGGAGATTCGTCTGACAATACCTTGTTAAACATGCTTGAATTTACAAACACTTATAACACTGTAGTTTATTCAAAAAATGGCGAAGTGCTGGGTACCGCTACATTGGAGTTTTACGAAAATAAGTGGGTTGTGGGAACTTTCTATAGAGGGTACAATATGTTGGAAAAAATGGGAGCGCTCCCCGCAAGCACAAACCAAACTTTATATTATATTGATAACCCTTATACGCAGGAACAGGCTCTTTTGGTTGTTGGACAGGATGCAGAAACATATCGTTCGCTCACAAACGCAGAAAGTACTATTAGTGCTAGCGAGATTGTGAAGGAGATTAACAAAATGCAGCAGTTAAATGGCACATTTGCAGATGGAACTGGTGCGAACGCTAACGATACTACATTGATTCCGTATACCGTCAGTTCATTTATTATTATCTTTGCGATTGCTGCATCAATCTTTATTTGCCGCAAAAAAGCAAGTCAATAAAGTCCAGCATAAGCGCCACATACAAAGACCGGAAAATGGATATTTTCCGGTCTTTGTATGTAAAAAAACGGCAAAGATGTGCTGCTTTCAACGGCGGACTTCGGCCATGTGGCAAGGGGCGTCTTATTGTTTGGCGTATACCTTCTGATGAGCGAAGTATGTATGTCCGCATCCAATATGGTCGCTGAGGATTCCAGTTACCTGATGACCAGAAAACTCAGCGACGCGCTGCAGAACCGGGTGAAACGGACAGAAGCCATCGCCTTTGAAAAAGAGGACACTTTAAACGAAATACAGCAGGCCCGGGACGGCATCGAGAACGGGACATATCTGCTGTATCTTGTAGAATGTACGCCAGTCCTGATTGTTCTGCTGCTGTTGGTCACGGTCCCCATAGGGAGCAACCAGGTCATCAAATGAAAGGAATATGAGAAAATAGTGGTGGATACTTCCGCCCTGGAAAGAGAGGCATTTTATGCCATCCTCACAGCCTTGTCCAATCTCCTCTCGTCATTCCGGCAATGGAAATTTCGGCTCTGGGGAAGAATGGTACCTGCTGGTCAGGATGCTCTGGTCAGACAGGCTGCCTTGAGGATACCCTGACGCTGCCAGGGCATGGCATTGGGGTAATTTGCAGACAGGACAGATATTTTTCGTGCATTGTGTTGACAAAATACGAATATAATGTGAACTTCCTGAAAAAAGTGACGCTCAATGCCGCCATGATAGGATGAAGAATCGCCGAAAACCTTGAAAAATAGGCATTTTAAGCACCATTCGGTCTTGCCAAAACCTTGCAGAAATGGTATAATATTGAGTGTAAAGCTACGCTCAATATTAACGCAAGGAGAAGGCCATGTACTTAAATTACGAAGTGAGGATACCGGACGTCCCTGGCAAGATAAACCAGGTTAAAAAAGGAAAGGCAATTTATGTAAGATATGTGGTCGGACGCACGTACCATCCGGAGAAAAAATACAATGTGCCGGACCAGAGGATCATTGGGAAGCGGTCTGAAAACGATCCGGAAAAGATGGTCCCTAATGAGAATTATGTGAAATATTTCGGGGGTCTGGAACAGCCTGAAGAAAGGTCAGAAACCTGCAGGAGCAGCTGTGTCAGGATAGGGGCATTTCTTGTGATCCGGAAAATTTTAGAGGATTACCGGCTTCCGGCAGTGATAGAAAAGTATTTCGGAACGAGAGACGGCGGGCTTGTTGCAGACCTTGTATCTTATTCCATCATCAGTGAAAATAACGCGGCACAGTATTATCCTGCCTATGCCTATAACCACCCGCTTTTCACGGAAAAGATGCACATATACAGTGATACAAAGGTATCAGATTTCCTTGTGTCTGTAACAGATGACCAGAGGATAGGGCTTGTGGACGAATGGAATGAAGCGAGGGACCACAGGGAAAAAATATATATTTCGTATGATTCAACGAATAAGAACTGCCAGGCAGGCGACATCGAATTTGTGGAGTATGGCCATCCAAAGGATGATAAGGGGCTTCCAGTCTTTAACTATTCCATTGCATATGGCACAGCGAACAAGGAGCCGCTTTTTTATGAACAGTACCCGGGAAGCATAGTGGATATATCCCAGCTCCAGTTCATGCTGGAGAAGGCAAAAGGCTACGGATATAAGAAGGTGGGGTTCATCCTGGACAGGGGATATTTTGGCAAAGAGAACATACAGTATATGGACCAGTGCGGGTATGATTTCGTGATCATGATCAAAGGTATGGGAGCTTTTGTAAAGGGGCTGATCCTTGGGAAGAGGGGGAGTTTTGAAAACATAAGGGAGTACAGTATCAGGAAATATAAGGTTTCTGGGACCACAGTGAAAAGAAGCCTCTATGCGGGGGATGGGAAGGAGAGATATTTCCATATCTACTATTCGGACCAGAAGGCAAGCGCTGAGCATGAGCAGATAGAAGCAAAGATAGACAGGATGGCGAAATATCTTGATAAGGTGAAAGGGAAAAAAGTCACAATAGGAGACGGGTTCAAGCAGTATTTCTATCTGGAAACCTATGAAAAGGACGGGACATTCTTATACGCCAGGGAGAAAACGGATGCGGTCCAGCAGGAGATAAACCTGTGCGGTTATTTTGTGATCATAACATCAAAAAAGATGACAGCGGGGGAAGCGTTGGAACTGTACAAGAGCCGGGATGCATCGGAGAAGCTGTTCAGGGGAGATAAATCGTATCTTGGGAATAAGAGCCTGAGGGTACAGTCAGACGAGGCGGCAGGAGCAAAAATACTGATAGAATTCATAGCATTGATAGTGAGGTGCCGGATCTACACACTGTTAAAGGACGAGATGGATAAGCTGAAAAAAAGCCCGAATTATATGACGGTTCCGGCAGCGATCCGGGAGCTGGAAAAGATAGAGATGGTGCGCCAGACAGATGGGGTATACAGGATGGATCATGCGGTAACGGCAACGCAGAAAGCAATACTAAGGGCGTTTGACATAGATGCAGAATATGTCCGAAGGGAAGCGGGAAAACTGAGTAAAATCCTTGCAGAACATGAGGGAAAAGAGAAAAGAGAGGGGTAGCATATGGCAAGACCAAGGAAAGATATTTCGATAGAAGAGCAGATAACGAAGCAGGAGGAAGCAGTAGCGAAAGCAAAAGAAAAGTATGATTCTGAGGTTGCAAAACTGAAAGATTTGCATATGAAAAGAGACGAGGCAAAGAAAAAAGAACTGATAAAAGCTATTGAAAACAGTAAGAAATCTTACGATGAAATTATGGCTTTTATAACGTCTGGTGATGAATAAAACGGCTGTAATGATAAAAAAGGTCAATTTGAGTGAGAAAATTTCAGGAAGTTAAGATTTAGCTATAGTTCCCGGGAGAAATTCCAACTACATTAATTCATCCCGAGGTAATAATGTTGGAAACTTTATGCCCAACAGTTTGTAAATATCATTGACTTCTTTGACTGGCTCCTGTGGAATGATATTTTGTTCGTATACCTTGCACTTTTGGTTCCTCAATTTCATGAATACGCCTTCAGGATTTATCCTGTCCCCTTTTTTACGCCGGGACAGGATATCCCTCTGCAGCTTTTGGAAAATAGCTGTAGCCATGAAAGTCAGCATCAGGTGTCCCCGGAACGTGTCCTCATGCTGGATACGCAATGGTAGCAGGTCCGCATTGTTCTTGCCAATGTCAAAGACCTGCTCAACCTGCTGCCTTGTGTAATACAGCGGGAGGATATCCTTTGTCTCCATGTCATCCGAGGAAAGGAGCATGAAAGTCCCCAGTTTTGCCATACGTGCA
>CAJUFI010000063.1 GCA_910585665.1 uncultured Acetatifactor sp. | reverse complement strand
ATAACTGATGCAACTTGTTTAGGAGAAAGCCCAGAAATACAACGAAAAAGGCTATCAACTCGCATCAGTTATTTGTAGACAATTCCTTAATATCTTTAACTTTGGCGAATTATGCTGATTGCTGTTGCAATTCCGGCTTTGAATCAAAGTAAGAATAATTATGACGTTTGCTATAGCTCTGCATTAGCTCCGCATGAACCATCAAGTCCGGCTCAAATTTTGATTCACCTTCTGTCCCATTCTGATACGCCTGCCTTGTCGCTATGTTCCATTTCTGTTTTAATGAATGCCTGTCCAGTCAAATTGTATCATATTACCAGGGAATTAACTATATCAAAATGTGAAGAATCTGGCAATCCAACATCAGTTATTTCCCGACAATTCCTAACTGAAATAAATAGGCTCTCGGAATTTCAGACAGATAAAAACAGGCGGCCGAGAAACTAGGCGGCCGAAAAAGCGGGGGAATCGGCAAAACGGTTTCCGGGAAACCGCGTGATAAGCGGTCTGAAGGTTCCGAGAGGTTATATAATTTAATTGGGAACGCTTATGTCAGCCTAAACTGTGCTTCCATCGCATAGAACAAATTTTCAAATAAGTCATTTTAAAGTGATTTTTTATTGAAAAAAGATAACTTATAAGTTATAATTTATTTGTAGTGGATTTTATAAAAAGGCAATTTATATATGTATCGATTAAATTTTGCCCAAAAATCGGATAAACGGCATGACTGGATGTGCTATGCGATTGGCAAGAATGAAATGCCGTTTATATTACTACATAATGCAGAATTTACCGTACTGCATTGGTGAAACGTATATGGCTGACGTTATAGTCGGGTTACTCGGAAATTTTAACTGTTAAGCAGTAGGATAAAACCTGACAGAAAGGAACGAAACAAATGGAACGAAATATCATGCAGGAGCTGATTGCGTGGAAAAATCTGACAAAGGACAGAATGCCATTGCTCTTATATGGGGTAAGACAGGTAGGGAAAACTTACATTTTAAGGGAATTCGGCGACCGCTATTTCAAAAACAGCATATATGTCAACTTTGAACGCATGCAGATGGTTGCGGATTATTTCAAGGGCGAGCTTTCACCTGACAGAATCATACGCCTGCTGGAGGAATACTTCAGCCAAAAAGTCGTTCCTGGAGAAACGCTCCTGATTTTTGATGAGATCCAGGCATGCGAAAGGGCTCTCACGTCCCTGAAGTATTTTTGCGAGGAAGCGCCGGAATATCATGTGGCGGCTGCCGGAAGCCTGCTGGGCGTGGCAATCAACAGGGAATCTTACTCTTTTCCGGTGGGCAAAGTCATCATCAAGACGCTGTATCCCCTTCGGTTCGACGAATTCCTGACCGCCCTTGGGCAAGGGCATCTAGCAAGCCTGATACGGGAACATTTTGGGGATATGACAGAAATGACAGAAATGCCGGAAGCGGCCCACCGGGAGCTTCTGCTCTGGTATGACCGTTATCTGTTCATCGGCGGGATGCCGGCGGCAATCAAGGAATATCAGGAGCGGGAGTCCCTGGTCAATGTGCCGGAGGTGCAAAGCCTGATTTTGAATGCGTACACGGCGGATATGGCGAAATACACCAGCAACAGCGAAAGCACGAAAATCCGGAATGCCTTCCAGTCCCTCCCCGCCCAGCTGGCAAAGGAAAACAAAAAGTTCCAGTACAAACTGATCCGAAAAGGCGCGACGGCAGGGCTGTTCGGCGATTCCATCGCATGGCTCATCTTCTCCGGAATCGCGCTTTCCTGCGAAAGGGTCACAAGGGGTGAAAATCCTTTGATTGCGTTCCGGGATGTGTCTGCCTTTAAGCTTTATCTGTCGGATGTGGGGCTTTTGTCCGCTTTTACCGGAATCATGCCGGAGGATATCATCAGGAACAGCCTGTCGGAAGTTTACAGAGGTGCCCTGACGGAAAACTACGTGGCCCAGACGCTGACGGCATGCGGTTTTCATCTGTACTACTGGACTTCTGATGCCCCTGTGGCCGAGGTGGATTTCCTGATACAAAAAAACGGGAAAATCATTCCCGTGGAGGTAAAGTCCGGGGAACATGTAAATGCCAGGAGCCTGAAGCATTTCCAGAAGCTGGCTCAGCCAGAAAAGATAATTCGGCTGTCCCGGAAGAATTTCGGCTCGGACGGGACGGTATGGGCTGTCCCTTTGTATGCGGCGTTTTGTCTTGGATGATAGAAGTCAACATCATAAAAAAGCATTGTTTCATGCGCATAATAGGCGTATGATCCAATTGTAAGCAGCCATTGTTTTTCAAGGGATATAAAAGATGGCCGACAATGGCTTAAACCAGCACCTGAAAAACAGGGCTGGCACAAACTTGGAATAGCGCTATAATCCGTCAACGCCAAGACTCCCGCCCGGGATCTCCAGCCCCTCAAAGGGACGATTGGGCGCTTTCTCCCTTTGGCGGTCGTACTGCTCACGCGCATTCCTGGCAGCCTGCTCTATGGCCTCCCGGAAACCCGCCGCGGACAGTCGCGTGGCCCCGGCTCCCCAGATAATCATCTGCTCCAGCCTGTCAGAAGTGGCTACGGTGACCCGATGCTTTCTGCCCATTTCATGCACGGTCTTCTCGATGTACTGATCCGCGGTCTCTGCTTCTCTGGTGTAGACTACATGGATGTTGTGGTATTTCTGCGCAGAACCGGTGTGGCCTTTCACCTTATAGGCATCGAAGACCAAAATCAATGTACATCCCGTGAAACCCTGGTAATTGCAGCAGATGTCCATCAGCTTGTCCCGGGCGCTGTCGATGTTCACCTCCGCCAGGCTGTGCAGATCGTCCCAGGCGAAGATGATGTTGTAGCCGTCTACCAGCAGATATTCCTCCTTTCCCGACGCGCTCCCAATGGCACCGGCAGACGCTCCTGACGCTTCCTCTTCCGGCTGCTTTGGCGCGGCAGTTTCGCCATGATTCCGTTCCGGCTGCCGCATCCCGTTATATCGGTATGGCGTATAATCCCTCTCGCTTTTTCCGTAAGTGCGCGTAAATATCTCTTCAATCTCTTCCTGGGTGATATAGTCGGAGGAGGACTCCTTTCTGTAGGAAACCGCTCTTCTTCCGCCCGCAGAAGCCGCCTGGCTGCCAGCGGCATGGCCGGAGCGATTTCCCCCACTCCTGTCTTCCCTTGCCCGGTCTTCTCTTGTTCCGCCCTCTCTTGTCCTGTCTTCCTCATGGAGTCCGCGCCCAGTTCCCTCCCCGGCCGCGGCTCCGCCCTCCCCGGAAAACAAGTCTTCCTCTTCCCCGTTCTCGGTCTCCGGGCTCCATCCGCTCTCCACATGGGCATACGCCGCCACCTGATCCCATGTCACCAGGAACCCGGCCCCGTGGGCGCAGAATACCGAGGAGGAAGGATTTTCCACATCCGCGTCCGGATAATAGCCGAAAGCCGCTATCACCTGGTCCGTGTCATGACAGGGTTCATAGCCTTTCAGGGTACAGGAGAGCCTTCCCATCCCCTTTGTGTAAGCATTCACCTCGCTCTGGTACCCCTGCATGGTGGCCGCCGGGGCGCTGCCGGTGAGAACGGCAAACTCCCCCTGGATCTGCGGTGCGTCAAACCGTCCATACATCCTCTGAATATCGGATATGGCGCGGCCCACCTGGGCGGCAGGCACCTCCAGCGTGTAGGAGAACACAGGCTCCAGCAGCACATTCTCGCACTGCATCAGCCCCTGACGCAGCGCACGGTAAGTAGCCTGCCTGAAGTCGCCTCCCTCCGTGTGCTTCAGGTGGGCCCGCCCCGTGAGCAGGGTAATCTTCATATCCGTAATCGGCGAGCCTGTCAGCACCCCGGGGTGGGAGCGCTCCTCCAGGTGGGTGAAAATCAGCCGCTGCCAGTTCCTGTCCAGCACGTCCTCGCTGCAGGCGCTGGCAATCTGCAGGCCGCTGCCCGACTCTCCCGGCTCCAGCAGCAGATGCACCTCCGCGTAATGGCGCAAGGGCTCGAAATGCCCGATGCCCTCCACGGCGCTGGCGATGGTCTCTTTGTACATAATCTGGCCATCCGTGAACTCCACCTCCAGGCCGAACCGCTCCGAAATCAGCCGTTTCAGAATCTCTATCTGCACCTCGCCCATGACCTGTACATGAATCTCCGGTACATATCCTTTCCTTATGGCCGCGGAAGAAGCGGCTCCTTCCATAGAAAAGGGCTTTCCCGCAGAACCTGTCCTTCCATCGGAAGCTGCCTTTCCGAAAGGGATTTCTTTCCCCATGCCGTCAGCCTCTCCTGCAAAGGAGCCATGATTCCGCGCCGATTTCACCGCTTTCTGCCAGACCACATGGAGCTGGGGCTCTTCCTCCTCAAGCTTCCGCAGCTGTCCCAGCACTTTCACCGCATCGCTGCCCTCCGGCAGCACCAGGCCATATGTCAGCACAGGCGCCAGGATGGGAAGTTCGTTTTCGCTCTCCCTGCCAAGCCCCTGTCCCGCAAATGTCTTCTCCAGTCCTGTCACGGCGCAGATGCCGCCCGCTTCCACCTGCTCCACCGCTTCGTACTGACCTCCGCCGTACACCCGCAGCTGGTCTGCTTTCTCCTCCCAGACTTCCTCCTCGGTGGCCGCGCTGCAGGCATTGCTCACCGGCATCTTCACCCGGAGCACGCCGCCTGTGACTTTCAGATGGGTCAGGCGATTGCCGGATGGGTCCCGGGAGATTTTGTACACTCTGGCGCCGAATTCCCGGGGGTATTCCGGACATATGGCGAACCTGCGGATGCCTTTCAGCAGTTCCTCCACGCCCTCTAAGCGCAGCGCGGAACCGAAATAGCAGGGGAACAGCCGCCGTCCGGCGATGGCTTTCGCCAGGGAGGCGTCTTCCAAAGCGCCCGTTTCCAGGTATTCCTCCAATAACGCTTCATCGCACATGGCAAGTTCTTCCAGATACTCTGCAGACATCCCGTCCGCATACCGTGCCCCTCCTGCGGAAGCCGTCCCCTCCGTGTTTCGTGTTCCTCCTGCGGAAACCGTCTCTTCCGCAGAGGTAGCCTCTCCCACAGAAGCCTCCTCTTCCATGGAAGAAGCGCGTCCCGTCTCCGGCCCGAACTCCTGGCAGCCGCTGTCCAGCCTGGCCTGGAGCTCCCGGAGCAGCCTTTCCTTATCCGTGTCCGGCTGATCCATTTTATTTACAAAAAGGAACACAGGAATCCCGTACTCCCCCAGCAGCCGCCAGAGAGTCTGCACATGGCCCTGTATGCCGTCGGAACCGTTTATGACTAGCACCGCGTAGTCAATAACCTGTAAAGTGCGCTCCATCTCCGCGCTGAAATCCACATGCCCCGGCGTATCCAGCAGCGCCATGTCCAGCCCGTCCCACACCAGCTGGGCCTGTTTGGAGAAAATCGTGATTCCCCTCTCCCGCTCCAGAGAGAAGTTGTCCAGAAAGGCATCCTTATGGTCTACCCGGCCAAGCTTACGTATCCTGCCGCTGGTATACAAAAGCCCCTCCGCCAGCGTAGTCTTCCCCGCGTCCACATGGGCCAGCAGACCGATACAGATACGGCTTTTCGGTTTATCTTCCGGTTTACTTTCGAATGCTCCTCCCATCAAAAACGTTCCTTTCTACCGTTCATAAATAACGGAACCTCCACGCCTGCCCCGCTCTCCAGGAACGGCAGACCTATTTGCCCATGCGCACAGCAACACTCATGGTATGAATGGCTCGGCCGTTCCATGCCACGAATATGGACTTATTTATTATACCATGACACTCCAAAAAAACAGATAAAAAGTGCAAAGGCTTTTTGATAGGTACAAGCCTTTGCATCTCTTCCGTCCAAAATCCCTTTATGATATTTTTCTCTTCAGCTCCTGGACATCCGATTCCAACATGCGAACTTTTATCGCCAGCATCTCTGCTTCATTGCTGTGACGCATCGCATCATGGAGATTTCTTGAAAGATTAAAATGCCCTTCCGCCACACGCTGAATATTGACACGAATTTCATTTTCAAGCACGAAGTTTGTCTTTGCCACTTGCTGCCTGACTTCTTTCATGTCTGTCTCAAGACTGCTTACCCTTTTGTCAATACTGTCAACCTTCTCATCCAGGCCGCTTACCCTTTTGTCAATACCTTCAACCTTCTCATCCAGGCCGCTTATCTTTTGGAGAATCAGATCTAGTTTTTCATTTTCTGTCATGCATCTGTTCCTCCCTTTTATGTACTACATCTACCTGCCATGGTAGGGAATTGTCTTGAAATAAGCACACTATACTCCGGCCAGCACATATAATGGAGAAAATTATACCACATTTCAGACACAACGTCCATAAAAATGACAAAATGTTTTCAAATCTTTCCTGTTCTTTCCTGTTTCCTGTTTGACCCAAGTCGCTTTATTCATACCACCTGGCCTGCTCATGCCACATCCGGCTGTACTCCCCGCCTGCGGCCAGGAGCTCATCGTGGGTGCCGGTCTGGGCCACCTTCCCCTCCTTCATGACGATAATCTTGTCCGCGAACCGCCCCAGGCCGATGCGGTGGGAGATAATCACCGAGGTCTTCCCCTCTGTCATGTCCAGGAATTTCCTGAGGATGTCGTACTCCACCAGAGGATCCAGCGCAGAGGTGGGCTCGTCCAGGAGGATCACTTCCGCGTCCCTGTTCAGCCCCCTGGCGATGGCCAGCTTCTGCCACTCTCCGCCCGACAGCTCCACGCCGTCGAACTCCCTGCCCAGCCGCACATCCAGGCCGCCTGCACGCTGCACGATTTTCTCGATGTCTGCCGCCTTTGCGCTTTTCATCAGGCGCTCGTCATTGTGGATCTGGGTCGGCTGGCTGATGCCGATGTTTTCCCTGACCGTAAACTGGTACTTCACGAAATTCTGCTGGATGACGGAAAACTTCCCGATTCTCTGCCATTGCCCCCTGGACACGTCCACGCCGTCCTCCCCATTGACCCCCACCAGGGCCACCTTCTCGCCGCTTCGGATGCGGAAGCTCACATCGTGGAGAATTTCCCTGTCCGTGCCGGGATACCGGAAGGACACATGGTCGAACACGATTTCCCCGCCCTTTTCCACCTTTTCTTCCTTCTTTTCCGGCTCTTCCACAAGCCCCAGGAATTCCCGGAGATAACTGATTTCATAGGTGACCCTTCCAAGGTTCAACACGGACCAGGAGACATTGTCCATAGCCGAAAACAGCCTTTCCACAGACTGCAGGACCGATACCAGTACGCCCAGCCCGATGTCCCCCGCCAGGAAACCCGCTGTCAGCCCGGCGACGGCAAAGGCTGCGTATGCAATCTTCAGCAGATCCGCGATGGACTCTACCTGTATCAATTCCTTCTGTATTTTATTGGCGCGCTTTATCACTTTGCCCCTTATCTCATGCCACATGTCAAGAATGTAATCCCTTGCCCGGAAAACCTTGATTTCATAGGCGGCATCCTTGTCAAAGAACAGATTCTGGAGGTATTCCGTCATCCTCTGATCCATGGTGGCTTCCCCTAAGGTTCGGTTCCGCCTGCTTACGGCATGGATTTTCAGCGCCGACATGGGGAGCCCTATCAGTACCGCGCCCATACCAATCCAGAAGGAGGCCCCGAAGAATACCCCCAGGATGCCGGCCAAAGTCAACAGCTGCATGAGTCCCTTTGTATTTGTCACAGACTTTGCGGACGTTTTTCAGCCCCATGCCGTGATGTTCCGCGTCCGGCTTCTCGCTGACAGGCAGGCCGTTCTTCACCTTCAGCTCATGGAACAGGGGATTCCGCACTGTGACCCTCAGGAAATCCTCCTCCGAAGAAATCCATATGGAAATCCTGCGCTTTGCCGCATCCCGGCACCTTCCGTTCTCCTCTATGGCATTGTCCAGCAGATTCCCCACCACCGTACACAGATCCTCATTGCCAAAGTCCGCCGCATACCGGACTCCTTCAAATATGACAGGAATGTCAAGTCTGGCCGCCCGATGGTATTTATCAGCCAGCAATGCGTCCAGCACGATGCTGCCGCTGCGCACAGGGAACATATTGTCCTTCACTTTCCTGGAAAAGGCGTCAATATACTGCACCAGTTCCCCGTATTCCCCATTGACCGCCAGGGCACGCATGGCGACGGCATGGTTGTTCAGGTCATGCATCAGCGCCCTGTGCTTCCCTGTTATACTACATAACGCCAGAATTTACCGTACTGCACTGGTGAAACATATATGGCCGGCGTTATGTAGTCGGGTTACTCGGAAATTTTAACTGTTAAGCAGTATAAATTATAACGGCCCGCCGAATCAGAATATCCTGCCGGATTTGAACAGCTCTGTCAGATTTCATCCTGTTTCATTCTGCCGAAATGTCATATTGCTTACAAACTATGAAACAATGGAGGAAATTGGACAGAAATGGAATATTTCCAACAAAAAATTCTTTTGTTTTTGACATTATCATCACATGACATCACTGTCACTTGACATAATCGTCATCTAAATCCAAGCAGCCGCTCCGCCTTCTCTTTATATCGGCGGCTCACTGGCAATGACTCGCCCTCCACGGTAATCACATTCCCTGCGGATAGAGCGCGGATATGCCGTGGATTCACAAGGTACGGCTGGTGACGAAGACGATGACCACATCCTCATCCGTCTCCCGGATTTCCCTTGCCAGGCCGATGCCGTCCAGCCCCGGCATGGCGATGTCCAGGAAGATCACATCGTACCTCTCCCCGGCCTCCACCGCCTGCAGCAATTGCCGGGAATCCGTAAATCCACGGATTTCACAGTCCAGAAGAATCTGCCTGATCCTGTCTATAAATATCTGCTCATCGTCACAGACCGCTATCCTGTAATCCATCTTCCGTCCCGTCCTACAGCTCCAGCCTCATGACATCAAATCCCTCATTCCATTCGGCGGCCCCCACTTTTACAAAACCATGATTTTCATAAAGCTTTTTCTGGCTTCCACCGCCTGATTCCCATAGCCCTTCCCCAGGAAATCATCTGCAACGAACAACTCCGTAAAAGAGTAATATCTATTATCCGCTTCCGGCCTGTCCCGCACAATCACCAGGCCGACTATCGTATCCTTGTCACAGATGGCATATGCCGTTGAGTTCTGTCTGAATATATATGCCTGGGCCAGGATATCAGCAGCACCTCCCACATAGAGACTGCTTGCGCACCTCCTTTGGGTGCAGCATAACACAGGAATGTGGAATGTGTGTGAAATTTTTCCCGGCTCCAATTCCCTGAAAAAAAATCCCTGCTAAAGCCAGCTGCCCGTCCGGTGCTGGTTTTAGCAGGGATGTCCGTTTCTCCCTTTACTCGTCTACGCTATAGTTCGGCGCTTCCTTGGTGATATGGATGTCATGGGGATGGCTCTCCTTCAGGGAGGCGGCGGATATCTTCACGAACCTGCCGTTTTCCCGAAGCTCCGCGATATTGTGGGCTCCGCAGTAGCCCATGCCGGAGCGCAGGCCGCCCAGCAGCTGGAACACGGTATCCTCCACGTCGCCCTTGTAGGCCACCCGGCCTTCCACCCCTTCCGGCACCAGCTTCCTGGCATTCTCCTGGAAGTAGCGGTCCTTGCTGCCGTTCTCCATGGCGGCTATGGAGCCCATGCCACGGTACACCTTGTATTTCCTTCCCTGGAACAGCTCATAGTCCCCGGGGCTCTCCTCGCAGCCCGCGAACATGCTGCCCATCATGCACACGCTTCCGCCTGCGGCAATGGCCTTGGTGATGTCGCCGGAATACTTGATGCCGCCGTCCGCAATGATGGGGATGCCGTACTCTTTGGCCACTTCATAGCAGTTCATGATGGCCGTGATCTGAGGCACGCCGATGCCGGCCACTACTCTGGTAGTACAGATGGAGCCGGGCCCTATGCCCACTTTGACGGCGTCCGCGCCGCTTTCTATCAGGTCCCGGGTGGCCTCCGCAGTGGCCACATTGCCTGCGATGACCTGCAGGTCGGGATATTTCTCTTTTATCATCTTCAGGCAGTTCAGCACGTTGGCGGAATGCCCGTGGGCGCTGTCCAGCACCACCACGTCCACTTTCGCGTCCACCAGAGCCGCCACGCGCTCCAGCACATTGGCCGTGATCCCCACGCCTGCGCCGCACAGCAGCCTTCCCTGCCCGTCCTTGGCAGCCAGGGGGTACTTGATCGCCTTCTCGATGTCCTTGATGGTGATGAGGCCCTTCAGATTGAAGTCCTTGTCCACGATAGGAAGCTTTTCCTTCCTGGCCTTTGCCAGAATCTGCTTCGCCTCTTCCAGCGTGATGTCCTCGTGGGCGGTGATCAGCCCCTCGCTGGTCATGGATTCCTTGATTTTCTTGGTGAAATCTGTCTCGAATTTCAGGTCGCGGTTGGTGATGATGCCCACCAGCCTGCGGCCCTCGGTGACGGGGACGCCGGAGATGCGGAACTTGGCCATCAGCGCGTCTGCATCTGCCAGGGTATGATCGGGAGTCAGGGAAAACGGATCTGTGATGACGCCGTTCTCAGAGCGTTTGACCTTGTCCACCTCTTCGGCCTGCGCCTCGATGGACATGTTCTTATGTATGATGCCGATGCCGCCCTGTCTCGCCATGGCGATGGCCATGCGGTGCTCCGTCACAGTGTCCATTCCTGCGCTCATCATAGGAATGTTCAGTTTGATCTTCTTCGTCAGCCAGGTGCTGAGCTCCACCTGGTTCGGCACCACCTGTGAGTAGGCGGGTACCAGCAGCACGTCATCAAAGGTTATCCCTTCCCCGATAATCTGTCCCATTTTTTGTCCTCCTATTCCAGTTCCGCATGCGCGCCCCCTGTACCGGTTCCCAGCATAGACTTTCTGGCTATAGTGCTGCCATAAAATCTATGGGCGCTGGGCACGCGTATGCCGTTTCCAGTTCCGCATGCTGTTATAAAGTTTCAATGAGTGTATCAAAATTATATCGTTCTGTCAATAAATCAGTCGGAAAAAACTTTTCTGGGAGCCGCATTTTTCATAACCTTAATCAGTTCCTCGGAGGGACTCAGCACAATCTTCTCGCCGCCCTCATAGAACATCAGGTAGCGCCTGTCAGGCTGCAGCTCTTCTCCGATGCTGTAGTCCTTTACCTTTGCCTGGCGTTTCCTGTAATTGTCCAGGCGGTAGCTCTTGATGGGGGCGAGAATCTCTATCCTGTCCAGCTGATAGGACACCACGCGCTTGCGCCTTGTCTTGGCCATAATCTTGTCCACCGCCAGCTCTTTGTCCAGATAGAGATACTCATACTCCAGATCCGTAAAGAGCTTCACCACATAAGCCCCCGCGCCGAACAGAATCGCACCTATTAGAGCAAACAGCATCAGGGGAGGGAACAAAAAAATCAGCAGAATACAGCTCACTGTCAGCAAGGTCAGCAGGCCACGGCCCAGCTTGGCCAACATGGGGGTCTTCGACTTCACCAAACATTCCACATAAATGTCACTCATTTTTACATACCTTTCCTTTATCTAAGATTTATGGTGCCGTCCCTCTGCGGGGGATATATTTATCATAATACCCTATCTTCCCTAAACTTGCAAGGAGCTTTCTAAAATCGTCATCTTTTTATCTTTTTTTTAGAATCTTGTAAGAATAGGAGCATTGACAACCGGGTTCCAAAGGTATTATGATTTGATTCAAATAACTTTATGGCGCGGAACGACACGCCGAAGAAAGGTGGAGCAGCTATGCCGGTAATGGATGAGTTTAAGGAAGAGCGGGCAGCCTTGAAGAACGGCACCCTGAAGGAGAAGCTTTCCTATTTTATGGAATATTATAAATGGCATGTGGTGGCCGCGGTGGCGATTATCGCTTTAATGGTCTCCACGCTCCATCACTTACTGACCAGCAAAGATTCCGCTTTCTATGCCGCTTTCATCAATTCGTTCCCCATAGAATCCAGCGAGGAGCATGTGCAGGGTTTCGCTCAGTACGCCGGAATCGACCTGAACACCTATAGCGTCCTGATCGACGACACCCTGCATCTGGACTTCGAATCCCCCAGCCAGGACAGCCTGGCTTCCTCCCAGAAGCTGATGGCCTATCTGGCCGCCAGCGAAATCGATGTCTTCCTCTCCAATGAGGCGGTCATCCAGCAATATGCCTACAATGAGAGCTTTCATGACCTCCGCGATATCCTGACCCAGGAGCAGATTGACCGCTATGAGCCCTATTTCTTTTACCTGGATCAGACCGTAGCCGATGCCGTCCAGAACGCCCTGGCGAATCCGGATTTCGACTACGACCATACGCCGGATATCCCGAATCCGTGGAATCCAGAAGCCATGGATCAGCCCATCCCCGTAGGCATCAGCCTGGAGAGCGCGGCTTCTCTCTCTGAAATCTATTACTTTGGGGAGGACGGGCCCGCCGTCATCGCGGTGGTAACGAACAGCCCCCACCCGGAAACGGCAATCAAATACATCGAATATCTGCTGGATTATCCCGCAGCCCCTTGACAGGCCTTGCAGGGCATTTCCTGACCTGTCCAGGAGAAATCTATCCGCGCGGCCTTGTCTGCGGAAAGCACGCACAGGGCACTCGCTGGCCCAGCCGCAAAAACGCCCTTCCCTTACAGCAGCTCCCTCAGCAGCTTATCCACGCTGACGGGATCGGCCTTGCCCTTCATGGCCTTCATGGTCTGGCCCACCAGAAACCCGATGGCCCTGTCCTTGCCGTTGCGGTAGTCCTGCACGGATTTCGGATTGGCAGCAATCACTTCCTCCACCGTCCTGCGCAGGGCGTCTGTGTCGTTCACCATCTTCAGTCCATGTTCCTCCACATAGCGCTCCGGATCGATATCGTTGTCGAACATCAGTTCGAATATCTCTTTGGCCACGGTGGAATTGATTTCTCTGCCCTCCGCCAGCGCAATCAGCTTCGCCAGGTTCCGGGGCGAGAAGCGGATGTCCTCCGGGTCAAGCTCTCTCTCCTTCAAAAGGCGCAATGTCTCCACCATCAGCCAGTTGGACACTTTCTTGGGCTGGCTTCCCAGGGCCACGGTGGCCTCAAAGAGGTCAGCCATGTGTTTGGAGCCGGTGATGATTTCTATGTCGTAGTCAGGGATGTCGTATTCCGCCTTGTAGCGGGCCTGTTTTTCCGTCCGGAATTCCGGCTGCCTGGAGCGTATCTCCGCCAAGAAGCCGTCGTCGATGCATACCGGCGGCAGATCCGGATCCGGGAAATATCGGTAGTCCTGGGCATCCTCCTTGGAGCGCATGGCATAGGAGACCCCTTTGGCATCGTCCCACCGCCTGGTCTCCTGCACCACGGCCTGGCCGGATTCCAGCAGGTCTATCTGGCGGTTCCGCTCCCCCTCGATGGCCCTGGCTATGGCGTGGAAAGAGTTCAGGTTCTTCATCTCGGTGCGGGTGCCGAGTTTCTGTGACCCAGCCTCCCGCACGGACAGGTTCACGTCCGCCCGCATGGAGCCCTCCTGCAGCTTGCAGTCGCTTGCCCCCAGGTACTGGATGATCAGCCGCAGCTTTTCCAGGTAGGCGATGACCTCCTGGGCGTTCCGCATGTCCGGCTCGGAGACGATTTCGATGAGGGGCACACCGGACCGGTTATAGTCCACCAATGTGCAGTCCTCCCAGTCATCGTGAATCAGCTTTCCCGCGTCCTCCTCCATGTGGATTTCATGGATGCCGATGCGCTTTTTCTGCCTGTCAGCGTTCGAGAGCCCTGAGCGCTTCGAGGCTTCTGCCTCTCCGGCGGCCTGCATCTCCTCTGTAGACGATTCTCTGTCCTCTGCCGCCTCGCCTCTCTCCTCGGCAGACGCTCTCCTGTCCTCTACAGCTTCACTCCTCTCCTCGACAGACGCCCTCCTGTCCTCGGCAGCTTCGCTCCTCTCCTCGGCAGACGCCCTCCTGTCCTCTACAGCTTCGCTCCTCTCCTCGGCAGACGTTCCGCTGCTGCCCGCGGGCTCCTCCGCGTCCACTTCAATCTCCACATAGCCCTCCCGGCAGATTGGCAGATATAGCTGGGAAATCTGGTAGTTCTGGGGATTGTCCGGATAGAAATAGTTCTTTCTGTCGAACTTGCAGTATCTGGTGATCTGGCAGTTGGTGGCCAGCCCCACAGCCACCGCGTGCTCCAGCACTTTCCGGTTCAGCACGGGAAGCGAGCCGGGCATGCCGGTGCAGACCGGGCAGGTATGGGAATTGGGCCTTCCGCCGAAAGCCGTGGAGCATCCGCAGAAAATCTTCGTGGCGGTGGCCAGTTCTACGTGGACCTCCAGCCCTATGACTGTCTCGTATTCCTTATGAAATCCCTGATTCATTTGAACACCCTTCTCCATTGCCATTTATCTCCCCTCCTTTGTCCCCGCGTTCTGTTCCGGGCCGGCTTTGCGCAGCTGCTCGTATGCGTATGCCGCCTGCAGGATCTTCTTCTCCTGAAAGCAGTCTCCAATCAGCTGCAGGCCGATGGGCAGCCCTTTGCCGTCCGTCCCGCATGGGACGCTGATGGCCGGAAGCCCTGCCAGGTTCACGGAAATGGTGTAAATGTCCCCCAGGTACATCTTCATGGGATTCGAAAGGCTCTCTCCCAGCCTGGGGGCCGTGGTGGGGGCCACCGGGCCCAGGATACAGTCGTATTGGGCGAAGGCCCGGTCGAAAGCCTTCTTTATCATGGCTTTCACCCGCAGGGCCTTCAGATAATAGGCATCGTAATAGCCGGAGCTCAGCACGAAGCTGCCCAGCATAATGCGGCGCTTCACCTCCGTCCCGAAGCCCTCTGAACGGGTCTTTTTGTACATCTGGTGCAGCTCCTGGGGGTCTTTCGCCCGGTAGCCGTATTTGATGCCATCGAACCGCTCCAGGTTGGAGCTGGCTTCCGCCGCCGCGATGGTATAGTAGGCGGGGATGGCGTATTCTACCAGGTTCAGGTCGAATTCCTCCACCAACGCGCCGTTCTCCCGCAGAAGCGCTCCAGCGCCGCGCACGGCCTCCGCCACTTCCCTGTCAATCCCTTCGCCGAAATAGTCTCTGGGTATGCCTATCCGCATGCCCTGTACATCCTTCTTCAGGGAAGACGCAAAATCGATGTCTTCTCTCCCTAAATACGTAGAATCCCGCGGATTCCTGGCTGCGCTTCCGCAGGCCGCCTGCACCTTCTGCGTCTCTTCCCGGCTGCTGCCGGAAAGGCTATCCCCACCGGCGGCAATGGCCTCCAGGATGACGGCGCAGTCTTCCACTGTCCTGCACAGCGGCCCCACCTGGTCCAGGGAGGAGCCATAAGCCACCAGCCCGAAGCGGGACACCGTGCCATAGGTAGGCTTCATGCCCACCACGCCGCAGTGGCAAGCGGGCTGGCGGATGGAGCCGCCGGTGTCCGACCCCAGAGCAAAGAAGCACTCCCCCGCCGCCACCGCCGCCGCGGAGCCGCCGGAAGAGCCGCCCGGCACATGCTCCGGGTTCCGGGGATTCCGGGTGGGCCCGTAGGCCGAAGTCTCCGTGGTGGACCCAAAAGCGAACTCGTCCATGTTGGTCTTGCCGACAATCACCGCGCCTGCCTCCTCCAGGTTCCGGACTGCCTCCGCGGTGTAGGTGGGCACGAAATTGCCCAGCATCCTGGAGGCACAGGTGGTCAGCATCCCTTCTGTACACAGATTGTCCTTGATTGCCACCGGCACGCCCGCCAGAGGGCCTGTGAGCTCCCCGGCCTCAATCCTTTTCTGCACCTGTCCAGCCTGTTCCAGCGCCTTCTCCCTATCGATTGTAATGTAACAGCGGAGGGCATCCTCCGATTCCTCTATCCGGCCCAGCACGGCCTGCATGGCTTCCACCGCCGTAGTCCTGCCCTCCCGGATGGCCGTGCCCAGCTCCACGGCCGAGAGCGATAAAATATCCATAATCAGTCTCTTTTCCTTTCTGAGAACCTGTCCGCAGATTCTCTGCCCCATCGATGGCCAAAAACGGCTGCCCTTCTCGCAGAGCCCTTCCGCCTCTTCTGAGGATGGCCGCTAATGCGACATGACATTAGGCACCGCGAACATGCCGTCTTTCCGGGCGGGCGCGTTCTGCAGCATCTTCTCGCTTTCATCGCCGCCTGTCACCACGTCCTCCCGGAACACGTTCTGCACCGGGAACACATGGGACATGGGCTCCACTCCGTCCGTATCCAGCTCGTTCAGTTTATCGATATAATCCAGCATCCTGCCCATGTCCGCCTTGGCCTGCTCCCGCTCCTCGCCGGAGAGCTCCAGCTTGGCCAGGATGCCCACATATTCTATGATCTCATCGCTGATGATATTTGCCATTTTTTCTCCTTTCCTTCCCTGCTGATGCGGAAATCCTCGTTCTCCCTCTTCCGATTCCCTCTGTCTGCCCTGTGCCCCCATAGCCTGCAATCCCATGGCAATACAGGATACTATGCCGGAATCCTGTCCGTTCTCTGCATCTTATCACCGCATCCTTCCACTGTCCCATTCAGCCGCGCACCTTGATATGCACTTCCCGCAGCTGCTGCTCCGTGACCTCACCGGGGGCGCTGCACATCAGGTCCTGGCCGGAGCCGCTCATGGGGAACGCGATCACCTCGCGGATATTCTCCTCCCCCCGCAGCAGCATCAGCATCCTGTCCACCCCGGGCGCCATGCCCGCATGGGGCGGCGCGCCGAACTGGAACGCCTGATACAGAGCGCCGAATTTCTTCTTCAGAGTCTTCTCGTCATATCCCGCTATCTCAAAGGCTTTCACCATGATGTTCATATCGTGGTTACGCACCGCCCCGGAGGAAAGTTCTACGCCATTACACACAATATCATACTGAAAAGCGAGAATATCCAGCGGGTCCTTCGTCTCCAGGGCCTCCAGACCGCCCTGGGGCATGGAGAAGGGATTGTGGGTGAACCCAATCTGCTTGGTCTCGGGATCCCGCTGGTACATGGGGAAATCGTTGACATAGCAGAACCGGAACGCGTTCTGCTCCGTCAGCCCCAGCTTCTCCCCCAGCTCATTGCGGATCTTCCCGGCGTAGTAGTTGGCCCGCTCCTCCTTGTCCGCGATAAAGAAGATCGTATCCCCGGCCTCCAGCCCGGCCAGCCTGCGCAGCTCTTCTTTCAGCTCCTCCGGGATGAACTTGTCAATGGGCCCTTTGTAGGAAAAATCCTCCGCCACTTCCAGATACCCAAGCCCCGCCATCCCTAAGGCCACCGCAAACTGCAGCAGCTTCTCATGGAACCCTTTGCTCATTTCCGCGTGCACCTTGATGGCCCTCACCGTCCTGCCCAGGAAAGGCTTAAAGGTACATTTCCGGAAAAATTCCGTCACGTCCAGGATGCGCAGCGGGTTTCTCAAGTCCGGCTTGTCGGTGCCGAACTCCACCATGGCCTGCCGATAGCTGATCACCGGATAGGGCGCCTTCGTCACCGCCGCGCCCTCCGGGGCGAACTCCTCAAAGACAGCCGACAGCACCTCTTCCCCTGCCCGGAACACATCCTCCTGGGCGGCAAAGCTCATCTCGAAATCCAGCTGATAGAATTCCCCGGGAGAACGATCCGCTCTGGCGTCCTCGTCCCGGAAGCAGGGCGCTATCTGGAAATATTTGTCGATGCCCGACACCATCAGCAGCTGCTTGTACTGCTGGGGCGCCTGGGGCAGCGCGTAGAACTTCCCCTTGAATCTGCGGGAGGGGACGATGTAATCCCTGGCCCCCTCCGGCGACGACGCGCAGAGGATGGGGGTCTGTATCTCCACAAAGCCCATGTCTGTCATCTTCCGCCGCAGAAAGGCGATCACTTTGGACCGGAACAGGATATTGTCCCGCACCTTGGCGTTGCGCATATCCAGATAGCGGTATATGAGGCGCACCTCTTCCCTGGTCTCTTTGGATGTCATCACTTCAAAGGGAAGCTGCCGGTACACCTTTCCCAGCACCGTGATCTCCCGGGCCTCCAGCTCGATGGTGCCTGTGGGAAGCTTGGGGTTGTAGGTGTCGGCGTCGCGCTTTTCCACGGGCCCTTCCACGCTGACGCAAGTCTCCTTGATCAGCCCTTTTAACAGGCCGGGCCTTCGGATCACCACCTGCAGCACGCCGTACATGTCCCGCAGGTCGAGGAAGGACACGCCTCCGTGGTCGCGAATATTCTCCACCCATCCGGCTATCCTGATTGTCTGCCCGATGTGGCGCTCTCCGATTTCTCCAATGGTCATGTCTCTGTAACAGTTTCTGTCCGTCATAGTGGCTCCTTTCTCTGCTGCCGCAGGCGCGTCCGGCACCTGCGCGTGACGTGTCCCGCTGCCTTTTTCCGCTGATCTCCGCGATGCCCTGTGGGCGCCTGGCCGCCGGGGAAAAGGGCCGTCTGCCGGCATCAGAACGCCGGCCCTCTGGCCCATCTGCCCTGCATCCCCCGGATTTCCGCATGAAAAAGCCCCGGAACACAGTTTCCTGCATCCCGGGACGAATAATCCGTGTACAATCGATTATCCGCGGTACCACCCGCTTTGAAAAGCCGTGCCTTCCATCAAAGGCATGCTCGGCTGATCCACTCTTGCACTTAACGCGTGTGACGTGCTGCCCTAGCGCAGAAGCCTCCGCTTCCCCGTTCAGACAGCCTGCTCCGGAGCGTTCCCTATATCGGTTCCCGCCGGCAGCGCTTTCAGTCGGTGACGCCGCCTTCCTGTTGCCTTTCCCGAAAAGAGTCTCCTTCATGGCATTTTTTGATATGTCGATATGCTATCACATTTCTTTCTGCTTGGCAAGTGTTTTTCAGGACTTTGTTTCTGCCGGTTTCTGCCCTTTCAGCACAGATACCTGCCCAGCACCGGAATGCGGCGCAGACAGGCCGCCAGGAGAGAGCAGGCCGCGTAACAGCCAAGGGCCATCAGCGGAATCCCCACTATATTGGGAAGCAGCATGGTGTCGATGCCCCTTTCCTCCAGGATTTCCAACAGGCCCACATGCATCACATAAACGCCCAGCGTGGCCTCGGACAGTTCACGGATAATCCGGGCCGCCGGGCCGCTGTAGGAGACCTTGCCCATCACATCCGTAAAGAAAAGGAAAAGCGCCGTCACGATCACAAACGTGAACACTCCGTAACTGTCATAAATCTGCCCCACAGGCTCCCCGGCCCTAATGGACAGATATCTGTCCAGCAAAATATTCAGCGCCGCGCAGGGAATCACCCCAATATAGATGGCCCTGTGCCACTTTTTCGGGATTCCGTAACGGACAATATAGTACCCGTACACGAAATATCCTATATAGCTGCACGCCATACCGATTTCCATGGCATCCAGCAGCTCTGTGGCATATTCCACCAGATAGGAGGCGCTCAGGGCGGACACCGTGGACATCCCTATCTTCAGGATTAAGAACAGCATCAGGAAATATTCCAGATTTTTTCTCTCCGCGTTCTTGACCCAGCTCCGCAGGATCGGCAGCAGCATATAAACCGCCACGATCATGGGCAGAAACCAGAGATGATATCTGCCGGTGAGCATCTCCTTGGCCACGACCTTCCACCCCGCGGCCTCCAGGTCATAATTCCGACAGTCATACAAACCGTATAACCCCGACCAAATCCAGTATGTCACCAGCAGCCGGAGGATGTTGTGGCAATAGAGCCTTCTGATGCTGCTGTCCCTGTTCAGGAAAATCGCTCCGCTGATCATCACAAAAATCGGAACGCCGAAGCGGAACAGCGCGTCCCACGCATCCGCGATCTGCCATTCCCTGCCCGTCACCGGAAGCACATACCACTTCTGCCCGGCGCTGTGCAGCATCACCACGCTGAAAGCGGCCAAGATGCGGAGCAAATCATAATGAATCATCCTCTTTTCCTGCGGCCCAGTCTCCATATCCCTGTTCCCTCCCGACAATTCCTTATTCCCATGAAGACAGCGGCATGCCCCTCTAAATCTGCAAAGCCCGAATCCTGTCCACAGCCTCCACAGTGTTCTCATAGCTGCCGAAAGCCGTCAGCCTGAAATACCCTTCCCCGCTGGGGCCGAAGCCCGAACCCGGCGTCCCCACCACATTCGCCCTCTCCAACAGGCAGTCGAAGAATTCCCAGCTGGTCATCCCCTCCGGGACTTTCAGCCAGACATAGGGGGAATCGACGCCGCCGGACACCCGGTAGCCCGCGTCTCTCAGGCCATTGAAAATATAATCCGCATTCTTCCTGTAATAGGCGATCTGCTCCGCCAGCTGTGCCCTTCCGGCCTCAGAATACACCGCCTCCCCCGCCCGCTGGACGATATAAGGCGCACCATTGTACTTCGTACCGTGCCTTCTGGCCCACATGTCGTGAAGGGAGACCTCTCCGCACTTCAATCCTTTCGGAACTACGGCAAATCCAAGACGCAATCCCGTAAATCCCGCATTCTTCGAAAAAGAGCGGAGCTCAATGGCACAACTCTGCGCGCCCTGGCACTCATAGATGCTGTGGGGCACGTCCTCCGACCTGATATAGGCCTCATAAGCAGCGTCATACAGGATCACAGCGCCCACCTTCATCGCATAGTCCACCCATTCCTGAAGCTTGCTTCTGCTGACTGCCGCGCCGGTGGGATTGTTCGGAAAACACAGATAAATCAAATCCGGCGTCTCCTTCGGCAGCTCCGGCACAAAATCGTTCTCCGCGGTACAGGGCATATAAATCACATTGCTCCAGACCTGACTGGCCGGATCATATTCCCCTGCCCGCCCCGCCATCACATTCGAGTCCACATACACCGGATACACCGGGTCGCACACCGCTATCCGGTTATCCAGGCTGAAAATCTCCTGGATATTGCCGGAATCGCATTTCGCCCCGTCAGAGACGAAAATCTCGTCCGCCCCAATGTCACAGCCCCTGGCCCTGTAATCATGCTCCGCAATCGTCTCCCGCAGAAAATCATAGCCCAGATCCGGCGCATATCCCCTGAAAGTCTCCGCCTTTCCCATCTCGTCCACAGCGCCGTGCAGAGCCTCTATGATGGCCGGTGCCAGCGGCAGCGTCACGTCCCCGATGCCAAGGCGGATGATCCGCCGCTCCGGATGCGCCGCGCTGTAAGCGCCCACTTTCTTCCCAATCGTTGAAAACAGATAGCTTCCCGGAAGCTTCTGATAATTGTCGTTAATCTTATACATTTTTACCCCTCTCTGCCCCTGGCGGGCATGTACACGCAAAGCGCAAAAACCGCAAAACTCCAAAAACACACAAAGCATTTCTCCGTGTGAGCGCACTTCTCACACTTCGCCTTCAAACACCGTAACCGCCGGCCCTGTCATATATATCAGGTTTTCCTCCCTGTCCCATTCAATGAACAGTTCACCCCCTAACAGCTTAACCGTTATGGCATTGTCTGTCAAGCCATTTAGCACGCCTGCCACCAGCACCGCGCAGCACCCGGTGCCACAGGCGAACGTCTCGCCGGTGCCCCGCTCCCAGACCCGCATGAAACAATTCTTCCTGTCCCGAATCTCCACAAATTCCGTATTGATCCGGTTGGGGAATCGCTCATGGCCCTCAAACAAAGGCCCAATCTGCTCCAGCGCCATCTCCACCACATGCTCCGAGAAGACCACAGCATGAGGATTCCCCATGGACACACAGGTCATGCGGTATTCTCTGCCGCCCACCAGAATCGGCTCATCCACCACCCTGTCCCCGGCAGCCTCCACCGGAATCAGCGCCGGTTCCAGAATGGGGCTTCCCATATTGACCCGCACCCGCGCCACCTCTCCCCTGCCGGCGCTTCCGTCCGTCCCCTCCACAGTCAAATCCAGATACTTTATTTTCCCCGCGCTGACCACGCTGATGCGCCTCTTGTCCGTCAGCCCCTTGTCATAGACGAATTTCCCCACACAGCGGATACCGTTGCCGCACATCTCCGACCGGGAGCCGTCCGCGTTGTACATCTCCATCTCAAAATCCGCCTCCGCCGCCGGATTGATGAAAATCACCCCATCCCCTCCAATGCCAAAGTGCCTGTCGCTCAACCGTCTCACAAGTTCCGGTTTCTCGGAATCCGAAACCCTCTCCTCAAATCCATTGACATAAACATAATCATTCCCACATCCCTGCATCTTAGTAAATTTCAAATCCCCTACCTCCCGCATACAAAATATTAAAGTAAACATTATAATTATTCTTACTTTGATTCAAAGCCGGAACCGCAACAGCAATCAGCATAATTCGCCAGAGTAAAAATAATAAACTTCCCCACAACAAGCAGCGGAGCATTAGCCCCAACCTCGCTTTGCTCGGTAAAATTCTGGTCGCAGTAGAGCTGCGGGGTATCAGCCCCTGAGAGATTAAGCCCGTGAAAGTTTACTATAAGGAATTGTCTACAAATAACTGCTGCAAGTTTATGGCAATTTTTATTGTATTTCCGGGCTTTTGCCTGAAGCAATTGCAGCAGTTATTTTCCGACAATTCCTAACTTGGTGCAAGTCTGGAAGAATGCCCATGCACAAGGCGAATAGAATTCGCCTGGGCATTCTTCCGCGTGAGTGCACTTCTCACGCTGTGAGACTGGCTTGCGAGCGAATTCATTCGCTCATGCGAGCCTAGAAGTTCTTAGGCAACGTACTTTGTTGCCTTAGAACTTCTTCTCACGCTTTTCACGCTTCTACGCTTTCATCATAGCCAGAACCATAGCCGCCGTCTCCACCAGGTTCGTCCCGCTGTCCATGCTGCATTTCTGCAGATATTTATGGGCCTCGTCCTCCGTCAGATGGTTCCTCGCCATCAGAATCTCCTTCGCCTCCCTCAGCAGGGCCGTCTCCTCTGCGCTCCTGGCCTTTGGGGCACTCCTCGCCTTCCGTCTGCGGCGGACGATTCCTTCCTCCATCATCCCCACAGTACTGATCAGGTCGTTCACCTTCAGCGGCATGGACAGGCATACGATTCCCTCCCCGCCGCACTCTTTCAATAGCCTGTCAGAGGCCAGCAGGAGCATCTCGAACCCCGGCGGCAGACATTCCCGCAGCTGGGAATACACCATGTCCGCCAGCTTATAGCCGCAGATGACGATGCCGTCCCCCAGCCCGTCCACCTGGCTGATGACCTGTGCCCCGGTAGTGCAGACGCCCGTCACCCGAAAACCGCCCCGCACCAGCACGTTCTTGATGCCCTTCGCGTCCTCCGGCTTCGGCAAAGCCACAATCAAATTCGTCAAGCGTCCTCACCCCCTCATCAGGCAATACCGCCCTTCTCCATAGAAAATCCTCCCCCACCAGAGCCCGATGTCCATCTCCTAATAGCGATACAGATACTGCTGAATCTCCCACTCCGACACATGCGCCCGGTACTGCTGCCACTCCTGTTCCTTGGCGGCGATATATTTCTCCGCAACATGCTTCCCCAGCACATCCAGAATGAAAGCGTCCTTCTTCAGCTCCTCCACAGCCTCTATCAGCGTCCCTGGCAGATTCTCGATGCCAAGCCGTCTGCGCTCCGCTTCTGTCATGGTATAGATATTGCAGTCCACGCTTTCCGGCGGCTCAATCTGGTTCACGATACCGTCCAATCCCGCTTTCAGGCATACGGCCAGCATCAGATAGGGATTCGCCGCGGAATCCGGGCTGCGCAGCTCTATCCTGGTGCTGCCGCCCCGCTCTGCGGGAATGCGGATTAAGGGGCTTCGGTTGGTGGTGCTCCACGCGATATAGACCGGCGCGTCATACCCCGGCACCAGCCTTTTATAAGAATTCACCAGCTGGTTGGTGACAGCCGCCATCCCCTTGATGTGCCGCATGATGCCCCCGATGAAATAATAGGCCTCTTTGCTTAAACCCTGGGCGTCACTGCTGTCTTCAAAAAGATTACTCCCATCCCTGTGCAGGGACATATTGATGTGCATGCCGGAGCCGTTCACCCCGAACCTGGGCTTGGGCATGAAAGTGGCGTGCAGGCCGTGGCGCTTGGCAATAGTCCGCACCGCCAGCTTGAACGTCATGATATTATCCGCCACCGCCAGCGCTTCGTCATAGCGCAGATCGATTTCATGCTGGGCCGGTGCGCTCTCGTGATGAGAAGCCTCGATGATCAGCCCCATATCTTCCAGCGTCATGACGATTTCCCGCCTGGCGTTCTCCCCGCCGTCCAGAGGGCCGATGTCGAAATAACCCGCCTGCTCGTGGGTGTTCGTGGTGGGCATGGCATTCTCGTCCGTGTCGAACAGAAAGAACTCGCACTCCGGCCCTACCTGGAACGTGTAGCCCAAGTCCCTGGCCTCTTTGATAGCCCGCTTCAGCACCTGCCTGGGATCCCCCTCAAAGGGCATGCCGTCCGGCCGGTAGACATCGCATATCATCCTGGCCACCTTCCCCTGCTGGGGCCTCCACGGAAATATCTCCAGCGTGGAAAAATCCGGATGCAGATACATGTCCGACTCCTCGATCCCCACAAAACCGTCTATGGAAGACCCGTCAAACATGCACTTATTGTCCAGCGCCTTGTCCAGCTGGTTGGCCGTAATCGCGATATTTTTCAGCTGGCCGAACATATCCGTGAACTGCAGACGGATAAATTCCACGTCCTCTTCCTTCACTAACCTCACAATATCATCCCTTGTGTAATCCTTCATCGAACCCCTCCTACCCTCTGTCCTGGATATGCCCGCCCCAAATGCCCGCGGAATCCTATCCCCATCGTGAAAGCCCTGTCTGCCGGAAAAAGGAACCCTCCCCCGGCCCGGCTCTCCAACCCTGTCAAACAAAAAAGGGCAGTTCTCACCTTCCTCAAGAACGCCCTTGTCCTATCCCCTATCATAACAACTCCACCCGGTCTTGTCAACGATTTTTCGCTGCAGAGGATGTAGACGAAAACTGTCTGTTACAATTCACGGCCTAGCCGATTAGGATTTCTTAAGTTTTTTGAATTTTCATAACCATATAAATCAAGAGGTAGAAATGCCAAAAAGTGTTGAAATTTCAATACTTTTTGGCATTTTAGTATTGTGTTTTATGTGGTTATGTGATACAATATACCCATAACCACATTCAAAGGAGGATTATCATGGCAATTATTAAACAATACGACAAGCGTTCTGGTATCACTTATGCATACGAATCTCATTCTTACTGGGATCCTGAGAAAAAGATGACCAGGGCAAAGAGAAAGCTTATTGGAAGAGTCGATCCGGAAACCGGGGAGATCGTCCCGACAGACGGACGGAACAGGAAATGCAAAACAGTGGCCATGGACAGTGCCGATTATAAAAAAATGTATGAAAAGCTTCTGAAAAAGTATGAAGCCCAGGAAACACTTATCGAATCATTAAAGAAACAGATCAAAGGACTAAAAGGCTATTGACCGGGAGGCTGCCATGTCTATTGGCCCATCATTTGATACAGGTATATTAAGAATAAGGCTCAAAGCAGCGGAAGACAAAGTGAAAGCTTTTGAATCCGGCGAGAAGTATGTGCGGATGCAGGAACAGTCCAAAGCCGTTTTTCGTGAGCAGAATGCTAAAATCCGCAGGCTGGAAGAAGAGCTTAGAAAGGCCCATGCGGAGACGGTTGATGTCCGGAAAATATGGTCCGGGATATTTGATGATGTTTATCGGGAAGCGGATGCGGGAAAATTTGCCCTGCGCAAAGAGATCGCGCGTCTTGGGCAGCGCGTCCTCGAAGTGGAACGCCAGAGGGATGCCGCTATGGACAGACTGCGCGATGAGCTGCGGAATAAAAACCGCGAATTATATGAGCTGAAAGCAGCCCTCTATGACGCGGAACAGAAAATAGCCGCATTAACGGCACGTATCAATAAGGACCATACGAACTCTTCCAAATCATCCTCACAGAGCCCAAACCATAAAACCATTCCAAACGGAAGGGAAAAAAGCGGGAAAAAACCAGGCGGGCAGAAAGGGCATATCCATCATGAGCGTAAACAGATGGAGCCAACAGAGGTGGTAGCCATTCCGGCACCGCCTATATATACAGACGACCCAAACTTCAAAGAAACCGGCAGAATCATCCGCAAGCAGTTGATAAAACTGCATGTGAATGTAGAAGCAATCGAGTACCAGACACCGGAATTTAGGAACCAGACAACGGGCCAGAGGGTGCATGCTGCTTTTCCGGAGGGCCTAAAAGATGAAGTGACCTATGACGGAACGGT
>CAJUFI010000062.1 GCA_910585665.1 uncultured Acetatifactor sp. | reverse complement strand
CCTTGGAATCGGAAAAAGCGGCTTCCGATAGGGCAGCCGCTTTTTCCGCAAGGATATCAGAGGGCAGGGGTTCCCCCGTCTGACTTTTATGGACAGTCAAAATAAGGATATAATTCAGACGTTATTAAGATTCCGCAACCGTTCTTCTATCCTGTCCAGGTCTTCTTTTTTGTCCTCATAAATTGTATAGCGCATCCATTTGGTCAGGAAATCATCCTGGAATGCCGCAAGCACTTTTGCGGCGATGGTAAGCTGTATTTTTGCTTTCTCGTTCTCGCCTGTTTCCTGATAATAGTCGGCAAGGCATTCCAACATATCCACCAGGCTGCCCACGGACAATACTTTCTGCTTTTCGGCTGCCTGGAATTTCTCCTCTCCCTCTAACAGGGCGGCTGCCAGCTCCAGCTTGGTGAAGTAGATTTCTGGAATCTGCTCAATGGCGTCCCTGGCAAGGCCGTACTCGCCGATTGCCTTATAGGTTCCGGCCAGGATTCGACAGGCATCGTATTTTACTTCATCGTCCTTCGTCCCTTCTATGAGGGATTTGCATATGGTGATGACTTCATCGCTGCGCTCAGGCACCGGGATGGAATAAATCAGGCAATTCAACAGGATGTCATTGCCGGGATATTTTTTCAGCCCTTCCCGCAAGATTTCTTCGCATTTTGCATCGTCGATACTGCGGTAGGGATAGGATGCATCTACGATTTCCCGTACTTTTTTGTCTATTTCATAGTAGTTGAAGTCGAACAGTTCATCTATGGACACTTCAAAAAAGGATGCGATGGACGGTATCAGGGTGATGTCCGGCATCGTGGAGCCGCTTTCCCATTTGCTGACTGCCTGGAAGGATACCCCTAAGTATTGCGCCAGGACTTCCTGGGAGATATTCTTCTGTCTTCGCAGAGTTCTGATTTTCTTTCCTATTGTCAATTCCATTTTACTTCCTCCTATTTATAGTTCCGCGTCTGCCCCGCCCGGTACCCAGGCATAGCAGAGAATTTTCGTCCGCGGAAGGGATGCGTCCGCAAATCCTCTGGGGTACCGAGCGGGTCAGACGCTGTTTATAGTTCCGCGTCTGCCCCGCGGATTTCGTTTTTGCTGATGGGGCTATAGTGTTATTTTTTTGTCGGCGACTTTTATTAAGTCAGGGTCGTGGGAGATATAGAGGATGGTCTTCGATGACTTTGCTATATAGCCCCGGAGCCATTCCACAGTTTTTTCGTCCAGGTTGTTGCTTGGTTCATCGAATATCAGGAAAGGCGTGTCCTTCAGCAGGGCCCTGGCCAGGGACACCCGCTGTCTCTCCCCGCCGGACAGGGTGTCCCCAATCAGAGAGACCTCCCTGTCGGCAAGATAGCCGATGCCCAGTTCCGCCATGACTGTCTCCACCTGTTGGCTGTCCGCCGCCGGATTCCCCAGATGGACATTCTGCCGTATGGTGCCGCCGAACAGATAGGGATCCTGCTCCACGAAAGCCAGCTGTCTGCGCCAGCTTTCCGGGGAGATTTCCCGAAGCTCCTCCCCGCCAAGGCGGATGCTGCCCTGGTATTCCCGCAGCGCCCCGCCCAGTATCTTCACCAGAGTGGACTTCCCGCTGCCGTTTCTGCCGCATATGGCCGCCTTGTCCCCCTGTCTGATGGAGAAACACAGCCCGTCAATGGCCTTTTTGTCCCCGTAGGAGAAAGAAAGGCCCTCCGCACGGATTTCCGTCACCGCTCCGGCATCCTTGCCCGAAAGGTCTTCCGCGCCCCTGTACAGCACTGCTACGCGCTCCGCCTGATTGTCCAGTATGGGCTTTTGGCGCAGAAGGAATCCCATGTGCCCGATAAAACCGTTCCAGATTGGGAAAAATGCCACCATGGACACCACGTCCCCCGGCGTGATCCGCCCCTCTGTCATGAAGGCTGTCCCGGCGAACAAAAGGAGCAGCAGACTGAAGGTGTCCAGGAAGGAAAGGATGCTCTCCGCGGTGACGGAACATGCTGTGCTTCCCCGCAGCGTATGCCGATAGTAGCTCTCGAAGCATCGGTCGAACCGTTCCAGAAAAGCCCCGAAGAGTCCATACAGCCTGGCGGCACAGGGGTTGCGCGTCATTTCTGTCTCGTAGGCACGCACCTGTGTCCTGTACTCCCTCTCCTGGCGGTCATACTTTCCCTCCAGCTTTCTGACAGCCACAGGGACGCAGAATTTCAGCGCCGAGACCCCGGCGGCCAGGAAGGCATACAGGGCATGGATGCCCACCGCCAGGTAGACCACATAGGGAAGGAGCAGCGCCAGGACGACACATTTTCTCGCCATCTCCAGCCAGCTGCAGCGCAGATCGATGGGATCCTGCTCCAGACGGTACTGGGCTTCCCCGGCGGTAAATCCGGTTCCTTCCAGATAAGTCTTGTCCAGATACCTGGCAAGCACGAACCGGTCATGCTTCAGGGAATTGGAAAAATGCAGCAGCTCGCTGACCAGGCCGAAAGCCGGGACAATCACCAGGGCGGCCAACAGGCACAGCGCCAGTTCCCCCGCGTTCTCAAGCCCGGCATCCCGGTCAAGGCGAAAGACGGCATCCGCAAAATGCCCCAGCGTCACCGCCATGTACACTGCCAGCAGCTCGCCGATGGCATCCCCCGCCACCCCGAAGACCAGGGCCGGGAGCATGGCTTTCCTGCAGTCCCTGTATACGGTTTTCTTCCATGGAATGTCCTTCTTCCATGGAATGTCCTTCTTCCATGGAATGTCTTTCTTCCATTTGATGGTCATCTGCGGTCAGTCTCCTTTCCCTGTAATGTCGTTTTCCTTCGATGTATAGCCATGGAGATTGTCCCCGGCTGTCCTCAGCTGCCCTTCTGCACACAGATATGTTTCCTCCGAGATGCTGTCGAAGACGCTGTCATGGGTGACGATGACCGTGCTGCGGCAGCGCCCCCTGACCATCTCCGTCAGCTTCTGTCTGCCCTTCTCGTCCAGGGAGTTCGTGGGCTCGTCCAGAAGCATGAGCAGGGGATCCGCCGCAAAGGCCAGCGCCAGGAACACCTTTTTCCTCTCTCCGCCGGAAAGGCTGTCAATGGGGTGGTTGCGGATCAGGTCTTCCCCAAGGCAAAGCTCCCGGGCTAGCTCCTCCGCCCGCCCGGCCGCTTCCGGGATGCTCATCCTGTAGAACTCAGAGGCGGGGAAGCTGAAGGTCTCGTCCTCCTGGGGAAGGTAGAAGATGTCCCGGGGGAAGCTGTCGTCTGACAGGTTTTCAGGTGCTACGCCCCCGACTTTGATTTCTCCCTCCCCACAGCGCAGCATTCCGGCCACCAGGCGCAGCAGAGTGGATTTCCCTGTGCCGTTGGGCCCCTTTATGACCACAGTGCGTCCCTTCCCGAAAAAGGCATGTGCCCCTCCAAAGAGGGTCTTGTCTCCGTAGGAATAAGACAGATTGATAATCGAGATGTCCGGGACAGAGATTCCGGCAGTCTCCCTTTGCGGAGGAATGACAGAAAAAGGCCCGGATTCCAGCCGGTTCTCGGCGACTTTTGCCACACCGAACCTTGCTATCATGGAGAAAGCCTTCTTCGAAGCGCCGAACAGGCCTCCTGACAGCGCAATGGCCTGGATTCCTGTCTCCAGGGGCACATATCCTCCCAGCACCAGCACGCCTGTGACCCCATAGACACCATAGCCAAGCAGCATGGAGACCAGTTCCTCCAGCGTGCTTTCCGCCGTTCCTGTGTAGATGCTGGAAGAACCTATCTTCCTGTATTTTTTGTGGTAGCGCTCCAGCTCTCCCAGCCACCAGTTTTTCAGGCTGTACATTTTGATAGCCAGGAAGCCCTCACATCCGCTCACCACGAAATCCGTGAGCTGGGCTTCTATGTCCCGGCAGTTGTCGTAGTTTACCTGTAGGAATCTGCGAACCAGGAAAGGCGGAATCAGCTGCAACAGGGACATGCCGGCCAGGAGCAGCGCCATCTGCCAGCTTTGGGCAGACAGGAATATAAGGTAGGCGGCAAAGGTGGCGATGCCTGTGAGCCATTCCGGATACAAGGTGGCAATCTTCTCCGTTACGGTGCCGAAATCCTCATGGAGATTTTCTATCGTGTCGCCGTGGCCGGAGGAAGCCAGGGATGCCAGCGGGCTGGCGGCCAGTCGGCCGTACAGGTAGAGCTTGCAGCGGTGGAGCGCTTTCGCTTTCAGCCTTTGCGACAGGATGCCGCCGCCGATTTCCAGCAGAAGCATCCCTGAGATGACTGACAGCAGCGCCGCCCCTTGTCCCAGGACGACAGCGGCGTTTCCGGCACCGGCGGCGGAAACGGTGCGGGAGAGCAGACTGGCCGTCAGGATGCTTATGGGGATGCGGATTGTCTTCAGGATACCGTTCAAGGCGGCTACTGTCCGGAGCTCCTTTTTGAAATGGCCTGTCACTTTTGCCCCTCCTTTCTCGGTTTTCTTTCATCTTACAGAAACGGGCGATGATTTACAATAACCCATTGCTGGAGAATTATTCAACTAATAATAGAAAATCTGGGATGAGCATATATGGCTGGGGGACTTTCGTTGTAGTTTACTGCAAATTTTATCGGTGGGCAGTATAAAAGGCAATGAAATTTTTCCACCTGCGCGGTTGCAATTTTTTATGAATACAAAATAAATACAAAGGTACCTTGATAAAATGCGGAAGGCGGATTAAAATATAAAGGTACCGAAATAAAATTGTAGATAAAAAAGTAGTTCCGGAAAACAGGCCCTCAGCATTTGCAGAAGCGGTGTCATGTATTTGGCCAGAAAGGCACCCGGAAGAGAGACGGAACCAGAAACAGGCAAAAATCCGGAAAGCTGCATGTCAGGCAATCTGGAGATTCTGAGAGGGCATAAGGAATTGTCTACAAATAACTGCTGCAAGTTTATGGCAATTTTTATTGTATTTCCGGGCTTTTGCCTGAAGCAATTGCAGCAGTTATTTTCCGACAATTCCTAAAAGAAAACAGGAGGACTGAGGAAATGTTGGAACAAATGGAAAAGGAAAATTTATCTGAAAAGATGTCATATACTGAGTACGCACAGGAGATGGATATTAACAAAAAACTAATTATAAATATGCGTGATTTAAACCATGTCATGCGCTCGCTGTACGAGGGAAAGGCCAGCCAGCAGCGCATCCTGATTATTCTGAATGAGGTGGGGAGCATTACCCAGCGGGATCTGACCATGCGCCTGGGGATACAGCCGGGTTCGGCCAGCGAGATTCTCTCCAAGCTGGAAAATGCCGGGCTTATCCAGCGCGCTATCAGCGAGACGGACAGAAGGACTGCCAATATCTCGCTTACGGAGCTGGGAATCCAGAGGGCGGTCGAAGCGGCCGGGCAGCGCAGCAGAAGGCATGTGGAAATGTTTGCTTGTCTGTCGGAGAGCGAGAAGGAAGATTTGCTGGCGCTGCTGGAAAAGGTCAATGAGGACTGGGCGCGCCGGTATAGGACCGCGGCAGAGGAAGGCGGAGGAAAACATCACCGCCATGGACATGAGTGTGAGCGCAGATGCGAGGGCGGCCATGGCGGCAGAGATTGCCATGGGCACAGGCATGATGACCGGGAGGACGGGCACGAGTATGGGCATGGCGGCGAGGACCGCCACGGGCACGAGCATGGGCATTCTGCCTGAACCGGGCAAACCCGCTTTTTTCCAGGCTGCAGGCCCAGCTGGACGCCATCAATGCCATCATGCAGGAGGATATAGCGGGCATCCGCACCATGAAATGGCAATCCTGGGGGCCACCGGGTGCGGGAAGACTTCCCTGGTGAACCTGATTCCCAGATTCTACGATGTGACCGAAGGGGCTGTCTTGGTGGACGGCGTGGACGTGCGGGAGTACAATCAGAAAGCCCTCCGCGAGAAAGTGGCGGTGGTTCTGCAGAAAAGCGAACTGTTCAGCGCCACCATTGAGGAGAACATTTCCTGGGGAAATCCTCAGGCCTCGGCGGAGGCAGTGAAAGCGGCTGCCGTCACGGCCCAGGCCGACAGCTTCATCTCCTCCACGGCCGAAAAATATGACACGATTGTCGCAGAAAGGGGCATGAGCCTGTCCGGCGGCCAGAAGCAGCGGCTCTCCATTGCAAGGGCCATCCTGAAACCGGCGGAGATTCTGATACTGGACGACTCCACCAGCGCCCTGGACTTAAAGACGGAGTCCGACTTCTACGGAGCTTTACAGGAATTCAGCCCTCAGAGCACCAAGATCATCATCGCCCAGCGGATTGCCTCCGTGCGGCGGGCGGACAGGATCCTTGTGCTGGAGAACGGCAGAATCCTGGACAGCGGCACCCACGAGGAGCTTCTGGAATCCTGTGGGGTCTATCAGGAAATCTACCATTCCCAGATGGGAGAGGAGGATGAGAACCATGGCTGAATCCAACAATCAGAAACTGGCTGAAAAAAATATCCCGGGCATGAACAGACATGAGCGGTTCGGACAGGTGGAGCATGCCGAAAACGTGGGAAAGACCCTGAGACAGGTGGCGGTCTATTTCGTCCATGAGAAGCGGATGGTGCTTGGCATGCTGGCGGTGGTCATCTGCGGGACGCTGTGCGGTGTCAGCGCGCCTGGTCTGCAGAGCAAGGCGGTGGACATTATCGCCGGGGAAAGGACAGGGGACACCCATTCCCACGGGGATGTGATGAGCCGTATGACCAATGACATCGAAAATATCTCCACCACTGTCTCTTCGGCGCTGCCCTCCCTGTTTTCCGGCGTCCTCACCATCATCGGGACGGTGTCGGTGATGGTATGGTACTGCTGGCAGCTGGCTTTGCTGAGCTTTGCCACCGTCTTCCTGACCTTTGCGGCCACAAAGATTCTCTCGGGGCGGGTGCGGAGCGGGTCTTTGCCGTGCTGGAGGAGAACAATGAAGACCAGGCAGGCGAAGCGCTGAAGCCGGCGGAGGAGACGGCGGTCGCCTTTGAGCATGTGCAGTTCTCCTATGAGCCGGGCAAGCCGGTGATCCAGGATTTCAGCCTGACGGTGCCCTCCGGCAAAAAGGTGGCCCTGGTGGGAGCCACAGGATGCGGCAAGACTACCATCGTGAACCTGCTCATGCGTTTTTACGACATCGACAGCGGCAGAATCCGCATCAACAGCCAGGATATTCAGAAGGTGGGCAGAGGGAGTCTGCGGCATAATATTGCCATCGTGCTCCAGGACACGGTTCTGTTCTCCAATACGGTGGAGGAGAACCTGAAGTACGGCAACGCGGACGCCACCAGAGAGCAGCTGGAGAAAGCGGCGGAGATGAGCCGCTGTGAGGAGATGATTCGCAACCTTCCGGAGGGGTACGACACGGTGCTCACCGGCTCCGGCGAGAACATCAGCCAGGGACAGCGCCAGCTTCTGGCCATTGCCAGGGCCTTTGTGGCGGATCCCAGAATCCTGATTCTGGACGAGGCCACCTCCAACGTGGACACCAGGACGGAGAAGGCCATCCAGGACGCCATGCAGATGGTCATGCGCGACCGTACCAGCATCGTGATTGCCCACAGGCTGCCCACGATACGGGATTCGGATTTGAGTGTGGTCATGGATCGGGGCAGAATTGTGGAAAGCGGTGCCCACGATGATCTGCTGGCCCGGAAGGGCAAGTACTATGAGCTTTATATGAGACAGTATGCGGGGTATGCGACCTGAGTTCTAAGTCCGGATAAACTAGGTCAGATATCTGTTGACTTTTTTTCTGTACCGGCATAAAATAGACTCATAATTCACCAACTCGTAAGTCGGTAACTGGCGAAAAAGGAGAGCATCCATGTTTTATTGTCGGGAAGAGGAACTGCGCACAATGGGACGGCGCTATGAGAAAGGCCGCTTTGAATGTATCGTCATATACGGGAGAAGACGGGTGGGGAAGACGGCGCTGATCAATGAGTTCTGCAAGGGGAAACCCACTGTATACTTTGCCGCTCTGAACGCGTCTTCCGGCGAGAATCTGGAGGCCCTGTCCAAAGCGATTTATCAGTGTCGAAACCCGGAGGCGCACAATGCCCCGACTTATAGGAGCTATGATGACGCTTTGGAGGAGATTACAGAGATGGCAAAAGGGAAGCGCCTGGTGTTCGTCATCGATGAATATCCCTACCTTGCAAAATCGGAAAAATCCATTTCCTCACGGCTGCAGCATATCATCGACCATGTCTGGCAGGAGACCGGACTGTATTTGATTCTCTGCGGTTCTTCCATGAGTTTTATGGAATATCAGGTGCTGGGCTATGAAAGCCCGCTTTATGGCAGACGTACTGCCCAGTTCAAGATACAGGCGCTGACTTACCGGGAGATGACAGTTTTTCATCCGAATCTGAGCGTGGAAGACCAGGCGCTTCTCTACGGCATTACCGGAGGGATTCCTCATTATATCAACAAGCTGGAAGCGGAGGAAAGCCTGGATCAGGCATTGATCGAGAACCTGTTCAGCCCGTCCGGCTATCTGTTCGAGGAGCCGGAAAACCTCCTGAAACAAGAGCTGCGGGAGCCTGCCATCTATAACTCCGTGATTTCTTCCATTGCAGGCGGAGCGTCCCGTGCCAATGAAATCGCCACGAAAGTGGGGCTGGAGTCCGGCATCTGCGCGAAATATCTGCGCGTCCTGCTGGAATTGGGCATCCTGAAAAAGGAAACGCCAGTCACGGAGAAGCCGGGCAGAAAGACCATCTATGCCATAGAGGACAATTTCTTCCGGTTCTGGTATCGGTTCGTCCCCAGGAATATGTCAGCCATCAGCGCCGGACGCTTCCGGGAAATCTACCCCCGGGCGGTCAGGGCTTTTTTGCCGGATTATATGGGTCTGGTCTTCGAGAAGATGTGCCGGGAATATCTGCTGCGCTATGCGAAAGACTTGCCGATTCTGCTGGGGGATGTAGGTCAGTGGTGGGGGACGGATCCGGGCACGCGGACAGAGATACAGATTGATATCGTCGGGACGCCGGTGGAGGGAAAGGAGTATCTGATCGGCTCCTGTAAATACAGGAATGAAAAAATCGGAGTGGATGAGCTGGAGCTGCTTCGCAGATATGCGGCAGTATTTCGCGGGGATGGAAAGTTCCATTATTATATTTTCTCCAAAGGAGGTTTTACGGAGCCCCTGCTGGAACGGGCCAGACAGGGAGAGGTGGCTTTGCTGACGATGGAGGATATTTACGGGGGAACCGGATGGCAGGCGTTACAGATGGAGAGGAATGACAGAAAGATTTAAGCCGCCGGGCAGGCCGCTCACAGATGAGGAAGCAGAGGAATTCAGGATAAAATAACCGGAATCATCCACGAAAAGAGTAGAGACCCTCGAGGAGTCCCTGCTTTTTTGTACGCGAATCTCACTGCGCTTTCCCGAGCCTGTTTTAATTCCCCTATCCGTTCTCCTCGTTCTTCCCCAATCTGCTCGGACTCCAGCCGCATATCCAGAATCGCCTTGCACACGTTGACCGTCACCTCGCTCTCCTCATATTTCAGGCCTGTGCCCGTAATCGCGTTGATCACGTCCACTGCCCGGCGCTCCACGCGCTGGATGAACAGCATGACCTCCCGGAGGCTGGATTGGAACTTCATGATTTCCCCGTCCGTCATCAGGGCCGGCGCAATCAGCCTGACATGGTAGTCGTCCATACAGGACAGCACTTTCGGGTCTGTCACTTCCATCATCTCGAACAGGCTCAAAAATTCCGTCCAGCGCCATTTTGCGGACGTGGTAAGGAATTGTCTACAAATAACTGATGCAAGTTTATAGCCGTTTTCGTTGTATTTCTGGGCTTTCTCCTAAACAAGTTGCATCAGTTATTTTCCGACAATTCCTAATAGCAATTCAAGTATGGCTTCGCGGGAGGGGCTGTCTGGCTGTTGCCGGAATGTTGGACAGCGTCACCCAACCTTTTTGTTGATAAAATCGGTGCGGTATTTCGAGTATATGATTTTCTGGCTGTGGTACAGGCCATGGTAGCCGGAGAGCATGTAGCTGAAAGCCACGGTGAGCAGAAAATAGGGCATGCCCTCGTAGCCGAACAGCTCGAAGCTGATGAGCAGGGAGCTGATGGGGCAGTTGGTGACGCCGCAGAAGAGGGCGGTCATGCCCACCGCCGTGCACAGGGACGGGGCGAATCCCGTCAGGCTGCCGAAAAGGCACCCGAAAGTGGCTCCGATGCAGAAGGAGGGGACGATTTCCCCGCCCTTGTAGCCCGCCCCCAGCGTGGCGGCCGTGAAGAGCATCTTCAGGACGGACATCTCCGGCGAGGCGGCGTTCCCCTCCATGCAGTGGACGATCAGCTCGATGCCGGAGCCGTTGTAGCGCTGGCTCCCGGTCAGGAGCGTCAGAAGGAGCACGATGCAGCCGCCCGCGAAGATCCGCAGGTAGGGATTGGGAAAGAATTTGTGGTAAAGGCGCTCCGACTGGTGCAGCAGGACGCAGAATAAGATGCTCAACAGTGCAGAGAGACGCTAAAACGATAATCCATGCCCCGTTTCCCACCGTCAGCGGCGGGACGGCATCCAGAGGGAAGGCTTCCGCGGGGACGCCGAGACGGGAGGCGATGGCACAGGCGATCAGGGCGGCAATCACACAGGGCACCAGGGCGGCATAGTGCATGATGCCTACGCTCACCACCTCCAGGGAGAAGATGGCTGCCGCCATGGGCGTGCCGAACAGGGCGGAAAAGGCGGCGCTCATGCTGCACATGGTCATGATGTTCTTGTCCTTTTCATCGAAGCCCACCCGTCTGCCGATGGCGCTGCCGATGCTGCCGCCCAGCTGCAGCGCTGCGCCCTCCCGGCCGGCGGAGCCTCCCAGCAGGTGGGTGATCAGGGTGGAGAGGAAAATCAGCGGAGCCATGCGCAGGGGCAGCCGGTGGCCGGAATGGATGGAGGAGAGCACCAGGTTCGTCCCCGTGTCCTTTTCGTGCTGGAGCAGGCGGTAGGAGGCCACGATAAGCAGGCCGCCGAAGGGCAGCAGCCAGATCAGCCAGGGGCGCTCTTCCCGGGAACGGGCTGCGCCGGCCAGGCAAAAGTGGAAGAGCGCGCTTACCAGGCCCACCGAGGTACCCGAGAGGGCGGCAAAGACAATCCATTTCAGGGAGGTTTTCAGCTGTTGCAGATTTTCCAGGAGCCAGGTCGCTTTTTTCATGGGCGGAATCGTCCTTTTCTTTTATCGATGGATTCTGATTGGTGCATCAATCATACCATTTTATCCGTTTTTTGACAAGCTTGGTTTCCTGGCATCTTTCTTGCAGTTGCCCGGCGGACTGGCTATAATGATACTGACCGGTTTCGGGAAAGCGGGGACTGGAGATGGACAGGATTTTGATAATGGACGATGACAGGGAGCTCTTCGCTTTGATTCAAAAAAGCGTCCTGGCGGAGGGAATAGCAGCCGATTGCTGCCATTCCGGGCGGGAGGGGCTGGGGAAACTGCAATCCGCCCGCCGGGAAGACCACCACCATGAAAATGCGCCTTGGACTTAGGAATTGTCGGAAAATAACTGCTGCAATTGCTTCAGGCAAAAGCCCGGAAATACAATAAAAATTGCCATAAACTTGCAGCAGTTATTTGTAGACACTTCCTTACGCGGCCCACAATCGGGGAGGTGCTGCTATGGGAAAAGCCCCTTCGGGGAAACGAGAAGAAAGCTCTCCCCCGCATCGGCGGCCTTATCGAAGCGCCGGGATTCTACCCGAACCTGACGTCCACGGAGAACCTGTAGATTTTCGCGGCTTTGCGGGGCGTTCCGGGCCGCTATGCCATAAAGGACGCGCTGGATCTGATGGGGCTGCCCTATCAGGACAAGAAGCAGTTCTCCCATAGCGGGATTCTATCCCTGGTCAGCTGCCTGCTTCCTGGCGAGGGGGCGTTCCCGTGAGCTGGGGTGTCCGGTGGGAGTTTCTGTGGCGATTCTGTTTCTGGTGTTTCTGTTTGGAATTGTGGCAAGTTTGGTTCGCTTTAAAAGAGAAGAGTGATATAAAGGGATTGACATAAATTTTTTATTCCAGTATGCTGGGATAAGAGTTGCCGGCAGCTCTTTATTCGGCGACAGCAATCTGCGGAGTGCGTTTTCGTGCGGAGCGATTTGCTGTTGACTTAAGAGATAAGGAGCGTGGAAAAATGTATCATGCACATTTTCGAGGAACACACTATGAAGCTGGCTTTCGTTGGGGTTCCCTGTTGTTAAAGCACAAAAATATAATTTTGGAGCACATTCCCTTTGAGATAACGGGGGAGCGGATGGCCTACGGGGCGGCCTGTGTCCCTGTCTATGAAAGGCATTATCCGGAAATCCTGGAGGAAATCCAGGGACTGGCGGACGGGCAGCAGTGTGATGTCCGCATCCTGCAGGCGGTATTGTTCAGCATGTATGCCATGCCGCCGGTCTGCAACTGCTCGTGCTTTGCTGCTGCCACGGAGGAGGAGATTCTGTTCGGGCGCAACAGCGATTTTTTGACGGAGCTGGAAAAGCTGAACCTGAATGTGATTTACAGGCTGACGGACGGGGCTTATTCCTTTACCGGGAATACCACCGCCTTTGTGGAAATGGAGGACGGCGTCAATGAACACGGCCTGGCGGTGGGCCTGACTTCCGTATACCCTATCGGGAGAAAGCCCGGGCTGAACGCGGGGATGCTGTTGCGGTATTTTCTGGAGAAATGTAAGACAGTGGCGGAAGTGGTCTCCTGTATCGGCGAATTGCCCGTTGCTTCTGCCCAGACCTTTAGGAATTGTCGGAAAATAACTGATGCAACTTGTTTAGGAGAAAGCCCAGAAATACAACGAAAACGGCTATAAACTCGCATCAGTTATTTGTAGACAATTCCTTACCCTTGCGGACGCTGCGGGGGATATCGCGGTCATCGAGTGCAATTCTGAGCGCACAGAGATTGCGGGGCGGATGCCGGAAACGGGGGATGCGGAAAAGGGGAAAGAGGTTAAGCGGAATGCGGCTAAAAGGTTTGTGTGCGCAACGAATATATTTCATCTTCCGGATATGGTACGCTACAACCGTCCGGCAATGGCATGTTCCGACCGCACGAAAGAGGAGGGTTCCCATCGTCCGGAGATAGGGGCCTACAGATGCTCGGAACTGGTATATGCCGACCGCACGGAAGAGGAGGGTTCCAGCCGTCCGGAGATAGGGGACCGAAGAAGCTCAAAACCGGAGCGCCACAATTGCCAGGAAGCCCAGCGATATGGCCATGGGGAACCGGATGACTGGTTCGCGGAGAGACGGTATCAGACATTAGTGAAAGCGTTGAGCCGGAAAGAAAATGATATCACTTTACCGTTTGCAAAAGAACTGTTGTCCGGCAAACACGGTTTCCTCTGCCAATATGACCGGAACACCGGAAAGGACACGGTATGGTCTGTGGTATATGACCTGAAGCGGCACAGGATTTACCGCAGCGAAGGGAATCCGGGGAGATGCCGCTGCAAGGAGGACGGGAGATTTCCGTTCTGACAAAAGAGCAGCCGTCACCGGCTTTGCCAGAGCCTTGCCACGATTGTCGCGGCAAGGCTCAAACAAATTTCTGTCCCCATTTTATCATTTTTCCAACAACCTCACAACCCTTCCTGCGGCAGCCGTGTAGATGGCGATCCTGCCGAGGGGGCTGGTCTATTGCAGCCCCATGTATCTGCCCACAAGAAACCATATGTCTGGGCGATTGAAAACAGGGTCGCAGGATTGCGGTTTGGCGCCAGGAAGGCTGTATTTAGCAGCTCACCAGTCTTTCGTAAGCTCAATGTCCCAACCGAAAGAAAAAGGCCCGTTTTCCAGTGATTCCATGCCGTGCAGCAGCTCTGCCCGCTCCGCGGCGCTGCTCTCCGGGTCCTCCAGGGATTCCTCCGCCCAATAGGAATAGCCGTAGAGATAGCTCTGGTTGAATTCCTCCCAGGAGCTGAAAAGCTCTTTCGCTTTCCTGGCTGCCTCCAGGGTCTTGTCCAGGGCCTCCTCATAGGTGCAATAGCCGGCCGCATAGCCGTAGCCCATGATGGTGCCCACCCGGCTTAAGTCCCAGGCAGCGATAGCGCCATCGCCGTAAGCGGACCATGCGTCATATGCCGCCAGCAGGCTGACATATATCCCTTCGTCCAGGTTCTGCCCCTGCAGCTTCGCGTCAAAGGATTCCCGGTCCGTCTCGTTGAGCCCGCCGTATTCTTCCAGCAGCGACAGGGCGTCCAGGTTATGCCGCCCGGCTATGAGGGTATCCGCCATTTCTGTCAGATCCGCGCCGCTCTCTATGCCCCAGCTGGAGGACAGGCTCTGCCGGGACTGGGAGGCGATGATTTCCAGCTGGCTTTCGTCCGCGCCGCCCTCTTCCAGCATATAGTAGGTCTCCCGGACGCTGGCGCCGTTCAGGGAGTCCAGGACCGCTGTCATGCCATTGAGGAAATTCCGGGTTCCGCCTTGCCCGGATGCCTCCTCCAGGATCTCCAGGGCGATGACCTGCATGGCCTCCTCCACGTCATCGGTATTTCCGATGAGGAATACGGAATAATAGTTGCTGGCCGTCTCCAGGTAATAGCCGTAGGCCAGCCCCCGGCTGGCTCCCTGAGTGACCACGCTCTTCCTGGCAAGGCAGCTTACGGCACCCTCCGCGGAAGGCGCGTCCACATCCTCCCAGTCCGCCGTGACGCCGGAACCGTTCATCAGCAGATCTGTCATATGATCCGCGTAATCCGCCAGGCTTTCTATGGCATCAGGGCTTCCATAGACATTGGACTTGGAACTTTTCACACAGAAGGCGCCGAAGCCTTTCCGGTCGGAACCGCCGTCCAGCATCATCATGTCAGAACCTGCAAGGATGGTGGTGTCAGTCTGCGTCAGCCCTTCCGGCAGGATTACCTGATAAGAACCGTCTGAGGAAACATACTCCTGAGAAGCCGGAAGCTCCTCCGCTTCCGGGGACTCCTGCTGATTGGTGCCGGCATCGCTGCCTGGCGCAGTGCCCGGCGCGTCCCGGAAATCCCCGCAGGCCGTAAGCATCAGCCCAAGGGCGATCGCTGGCAATAATGTCCTTCTTTTTTTCATATGTCTCGCGCTCCTTTTTTCCTATATCTAATCTGTATTCAGGCATGTCTGGGCCGGTTTTGCGCCCTGTGGCCGCCCGTTGATGATTGTAGCATATTTTGGGCCGCATTTCCACATGATTTCCGAAAACAGGGATTTTCCGAAACTTCAAGTTCACTATTAACTTTGTACCTGCGGTATGATAAAATAGAAGGCGACTAAAAAGAATATCACACAGGGGGATAAGGGTATGGCAGATAAGCCGAATATTGTCATGGTGATGGCGGACGACATGGGGTACTGGTCCATGGGCTGCGCGGGAAACAGGGAGGTTCGGACGCCGAACCTGGACAGGCTGGCAGAAGAGGGCATGTATTTTCCGGAGTATTTCTGTACGTCGCCGGTCTGCTCCCCGGCCCGGGCTTCGGTGCTGTGCGGCAGGATGCCCTCCCAGCACGGCGTCCATGACTGGATCAGCAAGGGCCATCTGGACTATCAGGAGGTGGCTCCCGCCCTCCGGGAAAAGCATCAGGATCCTGACGCTTCCTGGGAGTACGCCTGGTCGAGACAGCAGCTGGCGGGGGACAGGGCCATCCGCTATCTGGACGGTTTCCGGGGCTATACCGAAATCCTGGCAGAGCACGGATATGCCTGCGGGCTGGCCGGGAAATGGCATCTGGGAGACGCCGGGCATCCTCAGAAGGGCTTTTCCTACTGGGAGCCCATCGCCATGGGCGGCGATAATTACTACTATCCTGTAGTCTTACGCGACGGACAGTTCGACATGCTGCGGGGGACTTATGTTACGGATTATATCACGGAAAAGGCTCTGGATTTTCTGAAAGGGAAGGATAAGTTCAGGCCTTTTTACCTGAGCGTCCATTACACCGCGCCCCACTCGCCCTGGGAGCGCGCCCAGCATCCGGCGGAATTTTATGATTTATATCGGGACTGCCCTTTTACGGAGACGCCCAATGTGCCGCCTCATAAGTGGGGGCAGGACTATTCCCAGGAGGACCGCAGGAACCGGCTGCAGGGATATTATGCCGCTGTGACGGCCATGGACAGGGATATCGGAAGGATTGTGGATTATCTCAAGGCGGAGGGGACCTGGGAGGACACCATTTTCATTTTTACGGCTGACAATGGCATGAGCATGGGGCACCATGGCATCTTCGGAAAAGGAAACGGGACATTTCCCCTGAATCTGTATGATACCGCGGTCAGGGTGCCTATGATCATCGTCTACCCGAAGGGCATTCCGGCGGGCAGCGTGGCCAGGGGGCTTTACAGCCATTATGACATTTTCCCGACCATAGCGGGGATGATGGGGGAGGAGCCGGATCCGGACTGCCCTGGCCGCAGCTTCCAGGAGATTTTCAGCGGACAGGTGCCTGACGGGCGGGACGCGGTGGTGGTATACGATGAATACGGCCCCGCCAGGATGATCCGCACCCGGGAATACAAATATATCCAGCGTTACCGCTACGGGGAGGATGAGTTCTATGACTTGAAAGCGGATCCCGGGGAAGAGGTGAATCTGATGGAGAAAGACGATGCAGTAGTCCAGGGGAGGATAGCCGACTTGCGGGGACAGCTGGAGGAGTGGTTTGCCAGGTACTCGGATTCGGACAGGGACGGCTTCCATCTGCCGGTTTTCGGAGAGGGACAGATAGCCCTGGTGGGAAAAGCCGGAGACGGGGCAAAAGCCTTTGTGGAAAAGTGATTTTATGGGAATCTTGCAGGCAAAGGCCCTGGCTCCGGGAGGGGCGGCGCTGCGCAGCGCGGAATAAGGCGGAGAGCCGGGTAGGAAAGCCGCAATTCGGCTTGGGCTCCTGTCATTCTCCAAATCCTTGCTTTCCGATTGGGCAATGGACAAAAGGAACACGAAAGCGGATTAGGAGATAGGAAAAAGGGCCGAACAGGCATCACATGGAATGGGACGAGAAACGGAACAAGGCAGGGACAAGGATATGAAGATTGCAGTGATTGAGGACGAGAAGCCCCACAGGGATCTGCTGGTCCGTTACCTGGAGGAATGGCGCGGGGAGACGGACAGGGCCGTCACCGTGGAGGCTTTTGGGACGGCGGAGAGCTTCTGGTTCCGGTATGAGGAGGGGCGGGATTTCGATGTCCTTTTCCTGGATATCCAGATGCCGGGGATGGACGGCGTGGAGCTGGCCAGGAAAGTCCGGGCGCTGGACAGGGATATCGTGATTGTGTTCGCCACGGGGATCAGCGATTATCTGGAGGAGGGCTACGAGGTGGAGGCCCTGCATTATCTGATCAAGCCCCTGAGCGCGGAGAAGGTGAAGCAGTGCATGGAAAAGGCCCTGGGGCGCAGGCGGCAGGAGCGCTTCGTGACTTTGCACACAGCGGAGGAGACTTTGAAAATCAGCCAGGAGAGCATCGACTATGTGGAGGCCAGAGGGCGTGGCTGCGCAATCGGCAGGGTGCGGGCGGAAGAGATACTGGAGGTGCGGGAGAGCCTTTCGGAGCTGGAGGCGCTTCTGGACAAAGAGGAATTCCTGAAATGCCATCGCTCCTATCTGTGCCGCATCGGCAATATCCGCCAGATAGGCAGAGAGGACATCGAGTTCGACGACGGAAAGCGCATCCCCGTCAGCAGAAGGCTTTACCAGCAGGTGAACCAGCGGTTCATCGAATATTTCAGGAGAGGGTAGAGCACGGTGCCGGAGTGGCCGCACAGGACCACGGAGGGGCGGAACGGCGAAAGGAGAAGGACATGACGGTTTGGATCATACTGGCGGCTGTGGCGGCCCTGGGGCTGTTCGCTGCCGCCCTTTCCTATTTTACAGCCATACGGGTGGAGAAGAGACTGTCCCAGTACCAGAACGACCTGGTGCAGAAGCACAGCGAGGAAGTGGAGAATATGTACCGCCAGACCAGGGGATGGCGGCATGACCTGAAGACCCACATACAGACCATGAAGGCCCATCTGGCCCTGGGGGAGTACGACAGGCTGGAGGAATACCTGAACGAGCTGGACGCGGACCTGGCCGAAGTGGACAAAATCGTCAAGACGGGCAATGTCAGGATTGACGCGCTGCTGAACAGCAAGCTTTCCCTGGCCCAGGCCAGAGGGATTCCTGTGGAGGCCAAGGCCATAGTCCCTCACAGCCTGCCGCTGTCCGAGGTGGATTTGGGCATCATCGTGGGGAACCTGATGGACAACGCCATGGAGGCCTGCCTGAAAATCGAAGAGCAGGAGAAGCGCTTCCTGCGGGTGTATATAGATGTGCTGAAAGGGCAGCTGTATATCTATGTGATGAATTCTGTGGGGGAAAAGCCGCAGAAAAAGGGCCGCCTGTACCTGACCACCAAGGACAGCAGGAACCACGGGTTCGGCCTGATGCGCATGGACCGGGTAGTGGCGAAATACCACGGATATCTGGACCGGCAGAACGAGGACGGCGTGTTCGCCACGGAGGTGCTGCTGCCGCTGTGAGCACATCCGGCATGTCGTTTCGGCGGAATTGAGCCGTGAGGTCTTTGGACAGAGGGGTGGAAGGCAAAGCAGCACGCTGCCGTTCATGTCTCCAGACGACCGTTCGTTTCAAAATCTTCTTTTTCGAGAGAGAATCTGTTAGGATGGGAGCATGCAAAACGGCAGCTGCATCTTTCGGCGGAGGGCATGGACAAAGAGACCCGGGAGCAGGCTGTATCCTCTGCAGACAGGTGCGCTGCCGATGAAAGGAAAAGGAAGGAGTAGGACGGATGGACAGGAAGAGACGTTCCATAGCATCGAACTTAGGGTTTTGGGTGAAATATTATCTAAAACACAATCCCAGCATATTCTGGATCACCGTGGCGGGCATTCTGCTGAGCCCCGCGTTCCAGATGCTTGCCCTTTATTTCCCGAAGGTGACGCTGGCGCTGATAGAGGAGAAAGCGCCGCCCCAGAGACTTGCGCTGGTACTGGCGGGATATACGCTGCTGTACCTGGCGGCCAGGGGGATCTCCCAGGGGGTAGAGGCACGCAATAGCTGGACGCTGAACTGGGAGAGGCAGAGGGTGGTGTTCCAGACTTATCTGAAGAGTCTGCGGGTGGACTATGCCTATACGGAGTCCGAGGAGGGCAGAAATGATTTCCGCAAGGCCGTGGAAGTGCAGAACAGGGGAGACAGTTCCGTCAGTTCCCGGTTTGTCTGCATTGTGCGGAGCCTGGCCGGCACGGTCATCACATTCGTGCTGTACTCCGCCGTGCTGGGCAGCCTGAGTGTGTGGATGGTATTCCTCTTGTTGGCGCTGGCGGGAATCGGGTACCTGATGGATCTGCGGGAGAACCGGTTCCACAACAGCCTGCGGGATCAGGAAGCGGTGACGGAAAAGCATTACCTCTATATAAAATCGGCTATGGGAAACGCTTCGGCGGCAAAGGATATACGGATTTTCAATATGGGGCCCTGGCTGCGGCAGAGGATGGACGGCGTGGTGGATGACAGGGAGAAGCTGGAGTGGCGCAAGGCGGTCTGGACATGGAAGAACGGATTCTGGGGAAGGACACTGAACCTGATTCGGGATCTGGGCGCGTATGCTTATCTGATCTACATGGCGGCGTCAGGGGACATGACGGTCAGCGATTTCGTGCTGTACTTCGGGGCCATAACAGGATTCTCGGGCTTCGTCCGGGAGGTGGCTTCCTCGCTGGCATCTCTGCAGCAGGCATCCGAAGATACGGAGTGGGTGCGCAGCTATCTGGAGCGGCCGGAGGAGGATGTGACCTCCGGCGGCAGACATATCAGTGAGCTGGCTCAGCCGGTGTCCATAGAATTCAGGGACGTGGGATTTTCCTACCGGGCGGGGGAGAGTAGGACGCAGGTCTTCTCCCATCTGAACCTCCAGATCAAGGCCGGGGAAAAGCTGGCGCTGGTAGGGGCAAACGGCGCGGGGAAGACTACGCTGGTGAAGCTCCTGTGCGGTTTCTATGAGCCGGAGGAGGGTGCTATCCTCCTGAACGGAATCGATGCGAGAGAATTCCCCAAGGCGGAGCGGTACGCGTTTTTCTCTGTAGTGTTCCAGGAAATGTTCTTCCCGCCCACCCGGATAGACGAGAGCATCACATTGAGGAAGATGGAGGAAATAGACCAGAAAAGGCTGCGGGAAGCCCTGGAAAAGGCGGGGATGTGGGAGGTGCTTCAGGAAAAGGGCATCACCATGGATCGGTACATGGGCAACCTGAAAAATTCAGGGGTAGAGCTGTCTGGCGGCCAGAACCAGCGGCTGCTGCTGGCCAGGGCGCTGTACCAGGACGGGGCGGTGCTGGTGCTGGACGAACCTACGGCGGCCCTTGACCCCATCGCGGAGAGCCAGGTGTACGATGCCTACCAGGAGTACAGCCACGACAGGACTTCCATCTTCATCTCCCACAGGCTGGCCAGCACCGGATTCTCGGACAGAATCGTCATGCTGGAGAAAGGGGAAATCGTGGAGATGGGCACCCATCAGGAGCTGCTGGAGAAGAACGGCCCTTACGCACAGATGTATCGGGTGCAGAGCGGGTATTATCAGAAAAATAAGACAGAACTGTAATAAAATAAAAACAGTCTCGGAACGGACATGCCCGGGAGAATTTTCAGATGCGCACTATGCAGCTGAAAATTGCTCCCCTAAAGGGGGCATGGGAGTGTAGAGACGGAACTGGAATAGGAGTGTGAGATGAAAGAGGTATCTGATTTAACCAGCAGGCTCCCTCTGAAGGAGCATCTGCGGAATACGAAAAAAGTGATGAAGATGGTCAGCGAGATGGATCCCTATTGGCTGCCGCTGTGCTCTCTGGGGCATCTGCTGGGGGTGGCCAACGGCTATCTGGCATTGATCCTGTCGGCTTATATTTTGGACGCGCTGGGAAACGGCAGCGCTTTTCAGGAGACCTTCAAAGTGACAGCCCTTTTCTGCGGGGTCATGTTCCTGCTGGGGAATGCCACCAGCTGGCTGCGGCTGCGGTCTGACGCCAAGATGACCGGACTGTACATGAAGTACCACGCCCTGACGGAGGAGAAGATGCTCAGCATGGACTTTGCCAGAATCAACAGTCCGGAGTGCGAGACCCTGAAGCGGAGGATCCAGGACGACCTGAACTGGAGCGCCGGGCTTTTCTCGGTGCTGGGCTGTGTGGACCAGATTCTGCGCAGCGTGCTGAACCTGATTGGCGCTGTGGCGGTGGGCTTCCCGGTGGTGGGCGTGATGTTCGTCTCCGGACAGCCCGGGGTGTGGGTGACGCTTCTGGCGGCCCTGGCCATCAGCGTGCTGACCACAGGCTTTGCCACCCGTTTCAAGGCGCTGTACAATAAGTGCCTGAACGGCTTTTCGGTGGAGCAGGAAAATCACCCGCCGTTTCTGGGGTGGGCTTTCGCCAACGGGGCGCGGTTCCAATACCAGAACGGGAAAGACGTGCGCATCTACGGCGCCCACGGCCTGATGAAGCGGTATGCCCTGGACAACGGGGAACTGCCGGAGGACAGGGCGGAATTCCGGAAGATAAGCGGGTACCTGGGAAAGAGCGGCTTCTGCCAGGTGGTCTCGGGACAGCTTCTGGAGGGAGCGGCCTATCTCATCGTGGGCCTGTTGGCGCTGGCGGGTTCCGTGACGGTGGGCAATGTGCTGCGGTACGCGGGCTGTATCCGGAACCTGTTCGGCGAGCTGGACGGCCTGGCCAAGAGCGTTCCCGACCTGTTCCTGAACATCCGCAAGCACATGAGCACCATGGAGCTTCTGGAGTTGGAGGATGAGATGTACAAGGGCAGCCTGCCGGTGGAGAAGCGCAGGGACGGGGAATACCGGATCGAGTTCCGGAATGTCTCCTTCCGTTATCCGGGCAGCGATACCTATGCCCTGAAAGATTTCTCCATGAAGCTGCAGGTGGGGGAGAAGCTTGCCATCGTGGGCATGAACGGCTCCGGCAAGACCACCATGATCAAGCTCCTGTGCAGACTCTACGATCCGGAAGAGGGGGAGATTCTCTTGAACGGCGTGGACATCCGGAAATTCCGCCAGGAGGAGTATCTGAAGCTGTTCTCCGTGGTGTTCCAGGACTTTAAGCTGTTCTCCCTTCCCCTGGGGGAGAATGTGGCAGCCAGCTGCGATTATGACGACAGGAAAGTAGTGGATTGCCTGGAGAAGGCGAATTTCGGGGAGCGGCTAAAGGGTATGAAGGAGGGCGCGGGCACCTATTTATACAAAGACTACGAGGACGGCGTGGAGGTATCCGGCGGCGAAGCCCAGAAGATCGCCATTGCCAGGGCTGTCTGCAAGGACGCGCCTTTCGTGCTGCTGGACGAGCCCACCGCGGCGCTGGATCCCCTGTCCGAGTATGAGATCTACACCAGCTTCGACCGCATCGTGGGCAGCAAGACGGCCATCTATATTTCCCACAGGCTGTCGTCCTGCCGCTTCTGTGAGAGGATTGCGGTGTTCCACCAGGGGCAGATGGTGCAGACAGGCAGCCATGAGGAGCTGCTGAAGGACAAGAACGGGAAATACTGGGAGCTCTGGAGCGCCCAGGCACAGTATTATCAATAGAATCAGGCAGCATAGGCTTTTGAGCCATTGGGGAGAGCGGAGATGGAGTCCGCTCTCTTTTTTAGTGTTGATAAATATTTTGTAAATGAACCTTTTCACCTTTCCAAACGTCTATATAAAGAAAGACTTATAGGCAGAAGGGAATAGAAAGGGTGATGTTCATGGATGCGGGGAAAGGATGGACGGGCGTCTCTTATAGGAGCCTGTTGGCGGAATCTTTGGGCAGGCTGTCCCTGATTGCGGCGGGGACGGTACTGGTGATGGTAGGGAATGTGTATCTGTGCTATTGACAAATTACTATAAGAGTCATAAAATAGAAAGAGACAATCGGATAGGCATCCGGAAAGCGGAGGATAAAAATGGTGAAAACAGAAAAGACAACAAAGACAGCAACAGCAGCAAAAACGACAATGGCGACGAAGACAGGGGAGTTTCTTCCGGAGGAGGACAGAAAGCTGAGCGGCTCGGAGGCCATGGTGATGAAGGCGGTCTGGGACGCGGGGGAGGATATCTCGGTACCGGATCTGATGATAGCCCTGAAAGAGAAATATGGCAAAGACTACGCCAGGACCACAGTGCAGACTTTCTTGCTGAAGATGATTGGGAAAGGCTTCGTCCAAATCTATCGGAGGGGAAAGCTGTCCTACGTCCATGCGCTCAAAGGCGAGGCGGATTACAAGGCGAAGCTTCTGCAGGAGGAGATGGACTTCTGGTACCAGGGGGACCCGGCACAGCTGGTCGCCAGTCTGTTCCGAGCCGGGGAGATGACGGAGGAGGACAAGGAACATATCAGGAGGGCCCTGGATGGACTGGACGATTGAATCCTGCTGGGGGATGCTGTTGACATCTTGTACAGGGAGCCTGTTCTTCCGTGTTATTCTTACTGTTTTGCCGCACCCTGTATGTGCGGCGTGCTGCGCCCCAAGGTTATCTTGCCGGTACGGCGCTATGGAAAGGATGAGCTGCAGGTGATTTTTACCCATGAGATTACGCATTACCTGCAAGGCGCCATGCTCCTGAAATGGGGCGTCCTGCTGGTGCGGGCTGTGCACTTTTTCAATCCGCTGGCCTGGCTTCTGTGCCGGGAGGTGCAGAGATGGAGCGAATATGCCTGTGACATCAGGGCGTGCAGTGCCATCGGAGGGGCGAGACAGTACTTCCAGGTCATAGCGAACATGGCGCTGTTTTCCGCGGAAGGGACATTGCCGGAACAGTTGGTGGAAAGCAAAAATGAATTGGCAGAAAGGATTGACAAGGTGAAGGAAATGAACAGGAACAGAAAGAAAGGGGGCATGACGAAGCTGGCAGCAGTGGGGCTGGCGGGAGCGGTCTATGCGGCGGGTTCTGTGTCCGCCTATGCGGCCACGGTGAAGAGCGCGGATTTATATGTGTATCTGTATCATCTGACGACTGTGGAGGAGGAAGAAGAATATGTGCCCTGGGTGGACGACTATGTGGAGTATACGGAGGAGGGGTATGCAGAGGGGATTGTGGTCAGGACTGGGGAAATATATAGGATTACGCGGTCTTATGTCGGAATGGACGATAAACGGTGGGGAAGCGGCAGAGACGGAAGCGTTCTCCTGCAAGAAAGGGGATACCAGTAATGCTGTAGAGGAAGTTGTTAATACTGAACTAATTTACGCATAAGGCAAACTGTAACACTGAATTAGGGGCAAGGGCGCAAACATCTTGCCCCTAATATTAACTTATAGTTAAAAAAATCAATTTAAAGTTAACAACTGCTCAATTGTTTTTTAGTAAATACACAAGTATAATAAAGTCAACAAAAGCTTTTGTGCCATTCTCAATAAGGAGGCTTCTATTATGCCTATGAACTTAGTTATACAAGAAAGAAGAAAAGAATTAGGACTCACGCAGGAACAAGTTGCAGAATACCTCAATGTGTCTATTCCGGCAGTCAGTAAATGGGAAAAGGGAACAACCAGTCCAGATATTTCGCTTTTGGCTCCGTTAGCCCGATTGTTAAAAATTGACTTAAACGCCCTTTTTTGTTTTCACGAAGATATAACACAACAAGAAATTGGTTTGCTCAGCAAGGAGGTCGGAAAGATTTTTGGAGATAAAGGACTCGAAGAAGCGTTTGCAGCAGTAGGGGAAAAACTCCACGAATATCCTCACAATGAAAGACTCATGCATGTCCTTACACTTCAACTGGATGGACTTCTTTCCATATCAGACTTGACTGCAGATGAAATGCGCCCCTATGAGGAGCATATCCTTGAATGGTATCATCGACTTGTTAGAAGCACAGACATAAAAATAAGCAACAGCGCAAATTTTATGTTGGCAAGCAGATATCTTCGCAATGGACAATATGAAAAAGCTCAGGAAACATTAGACTTAATGCCTGACAGAAACGACATTATCGGCAGTATGGCTGATAAGTTTTGGTTGCAAGTTGAAATTGATAAACATCAAGGCAAATCAGAGAAAGCAGCGGAGGATTTACAGAGAGAATTGCATTTGGCTCTCAACAAGGTTCAGCTGCTACTCTACAAAATGATGAATATTGAGTTAGAGTGTGGCGAACTTCTCACTGCAAAAAAGATAGCAGACAAATCGGCTCAGATGGTCACGCTTTTTGAAATGTGGAAGTATAGCGCATTCACTGCGCCATTGGAAATCGCCTTTGCGGAAAAAGATACCGATAAATGTATTTCTATTTTGAGAGAAATGCTTGCAGCAATGCGCGAACCATGGAATATGGATAAAACCTTATTATTTAATCGCATACCTGCACAAACGACTCAACCAGAGCAAATGATTCCTGTAATCTTTTCTGCAATGGAAAAAGAACCTCTGTTGCAAAACTCCTCAGAGTTTCAAGAACTAATCACTGAGTATGAGAGATTCAAAGATAGGAAATAGACTGTATGATAATAAAATCAGACTGGATAATTTGCCCCATCTGCGGCAGAAAAACACACAATAAAATACGGGAAGATACCGTATTGATAAACTATCCTCTGTACTGCCCGAAATGCAGGCAGGAAACACTAATCAGCGCAAAGGATTTCTTTCTGCGTGGCTGCTGTCTGCCCTGCTCCTGCAACTGTCTGAGCCTGTTTCTGACGCTCTCCCTTTCCATTTACAAGCAATCTGCTTTCCAACGGAGCAGCGCCAAAGGATGTGCAGGAGCTTCTCGGACACGCCGACGTCAGTACCACGATGAACATTTACGCTCACGCTACAAGGGAAGCGAAGCGCACTTCTGCAAGACTGCTGGATAAGGTAGTCGGCGGAGAATAAAAATTTGCCCTTGTTTCGGCTCGTAAGGAATTGTCTACAAATAACGGATGCAAGTTTATAGCCGTTTTCGTTGTATTTCTGGGCTTTCTCCTAAACAAGTTGCATCAGTTATTTTCCGACAATTCCTAAGGGCAAAAACAAGGGCAGATACATAAGGCTGGAACACAAAACAGGCGAAACGCCTTGAAAATACGGCGTTTTTAGAGGGTTGAATAGATAAATATGAATTTATGTGCATAAGGAAGTGTCTACAAATAACTGCTGCAAGTTTATGGCAATTTTTATTG
>CAJUFI010000061.1:23182-26381 GCA_910585665.1 uncultured Acetatifactor sp. | reverse complement strand
AGGTGGCGGAGGAGAAGCGGTCCTACACGGGCATCTATATTAAGAAGATGCTGGACAGAGAGCGGCACAGGAAATAACTGGAGAAAGAAAAATGGCAAAAAGCCTAAAGATACCAGGAAATTCTGCCGAAATGTTATTAGACCTTTGATGATGGAAGCTGTGCCTGGATTCTCATATTATGTATACTTTGCATAGTATTTTTAAAATTTTTATAAACCCCTATGAAAATGGAATTTTTTCGGTTATAATAAGGCAAGTATGACTTTGTTTCGGGATTCGGAATCCATTTGGAGATAGAAAGGGGCATGTAATATGCAGTGTACGGACATTGGTATCGATTTGGGTACAGCCAGCATTTTAGTATACATCAGAGGAAAAGGCGTGGTGCTGAAGGAGCCCTCCGTGGTGGCCTTTGACAGGGACACCAATAAAATCAAGGCAATCGGGGAGGATGCCAGGCTGATGTTGGGCAGGACCCCCGGCAATATCGTGGCGGTGAGGCCGTTACGCCAGGGCGTCATCTCGGACTATTCGGTGACGGAGAAGATGATGAAATATTTCATCCAGAAAGCGCTGGGCAGAAGGTCCTTCCGGAAGCCCCGCATCGCCGTATGCGTCCCCAGCGGCGTCACGGAAGTGGAGAAGAAGGCTGTGGAGGACGCCACCTACCAGGCGGGGGCCAGGGACGTAGACATCATAGAGGAGCCTATCGCGGCCGCCATCGGGGCAGGAATAGACATCGCCAAGCCCTGCGGCAATATGATTGTGGACATCGGCGGCGGTACTTCTGACATAGCTGTCATTTCCCTGGGCGGCACGGTGGTCAGCGCTTCCATCAAGGTGGCCGGGGATGATTTTGACGAGGCGATTGTGCGCTATATGCGCAAGAAACATAATCTGCTGATTGGCGAAAGAACCGCCGAGGATTTGAAAATCAAAATCGGCTCCGCCTACAAGCGCCCGGAAGTGGATTACATGGACGTAAGGGGCCGCAACCTTGTGACCGGCCTGCCCAAGACCGTGAAAGTCTCCTCCGAGGAGACGGAGGAAGCCCTCCGGGAGACCACTTCCCAGGTGGTGGAGACCATCCACAGCGTGCTGGAGAAGACCCCGCCCGAGCTGGCGGCGGACATCGCTGACAGAGGAATCGTCCTGACGGGAGGCGGCAGCCTGCTGAGAGGGCTGGAGGAACTGATCTCCTCCAAGACGGGCATCAACACCATCACTGCCGAGGATCCTATGACGGCAGTGGCCATCGGAACCGGAAAATACGTGGAGTTCCTTTCCGGCTACAACGGCAGATGACACCGCGGAACAGGCGCGGATTTCAGATAGTTTCAGAGCAAGTTAGGAGGCGGCAAATGTTAAAAGGTTTATACACCGCATACACGGGCATGTTGAATGAACAGCACAGATTGGATACCCTGACCAACAATCTGGCCAATGCATCCACTGTGGGATTCAAGAAGGAAGGCGCAACCAGCGAAAGCTTCCGGGATGTGCTGACGGTCAAGATTAAGGATACTTCCACCAACAGCTATATGAATGAGCGCATCGGCAGGGCCAACCCGGGCGTGAAAATCGGGGAGAACTATACAAATTACACCCAGGGGTCTTTCCGTATCACGGACAATACTTATGACCTGGCTTTGGCCGGGGAGGGCTTCTTCGCCATTGAGTTCACCAATAAGGCTGGAGAGACTTCCACCATGTATACCCGCGGCGGACAGTTCACGCTGAACAGGGACGGATATCTGGTGACGGAGGACGGGGACTATGTGCTGGATACCCAGAGCCGCAGAATTCGGGTGGACACCCTGCAGGACGCGAAGATTGCCGACGACGGGACGATCACCCAGAACGATGTGGCCGTGGCCAGGATCGGCCTGGTTGATTTCGAGGATTATGATTACCTGGAGAAATACGGCGAGACCTATTACCGGCCGGTAGAAGGAGCCAGGACAACGCCGGCTACCGCCCTGATCAAGTCGGGGTATCTGGAGATGTCCAATGTGCAGGTGGTGTCGGAGATGGTGAACCTGATCGCCATCACGAGAGCCTATGAGAGCAACCAGAAGATTATCCAGACCTACGACAGTTCTCTGGAGATTGCGGCGACACAGTTGGGCAGAGTGTAATCTGAGGGAGACGTGCGACGCAGTTGGGCAGAGTGTAATCTGAGGGAGACGTTCTTGGGCGGTGGGGATGAATCTGCTTGAGGATGGTATCCGGGGGACTTGCCGGATTGGGACCGGCGCAGAATGAAAGAGAGGAAGCATAATTATGGTACGCAGCTTATGGACAGCGGCAACGGGCATGATCGCGCAGCAGACGAATCTTGACACCATTGCCAACAATCTGGCCAACGTGAACACGCAGGGCTATAAGACACAGGTGAATGAGTTCAAGACTTTGTTATATCAGACGCTGCAGACGAAGACCACCAGCGCCAACGGCACGCAGAAGCCTACCAGCGCACAGGTGGGGCTGGGTGTGCGCAACTCGGCGATTACGACGATATTCAGAGGGGGGAATGCCCTGGCTTCCGACAGCGATACCGCTTTCCTGATAGACGGAAAGGGTTTCTTCGCGGTTCGGGGCGCGGACGGCAATACCTATTACACCCGCAACGGTAATTTCCAGTTCACCCTGGCGACCAACGGGAACATGCTGGCCAATGAGGACGGGCTTCCGGTGCTGGATTCCAACGGACGGCCTATCGTCCTGAACCAGAACTACATAGTCAGCAGCATTGAGGTGTCGGCCGACGGAGAGCTCTGCTATCCGGACGCTGACAACAAGCCGCAGCCTATGGGCATCCGTATCGGCCTGTTTCAGTTCAGCAATCCCAACGGCCTGGAGCGCCTTGCGGACACCCTGTACGCCCAGTCGGCGGCCAGCGGCCAGCCCATCAACGAGGCCACCAATAACGCCGTGGAGAAGAGCAAGGTGTATCAGAACTATCTGGAGGGCTCCAATGTGCAGGTAGTGGACGAGATGGTGAACATGATTGTGGCGCAGAGGGCCTATGAGCTGAATTCCAAGGCGATAACGGCCTCCGACGAGATGCTGCAGCAGGCCAATAACCTCCGCCGTTAAAAGTGTGGGAAGAAGTTCTAAGGTCATAAAGTACACGGCCTAAGAACTTCCGGGTTCGCATGAGCGAATGAATTCGCTCGCAAGCCAATCTCACAGTGTG
>CAJUFI010000061.1:0-23082 GCA_910585665.1 uncultured Acetatifactor sp. | reverse complement strand
AGAAGTGCACTCACAGTGTGAGAAGTGCACTCACAGTGTGAGAAGTGCACTCACAGTGTGAGAAGTGCACTCACACGGAAGAAGGCCCAAAGTGCGGGCATTCTTCCAGCTTTTCGCCAGTTCGTTGATTAGTTGGGCCGCAAGGGGCGGCATAAAGGGAGAAGAGAGATGGATTTCAGTAATATTACGGCTATGTATGGCAACGCATATTCCGCCGCGGCCAACCAGAGCGCGTCCAAATTGCAGAATAAGCTGACGGACGCGGACTATTCCCTGGCCACGGACGATGAGCTGATGGATGCCTGTAAACAGTTTGAGGCATATTTCATCGAGCAGATGTACAAAGGGATGATGAAGACCATCCCCACCAATGAGGAAACTTCCAATTACACTTCCACCATGATGGATTATTATAAGGATCAGATGATTCAGACCATGGCGGCGGAGACCACCAATCAGAACAGCATCGGGCTTGCGCAGATGCTCTACGAGCAGATGAAGCGCAACTTCGGTGCGGCGCAGCTTCCCACGGAAGGGGACAGCGCTGCCGAGAGCGTACAGGCTGTATAGGAAGAGGGACGGACGGCACCTTTTTGGCGGAATGCCGATTTGGGAGACCATGTTCGATAGACGATAGATAAGGAACGAGGCTGCTTGCGGAAATGGCAGCCTTGTTCTGGTATGTGCATAAATGCCGCGGGGAGACCGGATGGAAACAGTCAATGGTTATGTGGAACACATCATTTTTCAGAATAGTGAAAATGGCTATACGGTCATGAACCTGGTGGTGGACGGCGAGGAGATCACCTGTGTGGGCATGGGAAAAGGCCTGTCCCAGGGGGAGAGCATCTCCGTCCAGGGGGAGTATGTGGAGCACCCAGTCTACGGGACCCAGCTGAAGATGGCGAGCTTCCAGGTGGTGGTTCCCCAGGACAGCGCCGGCATGGCCCGGTATCTGGGCTCCGGTGCCATAAAAGGGGTGGGGCCCGCCCTGGCCGCCAGAATCGTGAAGCAGTTCGGCGATGACACCTTCCGGATCATCGAGGAGGAGCCGGAGCGGCTGGCGGAAGTGAGGGGCATCAGCGAGCGCAAGGCCAGGGAGATCGCTGTCCAGATGGAAGAAAAGAAGGATCTGCGGGACGCGCTGGTGTTTCTGCAGCAGTACGGCATCTCCAACGCGCTGGCGGTGAAGATATATGAAACCTACGGGGCGAACCTGTACGGCGTCATGAAGGAGAATCCCTACCGCCTGGCCGAGGACATCCACGGCGTGGGCTTCAAGCTGGCGGATGAGCTGGCTTCCAGGGTGGGCATCCACACGGATTCCGATTACCGTATCCGCAGCGGCATATTTTATTCGCTGCTTCAGGCTGTGGGAGAGGGACATTGCTACCTTCCCATGGAGGAGCTGCTCCGGCGGGCGGAAGTCCTGCTGGGAGTGGCCCGGGAGAACATCCGCCCCCAGGTGGACAATCTGATGATGGACAAGAAGCTGGTCATAAAGGGGGACAGCGTGTTCGCTATTTCCTACTATTACGCGGAGCTGAACTGCGCCCATATGCTGCATGAGCTGAACATACCCATGGGCTCCGGAGGCGCCCTGGAGCAGGAAGCAGCGCCCGGGACAGGGGCTGCCGGGACGGCAGGGGGCGCGGCCTTGGATTCCAAGACGGTCAGAAGGCTGGAGAAGCTGGCGGAAAGCCTGAAGATGGAGCTGGACGAACTGCAGTTCCAGGCGGTGGCGGAGGCCATCCGCAACGGCCTGTTCCTACTGTCGGGAGGCCCGGGCACCGGAAAGACCACCACCATCAATATGATGATCCGCTATTTCGAGGCGGAGGGGATGGACATCCTGCTGGCGGCGCCCACAGGCCGGGCGGCAAAGCGCATGACGGAGGCCACGGGCTTTGAGGCCAGGACAATCCACCGCATGCTGGAGCTGAACAGCGCGCTGTCTGATGAGGAGTCCAGGAAGGTGCGGTTCGAGAGGAACGAGGAGAATCCCCTGGAGGCGGACGTGATCATCATTGACGAGATGTCCATGGTGGACATCCAGCTGTTCCAGTCCCTGCTGCGGGCGGTGGCTCCGGGGACCAGGCTGGTGCTGGTGGGGGACGTGAACCAGCTGCCCAGCGTAGGGCCGGGTCAGGTGCTGCGGGATCTGATCTGCAGCGGCTGCTTTCCCATGGTGGAGCTGAAGAAGATTTTCCGGCAGGCCAAGGAGAGCGATATCATCGTCAATGCCCACCGGATCAACAACGGAGAGCAGATTAGCCTGGACAACAAATCCAGGGACTTCTTTCTCCTGGAAAGAAATGACACAAATGTCATATATAAGCATATGATACAATTGATACAGGAGAAGCTGCCCCGCTATGTGAAGGCGACCCCTTTCGACATACAGGTGCTGACCCCCATGCGCAAGGGGGGCCTGGGCTGCGAGACCCTCAACGGCATCCTGCAGAGGTATCTGAATCCGGCGGACGGGCGCAAGAAGGAGCATATGAACGGGGACACCATCTACCGTGAGGGCGACAAGGTGATGCAGGTCAAGAACAATTACCAGCTGGAGTGGGAGGTGGTCAGCAAGTACGGCATCCCCGTGGATCGGGGCGTGGGGGTCTTCAACGGCGACATGGGCCGCGTCCTGGAGATACAGGAGGCCGCGTCCTGCCTGGTGGTGGAATATGACGAGCAGAGGCGGGTGACATATCCTTTCTCTTTGCTGGATGAGCTGGAGCTGTCCTATGCCATCACCATCCATAAGTCCCAGGGGAGCGAATATCCCGCGGTGCTCCTGCCGCTGCTGGGCGGGCCCAGGATGTTGTTCAACCGCAATCTCCTGTACACGGCGATCACCAGGGCCAGGAGCTGTGTCACGATTCTGGGGAGCAGCGCCACGGTGCGGAGCATGATAGACAACGTCAGCGAGAACCGCCGGTATACGGCGCTGGCGGCCAGGATAGGGGAGCAGTACGGGAAGGCCTGTGTGCCGGGCGGATGAGGATTCTGGGCAGGGCATCGTCCCCAGTGCGCGTGGAGGGTGGATTCAGGTGACCGCGCCGCAGGCATGTTATATCAGATTTTGTCGGAGAAGGTTCCAAGAACAGGAGGATTCGAGGAACCATGGAGAAGAAGAGAAGGGAACACATTCAGCCGGGTGCCGGGCAGCGCCCGGAAGAAGCAGGGGCCTTGGGGAACAAGTCGGGCCCGAGGGCAGTCCCGGAACCGGGCATAAGGGTAAGCCCGAAAGCGGGGGAGCCCCCGAATAAGAGGATGCGCCCGAAAGAGCGGACGGACAGAGCGAAGAAGAAGGCAGCGGAGGCATATAAGGGACTGCTGCAGCTCCTGTTCCCTCTGCGGTGCCCGGTGTGCGACGACATCGTGAGGCCCTCGGGGGAGAAGATTTGTCTGGAATGCCTGGGCAGGCTGAAGCTATTGGCCCCGCCCTGGTGCATGAAATGCGGGAAACGGCTGGCGGAGGAGGGGGAATTCTGCGCCGACTGCCGCCGGATACAGCATTTGTTCCGGCGGGGAAGAGCGCTCTACGAATATGAGAGCGCCGCACCCGCCATATATCGGTTCAAGTACGGCGGCAGAAGGGAATATGCCGATTTCTTCGGGGAGCAGGTGGCGGAGTACCTGGGGGATTTCGTCAGGACAGTGGGCCCGGACGCGTTGATTCCGATTCCGCTGCACAGGAAAAGGCAGGCTGCCAGAGGGTACAACCAGGCGGAATGCCTGGCCAGGGCGGTCGGAAGCCGTCTGGGGGTCCCGGTGCAGGCCGGTTACCTGGTCAGAGTGAAGAATACCGTGCCATTGAAATATGAAAATCCTGAAGAAAGACAAAATAATTTGAAAAAGGCTTTTAATATAGCGAGAAATGATGTAAAATTAAGGAGAGTAATCTTAATCGATGACATTTACACTACCGGCAGCACCATGGACGAGGCTGTCAGGACGTTGCAGGCGGCCGGAGTGAGGGAAGTCTGGTTCATTGCCCTGGCTTGCGGCACAGGTATCTAACAGGAGAAAGGGAGAATACTATGAACGTAAGGAATTGCAGGAGCTGCGGATGTATATTCAACTATATCGCCGGTCAGGTGATCTGCCCTGCCTGCCGGGATAAGCTGGAGGAGAAATTTCACGAGGTAAAGGAGTATATCCGGGAGAACAAGGGGGCAGGCATCAAAGAAGTGGCCGAAGCCTGTGAGGTGGACACGGGACAGATTCGCCAGTGGCTGCGGGAGGAACGCCTGGAGTTAGGGGAGGAATCCGCGGTCTATCTGAACTGTGAGTCCTGCGGGAAGGCAATCCGCAGCGGCCGGCTCTGTGAAAAGTGCGCCCTGGACATGAAGAAGGGCCTGCGGGAAGTGCTGGCGTCCAACAAGCCGGCGGAACAAAGGGCTCTGAAGAATGACGCGGAGGGGCCCAAGATGAGATTCCTGAAGTAGCGCGGAGGGATTTTTCCCGCGACACCGGGGGAGAGGCGGCCGGCGGAAGGCCGGAGGACAAAAAGCAGGAACAGGAGGTCAGCCATGCTCAATGAAGAGCGTATCATCCTGATGACCCAAATGGCTTCTTATGAGCAGGGGGAAGGTAAGGAAAATGTCAAGATCGGAAATTATTTCCGCAGTGATTATATTGCTCTGCAGGTTCTGAAATCCATTGTCTGCGCGATCATCGCGTACGGCATCATGTTCGGGCTCTACATGCTGTGCAATTTTGAAGAGTTCATGGAGAATCTGTACAAAATGGATTTGCTTGCGTTCGCCAAGGATGTGCTGATGTATCTGGTGGCTGTGGTGGGCGGATACGCGGTGCTGACTTATATCATCTGCACATGGCGGTATGCGGCGGCCAAGAAGAGCCTGAAATGCTATTATCATAATTTAAAGAAGCTGAATTCCCTGTATCAAGAATCGCAGTAGGGGGATTCTCGGCTGGAGGTCAGAATGACAGTTTTACTGGAAATGAAAGAAAGATTAAAGCTGATTTACAGCAAATATGAGGCCTTTATCGTGCCGGTCATTAAGTTTTTGCTGGCTTTTGTCGCTTTCAACACTTTAAACGGCAGAATGGGATACATGACAAGGCTGGATGACATGAGGATTCTGCTGATTGCGGCATTGGCCTGTTCGTTTCTGCCGATTGGGATCATGGTCCTGATCGCAGCGGTATTCAGTCTGATGCATATGTATGCGCTTTCCATGGAGGTGGCTCTGGTGGGATTGTGCATGTACCTGATCATGTATCTGCTGTTTTTCAGATTCAGTCCCAAGGATTCCCTTGTGGTGGTATTGACTCCTCTTCTCTTCGCGTGGAAGATGCCATATGTAATCCCAATCGCCACAGGGCTGCTGTGCGGGCCGGGCTCGCTGGTGTCCGTGGGCTGCGGGGTGGCGGTCTATTATCTGCTTCAGACAATCATCGAAAGCGCCCCCAATATCAGGACCATGGGAGAGGAAGACATCCTGGGGAAAATCCGCATGGTGGTAGAGAGTATTCTGGCGAACAGGGCGATGGTGGTCATGATTGCCGCCTTTGCCATTACGGTGCTGGTAGTCTATTTCATCCGCAGGCTGTCAGTGGACTATTCCTGGACGATTGCCATGATTGCGGGAGCCATGATGAATGTGGTGCTTCTGCTGATAGGGGATTTGTTCTATGAGATCAATGTCTCTGTGGGCACGGTGCTGCTGGGTTCGCTGCTGGCAATCGTGGTGGCGAAGGTCATTGAATTCTTCCGTTTCTGCGTGGACTACAGCCGGACAGAAAAGGTTCAGTTCGAGGATGACGAGTACTATTATTATGTAAAGGCGGTTCCCAAGATGACAGTCTCCGTCCCTACCAAGACGGTGAAGAAAATCAATTCCCAGTGGGACAGAGGCGGCAGTGCCGGATCCAGAAACGGCGCGGCCCGTCAGCCGGCCCGGGGTATGGCCGGAGAGAGGGGGCCCTCCTCCAGGAACGGCTCCGGGGCTCGTCCCCAGAACCGCGGCAGCGGGCAGCGCAGAGGGGGAAGCATGACCGTCGGAAACACCGGCAATCGAAAACGCGCGGATGCCCATGGGGGAAACGGGCCGGATGACTATGAAGAGTGGACGTAATATTGACGAAGAGTAGGACTGGTATAAGATGCAGTGGGTTGAGACGGCGAACGAGTATCTGAAGAATATCAAGACATACGCAAATACCATAGACCTGTACGATATCGTGGAGATTCTGATCATCGCCTTTCTGGTGTACTCCATCCTGGCGTGGATGAAGACCACCAGGTCCTGGCGGATGCTGCGGGGGCTGGTGGTCATATGCCTGTTCCTTCTGGTGGTGGACCTGATGGAGATGACTACCATCATATGGATCACGCGCAATGTGCTGGGCTTTGCCGTCACGGCCATCATCGTGGCGATGCAGCCGGAGCTGCGCCAGGCCCTGGAGCAGCTGGGGGAGAAGAATTTTCTGCCGTCTTTTTCCAGCTCCTCCCGGAAGATGGAAGAAAGCTTTTCTGAGAAGACCATGAACGAGATTGTAAAGGCCTGCGTGGAGATGGGCAAGGTGAAGACCGGTGCCCTCATTGTGGTGGAACGGAAAGAATCCCTGAAGGATTATGAGCGCACGGGGATAGAGGTGGACGGCGTGGTCACCAGCCAGCTGCTGATCAATATCTTCGAGCATAACACGCCGCTCCATGACGGAGCGGTCATCGTCAGGGGCAACCGGGTGACCTACGCCACCTGCTATCTGCCGCTGTCCGATAATCTGGGCCTGAGCAAAGAACTGGGGACCAGGCACCGGGCCGGGGTGGGAGTGTCCGAAACGACGGATTCCATGACGCTGATCGTATCTGAGGAGACCGGCGGCATCAGCATGGCCTATGAGGGCGAGCTGCAGAGGCACTTAAGCGCGGATGAACTTCGGGAAAAAATTCGGCAGATCATGAATTTGAATGGAGAAGAGGATGCGAGAGGCTTACACAAACGGAAAGGAAAAAGCAGGGCAAAAGGTGAAAAAAAGGATACTGAATAACTTGGGGCTGAAGCTGTTGTCCATCAGCCTTGCCATTGTGCTCTGGTTTCTGGTGGTCATGGCGGATAACCCGAAGGATTCCGTAACTTTTTCAAATATACAGGTGACTCTGCTCAACACGGAGCTGCTGGAAGAAGGGAATAAGTTCTATGAAGTGCTGGAGGGCTCGGACAGAATCCGCGTTACCGTAGAGGCTCCCAGGAATGTGATAAAAGAACTGAGCGCTTCCGATGTCGCGGCGGAGGCTGACATCAGCAGGCTTACTGAAGTGAACACGGTCCCCATCAGCCTGCAGGTTCTGAACGATGAGGTGGAGATACTTGACATTCGGGGAAGCCGTGATTCCGTGCGTCTGAATGTGGAGGAGAAAGCCAGCAAATGGGTGGGCGTGAGGTGTACTACGATAGGGAGCGTGGCAGAGAATTACATTATCTCCTCCTCGAAGGTAGACCAGACCAGGATAGAGATCAGCGGCCCTATCTCTGCGGTGGAGCGCATCAGCTACGCAGGGCTTGAGATAGATGTCAGCGATGCCACTACCAATGTCTCCGGCAATCCGGATATTCACTTCTATGACGCGGAGGGGAAACAGGTAGATGACACCAATATCGTCAAAAATGCGCAGACCATGCATGTGGAGATAGAGGTCCTGGCCACTAAGGAGGTGCCTGTGGAGGCCATTCCTACCGGCACCCCGGCGGAAGGGCACCTGGCCACCGGCGTGGTGGTGTGCGATCCGCCTACCGTGCTGATAGCCGGCACCCCTACTGTGCTGGCGGATCTCTCGAAGCTCACCATTGCTGAGAGAGAGCTGGACATCACGGACAAGGACGGGGATTTGGTGAAAGACGTAGATATCAGAAAGTATCTGGATAAGGTCAAGCTGGCAGACGGAGAGTTCAATGGGATTGTGAATGTGACTGTCTATATTGAGCCGATTGTGGAGAGGAACCTGACGCTTGCCCAGAGCAATATCACGCTGATCAATCTGCCGGAAGGGCTGGAATGGGAATTCACCCATGAGCAGGAGACTTACAGGCTGAGGATTTCCGGACTGGACGATGCGGTCTCGGCTGTGAACCAGGCGGAGGTCAAGGGTACTATAGATATAGGAGCATGGATGGCGGACAGAAATGTAGAAGAGCTTACGCCCGGAGAATACGAAATGCCGGTGGCCTTCACGCTGCCGGGGAATGTGGAGCAGGAGAATGAAGTACGCGTGAGAGTGAATATCAGAGAATTGAATGAAATAGAAAATGGACAAAATGAAGGGGAAGAGTAGAGGATGGCTAGATTATTTGGAACGGATGGAGTAAGAGGGATTGCCAATGAGGAGCTTACCCCGTGGATGGCCATGCAGTTAGGCCAGGCAGGGGCGTATGTGCTGACAAGGCAGAAGGAGCATAAACCGACGATCATGGTGGGCTGCGATACGCGCATTTCCGGCGACATGTTGGCCAATGCCCTGATGGCGGGAGCCTGTTCCGTAGGCGCCAACTGTGTGTATGTGGGAGTCCTTCCCACTCCGGCGGTGGCATATCTGACACAGAAATACAAGGTGGACGCGGGAGTGGTGATTTCCGCCTCCCACAATCCGGTGGAGTTCAACGGCATCAAGTTCTTCGACGGGAACGGCTACAAGCTGCCCGATGAGCTGGAGGATGAAATCGAGCTGCTGATGAAGAACAATATGCAGGGCGTGAATTTCCCTACGGGCACTGCCGTGGGGAAAGTGAAGTACCGCACGGATGCCAGGGAGGAGTACATAAACCATGCGATTCAGGCGGTCCCGATGAATCTGGAGGGGACGAAGATTGTGGTGGACTGCGCGGAGGGCGCGGCTTACTACACTTCCATCGAGGCCCTGAAAGAACTGGGGGCCAGCGTAGTGGCGATTCACAACAGCCCTGACGGCACGAATATCAATTCCAACTGCGGATCCACCCATATGGCAGAACTGCAGGCCAGGGTGGTATATGAGAAAGCCCAGGTGGGCCTGGCTTTCGATGGGGACGCGGACCGGCTGCTGGCGGTGGACGAGAACGGAGAGATTGTGGACGGCGACCAGATCATGGCAATCGTCGGAAACTATATGCGCAACCAGGGGAAGCTGAAGAAGGACACCATCGTTGCCACGGTCATGAGCAACCTGGGATTTTTCCTGATGGGGGAGAAGGAAGGGATTGCCATAGAGCAGACGAAGGTGGGCGACCGCTATGTGCTGGAGCGCATGAAGGAAATCGGCGCGAGCTTGGGGGGAGAGCAGTCGGGGCATATCATCTTCCTGGATGAGAATACCACAGGCGACGGCCTGCTCAGCGCGCTGCATCTGCTGCAGGTCATGGTGGACACAGGCAGGAGCCTTTCGGAGCTGGCCGGCATCATGGAAGTGCTGCCCCAGGCTTTGGTCAATGCCCAGGTGGCCAACCACAAGAAGGAAAAATACATGGAATATCCTGTGATTGCGGAGGCCATCCGAAAGCTGGAGGAGACGTTCGCCGGAGAGGGCAGAGTGCTGATCAGGCCTTCCGGGACGGAGCCGCTGGTGCGGGTCATGATAGAGGGCAAGGATCGGCAGGTGATCCAGCGGGAGGCGGAGAAGCTGGCCAATCTGATACAGGATGTCATGTTTTAAGATTTGGGACTTAGGAATTGTCGGAAAATAACTGCTGCAATTGCTTCAGGCAAAAGCCCGGAAATACAATAAAAATTGCCATAAACTTGCAGCAGTTATTTGTAGACACTTCCTTATTCCGGGAAGAAAAAGAGAAGGAAGCATTATTTTACGGGGAGAGTAGATTGGAGGGAAACAAAATGGTAAGTCAGAAAGTAGTAATCAAGAACCCTACTGGCTTGCATCTGAGACCAGCGGGCATTTTGTGCAAGGAAGCAATGCAGTTCAAATCGCTGATTACCTTTCAGTTCCGGGAAAACACGGCGAACGCGAAGAGCGTATTGAGCGTATTGGGCGCCTGCGTCAAAAGCGGGGATGAGATTGAGCTCTTCTGTGAGGGGGAAGATGAGCAGGAGGCCCTGAGCACGCTGGTGCAGGCTGTGGAGAGCGGATTGGGCGAATAGGAAAAGAGAAAAGCTACGAAAAAGACAGGCTGCCGGGAGGCAGCCTGTCTTGCATAGGCCGGAGTCATCGGAAGGTGAAGTTGTCGCCCTCCTCCACGACGCAGATCATGGTCTTCCCGGTATTCACCGTGATTTCATTGCCGTAATCATCGTAGTATCGGGTGGCCCCGTAATCGCTGGTCTTCTCCCAGCGCACATGGATGCCCTTTCCGTTGGTGAAGTACCAGCCGTCCCTGGTGGTGTCATGGCACTGGAAAGCCAGGTAGCCCTCGCCCAGTTCCTCGTATTTGATATATTGCACCAGGATGTTCTTGAAGGTCAGCTGTTCGCCGGTGGCCGCGTCCACATGGGGGCCGTCCGTGCTGCCGGACAGGTGCTGGGAGCGGTAGTAGAGGCCGTCCTCCTCGTTGTATTCGAAATAGCACCTGGTCAGAGGATAGCAGCCCGACATGTCGATATAGGCGGCGTTTTTGGCTTCGCTGTCGTACTGGCTCAGAGTATTGGGGTTCAGCTTGGTGGCGAACTTAAAATGGTCCGTATCGATCAGGTCCCGATAGCCCAATGGATAGCCTTTCCGGTAGGCGATGTCCGCCAGGCCCGGACCTGACGCATAGGCATTGTGGGGGGCGGGACGATCCGAAGAGCGGAAGAAGGCGCTGGCATCAGAGTCCAGAAGGCCATCGATATTCTGTGTGGTGGGCTCGGAAATCAGCTCGTTGATGAAGTAGGGGCCTCCCAGATGCACGATGAAGGCATCCCACTCAAAAGCCCAGTAGATGAAATAAGTCCGAAGGCTCCTGACATTGCCGATTTTCTCCAGATCCTCCCAGCCTTCATAGATTGCCATCATCCTGGACATGCGCCCTTCCACGTTCGCCTCATAGACCACGGAGGCCTTTGAGAGGTTGTAGTGGGGGATGGCGCTGACTTCGTTGGGAACCGTCACCGCGATGGGACGGGTGGCGGCCACATCCGCGTCCACCCATTCATTGGTCAGGCGGCTGCGCACCATGCCCTCCCTGGGGGGCTGGGAGTCGTCCTCAATGACGACGCCGGGTGGAGCGGGCTCCGCCAGGCCAGGCTGCGGCGTCGGCGTGTCGGGGTTCCAGGTGGAATCGGGCTCTGATATGGTTGGATTCTGGGGATCTTCCTCCTGTCCGCAGGCCGCCAGGGCCAGAAGGACGGCGAAGAGCAGAATGAGGGTCTTCATTCTTTTCATAAATGGATTCTCCTATCGTAAAACAACTTTCCTCTGTAAATTATTACCTTTCATTTTAGCACAAAAAATGATAACAGTCATCTAATTGACAGAAAATTAAGAATTTTAAGAAATATTAATAGTCGCGGGACGGCTTCCGGCTTGCGGATTGCCGGAAAAGACGGTATACTGGAAGCAAGATGTAGCATAGAAGGAGTCAGGAAGAACATGAGCTGTTTGACTGTGATCGTGCCCTGTTACAATGAGGAGGAGAATGTGCCCCTCTTTTACCGGGAACTTATGGAGAATCAGGATTTTTTCGCGGAGAGAGGGGTGGAGCTGGAGCTGCTGTATGTGGACGACGGTTCCGGGGACGGGACGGTTGCGGCGGTGAGGAGGCTGCGGGAAGAGGACGGGAGGGTGCATCTGTTGTCTCTTTCCAGGAACTTCGGGAAGGAAGCGGCCATGTACGCCGGGCTGGAGCATGCGGGCGGCGATTATGTGGTGGTGATGGATGTGGATCTGCAGGATCCGCCGTCCCTGCTGCCGGAGATGTTTTCCTGGCTGGAGGAGGGATATGATTCCGTGGCCACCAGAAGGGTCTCCAGGAAAGGGGAGCCGCCGGTCAGGAGCCTTTTTGCCAGGATGTTCTATCGCCTGATGAAGAAGATTTCCAGGACGGAGATCATGGACGGCGCCAGGGATTATCGCCTGATGACGAGGCAGATGGTGGACGCGATCCTGTCCATGCCGGAATACAATCGGTTCTCCAAGGGGATCTTCGGCTGGGTGGGATTCCGCACGAAGTGGCTGGAGTTCGAGAATGTGGAGCGGGCCAAAGGGGAGAGCAAGTGGAGCTTCTGGAAGCTGTTCCTGTACTCCTTGGACGGCATTGCCGCCTTCTCCACGGTCCCGCTGATGCTGGCCTCGGTGATGGGCGTGTTCTTCTGTGTGGTGGCGTTTCTGATGATTGTCTTCATCATAGTACGGAAGCTGCTGTTCGGGGATCCGGTGTCCGGGTGGCCTTCGCTGGTGTGCATCATCCTGATGACCAGCGGGGTACAGTTCTTCTGCACAGGCATACTGGGGCAGTATCTCGCCAAGACGTATATGGAGGTGAAGAGGCGGCCTATTTACCTGGTCCGGGAGAAGTTCTGAGAGGCGGCTCTGCGTTTATTTTGCGGCGGTTTTTGGATAAAATGATGCATGGACACAGTGACGACAGAAAGTCTTAACAAGATCTTAGCGCCGTAAAAGCTTCCACAATCCGGACATGTATGGTAGAATTTATATGTTCTCGTAGTTAAAAAGCGGCAGTCAACATAAGAAGGGGGAATTCATATGGAGATTACTGCGGTAAAAGATTGTGAACTAGAGAAATATATAACTGAAATCATGTTAGACGTTGGAGTGCCGGCACATTTGAAAGGATATCATTATCTGAGGGATGCCATATTGCTGTCCGGTAGGGACATGGAAGTGGTGACTAGCGTGACGAAGCTGTTGTACCCTACGATTGCCAGGAGATTCAGGACGACAGACCAGAAGGTGGAGCGCGCTATCCGGAATGCCATTGAAGTATCGTGGAGCAGAGGAAATGTAGACACTTTTGAAAAAATGTTTGGGTATTCCGCATTGTCAGGCAGAACCAGACCGACCAACAGCGAATACATAGCCCGTATCGCTGATAAGGTCAGGCTTGATATCAAGGCTATGTAGTTCTGCTGGGAAACACAACAGAAGATAGATTTGCTTTTTACTGCGGGAATGAAGGGCAGCCGGATGAAAATCCGGCTGCTTTTGTAGACTTACTCGGATAATTGTGCTAAAATGACTTTGTTCACGAAGAACACGAGCCACGGTTTCGGAGGAATCTTTGTCCCGGGGGAGCTTTTTTCGGACGCTGCCGGGACGGGCTCGCTGCGGGCGGATGGAGGTTGGCGTGAGAAAAATTTCTTTCGGGGATTTCCTGCTGACAGGGGAGATCATCATAATAGGCATGGCGGAAGCGGTTCATCTGGCGGCTCTGTTCCTGGGGCTTTCATTTGCCCGGTGCTCCAAGATTCTGGGAGGGCTCACAGGGGCGGCGTTTGTTTTCGGGGCGGGCTTTCTGCTGGTGAGGAGACGCGCCGCGGCGAAGTCCGGCACGGCCCGCCGCGGCGGGAGCCCCGCGGCAGGGCAGAGGGACAGGGCGGTGACCCTTCTGCGCGGGATGTTCCTGGCAGTTGCGGCATCACAGCTTATTTTTATCTGCGGTGGGGATACTATGTATCGGCAGGGGGACATGACCGTGGAGACGGTGGGGAGCTTCCTGGCTGCGGACGCGGTCTGGCAGGTGAATCCCATGACAGGGATGCCTTATCTGGAGGGCATGCCCCTGCGCCGAAAGATTCTGTGCCTGCCCACTTTGTACGGAAGCCTGTGCAGGCTGACAGGACTGCGCCCGGAGACGGTGGTCTGGACAATCGTGCCGGCGGCGGTCCTGCTTAGCTGCTATGTGGCTTACGGCGCGCTGGGGAAAGCCCTGTTCCCGGAGGATCCAGGGAAGCGGGCCTGCTTTCTGCTGGCGGTGGCAGTCCTGCTGTGGACCGGGGCCTACGGCTATGGCATGGACGGCTTCGGGGCGCTGTGCAGCGGGTGGCAGGGCGCTGTCATCCGCAATGTGGTGCTCCTGCCCTGGCTCCTGTCCCTGTGCCTCCGGAAAAAATGGCCGGGCATCGTCCTGTGCGTCCTGGCGGAAGCCTGCATGGCATGGACGCTCTATGGCCTGGGCGCATGCGCGGCCCTGGGGGCGGGCATGGGTTTGGCACAGCTGTGCTGCGGGAAAAGGGCGGCAGCCAGCCGGGGGAAGGGGGGAGCGGGATGACGCAGCTTCTTCATCGGGCCAGCCTGGGCTGGGCGGAATATACGGCTGACGGGAAACTGGCGGCGGCGCTGCTGGCCGGCCTGCTGTTTTTGTGGTTCGGCAGAAAAGGGAGGGAGAACCTTGCCTTCCTGGCCTATGCTTCCGCGGCGGCAGTCTGCTGTATCCTGCCGGTGACGGCCATTCTGCCCATGTTGTACCAGACGGCAGCCTATGATTATGTGTGGATCTGGAGCCTGGTGCCCGTGACCGCGGCGACGGCATACGGCATCACAGTGTTCCTGTCGGAATATTGGAAGGATTTTGACGGCAAGCAGTGGAAAAGGGGATTGCCGGTGGCGCTGCTGGTGCTTTGCGCGGTATTGTCCTGCGGGAGCCTGGGCAGGGAGGTCTGGGACAGGGACAGAGAGAAAGCGGAGCGGGAAGAGGCCTGCCTGGTGATGGAGGAGCTTTCTGAGAGGCTGGGCAGCGCCGGAGTCTACCTTTGGGCGCCGCGGGAGATTCTGGAGTATGCCAGAGAAACGGATGCCGGATGCCGCCTTCTCTATGGAAGAAATATGTGGGACGAATCCCTGGGCGCGTACGCTTACGATGCCTATGACGAGAGAAGGCAGTTTTTGTACCGCTGGATGGAGGCGCTGGGAGAGGCCCAGGAGGCGGAGCATCTGGGAGGCCTGGACGCGGTGGTGGAGAGCGTGCTGGACTTCGGAATCGACTGCATTCTGCTCCCGGGCGACGCGCTGCCGGAGACGGTGGAGCGCATGGAGAGAGGGCTGGGAACGAAAGCGCAGCAGCTTGGGGACTATCTTCTGTTCACGGGGTTCAGGGCCGGGGAGTATTCCCCGTCCGATTGATTTGACGGGGAGGTCGTTGCCGTGTTCTGCCGGATGCCGGCACCGGACGCCTTGGCTCCCTCCCGGGAGACAGGCGCAACGGGAGGATTGGCGGGCGAGAACGGCAAGGGCATGCCGGAGAGAAGAGGGAAGGCTTATGGACGGGTTGGTCAGCATCATCGTGCCTGTATACAATGCGGAAAACTATATCCGGGAGACCATCTCCTGCGTGGCGGCCCAGACGTATGGGGACTGGGAGCTGCTGCTGGTGGAGGACGGGAGCGCAGACGATACGCCCCGGATCATCCAAAGCTCCATGGAGCAGGAGGGCACGGACCGGATCCGGCTGATTCGGCAGCCTTCCAATATGGGGGCCGCCAGGGCCAGGAACAGAGGGCTCGGGGAGGCCAGGGGGAGGTATATCGCCTACCTGGACGCCGACGACCTCTGGGTGCCGGAGAAGCTGGAGCGGGAGCTGCGCTTCCTGAGAGAGCGGGAGGCCGCCTTCGTGTTCACCGGCTATGAATTCGCCGATGAACGGGGGGAGGGCATGGGGAAAGTGGTGCATGTGCCGGAGACCTTAAGCTACCGGCAGGCCCTGGGCAATACCACGATCTTCACCAGCACGGTCATGTTCGACACGGAGAAAATAGACCGGAAGCTGCTGGAGATGCCGGATGTGAAGAGCGAGGACACGGCGCTGTGGTTCCAGGTGCTGCGGAACGGCTATACGGCGCATGGGCTGGACGAGAACCTGGTGCGCTACCGCAGGGCGGGCAGGAGCCTGTCCTCCAACAAGCTGGAGGCGCTGGGGCGGATCTGGAATCTCTACCGCCGCCAGGAGCATTTGAGCCTGCCGCTGAGCGCTTATTACTTCTGCCACTGGGCGGCCAGGGCCGTGAAGAGAAGGATATAGTACCATAACGATGGGAGGGCAGCTGTTTTGGAGATAGGTGTCAACGAAAGAAAACTGAGGCGTCTGGAGACGTTCAAGAGACTGATCAATCTGGGGCTGACCATGGGGTGCCTGGGGCTGGAGGTGGCAGTGTTCGCCTACTGCTGGCTGGCCCACTTCCAGTTCAGCGTAGTGGATGAACTGCAGCACTACTGGTTCATGGGGCATGCGCTGGAAATCACTATCTACGGGGTTCTGCTGCTGCTGCTGTCCGCCATGTACGGGGGCATGCGCCTTGGGTACCTGAAGAATGTGGAGCTGATTTTTTCCCAGGTCTTCGCCACTTTGATAGCGAACATCATCATCTACGGGGAGCTGTCCCTGATGGCCTTCCAGCTGTTCGTGCCGAAGGTGTTCCTTCTGATGATGGCGGGGCAGACGATCATCGTCATCGTATACGTCAACGCCGCGAACCGCCTTTACCGCCATATCTTCCCGCCGCGCAGGCTTCTGCTGGTGCACGGGGACAGGCCGACCGAGAACCTCCGCAGCAAGTTCGAGAGCCGCAGGGACAAGTACCTCATCACCCGGGTCGTCCATGTGGGGGAGGGGTTTGACGGCGTCTGCAGGGCGATCATGGAATCCATTGAAAAGGGGGAATGCAATGCCGTGGTGCTGGGGGACATATCCGTGGCAGAGCGCACGCCCCTGATAAAGTTCTGCTACGGCCAGTCCATCCGGGTATATTTGCTGCCGAAGATAACAGATGTGATTCTGATGGGGGCGGAGGAACTGCATGTGTTCGACAGCCCTTTGCTCCTGACCCGAGAATACAGCCTTTCCGTGGAGCAGCGCATCGCCAAGCGCTGCATCGATGTGGTGTGTTCTTTGGTGCTGCTGGTGATTGCCTCGCCGTTCATGCTGATCACGGCCATCGCCATCAAACTGTATGACGGCGGGCCTGTCTTGTATAAGCAGAATCGCTGTACGATGGATCAGCGTGTGTTCGGCATCATGAAGTTCCGCAGCATGCGCACGGACGCGGAGAAGGACGGGGTGGCCCGGCTGGCCCAGAAGAACGACAACCGCATCACGCCCATCGGGAAGGTCATCCGGAAATGCAGGATTGATGAGCTGCCTCAGCTAGTGAACATATTAAGGGGGGACATGTCCTTCATCGGGCCCAGGCCGGAGCGCCCCGAGATCATCGCCCAGTACCTGGAGGTCATGCCGGAGTTCGCCTATCGGATGAAGGTGAAGGCGGGGCTGGCCGGATTCGCCCAGGTGTACGGAAAATACAATACCTCCCCTTATGACAAGCTGAAGCTTGACCTGACATATATCGAGAACTATTCCGTTCTGCTGGATCTGAAGCTGATGATGCTGACGCTGAAGATTCTGTTCTGGCCGGACAGCACGGAGGGCGTGGAGAGCGAGCAGATTACGGCCCTGCGGGAGGAGAAGCGCCGAAGGGAAGAGGAGAGGCCGGACAGAGAAGAGGAATGAAATGTGATGTTTGGAGCAAGGGGGCCCTCCGGGGAGGGGCCGATCCGCAGGCTGGGCTTTCCGGGCAGGGGCACAGGCGAGAGGGGATTACACGGAGGAAAGAACGCTTATGACAGTTCAGGTACTTGCATCTGTGATGAATGAGGAGCCTATGGCACTGATCAGGCGCATGGGGCTGGAATCGGACGCGGTCATCATCAACCAGTGCGACAGGCTGGGGGCCGAAGAAATCCACTATGGGGGGCACAGGGTGCGGTTCTGCTCCTTTCCGGACAGAGGGGTGGGAAGAAGCCGCAATGAGGCGATTTTGAGGGCAGAGGGGGATATCTGCCTTTTCTCGGACGGGGACATCGTGTATGAGCCAGGGTATGCCCAGGCTGTGGAAGCGGAATTTCTGCGCAGGCAGAATGCAGATATGATACTTTTCAATGTTACAGTGGAGGAGGCCCGACGGACGTACCATATCACCCGGAGGAAGCGGGTTCGCTGGTATAATTGCGGCAGATACGGGGCGGTGAGCTTTGCCGTGCGCCGGGACAGCCTGCTGGCTTCGGGGGTGATGTTCTCTCTGCTGTTCGGCGGCGGGGCGAAATACGGAAGCGGTGAGGACAGCCTGTTTTTGAAGGAGTTCATGGACAAGGGGTTTTCTGTGTACACGGCTCCGGTCACGATCGCCCGGGAGGAGGCGGGGGAATCCACCTGGTTCAAGGGCTACAACGAAAAGTTTTTCCGGGATAAGGGGGTGCTGTACCGCTTTCTCTACGGCAGGCTGGCCTGGGCCATGGGGCTGCGCTTTCTGCTGGCGCACCGTAAGGCCCTGTGCGCTGATGTGCCGCTTGGGCAGGCGTACCGCTGGATGCGGGAAGGGAGCAGGCGCGCCGGCCGCAGCACCTGAACGGAACCATCGATTCAGATAAGTCTGATAAGCTGGCAGAGGCAGGAATGGCGACAGTGTGCCCGGAGATTCCCGGGCAGACAGATTTCGCCGGAAGCGGCTGTGGGCACGGGAGGGCAGGGGACGATTGAGTGGAACGGAGAGGGAGAGATGCCGCAGCGTGGCGTCCTGGAGGTGGCTATGAAAGTCTTATGGTTGTGCAATGTGGTGCTTCCCGTGGCTGCGCGTCAGCTGGGGATGGAAGTATCCAATAAAGAGGGCTGGGTCAGCGGGATGGCCCAGGAACTGCTGGAACGCAGACAAGAGAACGATATTGCGCTTATACTTGCGTTCCCTGTGCCGAAAGCCATGGTTCCGGAGGGGGAAGAAATCTTCTGCAGAGAGATTCAGGTGGAGATGCCCCCCGGGGAGGAGCGGGAGTCTGGGCAGGAAGGCGCGGGGCAGGCGGAGGCGGATTCAGGACAGAAAAACGCCGCGGAGAGGAAAGCTTCTTCCGGGAAGGTCAGCCTGGCCTGCTGCGGATTTCCGGAAGACGTAAGGTGCCCGGAAAAATATGACGGGAGCCTGGAACCTGCCCTGAAAAAAATCGTTGATATAGTCAGGCCGGACATTGTTCACTGCTTTGGCACGGAATATCCGCATACCCTTGCCATGTGCAGGGTTTTCCCCAGGAAGGATCGGATACTGGTTGGGCTGCAGGGGCTCTGCGTCCTGTACGCGCAGGCCTATTATGCGGACCTGCCGGAGCGGGTGATTCGGTCTGTGACGCTCCGGGACTTTCTGAGAAAGGACAATCTGCGGCAGCAGCGGCAGAAGTTCGTCCTTCGGGGGGAGATGGAGCGGGAGGCGATTGGGATGGCAGGGAATGTCACCGGCCGCACGGAGTGGGACAAGTCCTATGCGCTGGAGTGGAATCCGAAAGCCAGGTACCATGCCATGAATGAGACCCTGCGGCGGGAATTCTACGGGCCGGTCTGGGACAGGGACAGATGCATCCCCCACAGCATTTTCCTGAGCCAGGGGGATTATCCCCTGAAAGGCCTGCACTATATGCTGCTGGCCCTGCCGAAGATTCTGGCGAGATATCCGGACGCGAAGGTATCCGTGGCGGGGAACAGCCTGGTGGAATACAGGACCCTGAAACAGAAGCTGAAGATTTCCGCATACGGGAGATACCTGAGGAGCCTGGTGAGAGGGCTGGGATTAGAAGGGCATGTGGCTTTTTTGGGAAAATTGACCGCGGGGCAGATGCGGGACAGATATCTGGCAAGCAGTCTTTACGTGTGCTGCTCTGCCCTGGAGAATTCCCCTAATTCGCTGGGGGAGGCCATGCTGCTGGGCATGCCCTGCGTCAGCGCGGACGTGGGGGGCATTCCCAGCATGTTCACGGATGGGGTGGACGGCATCCTGTACAGGGGCTTCTCGGAGAGGGGAACCGGGCGGCATCCTGCTGACGGAGGCCTGGAAAGAGAGGCATCGAAAGCAGCGGAAAGCGGCGGTTTCGGCGGCCGGGACGGCGGGGGCATGGCTTCGGGGCCGGCGGATGAAGGGGAGCTGGAGGCCGTCTCCGGGAGGCTGGCGGATGCTGTGCTGAAGATGTGGGATAATCCACAGAAATGGGATGAATACTGCGCCAATGCCAGGAGGCACGCCCTGGAGACCCACGACAGGAAGAGAAATTATGAGAAACTGGTGGAAATCTATGGAAAAATCCTTTAACATGGCTTTTGTGTCCAATTATATCAATCATCATCAGATTCCCTTCTGCAACGCCATGAACCGGCTTCTGCAGGGAAATTTTCTCTTCATCCAGACCGAGCCCATGGAGGAGCAGAGGATTCAGATGGGCTGGCATGAGGAGGAGCGGCCGGAGTATGTCCGCTGCTACTATGAGGAGACGGAATTCTGCAGGAGGCAGATTCTGGACTGCGACGTGGTGCTGTTCGGAGGCACGGACGATGAGAGCTACATCACGGAGCGGCTGGAAAGCGGCCGGCCTGTGGTCCGTGTCAGTGAGAGGCTGTACAAGACGGGGCAGTGGAAGGCTGTTTCCCCCAGAGGCCTCAGGAAGAAATACCATGACCACACCAGATATCGGAAAGGGCCGGTGTATCTGCTGTGCGCGGGGGCCTATGTGCCGTCTGATTTCCATATTGTCAGGGCTTATCCGGGGAAGATGTACTGCTGGGGCTATTTTCCGGAGACGAAGCGCTATGATATCGAACAGCTCCTCTCCGGGAAGGGGTATGATGAAAACGGGACAGCTCATCTGCTCTGGGCCGCCCGGATGATTGACTGGAAGCATCCGGAGCTGGCGATAGAGACGGCCAGGTTTTTGAGGGAAAAGGGCCTGGCGTTCCGGCTGGACATGATTGGGGACGGCGCCCTGAAGGAACAGATGGAAGCACTGGCGCAGCGCTATGGGCTGGGGGACCAGGTGGCATTCCTGGGCTATCAGCCTCCGGAGGCGGTGCGGCGGCATATGGAAAAAGCGGACATCTTCCTGTTCACCAGCGACAGGCAGGAGGGGTGGGGGGCGGTGGCCAACGAAGCCATGAACAGCGGCTGCGCTCTGGTGGCGGACCATATGATCGGGGCTGTCCCTTATCTGATACAGGACGGGGAGAACGGGATGATTTACCGGGACGGGAAGGCGGAGGCCCTTTTTGGCTGCGTGGAAAAGCTGGTAAGGAACCGGGAGCTTTGTAGGAGCCTTGGCAGAAAGGCCTATAGGACAATCGCGGAAGTATGGAACGCGGAGAACGCCGCAGAGCGGCTGATGGCGCTGATAGGTTCTGTGGTGGCGCCGGGTCTTGGGACGGTAGGCGCGACAGGGGAGGACGGCGCGGGAGGCGTGAAAAGGAATATCGCAGATTTCCATGGAAGTGCCCCATGTGCTCCCTGCGACCCTGCCAGGGTGATCTCAGAGAGATACAGAAAGAGGATATAGAATTGTGACTGGGGAAAAACAGGCTCTCGGAATTTTCAGGAAGCAGAATCGTGCATAGGGCTGGACGGCACCTGGAAAAGCGGGGGAACGGGCCCAAAGGAGTTCAGGAAAGCAGCGTGATATGCGGTCTGGAGATTCCGAGAGGATATAAGGAATTGTCTACAAATAACTGATGCGAGTTTATAGCCGTTTTCGTTGTATTTCTTGGCTTTCTCCTAAACAAGTTGCATCAGTTATTTTCCGACAATTCCTAAAAGTAAATGGGAGGGAATATGAGCGACGCTCCTTTGATTACGGTCATCGTGCCGGTATATAACATATTGGATTATCTGCCCAGATGCGTCCATTCCATCACGGCCCAGACCTATTCCCATCTGGAAATCATCCTGGTGGACGACGGATCTACGGACGGCACGGGGGAACTCTGCGACCGCCTGGCGGAAGAGGACGGGAGGATCAGAGTGTTCCACAAGGAGAACGGAGGTTCTTCCTCCGCCCGGAACCTGGCTCTGGAGCATGCTTCCGGGGAATATGTGGGATTCGTTGACAGTGATGACTACATTTCGCCGGACATGTATGAACGGCTGCTGCAGGGAATCCGGCAGTTCCAGGCATCTGCCGCCCAGGTGGGCCGGGACGAGACGGATGCCCGGGGCGATCGGCTCCCTGACATCTGTGTCCCGCCCCGGGAGCCTGTCGCCATGGGGGATGAGGAATTTTTAAAGGAACTGCTGCTGCACCGGGGGGACTGCTCCTTCTGCACGAAGCTGATTCGCAGGGACTTGTTCCCAAAGGATGCGTTTCCCGTGGGGAAGCTCAATGAGGACTTCCATCTGCTGGTGCGCATGCTGCCCGGGATGGGGCGGCTGGTGTCCCTGCCGGGGCATGTGTACCATGTCTTCTACCGGATAGGCAGCAATTCCCGCAAGGCGGACAGGGAGGTGTTTTCCCCGGTCTTTGCGGACAGTGTGGAAAACGCGGACATGGTGGCGGATATCGTGAAGAGACGGTACCCGGAACTGGAAGAGACGGCGTTCCGGTTCGGGATATTCCAGAGGCTGGAATATCTGCTGCATATTCCCATCTCTCAGATGCGGAAGGACAATGAGGCCTATCGGGGGATCGTGGCCTATCTGCGGAGGAACTGGATGAAGTCCATGGGAAATCCTGTGTTGACGGGGAAGAACAAGGTATATCATACTTTGTTCGCGCTGGCCCCGAAGGGGATCCGACGGCTCCATGCGGCCCTGCGGCTGCGGGGCTGAGAGGCTGGAAGGCCGGCGAAAGGCAGGCGGATTGTCCGGTGGCACCGGAAGAGGAAGATGCGGCGGGCTGCCGCTGGAAAAAAATACCTTGGAACCTGGGGCAGAAATATGATATGATGATCATGGCTGTGCCAGGGGGCTTTTCCGGCGAAGGGGATAGGCGCTCCCCTGGCAGGGCAGGTTCGGTTTTGGCGATAGTCGGGAAAAACGGCGTGAGGCAGAAGAGCCGGTGCAGCGAGACAAAGGAAAGACGGGGTGTCCGCCCTGGCGGGCAGATGGGAGCATACATGAAAAGATACAGAAAGTACATATGCGGAGTCGTCATGGCAGCAGTCCTGTTGGGCGCAGGTATCCGATGGCCCATGCAGGTGGCGGCATCTGTGGAAAACGCTCAGGAGCAGGAGGCAGGGGAGTCTCAGCCAGGCGGTATGTCCGGGACGGAATCGGGAAGCGGGCTGGACAGCGCGTCCGGGACGGAATCGGGAAGCGGGCTGGACAGCGCGTCTGGGACGGAGTCGGGAAGCGGGCTGGACAGCGCGTCCGGGACGGAATCGGGAAGCGGGCTGGACA
>CAJUFI010000060.1 GCA_910585665.1 uncultured Acetatifactor sp. | reverse complement strand
ATCTACAACACGCTCACCAGAAAGGTGGAGCAGTTCATCCCCAATGAGGAGGGAAAGGTAGGCATGTACACCTGCGGCCCCACGGTGTACCATTTTGCCCATATCGGGAACCTGAGAAGCTATATTATGGAGGATTTGCTGGAAAAAACCTTACGGTATATCGGCTACGACGTGAAGCGGGTCATGAACATCACGGACGTGGGACATCTGTCCAGCGACGCGGACACCGGCGAGGACAAGATGCTCAAGGGCGCGAAGCGGGAGCACAAGACGGTGATGGAGATTGCGAAGTTCTACACGGACGCTTTTTTCGCCGACTGCGCAGACCTGAACATCAAGACACCGGACGTGGTGGAGTCTGCCACCAACTGCATTTCTGAGTTCATCCACATGATAGAGGGGCTCCTGGAGAAGGGCTTCGCCTATGAGAGCGGCGGGAACATCTACTTTGACACCTCCAAACTGAAAGAGTATTATGTGCTCTCCAACCACAGCGAGGAGGAGCTGCTGGTGGGCGTGCGGGACGATGTGGACGAGGATGGGAACAAGCGGAACAAGACGGATTTCGTGCTGTGGTTCACCAAGTCCAAGTTCGAGGATCAGGAGCTGAAGTGGGAGAGCCCCTGGGGGCTGGGGTATCCCGGCTGGCACATCGAGTGCTCCTGCATCTCCATGAAGCATCTGGGCGAGTACATGGACATCCACTGCGGCGGCGTGGACAATATCTTCCCTCATCACACCAACGAGATTGCCCAGAGCGAGGCCTATCTGGGGCATAAATGGTGCAATTACTGGGTTCATGTGCATCATCTGAACGATAAGGCGGGGAAGATGAGCAAGTCCAAGGGGGAGTTTTTGACGGTTTCTCTGCTGAAGTCCAGGGGCTATGACCCGAAAGTGTACCGGCTGTTCTGTCTCCAGTCCCATTACCGCAAGCCCCTGGAGTTCTCCTTTGACGCACTGGACAATGCCCGGGCGGCCTATGAGAAGCTGGTGAAGCGCATCGGCGGGCTGGGGAAGGAAGGGGAAGTGGACCGGGAGAAAGCGGAACTTTACAGGCAGAAGTTCCAGGCGGCTCTGTGCGACGATTTGAATTCCTCCATGGCGCTGACGGTGCTTTACGACATGCTGAAGGAGGAGATGTCGGATGCCACGAAATACGCTCTGGCGGAAGATTTCGACAAGGTGCTGTCCCTGGATCTGACCACGGCCTATGCGGCTATGGAAGCGGAGGCGGGCGGGGGCGTGGACGCCGCCATGGAAAGCTATATCCTGGAAAAAATCGAAGAGCGCAAGGCCGCCAAGAAAGAGAAAAATTTCGCCAGAGCGGACGAAATCCGTGCCGAGCTGCTGGAGAAGGGAATCGTCCTTGAGGACACTCGTGAGGGCGTGAAATGGAAGAAGGCATGAAGGAAGAACTGATAAATGCACAGGAACCCTGCCGGGAAGCAGAGGACTTTTGTGGCAGTCTGAAAGAACAGGAGCCCTGCCGGAAATCGGAGGGCTTCTGCGCGAACCCCGGGGGAGACAAACCAGAGACAGGTTCCCCTGGCATAGATACCGCAGAATCTGCCCAGGAGAAAGTCCCGGAACGCGAAGTCTGTCCCCAGAGCCTTTTGGAGATGATAGCGGCCGCGTTTCCGGGAAAGCGCCAGGACATCCGCTCTTACTCCGCTTTGTCGCTGGCCTACATCGGGGATGTGGTCTACGACCTGGTCATCCGCACCATGGTAGTGTCCCAGGCCAACCGTCCCGTGAACGACCTGCACCGGATTACCGTGCGGTACGTCAGCGCCAACGCCCAGTCCAAAATCGTACAGACCCTTCTGGACAGCCTTACGGAAGAAGAACAGTCGGTTTACCGGCGAGGAAAGAACGCAAAACCGCACACTACGGCCAAGAACGCCAGCCTTTCCGACTATCTGAAAGCCACTGGCTTCGAAGCGGTGCTTGGGTATCTGTACCTGACGGATCAAATGGAGCGGCTGCTGCATCTGGTGAAGACAGGCATCTCTTTGGCCGGTCTTTGACAGATAAAAAATAGGAGAGAAGACATGGCATACGAAGAATTTACCATAGAGGGAAGGAACGCGGTGATAGAGGCCTTCCGTTCCGGCAAGACCATAGACAAGCTTTACATCTTGGACGGCTGTCAGGACGGACCGATTCTGACCATAAAAAAGGAGGCCAGAAAAGGAGACTGCCTTGTGAAATATGTGACAAAAGAGCGTCTGGATCAGCTTTCTTCCACAGGAAAGCATCAGGGCGTCATCGCCATCGCCGCGGCCTACGAGTACGCATCGGTGGAAGACATCCTGCAGAGGGCCCGAGAGAAGCAGGAACCGCCCTTCCTGATACTGCTGGACAATATCGAGGATCCCCATAATCTGGGGGCGATCATCCGCACGGCGAACCTGGCGGGGGCCCATGGAGTCATCATACCCAAGAACCGGGCGGTGGGACTGACCGCCACTGTGGCCAAGGCTTCCGCCGGGGCGCTGAACTACACGCCGGTGGCGAAAGTCACCAATCTGGTCAAGACCATCGAGGAGCTGAAAAAGGAAGGGCTGTGGTTCGTCTGCGCCGACATGAGCGGCACTGTCATGTATGGACTTGACCTGAAAGGCCCCATCGGGCTGGTCATAGGCAGCGAGGGGGAGGGCGTAGGCAGGCTGGTGAAAGAGAAGTGCGACATGGTGGCCTCCATCCCCATGAAGGGGGACATCGACTCCCTGAACGCCTCTGTGGCCACGGGGGTGCTGGCCTATGAAATCCTGCGCCAGAGATTAGGGTAAAGGGGCCCGGGCAAAAGGAGATGCGCTAGACATGGGGGAAAGGGACGAGAATTACAGGCAGTACAGTGACGGGGAGCTGATTGACCGGCTGCGGCGGGGGGAGACAGCCATCATGGATTATATCTGCGACAAGTACAAGAATCTGGTGCGCCGAAAGGCCAAGTCCATGTTCATCCTGGGCGGGGACAGCGAGGATCTGATTCAGGAGGGCATGATCGGGCTGTTCAAGGCGGTGCAGGACTACGACATGGGCCGGGATGCCAGTTTCAGCACGTTTGCGGAGCTCTGCATCAACCGGCAGATGTATACGGCGGTGCAGGCGGCCAAGCGCAAGAAGCATTTTCCGCTGAATTTCTATGTGTCCCTGGACGGTGAGGAGACCGGGGAGGACAGAGAGGGGCCGGGGCTGTCGGAGCTTCTGGCGGACCGGACTAAGCTGAACCCGGAGGAGCTGTTCCTGGACAAGGAGCGGGTGGCCTACCTGGAGAAACTGATCGAGGAAGAGCTGAGCGACTTCGAGAAGCAGGTGCTGGACCTCTACATCACCGGCATGAGCTACAGCCAGATCGCCAAAGTCCTGGGACGGGACGAGAAGGCCACGGACAATGCGCTGCAGAGACTCAAGTCTAAAATCAAAAAAATGCTATAGAATCAGGTGAAGTGAAAGAAATGGAACTGCATAAGAAAAGGATTGCACAGGTCATGGCCGTGGCGGTGCTGGCCGCAGCGGTCCTGTTCACAGGGTTTGGGTACAAGCCGGGCTGCCGTATCACCCAATACGCCGATGTCACGGGAAAGCAGGCGATGTTCTATACCATAGAGCCCGAGGACGGCGGGCTGATCGTGGTGGACGGCGGCAACGCGGGGAATGAGGATTATGTGCGGTCGGTGATCCGGGAGAAGGGCGGCCATGTGGACGCGTGGTTCCTGACCCATCCCCACCCGGACCATATCGGCGCATTCAACCGGCTGTGGGGCGAGCTGCAGTCGGATATCGATGTGGTCTACGCTCCCGACGTGGATTACCTGACTTATAAGGAAAGATGCTATGAATGGGATGAAATCCAGTATTATGAGACTTTCCTGGACTATATGTCGGACTCGGACAAGGTTGCGTACCTGTATACCGGCGACGAACTGGAGATTGACGGCCTGAAGTTCAAGATTCTCCATTCCTGCGATAATTATGTCTATGAGAACAGCAGAGACATCGGGAATGACAGCGGCCTGATGATCAAAGTGACGAACCGTCAGGAATCCATGCTCTTCTGCGCGGATATCGGTATCGGCATGTCCGACAAAATCGCGGGGCAGTATTCAGAGGAGCTGAAGTGCGACTACATACAGATGGGCCACCATGGAAACGGCGGCCTGTCGGAAGCTTTCTACCGGCTGACGGAACCCCGGGCCGCTTTCTTCGATGCGCCGGAGTGGCTGATGAACCCCGGGGAGGGGCTGAGCTATACCACGCCGGAGAACAGGCGGCTGATGGAGGGCCTGGGGGCGGCGGTATATTATTACAATACCGCGCCCAATCAAATCATATTGAAGTGAAGTGTTCACACAGCGGTCTCCGCGCCAAGGGGCCGCTGTTTATTTTTTTTTAAGAGTCTGAAAAGATTTCATTTATTGACTTTGAAAACGCCAGGGAATATAATCAAGCACGGAAAAACCGACCGGCTGGTCGGCACTGGGAGGAACAGACATGATTTCAAGATTCAGCGTAAAGAAACCCTATACAGTGTTGGTGGGAGTGGTGCTGGCCATCGTGCTCGGCGTGGTGTCCTTTACCAGGATGACGGCGGACCTTCTGCCCAGCATCAGCCTCCCCTATGTCATCGTCATGACGACATACCCGGGGGCCAGTCCGGAGACCGTGGAAGCGGCGGTGACCCAGCCGGTGGAGGCCTCCATGGCCACGGTGAGCAATATCGAGAGCATCAGCTCCGTGTCCAAAGAGAATTATTCCATGGTCATCCTGGAGTTCGCCCAGACCGCGGACATGAATGCGGTGTCCCTGGAGATCCGCGAGAGCCTGGACCAGATCACGAGCTACTGGGACGATGCCATCGGAAACCCCATCATCATGAAGCTGAACCCGGACATGCTGCCGGTGATGATCGCGGCGGTGGGCGTGGACGGCATGGACAATGCGGCGATCAGCACCTATGTGCAGAACCAGGTGATGCCGGAGCTGGAGAGCATCGAGGGCGTGGCCAGCGTCAGCGCCACAGGCCTGCTGGAGGAGAGCGTGAACGTCATCATCCGCCAGGATAAGGTGGACGCTGTCAACGAGAAGGTGTTCGCTTCCATCGACGAGAAGATGAAAGAGGCCGAGGAAGAGCTGGCTAACGGACGCCAGGAGCTGGAGGACGGAAAGAAAGAAATCGAGGACGGCAGAAAAGAGCTTGCCGACGGGCGAAAAGAGCTCCTGAACGGCCAAAAGGAGCTTACCGACGGACGCCAGGAGCTGGAGAACAGCAAGACAGAGTTGGAGAATGGCAGAACGGAGCTGGAGAACCAGCAGGAAGCGCTGAACAGCCAGCTGGCCGTCCAGAAGAACTCCCTGCTGACAGCCAAGGCCCAATTGGAGGAGATACAGACCAACCTGGCCACCGCCAAACAGTTAAACGACGGACTGCAGCAGCTGGAGCCCGTGGTGCCGCAGATCAGGCAGCAGAGGGCTGAGCTGGAGAAGCTGCGGGACGGGGGATATACGGCCAGATATACGGAGTATATGGGAACTTGGGCCAGTTCCCTGGGGGTGATCGCCGACATCCTGGCCAACGGGAACATAGAGGATTTCGGGAGCCTGGAGGGCATAGCGGCTGTGGGTGAGGCGCTGGCGTCCATGGAGGAGGCCAGGAGCAACATCGAGCAGCTCAGGAAGGAATTTACGGCAAACGGCGCCCTGGACCTCCTCATCTCGGCGGACGAGCAGATGGCGCAGATCATTAACGCCGCCCTGGCGCTGGATCCCTGGTGCCCTGTGATAGATATTTCGTCAGGCTCTCTGCCGGACCAGGACTCCGTACAGGCCCTGGCCACCACGGTGGGCACCGCGCTGGGAGCCGCGGAGATGGCTTCCAAAGAAGCCCTTGCCATGGACATGTTCAAACTGCCGGAGCAATATGACGATTTACATACCGCCCTGATGGCCCTGACCGGCGGCCTGGGCTATGACGGGTATGTGGCCCAGATTAACGCTGTCCTGCAGAGCCAGAATGTCACGGATCTGGGCAAGGCCATCGAGGATATCAACAACGGCCTGATTGCCATCGAGAAAGGCCAGATGACCGCGGCCATCGAGTTCGCCAACGGCAAGGCCACCATCTCCATGGGGGAGTACCAGCTGCAGGTGGCGGAGTCGCAGCTGGACGCAGGGGAAGAGCAGATCAGGAGCGGCCTGGATCAGCTGGACGGCGTGGAGTCGCAGCTGAAGGACGCGGAAGAGCAGCTGAAGGACGCGGAGGAGCAGCTGGCCCAGGGGGAGGAGCAGCTGGCCCAGGCGAAGGAAGACGCCTATGAGCAGGCCGACATGACCAACATCCTCACCGTGGACACCATCAAGAGCCTTCTGACCGCCCAGAACTTCTCCATGCCCGCAGGTTATGTGACGGAGGAGGGCGTCAGCTATATGGTGCGCCTGGGCGACAAGCCCTCCACGGTGGAGGAGCTGCAGGCTCTGCCGCTGATGGACCTGCATATGGACGGCGTGCCCGTAATCACTCTGGGGGACGTGGCGGATGTGTTCTATACGGACAACTCCGCGGACATCTATGCCAATGTGGACGGCAGCGCCGGAGTCATGCTGACGATTCAGAAGCAGACCGGCTACTCCACCGGTGAGGTGTCCGACCGGCTGGCGGAGCGGTTCGAAGAGATGATGGGGGCAAACGGCGACCTGTCCCTGATTACGCTGATGGACCAGGGCATCTATATCGACCTGGTGATGGATGCCATCCTCAACAATATCCTGTTCGGTGGCGGGCTGGCGATTCTGATCCTGATTCTCTTCCTGAAGGACATCAGGCCTACCCTGGTGGTGGCGTTCTCCATTCCGATTAGCCTGGTGACGGCCATTGTCTGCATGTATTTCAGCGGGGTGACGTTGAACATCATCTCCCTGTCGGGACTGGCGCTGGGCATCGGCATGCTGGTGGACAATTCCATCGTGGTCATTGAGAACATCTACCGCCTGCGGAGCCAGGGCGCCTCTGTCCGGGAGGCCGCCATCGCAGGCGCGCAGGAGGTGGCGGGAGCCATCATGGCTTCCACGCTGACCACCGTCTGCGTGTTCCTGCCCATTGTGTTCACGGAGGGCATCACCAGGCAGCTGTTCGTGGACATGGGCCTGACCATCGCCTATTCTCTGCTGGCCAGTCTGCTGATCGCCCTGACGGTGGTCCCGGCCATGTCCTCCAAGCTGCTGGTGAAGACGAAGGAGCAGAAGGAGAGCAGGTTTTTCGGCGGCCTGGCGGCAATGTACGAAAAGCTGCTGGGAGGCGCTCTGAAGGTGAAGCCCTTGGTGTTCCTTGTGGTGCTGGGCCTGCTGGCGGGCAGCGTGGCGCTGGCTTTCACCAACGGCACCGCCTTTATGTCTGACATGGACTCCACGCAGCTGACGGTCAATGTCAGACTGGCGGAGGACGCGACGCTGGCGGAGACAGGAGCGCTGACGGATCAGGTGGTGGAAGCCATCCGCTCCATCGATGACGTGCAGAATGTGGGAGCCATGACCAGCAGTTCCAACATGGCGCTGCTGAGCGGCGGAGGCGGCAGCACCAACAGCGCCTCTGTCTACGTGGTGACGAAGGAAGACAAGTCCATGAGCAATGAGGAGATTGCCCAGCTCATCCGGGACAAGACCGACGGCATGGATGCCGAGATTACCATAGACACTTCCAGCATGGACATGAGCGCCATGGGCGGAAGCGGCATCGTGATTCAGGTGCAGGGGCGGGATCTGGACACCCTGCGGAGCATGGCGGAGGAAGTGGCTGCCATCGTGGAGAGCGTGGAAGGCACCACGGAAGTCAGCGACGGCCTGGAGGATGCGGACGAAGAGCTGCGCATCGTCATTGACCGGGAGGAGGCGGTGCATTACGGCCTTACGGTGGCCCAGGTCTATACCCAGGTCTATGCCAGGCTTGCGGCGGCCAGCAGCGCTACCACTTTGGTGGCGGACGAAAAAGACTACAATGTATACGTCATGAACGGCAATGACATAGAACTGACCAGGGAACTGCTGAAGCAGCTGGAGATAGACGGCACGGACGACACCGGGGAGAGCGTGAAGGTGCCCCTGTCCCGGATAGCTTCTTTTGAGACCATGGAGGCCCTTTCGTCCATCAGCCGCGCGGACCAGACCAGATACGTGTCCGTCTCGGCGGCAATCGCGGAGGGGTACAATGTGGGCCTGGTGGCCGCGGACGTGGAGAAGAAGCTGGCGGACTATCCCGTGCCCGCGGGGTATCAGCTGGTATTTTCCGGGGAGAACGAGACCATCCAGGATGCCATGGAGCAGATGGTGCTGATGCTGATACTGGCCGTGGTCTTCATGTATCTGATCATGGTGGCCCAGTTCCAGTCCCTGCTGTCGCCGTTCATCATCATGTTCACGATTCCCCTTGCTTTCACAGGAGGGTTCCTGGGCCTGTACATCAGCGGCAGCGAGGTCAGCGTCATCGCCATGATCGGCTTTGTGATGCTGGCGGGCATCATCGTGAACAACGGCATCGTGATCATCGACTATATGAACCAGCTGCGGGAGGGCGGCATGGAGAAACGGGAGGCAATCCTGACGGCGGGGCGCACCAGGCTGCGGCCTGTGCTGATGACGGCCCTGACCACTATCCTGGCCCTGTCCACCATGGTGTTCAGCCATGACATGGGTTCCGAGATGGCGAAGCCCATGGCCGTGGTGACAATCGGCGGCCTGGTCTACGGCACGCTGCTGACGTTGGTGGTCATCCCCTGTATCTATGATGTGATGATCCGGGGCAAGAGGCAGAAAGTGGAGGAGCTGCCGGACATAGATTGACGGATTGGACGGAAAGGAAAACGAAGAGAAGGTGAAGCATGGGTAAGGTGACAGGATTGGAAGATATCCATCATGTGCCGCCGAAGGTGAACCAGATGTATGAAGCAGTGATGCAGCTGCTGGAGGAGGGAGCGGATGTGGCGGACATCCGCGTCTCCACCATCACGGAACGGGCGGGCATCGGAAAGGGCACGGCATATGAATATTTTGACACAAAGGAGGAAATCGTGGCCTGCGCCATCGTCTATCATATACAGAGGTTATTCAGCTGGCTGGAGGAGACGCTGGAGGCGCAGAGGGATTTCAGGGCACAGGTGACGTTCCTTCTGGATACAGTGGAGCAGAAAAATCGCTGTAAGGAGGGGTTTCTTCGGTTTGTGCATATGATGACCAGCAATTCCGGCTTTGACCGGATGGTCCGGGAGAAGATGAACGAGGAAGCCTTTGCGCCGTATCTGCCTGCGAATATATTCGGGAAGATTCTGGGACAGGGCGTGGAGAGAGGGGAGCTGCGGAAGGATCTGCCGATGGATTATATGATACATTGCGTCTTTTCCCATCTGCTGACTTATATGCTGGCGATGGCCAGCAGGGACTGCTTCCATATGAGAGAGACTGCCATACGGCCGCTGGTGTATCAGGGAATCCTGGACGAGCTCTGCGTCCGCGGCGGGGAATGAGAGTTTAAGATTGCTTTTCAGGTTTTTTAGATTTTAATTATAAAATGGACACAGTTTGAACACATTTTGCCTGTAATATATATATCAGATAGTTGATGAACTCACTATCTCCCCCCTCATAAGAAAATAGTAAAAGGGTCTCGGTGGATGCCGGGGCTCTTTTACATTTCAGGGGTTTGGTGCCTGGGAGACGGCCGGGGACCCAGACCCTGGGCAGGGGTTGGCATAAGTTGAAAAAATTACCGTGGACATGGGCGGTAATTATGGTATAATGTCCTTATTCATGGCAGAAAGCGGCCGGATGGCCATCCATACCATTTACCCACAGAGCGTTTTTCGGACAGGCTCGAAACGGCCAGATCATGGATCGGACCTTAGGACTGCAGACTGCTGGAACAATCAGCTAGCTATTACTATAAATGAGAGTAGGGGAAATATATGATAGTAGGGATCGATTTGGGGACTACCAATAGTTTGATTGCGTATTTCACGGAGGAGGGGCCGAAAATCATCCCCAACAGGCTGGGGAAGAACCTCACGCCCTCTGTGGTCAGCGTGGACGAAGAGGGAAATGTGTATGTGGGGGAGACGGCCAGGGAGCGCATGAGCCTGTATCCGGACACCGTGGCGGAGACCTTTAAGCGCAGCATGGGCACGGAGCGGGATTATGTGCTGAGCGGGAAGCACTTCAGGCCGGAGGAGCTGTCCAGCCTGGTGCTTCGCTCCCTGAAGGAGGATGCGGAGAGCTTCCTGGGGGAGGAAGTGACGGAGGCGGTGATCAGCGTCCCCGCGTATTTTGACGATAAGAGGCGGAAGGCCACCAAGCGGGCCGGGGAGCTGGCGGGTCTGAAGGTGGAGCGCATGATTTCGGAGCCCACAGCCGCCGCGGTGGCGTACGGGCTGTACGACAAGACCAGGGACACCCGTTTCCTGGTGTTCGACTTAGGGGGCGGCACCTTCGACGTGTCCATTCTGGAGCTGTACCATAATATCCTGGAAGTGCGCGCCGTAGCCGGGGACAATTACCTGGGGGGCGAGGACTTCACGGAGGTGATGGCGAAGCTGTTCCTTGCGAAGGCGAAGCTGCAGCTGCAGAACCTGTCCGAGAAGGAGCAGGCCAGGCTGTTTCGGGAGGCGGAGCGGGCCAAATGCGCTGTCAATGATACCGATAAAGTGACTATAATTTTCCTGTATAAAGAAGAGAAGCTGGAGCAGCAGATTACCTATAAGGAGTACGAGGAGGCCTGTGAGGAGCTTCTGATGAAGATTCGGGAGCCTGTGAAGAAGAGCCTGGCGGATGCGGGGCTGAAGCTTTCGGACATCGATGAGGTGTTGCTGATCGGCGGGGCCACCAGGCTGAACATCGTGCGGGACTTCCTGATTCGGCTGTTTCGGAAGTTCCCGGACACGAAGATGAATCCCGACGAGACCGTGGCGCTGGGGGCGGCGGTGCAGGCGGCCATGAAGGAGCGCAGGGAGGAAGTGAAGGAGGTCATACTGACGGATGTGTGTTCCTTTACCCTGGGCACGGAGGTGGTGGTGGAGTACGATGAGGGCAAGTACGAGGACGGCAGGTTCTGTCCCATCATAGAGCGGAACACGGTCATCCCGGCCAGCCACACGGAGCGGCTCTACACGGCCCGGGACAACCAGACCAAGGTGCGGGTCAGGGTGCTGCAGGGGGAGAGCCGGTTCGCCAGGAACAACTTATTTCTGGGAGAGATGGAGATTGAGATACCGAAGGCGCCCAAGGGGCAGGAGTCCGTGGACGTGACGTATACATACGACATCAATTCCCTGCTGGAGGTGGAGGTCACCGTGGTGTCCACAGGGGAGAGCCAGAAGATGATCATCAAGGGCCAGGACAACCAGATGACGGAGGAAGAGGTAAAGAAGCGCATGGAAGAGCTGGCCTATCTGAAGATTCAGCCCCGGGATTACGAGGAGAACCGGCTGGTGCTGCTGCGGGCAGAACGGATGTACGAGGAGTCCCTGGGAGACCGCAGACGGATGCTGGACCGATACATTACCGCTTTCGAGGCCGCTCTGAAGGGCGGAGACCATGACGAAATCCAGGACGCCAGGGACGCGCTGAACGAGCTGCTGGAGGATGAGGAGGAGTAAGGAATTGTCTACAAATAACTGATGCGAGTTGATAGCCGTTTTCCTTGTATTTCCGGGCTTTCTTCTAAACAAGTTGCATCAGTTATTTTCCGACAATTCCTAAGCGGACGAGGAGAGAAGAGGAAGGAAGCAGATTGCAGATTTCCATGGAGGAGCGAATCCATGGACTTTCTCTGCTCTGGAGGGAGGCAGAATACAATTTTGCCTATTGGGATGAACTGCCGGAGATAGACGGGAATGCCCGCTGCCGGGAATTTCTGCCTATCGTCATGGCGGCGGAGGATATGTAGGCATCGCGCCTGACATCTACGCGGAGAAGAAGACAGAGGATATGAAGGCTGGCTTCGACAGGGCGATGGATGTAGTAATCCGTTATCTGCGAAAGGCAGTGGGGAAATTATTATAGTGAAAATATCTGTATTTGTTCATTTCGCGCCCAAAACATCGGGCAATTATTCAAAATTTTAGTTTTTTTGACGGAAAGCAGCCGGTTGGCAAGCAAACTGCATAAAAAATATGCAAAATAGATTGACAAATTGTTCAATAAGGTATATTATAAATAAGTCATAAACAATTTATTAAGCAAATGGAGGCAGAGACAATCATTATATAACATTTCGCCGGATGATACATATGTTCTGCGGCTGCCCGGGCATGGAAGGACGCTTTATCTAGGTAGTCATCATCAACAATTAGGAATTCTCTTAGACAAGTCCTTGATTTCAGCAACAATAGTTGCAAAGCAACTTATGGCGCTCTGAAAAGAGCTATAAAAAGGAGGTAGTTTTATGAAAAGAAAGTTTTTGAAAACGATGGCATGTGCAATGTCCGTATGCATGTTGTCCATGTCATTGGCCGGCTGTGGAAATGATGCCGGAGAGGGCAGCAGCGCACCCGGGAGCAGCACACCGGAAAGCTCCACACCGGAAAGCGAAGATCAGCAAGGGGGGGCAGATGAAAGCGGTGATGCTGAAAGCGGTGATGCTGAAAGCAGCGATGCTGAAAGCAGTGATGCTGAAGGCGGCGATGCTGAAGCGGAATTGTTCCCTGCATACGATTTTGGCGGCGTAGAGCTGAAAGTTTTGGCCTACAACGATTTAAACAACTTGAATCCGGATGATGAGGGGCTGGATTACGCAGATGATGACGATGCGGCAAAAAAAGCTGAGAAGGATCAGAAAAGAGCGGAGAGACAGCAGAAGAAAGAGGCCATTGAACAGAAGTATAATGTAAAACTGACATTCGTAGGCCTTCCCACTAATGACTGGGCAGAGATTCCCAATCAGCTGGTTATGAACTACACCAGCGGCAATCCTGATGCGGATATCATGGATATTTATTTCCAGCATATCGTTACTTTGCTTAACAATAATATGCTCTATGATTTTACGAATGATATGGATGGCCGTTTTGCGGAGAATAGTCTGTTTGACTGGGTTGGCAAGACTTATGGCATCGGTTCTTATATCGCAGGCGAGGGTCTCTACTACAATAAGACCATGATTAAGAACCTGGGTATGGAACATACCCCCGCAGAGATGTTTGCCATGGGTCAGTGGGACTATGACAGCTGCTTCAATTATCTGCAGGAGATGAAGAGGCTGATGGGCAGCGAGGAGGACTATCCCCTTTTTGTAGCTCCTTACTACTGGACCATTTTTGCGCCGATGGCGAACGGGGGAGAGTCTCTGTTTGGCTCCAACGGAGATCTTCGTTATCTTTCCGATACCGGTCTTGAGACGGAAGAGTTTTTGTTAAAGCTGATTGATGCCGGATTGTGTGCCGTTCCTGAAACGGCAGATGCAGATGGAAATGTGGAATATGATACCTGGGGATATCCTGGAAATACCTTTGATAAGGGCGAGCATGTTGCGATGGCGCATCGTGCGGCATGGCAGGCAGATAGCATTGACAAGCAGCTGTTCGAGCTTGGCTTTGTGCCTTATCCCTGGGGAAGCGGCGTAAGCCTTGATGAAAGCAAGGTCGGCAGTGAAGCGATGGATGCTTATCTGACTCTGGAGAATTATAAGCAAGCCTGTTTTGACGGTCAGACAATATGCCTGACGAACGGTATTCAGAACAAAGCGGAGCCCATCGAGGTTCTGTCTATGGTATTGGATTGGATGGGCTGGGATAGCCGGATGGCAGATTATGTAGCGCCTGAAGATACGGCCAAAGGAGCTAAATGGCTTGAGGATGGCATAGACCAGGATTTGTATATATGGTGCATGGATCGTACTGTGGCGGACAAGTGGTATATGTTTAAGAACGGTAAGATTATCGACTGGATATCTTCCGCTAAGGTTTACTACCAGGGCGAATCCCTTCGCGCCGCCTACGAATCTGCTTATAATGTTGATATGCAGAAGCTGATCAGGGACGGTTATACAACAGACAGCGCATGGTCGGCAGACTTTGAGATGTATGAAGTGGAAGAGGAAGAGGAAGCAACAGAGTAGTGATTCATACACAAGGGGTTCTTTGATATAACGAAGAACCCCTTGTGTTAAAATGATGGGAGATGGCACATGCGCAAATTTTTGAAAAAAACCATGACATTAGCGCTTGTTCTGGCCTGTTCCTGCGTACCGCCCATACCCGCTGCGGCTGCGGCTATATCAGAAGAGAGCAGGGTACAGGGTAGGGTGCCGGTATATGAGACGGCAGACTCTTATGGGGATTATCTGGAGCAGCATGCCTCTGCCGGAAGCGGAGCGGACACAGTGATCCTGAAGGGCGCTGATTATGCGGAAACCGACAGCATGGATGTGACAGTGGACGGCGATGCCGTGCAAACGGGGACCAGCGGGGAGATTAGCTGGAATGTGGATGTCCAGACAGCTGGTCTGTACCAGATTGATGTGGAATACGCTGTGGTGTCTGAAGGCGGCAACGATATACAGATGAACCTTCTCCTGAATGGAGAAGTGCCTTACGCACAGGCTTCCCCATTGGTATTTTACCGTATGTATGCAGACGAAAACCAGGACTACAAGAATATGGAAGGCAATCAGGCTTTTCCGCCCCAGGAAGAAGTAGCGGACTGGCAGAAGGTGTCTCTGACAGACAGCGAAGGATACTATGGTGATGGCAACGGATTGAAGTTCTACCTGGAAAAAGGAAGCAATACGCTGGCTTTCCAGGCAGTGAAGGATCGGATGGCCATACGGAGCATTGTGGTGAGGCCGGCGGAGGATTTAAAAGATTATGCCGCCTGGCTCAGTGAAAAACAGGCAGAGGGGGCACAGATTATCGAGAATGCCGAACTGCGGGTACAGGGTGAGGATGCATGGCTGAAGTCGAATCCCAGCTTTTACCCTCAGAATGACCGTACTTCAGCGCTTTCAGAACCCTATCATCCCTCCTATATCGTACTGAACACCATAGGCGGCGATGGCTGGAAGAAGGCAGGAGAATGGCTGGAGTGGCAGGTGGAAGCGCCTCAGAGCGGTCTTTACCGCATTGCTGTAAGATATAAGCAGAAAGAGAGCGTGGGATTTTCCGCAGTGCGCAGGGTTTCCATTAATGGAAAGGTTCCTTTCGCCGAGGCGGAGGATGTAAGATTTGCATATTCCACAAACTTCCAGACAAGCTATTTTCAGTCGGTGGCGGGAGAAGATTTGTATTTTTACCTGGAGCAGGGGACAAATACGATTCGCCTGACCTGTGCGCCGGGAGGATATGCGGAAGCCGCACTGGAGCTGCAGTCCACAATCGAGGAGCTTTCAGAAGTGTATTATTCGATCACGGCGATTACAAGCACTTCTCCGACGCGCTATCAGGATTACCAGCTGACCAAGCGTATTCCTAATCTGACTCAAAATCTGGCCCATGTGGCCGAGCGCCTGGAGGGAGTGTACAATCAGGTGACGGATATCACGGGCGGAACTACGGATGTGAGCGCGTCTATAGAGAGGGCCTCCACGATGCTTTTTGAGATTGCGGAGACACCCAGCAAGATTACCGACAAGGTTACATCCATAGCGGACTATATCACTGCTTTGGGCGCTGGTGTGCTGACGCTTTCCCAGCAGGCTTTGACCATAGACTGGCTGGAGATGCAGGGATCCGGTAATAAGCTTCCAAGAGCAGAAGGTAATTTTTTCCAGAATGTAAAGCATGAGGTTCTGTCCTTTGTGGGGTCCTTTACCAATGACTATAATGTAGCTACGGAAGATGGCGAGACACAGACAGATAAGACCATCACGGTATGGATTTCCACAGGACGCGATCAGATGGATGTGCTGAGGCGCCTGATTAATGAGAGCTTTACGCCCAAGACGAATATTGCAGTGGATTTGAAGCTGGTGGATGCTTCTATTATCATGACAGCTGTGGCGGGAGGAACCGGGCCGGATGTGGCGATAGGGCTTTCCAATACGCTCCCCATGGAACTGGGATATCGAGGGGCGGCATATAATCTTGCTCAGTTCGATGATTTTAAAGAAGTAGCTTCACAATTTGCAGAAGCTGCAGTAGATACTTATGAGTTTGAAGGAAATTATTATGGAATCCCGGATCAGATGAGCTTCCCGGTCCTGTTCTATCGAAAGGATATTTTGGCTAAATATGGTATCATGGTGCCGGATACATGGGATGATTTGATCAGCATTATTCCTTCCCTCGCAACCTACAATATGCAGGTATACCTGGACAGGGAATCTATGCAGACTCTGGGAGCAGGCAGCGGAGTAGGGACTTCCAAGGCTATTAACAGTGTGTATTTATCCATGCTCTATCAGAATGATGCGGAACTGTATAATGAGGAGGGCACAAAAACCCTGTTGCTGGGAGAGGAGTCGATAGACTGCTTTGAGACATGGGCGAATTTCTATACAAAATACGGTTTCTCCGCCAGCATCGACTTTGTGACACGTTTCCGTTTGGGGAGTGTGCCTCTGGCGATCATGGACATCTCCTATTATAACAGGCTGAGCATTTCCGCACCGGAGATTAGCGGCAAATGGGGTATCGGCCTTTTACCGGGAACCATAAAAGAAGACGGATCGATAGACCACAGCATACCTGTAACTACCAGCTCGTCGGCGATAATCAAGCCCACTGTTGAGAAGAACCAATCTCAGAATGAGTCATGGGAATTCATAAAATGGTGGATATCTGCAGATGTGCAGACGGGTTATGCGCGCGAGATGGAAGCGGTGCTGGGCTCTTCCGGAAGATATATGGTCGCGAATCTGGAGTCCTTCAAGCAAGCCAGCTGGCCGGTGGAGGTATCGGCAGTGTTGGATGAAAGCCTGGATTGGCTCAGGGAGATTCGCCAGATTCCTGGTTCGTATCTGACTGGACGTAACTTGGAAAATGCGTTTTATGCTGTAATCAACGACATCAGCCTTGACCGGTTGGATACATTGGCAGGGTATGTGGAATCAGTGGATGCGGAAATTACTAAGAAACGCGAGGAATATGGTTTGGAAACGGAGTGATGTTATGAGCAATAAAGGAAAAGCAGTAAATAAAAAGGTTCCGCTTCTTACCGAGCTGCGAACGAAGAAGGAAGTCTATCTGATGATATTGCCCTTTTCACTCGCATTTATCGTGTTCGTAGTGGTTCCGGTACTTTTTTCCGTAGTGATGAGCTTTACGGATTATAACGTAATCCAGACACCAAGATTTGTGGGACTGAACAACTACATTGACTTGTTCCTGAATGATGACCTGTTTATGAAGGCGCTGCAGAACACCTTTATCATGGCGGTTATCGTAGGACCGGTAGGATATATGCTTTCCTTTACCATGGCCTGGATGCTTTGTGAGCTTCCGGATAAGCTAAGGGTTGTAATGACAGTGGTTCTGTATGGCCCGTCCCTGTCCGGTAATGCTTATATGATATGGACATTGATTTTCTCAGATGACTCTACGGGATATATCAACGCAATGCTGACGAGTCTGGGAATTACGGATGGTGCCATTCTGTGGCTGCATGATGCCAAATACATGATGACAATCATTTTGCTTGTGCAGTTGTGGATGAGCTTCGGTATCGGATTCCTGAGTTTCATTGCCGGTCTGCAGGGTGTGGATCGTTCTCTGCAGGAAGCGGGCATGGTGGATGGAATCACCAACAGATGGCAGGAGCTGTGGTACATAGTGCTTCCGTCCATGAAGCCGGTGCTGCTGTTCGGTGCCATCATGGCAATTACAGGAGCCTTTTCCATCAGCGGATCTGCGTTGACAGGATTCCCCAGTACAGGTTATGCAACTCACAGTATTGTGGATCATCTGAGCGATTATGGTACCACCCGGCTTGAAATGGGATATGCCTCTGCTATCGCGGTAGTGCTCTTTGTACTGATGGTGGGATGTAACAGGCTAATCCAGAAAGTTCTGCGAAAGGTGGGGACTTAATATGACAAAATGGTTGAAACAAATCAAAGCCACAGGCGGTTTCCGCAAAGCCTTTGTACGGTATTTTACCAAGGGCCGCAGCAACCGCAGTGTGGGAGGTACAGTGTTTTTGCTGGTTTTTATAGCGCTGTTTGCGGTATTTGCCTTGTTCCCGGTTGCGTTTATGGTAGGAAATGCGTTTAAACCCATGCGCGAGCTGTATCGCTACCCGCCTACCGTCGTGCCTCAGAACCCCACGGGGCAGAATTTTAAGGATTTGCTGGAGTATGCCAGCGATTCCCTGGTGCCCTTTACCAGATATCTGTTCAACACAGGGGTGCTGGTGATTGTAGGATGCCTGGGACAGATTCTGCTTTCGGCTATGGCGGCGTTTCCGTTGGCAAAGTCTCAATTCCGCGGCAAGAAGCTGATGAGCAATATGGTAGTATATGCCCTGATGTTCTCCGGTGCGGTGACGGCTGTTCCCAACTACATCATCATCACCAGGCTGGGATTAATGGACAGTCTTTGGGCAGTGATTCTGCCTTCATTCGCTTCCACGCTGGGACTGTATCTGCTGCAGAACTTTATGGAAATGCTTCCGGATTCTCTGATTGAGGCGGCAAAGATCGATGGAGCCAGTTATTTTAAGACGCTCACTGCCATTATACTGCCGGTAGTAAAACCTGCTCTGATGACGGTATTCATTTTTACATTTCAGAATCTCTGGGGCAACACAGGCGGAAGCTATCTCTACACAGAGAATATCAAGCCCTTAAGCTATATGCTTTCCCGAATTGCGGCGACAGGCATAGCGCGTCAGGGAATGGCATCGGCAGCATCGTTGCTTTTGTTCATTCTCCCGGTGCTGATCTTTATCATCACCCAGAGCAACGTCATGGAAACAATGGCTACCTCCGGTATGAAGGATTAAGGGAGGGTGAAGATGAGAAAAAAGGTGAAAAATTATTTGTTGTATCTGCTGACAGGGCTTATGGTGCTTATCTCTCCTATGACCGCTTTGGCAGAAGGGACGGCCAATTATTTCTTTGGCTGCGGAGAAGGTTTCAGGTCTGCGCCAGTTTCCTATGAAGTGGATAAGGTTTATCATGCCGGTGATATCGAGGGAGTGGATAACCTTGACAATCTGGCTTCCATGTTCGTCACAGATGATTCTGTCTATGTGGCGACGGCCAATGCGATTTTAGTATTGGATTATGATTTTAAAGTAAAGCATATTCTTTCGGAATATCAGGATTTGGAGAACAATGCCGTAACGATTTCAAATCCGGAAGGCATCTTTGTGACAGAGGAAGGGACATTGTATGTCTGTGAGCCTGAAAACAGCCGTGTGCTGGTATTTGGCGCAGACTATAAGCTGATCAATTCCTTTGGGCAGCCGAAGGGCTTGGATTTGGCCGTTGTATACAAGCCAAGCCAAATTGTGGTAGACAGTCTGGATCGTATGTATATTATTGCCACCAACCTGTATGAGGGTATTCTGGAGGTCAGCTCGGACAACGAGTTCCAGCGCTATTTCGGCACCACCACAGTTTCCATTTCTGTGTTGGATATCTTTTTCCGTATGCTTGCCTCGGAAGAGCAGCTGAGCGGACAGGCGCTGGTGCTTCCCACAGAGTATACATCCATGACCGTCAATGATAAGGGATTCATTTATACCACGATTCGCAGTACAGACGTAGAGAATCCCATTCGTCTCCTGAATGTGAATGGTGATGATATCATGCCGGAAGACTGGCAAAAGAATCCTCCGGAGGGCGATATAACCACGGGCATGTCTTCGCTGACCTATATTGATTGTAACGAGTACGGCATGTATATGGTACTGGATAGTGGCACGAGCCGTATTTTCACCTATGACGAGGCATCCAATCTGCTTTTCATATTCGGCGGCAGCGGCGATAAGGACGGCTGCTTCAGGAACCCCACAAGCGTACGGTGGCTGGGACACGGCAACAAGGTGCTGGTGGCTGACAGATTGTCGAAATCCATTACGGTAATGAAGCCTACCAGATATGCGGATGCGATATTCAATGCCGTAAAGCTGGAGGCAGAAGGAGAGAGAGAGGCTGCAGTAGGGTATTGGCGTCAGGCATTGAGCATGAACCATAACTACAGTGTGGCAAAGGACGCTATCGGCAGGGAGCTTTACTGGGAAGGGAATTATAAGGAATCTCAGGAGATATTAAAGACAATTTACCGGACAGACTACTATTCTATGGCTTTTGAGAAGACCAGGGAAGAGATCGTCCGTGCGTATGCGCCGACGGCAGTGGTGGTTCTGGTAGTGCTGATTGTGGCCGTCAAGGTGCTTCGCCGTGTCCGTGGTCGACGCAAAGGAGGTGACGGTTATGCAAATGGCTAAGAACTTTGATTTGAAGAAATGGTGGAACAGCGTGATAGATGAGGTAATACGCTTTCCCCTGTACGTGCTTTCCAAGCCGTTCAAGGCCTTCAGCGATATTAAGTATGAGGGGAAAGGAAGTCTGCCCGCCTGCATTTTCTTTATGGTCATGCTGATGCTGTTGAGCGTGATGCGGCAGTCTTACACAGGGACAGTATTCGTTATGGTGGATCCCCGCTACCAGAATATCTGGACCGTAATGGCCGGTGTGCTGATTCAGACTCTATTCATAGTGATTGCTAACTGGTCTGTGTCTGTGCTGACCAACGGCAGCGGCAGCTTTAAAGAGATTTTCATGGTAGCCATGTACGCCCAGTACCCTTATATGTGGCTCAGCGCCTTGTATCTGGCGCTTTCCCATATACTGTCGCTGAATGAACAGGCGCTGCTCACTTTCTGTATAAGTCTGGGAATTGTGTGCATTGTCTTTTATGGCTTTATCGGACTTGTATCGGTGCATTGTTATGGATTTTTCCAGGGCATTGCCTCCATTCTGCTCACCATACTGTCCCTGATCATTATCATCTTTATTATCCTGATGCTGGTGTCTATGGGCAGTGAACTTGTAAGCTTTGTGAGTACGGTATACAAGGAGATTGTGCTTAACTATTTTTAGGCGGCACCTGGTAAATTGAGTGAAAGAAAGGATGCGGGCAAGAGAATGAGAAGATTTTGGCAAAGGAAAGTTAAATGGTTGTTTGCCCTGTTGTTCCTTGCGGCGGAAATGATGCCTTCCATGACCGTGCATGCATACACGGTTTCTTCGTCGAAAGAGGCGACTGCCAACATGGAGTTGGTGGCGCAGAACGCCGAGGCGGAACTCTATCTGGATAAAAGTGGAGCAATGCTCTGTCTGGTGGACAAAAGCAGCGGAGTAGCAGTTGAGACCAAGATAATGGATGGCGACAGCGGAACCGCTGAGATTAAGGCAAACCAGAAATCAGATTTTATCATTACCTATTTCAAGGATTCCAAGGCGAGCACTGCAAACAGGCAGGTGAATTATACCATGGCAATCAGTTCGGGACAGATGGAATTCAACAACATTGAAAACGGTGTGAGGATATCCTATGACCTGAAAGAAGATAAGCTGAGCCTGGATGTGGTGCCGGCGATGATTTCCGCAGAGCGTATGGAGTCATTGGTGTTTGACCATATCAGCGCCGAGAATAAGGAGTGGCTCCTGGAAAACTGTTACCGTCTGTTCGAGGGAAATTATCTGCGCAGCCAGAGCAGCAGCGGCGTAACCCAGAGCTTCATACGCCAGGTACAGGAGATATTCTATGAACAGGGCGCGTACACCGAGGAAGAACTGGCCTATGACAATGAATCATTTGGCATTGAGAGCACATGGACCAATCTGGAGATTAAGGTGGATCTTGAGTATGTGCTGGACGGCAAAGATTTGGTAGTGCGTCTCCCCATGGACAGTTTAGTCACCAGTGACGAGGAGATAATTGTGAACTCCATCACGCTGCTTCCCTACATGCTTTCCGCCAGAGCGGATGAGAGCGGATATTTTGTGCTCCCTGACGGCAGCGGAGCGGTGCTTAATTTCAATAATGGCAAGGTAGACGCAAATACCTATAGCAGCCGGGTATATGGAAAAGATGTCCTGATGGACGTAAAGACATTGCCAGTTGCAGACTATTTTGCAACCATGCCTGTCATTGGAGCAGTTTATGAAGATTATGCCCTGCTTGCCATCGTGGAAGAGGGGCAGAGTATGACAGAGATTTTTGCAAAGAATTCCGGTAGGGCAGAAAGCTATAATAACGCGTATTTTACTTTCTATATCACGGAGAAAGAAAATGTGGCTACCACATCTTCCACCTCAATCATGGTGAATAAGTTTACAGGAGACTCGTTTGATGACACTATCGTGGTTCGCTACAAGCTTCTGACCGACCCTGAGGATCTGAACTATACCGGACTGGCCCATGCATATCAGGAATATCTGATAGCGCAGGGAGTTCTGGAGAAGCGGCAGCAGAATTCCGCGCTGTATCTGGAAATTCTGGGATCCAGCCTGGAAATGAAGACGATGCTGGGATTCCCTTACAAGGGAGTGAAGGAACTGACTTCTTTCAAGGAAGCGGCTTCTATATTGGAGGATCTGAACAGCCGGGGCGTCTCGAATGTCAATGTGCAGCTTGACGGTTGGCTGGACGGAGGACAGAGACATGAGAATCTGTCAAGCGTGAAGCTGGAAAGCACTCAGGGGAACAAGTCAAGCTTCAAAGCCCTGGTACAGAAAGCGCAGGAGCTGGGATATGGATTGTATCCGAATGTATGTATGCAGAATATCTATCCATCCTATGACCTGTTCCAGAAGGGCAGCGCAAAATCTTACGCGAAAAAGTACGGCAGCCGTTATCTGAGCAATGAATATGCAGTAATCACGGAGATTATGTATGCAGGTGACATGATGAAGAACGGTCTGTTATGGTCTCCGTATGTACTCTCTCCTTCTTACCTGGCTGACTATGCCAGGAAAGCGGTAAAAGGGCTCTCCAAGTATAATGTGTCCGGTCTTACTGTGACGGATATGGGCTCACAGCTGGTTGCGGATTACAATGAGAAAGCTGCGGTAAGCCGGGAAACGGCAGCGACAAAGGTGGCAGAGGCTACGGATATCCTGCAGGAGAAGTTCAATGTCATAATGAAGAGTCCTTACCAGTATGCCTGGGAAGGGGTGGATATGATGAGCGATATGCCCACCAGGAGCACGGAGTATACGATATTTGACTATGACGTGCCGTTTCTGCAGTTGGTGCTGGACGGCTGTGTGTCCTACTCTACAGAGCCGCTGAACCACCACACAGAGAAGGATTTATCGGAGCATCTGCTGAAATGTATCGAGACCCGCAGCAATCCGAAATTCTATGTGATGGGTGCGGATATGGGTGAACTGTATTATACTCTGTATGCGGTGAATTATCTGTCTGTCTCCTACAGTGACTGGGCAGATGGGATTACAGAGATGTACAAGGAATATGAGGCATTTGCCGGCAAGGTGGCGAACAGTAATATCGCCATGCATGAAACACCTGCACAGAAGCTGGTGAAAGTAACTTATGACAATGGCGTCATCGTATATGTGAACTATAATGATACGCCGGTTACTGTCGACGGCAGAGAGCTGGAAGCGAAAAGCTACCTGCTTGTAGAATAGGAGGTGAAGTAAATGGCAGATACAGCAAAGAAAAAGAAAAAACCTTCCTCCTTTTATCGCAGGCAGGACAGATGGGCACTGATCATGATGATCCCCTGGTTTATTGGCGTATTGTTCTTTTTCCTGAAGCCATTGATAGAGGTATGTGTCTACAGTTTAAATGAAGTAACCCTGGATTTGGACGGTGTGCATCAGTCCTGGGTCGGCATTGATAATTTCGTATTTGTGCTTCGCACTCATGCCACATTTTACCAGGATCTGATTACTACCTTTGCCCAGGCTCTGCCGAATACAGTGCTGATTATCTTCTTCTCACTGTTTGCTGCAGTGCTGTTGAATGGAAAATTTAAGTTCCGCGGCGCGGCCAGGGTGCTGTTCTTTCTGCCCATCGTGCTTGCAACAGATATGATTAATATAGAATTGGGTTCTGTATCCATGGATACTCTGGATGCGGATTCGGCAACAACGGCTTTGAGTGGAGCCATGATGCTGGTCAGGTTCCTGATAAACAGCGTGGGGCTGCCCAGAGATGTCATATCAGTGATGATGGGAGTCATTGAAAACGTATTTGAGACCATTAAATTGAGTGGTGTGCAGATACTGATTTTCCTGGCCGGTCTGCAGTCCGTAAGCCCCAGCATGTATGAGGTGGCTAAGATGGAGGGTGCAACGACCTATGAGACCTTCTGGAAAGTAACGCTGCCGACTGTTTCACCCTTGATTATGACCAATGTGGTGTACACGATGACAGACAACCTGATGAGGACGAATTTGATCGACACGATGAAAAATACAGCCTTCCGGCAGGCCCAATACGGCTACAGCGCGGCGATGAGCGTAACTTTCTTGTTTGTCACTCTGGTTGTGATAGGGGTAGTATGCCTGATCCTGGGAAAGGTGGTGTTCTACAATGACTAAGACAAAGGGGAAAACCCAGACTAAAGCACAAGCCAAATCAGCTTTTAAGTACAGGCGGATTCCCAAAACATGGGACGAGTGGAAAATCTGGACGCGGCGTAATGGCGGAAAACTCATTCTGTCTATCTTCAGGTATGCTTTGATTCTGTGTATAGGCATGATTATCCTGATGCCTCTTCTGGAGATGATTTCAGGTACTCTCATGTCTCCGGATGAGGTGGGCAGCCCGGTTTCCAAATGGGTTCCGGCATCCTTTTCCAAAGAGCATATTTATGTGGCGTTTAAGATGCTGAATTATCCTAAGGCGCTGCTGTACACGATTGGCACCACAGCTTTGCAGGTATTGCTGCAGATTTTATCAGCAGCGGTGACGGGCTATTCCTTTGCCAGGCTGCGTTCCAAGAGGTTCCAGAAGCTTTTTGCCATCGTTATCCTGACTATCGTGGTGCCGCCTTCCGTGCTGATGCTGCCCCAGTACCTGTTCTTCCGTAGCTTTGATATTTTTGGGATTATTGAAGCAATAACAGGATCTCCGCTTAACATGTTGGGAAAGCCGATAGTAGTATATATTCTGGACTTTTTCGGTATGGGCTTGAAAGCCGGGCTGTATATCTTCATTTTCCGACAGTTCTTCCGCGGGCTGCCCAGGGAGCTGGAGGAGGCGGCGCATATGGACGGCTGCAGCTTCCTGCGTACGCTTTTCAGTATCATTATGCCTAACGCAGTGCCCGGAATCATCACTGTTGGTGTGCTGAGCTTTGTATGGAACTGGAATGACACATATTACACAAATCTGTTTGTGTCAAATAAGCTGAATCTGATGGTGAAGCTGCTTGACGTGTCAGGTGACCCGGAGAATACCATAGCGGCAATTGGAAGCAAAATTCCTGCAAGTTTTGTTTTTAATACAAAAAGCACACTGTACCAGGGGTCTATACTGACGGCAGGCTCCTTGCTGGTAATCCTTCCGCTGATTGTGATGTATATGTTCGTACAGAAGCGTTTCGTGGAAAGTGCAAGCAATGCGGGTATCGTTGGTTAAATATACCCCAGTATATGGAACACAATTCCTAAAATGTATCCACCCCACTCCAGCATTCGCAAAACTCGCGCTCTTGCGTCTGCATTCGCGGCCGCGTTTTGCTCATTTGGAAGTGGATTGCAACCGCACAAGTGGAAATGTATTGACTGTCAGGAACTCTGCCAGGCAGAGTTCCTGATATTTTTTGGAGGGAGTGACAGGAATGGATTTGGATGCTTTTGAACGGGTGCAAGGCTCGCGTATATATCGTTTCTTCGAATGTGTGAGCAGGCTGATTCTGGTGAATTTATGCATGGTGCTGCTGTCTCTGTGCGGTTTGGTGGTTTTTGGCTATTTCCCTGCCATGTTTGCGGCAGCGGAGTACTTTAATGACGTGTTTGAATGTAAAGAAGAAAAGATGCTGCCTTCTATGTTCCGCTATTTTCGGAAGTACTTTGGGATTGGAAACTTGCTGATGTTGATTACAATACCGACAATTGCTTTGGGGTTTTACATTATATATGGACATGAATTGAACACTTTCGCATACTTGATACAGTTCTGCTGGATTATTATTGTCATGGTGCTGTACTGGTACCTGCCGGCAGTGAATGTGCTTTTTCCCGAGTTTGGAATGAAGAAAAAATTACTGTTTTCCCTGGTTGCGGCGGGAGACAGGTGGGTGATGACGATTCTGTTCCTTGCGGTAAATCTTGGGTGGCTCTATATTGTGCTGTTAATACCTCAGCTGATGATGTTTGTCATATTTTCTGCGCCAGTCTGGTTTGGGATGCTGCGTATCAAAAAGGCTCTGAAGCCTGACAGTTTCTTTGATCCCGAAAGGGAGGAGGAATTAGAGGAAAACATGACGGAATCATAGACAGGGCATAGGCTGTTGCAGTGCGTTATGCCAGAAAATCGCCTCGCCGCATATCCCCTCCGTTCCGCCTGTAATGGAGGGGAGGAACTTTATCTGAATTTCTGAATTCTGTACCTCCCGATTTTATTGCCGTCTACATGAGACGGCATATTTTTTTCAGCCGCTCTGCCTCCGGCGCGCTTCCCATCTCCCGCTGGGAAACCGCGGAGCTGCTGATTCCCAGGGCCTTGCCCAACTTCTTCTAGGTCAGTTTTGCTGAGAGCGAAACGAGGATAGGCAGGGGCGCAACAGGCTTCAGGGCGGGGAGGTCATATCCATCGGAACGGTGGAATTCGCCGTGTTCTTTGGACAGGATGCAGAGCCAGAGATGCTCTGACTGTTCCAAATCGGCACTTGCTCATTGCTCAGTGGTTTCATTTTATATTTAGAAACGTTGCAATTGTATCCTTATGGAGAATGGAATTGCAGCGTTTTTTATTCTGCAGCATAACAATTGCTGCTTGTTTGACGCAGAGGTTCCGGACATGGTACACTGGACTCACCATCAAACAAACGATGCGTGCCTGCCCGGGGATGGAACGCAGTCTATGAAAGCGATGTAGAAAAGGAGAAAACTATGAATATCGGAGAAACGATTAAAAACAGACGGCAAAAAGGAATTTCACACAAGCGGAACTGGCAGATATGCTGAATGTCACCCCTCAGGCCGTGTCAAGATGGGAGATGGGTACCCACAGTGTTCAGCGCCACCACAAGCGCCTGCAGGCTGGCGCCGTACTGGACC
>CAJUFI010000059.1:19033-27607 GCA_910585665.1 uncultured Acetatifactor sp. | reverse complement strand
TTGAATCCCATAAAACGGACTCAATCCGAAACCAACACAGTTATTGACTAACACGTATCCTATTATAGTTGCCAGATAAACGGCCAGCATCTTCCAAAGCTTTATCCTTTTTGTAATGACCATGACAAGTAATGCCAGATAGAAAAAGGCGACCGACATCATGGCATAGTAATGTGTATACGCGGCCCCCAAAGAGGCCAGGACAAAAAATATGTATGCGCCGGCCTTCCCATTTACGATGATCAGATAAAAGCCATAGTATGCCAACAGCATGAGCAATGCCGCCAGGGAATACATCCGCACTTCCACATTATAGGTGACAGCCGTGTTCATGATTGATGCGAACGTCACCATAAACAGCGCCGTCGTCTTGCCAAATCTTTTCCATATGACAGTCATGATGAAGACCATCAATATCCCATAGGGCAATATGGATGCCATGTGGTACGCCCAGCTCTGCCCCCCGGAGAGTCGATGTGCGCCAATCAGCAGCAGATAATACAGGGGAGGGTGGACATCTCCGGCTGTAGTCTGTATCATTTCGCCTGCAGACATTTTCGCAAGCCTGATGGAATAAGCTTCATCCCCCCAGAAATTGTTGTCGAATACCCGCACCAGGTTCAATCCAAACAAGACAATCGCATAAATCACTGCCATCCATCGATATGGCAGTTCTCTGCTATGGCCAGTCCTGTCTATGGATATAGAAACATAGTCCTTCCAGAATCTGCAAAGATAGGGAATGCCCACCGCAAACAGGCATGACAGACAGATATACTTAAGCGCGAAGTCGCTATATTCCGTTATCTTGTGGATCAAGTTGCCGGAACTCCGTGCAACATAGTTCACCACCAGAAGATCCAACACATTAATGATCAGAACGGAACAGACATATTCAATGAAATGCCTTCTTCCATTTCCAATCTTATCAAAAAACAGTTTCTCCCACAGCACTGCCATGACTACAGCCGGCAGGCCTATGGCAATCAATGCAAGCATACAGCACCTCCTACGCTAATCGTGCAATCCCGGAAACTCCCGGGCCCATGCACTCCTTTCCAGAATAATTTCCGCTCCCCGAAGCCCCTCCGCAAATCCGCGCAACAAAAAGAGAGCCGCAATCAAGCATCACAACTAATCGCAGCTCTCCAAAGCTCCGATTCCTCACCAAAGATACCTTTCCATGGCATGGCCGATTGCCCCGCCATGGAAGGCAGCTTTCTGTGAGAAATCAAGAACAGGGTGTAAAGTATGCGTCCACACTTTCACCCTGTCTATGTAGAAGGTTCAGAAACAATTCTGCAAAAACACCACAAAGAGATTGCAAAAATACTGCACCTGCTTTATAATAATTCATGTGTGTATCGCAGACATGTTCTGTATTGTGTGGTAGGCTAGATACCATCCTTGCTGCAAGGAGCTGCAACTCCTTGTAGCGGTACACCATTTGCTCTTGAATTCTCTTACATATATTACCATACCCATGCACATTCTGCAAGTAGGAAAATCACCAAAACCCCGTAGTCATGAGAAACAATGGGTTCCCTTAAGCCCTTCCTGGTAATAGCATAAAAATCCCCCCGAATCTATTTTCGCGGCCTCCTCCATCCCACAATGGCGTTCTCCCTCTAACAGATTCGGGGCGTTGAAGCAAAAGCATCAGAGCGGCTCCTGCACCCGTTCCGGCGCTCAATAATCGATACTGTCCAGATACTTCATATAATTCACGACCATGAGTGCAATCTTGAACGTCAAAGCGTCATCGAAATTCCTCAGATCCAAGCCCATGCTCTTCTGCAGCTTCTCGATCCGGTAGACCAGCGTGTTCCTGTGGACGAACAGCTGCCTGGAGGTCTCCGATACGTTCAGGTTGTTCTCAAAGAATTTATTGATGGTAGTCAAGGTCTCATCGTCCAAATCGTAGGGCACATTGTCGCCGAAGATCTCGTCGATGAAGATCTTGCACAGGTTCACCGGCAGCTGATAAATCAGGCGGCCTATCCCCAGGGTGCTGTACGCCACCACGTTCTTCTCCGCATAGAAAATCTTGCCCACATCCAGTGCCATCTTGGCCTCCTTGTAGGATTTGGACACGTCCTTCAGCTCCTGCACCACCGTGCCGAAGGACACCTTCACGTTCAGCATGGCCTCCGTGTTCATCATCGCAACGATGACCTCCGCCACCTCCAGAAGGGAATCATTGGTATAATCCGGCTCCAGGGCCTTGATCAGGATCACGCTGCTCTCGTCCACTGCCGTGATATAATCCCCTGCATGGCTGGAGAACATGCCCTTCAAAAGCTCCATCACCATGCCGTCCTTCTCCAGATGGGTCTCCACCAGGAAGACCGCCCTGGGCACAGCTACCTCCACATGGAGCTTCTTGGCCCTGTTGTAGATATCCACCAGGAGCAGATTGTCCAACAGAAGGTTCTGGAAGAAATTGTTCCTGTCAAACCTCTCCTTGTATGCGATGATCAGGTTCTGCAGCTGGCACACCGCAATCTTCCCCACCATGTATACATCCTCGCCCGGCCCCTTCGCAACCAAAATATACAGCAGCTCGCCCTCGTCCATAATCTTCAACAGATGATGGACCCCTATCACTTGGCTGTCCGCAGGCGAATACGCGAAGCCGCTGATCAGGTCCGCGGCAATCTCAAACTGCGTGGTCGTGGTCGCCACCGGTGCGCCCGATAAATCATACACGCACAAATCCACTTTGGTAATGGCTTTCAGTTCATCAATACTGGTCTGAATCGTCTGACTTGAAATCATGTTGTCTCCTATCTGCCCCGTTAGCGGTCACACCAATCAGGCTTGTATTATTAAAAAAGGATGCCGTCTCCGACACCCCTTATGTTTCTCATGCTAATTCGTGATAATCTGCTCGGTCTCTTTATCGAACACATGAATCTTATCGATTTCGAAAGCGAACTTGATAGTATCGCCAGGTCTTGCAGTGGTGTTAGGAGCCACTCTTGCGGTGATAGGGAACTCATCCAAATCAAAGTACAGATAGACTTCTGCACCCAACAGCTCGTATACCCTGACGGAGGACTCAAATACGCATTTAGGATCGCTCTTAGCCAGGAATTCCGGTGAATCATAGATGTCCTCGGGACGGATACCGAATGTAACGGTCTTTCCATCATACTTGCCATCGATAAGCTTCTTGGACTTCGCTTCCGGAAGAGGAATGCTGCGGCCTGCAATCTGAAGGTTTGCGGTATTGCCGGTCACCTTGACGGTAGCATCCAGGAAATTCATCTGAGGAGATCCCATAAATCCTGCTACGAACAGGTTCTGGGGCTTCTGGTACAGGTTCTGAGGAGTGTCAACCTGCTGGATGACGCCATCCTTCATAACGACGATTCTGGTACCCAGGGTCATAGCCTCTGTCTGGTCATGTGTAACGTAGATAATGGTAGTTCCCAGTCTCTGATGCAGCTTGGAAATCTCAACACGCATCTGCACACGCAGCTTAGCATCCAAGTTGGACAGCGGCTCATCCATCAGGAACACCTTGGGATTACGCACGATAGCACGGCCCATGGCAACACGCTGTCTCTGACCACCGGACAGAGCTTTCGGCTTACGGTCAAGGAGCGGGGTCAGGTCAAGAATCTTAGCGGCTTCTTTCACCATCTTGTCAATCTGGTCCTTCGGCACCTTCCTCAGCTTCAGACCGAATGCCATGTTGTCATACACGGACATATGAGGATACAGAGCGTAGTTCTGGAATACCATGGCGATATCACGATCCTTGGGCTCTACATCGTTCACGACTCTGTCACCAATCTTCAGTTCACCGGAAGAGATATCCTCCAGACCTGCAATCATACGAAGGGTGGTGGACTTACCGCATCCAGAAGGTCCTACGAAGATGATGAACTCCTTATCTGCGATTTCCAGATTAAAATCCTTAACGGCCTCGAAGCCGTTCGGAAACACCTTACAGACATTCTTTAAAGATAAACTTGCCATAATAGAAAACTCCTTTCACGTTTGCATGGTTTCTTTATTCTAGCTTTAACGATGTCTTGCATCGGATAATGCTTTTTGCATCGCTTCACCCTGAACATAGTATATCGAAAAATTAAGATTTGCGCCATGCCACTATTTCACAAAGTTTTTTTAACGGATTGTAAAAAATGCTTATAAACTTGAAGCCATTTTGTTTCCCTCGGCACTTTGCACAGATTATTCATTTTTCATTAGTCAAAATGTACAGGTCTATGCTTTTCCGATGCCGGCCGTTTCCTCCTGCAGGCTCTGGTCCAGCTCGTCCTTGAATATCCTCTCGTCCGCCTCCGGATCCTGGCCTTCCTCCGATTCGGCAGCATCTTCACCCCTCATTCCGTCCTCCAGCCTTTTGAAGAACTTGTTGTACAATTTCGCGGAGACCCAGGCGGGAGCCGAGAAGCACAGCAGAAACACGATTGGGATGATCTGTGGCGCCAGCACGAACAGCACCGCCGGTATCAGGGAGAGGATCATCATCAGAATCGTCTTCGGGAACTGGAGGATGCCGATGAAGAGCGCGTTCTTCAGCGTGCGCATCACTGTGTTGTCGAACTTGGCCAGAACCGGATACACAAAGGTGAAGAGAAACAGCACCAGAACCGCCACCACCATCAGGATGACCCGCATGGGCTCCCCGAAGGCCACTTCGGAATTCTGCAGAATCAGAAAGTCCCCAATCAGGAGAGACACAATGACCAGCTCTATCAGCCATATCACAATCCCCTGGCGCAGATTCAGCTTAAAGGATTTGAAATAATCCCTGGCGATATAGCATTCCTCGTTCCGCACCATCTTCAGCGCCATGTAGTGCAGCGCCGTCAGGGCCGGCCCCACGGTGATGACCGGGATACAGCAAATCAGCGTCAGAATGTTCAGCCACATCAGATCGGCCACCTTGTTCAGGGCCTGCATCAGCGGGCTATCCAAATTGAAAAACTTCATGACATCTTCCTCCTGTCCTCAAAACACTTTTTCCATAGGCGTCACACGGATGCCCCCAAAGGAGATCTCGGGCCGCACGGCGCGGAACCCCTGCTTCTGATAGAAGCTCACCGCGTAGGGCGACGCCTCCAGGGACATATACCGCTCTCCCGACTCTTTTTCCAGGTAAGCGCACAGTTTCCTCAGGATGGAGCTGCCGACGCCCCTGCGGTGGTAGGCCTCGTCCACGAACAGGAGGGAAAGATGGTTCCTGTCCCTGACCGTACCGGCACCGATGATCCGCTCTCCGTCCAGCGCCACCATGAGCAGATACTCGCCCTGCAGAAAAGCCTCGTGCAGCTCGTCCCCGGAGATGAATTCAAAAAAATGATGTACGCCCTCCTCCGAGTACTCCTCCCCCTCATATTTCAGGAAGGTGCGCCAGACCATCTCCATGGCCGGCGCCCACTCGTCCCTTCTGGCCCACCTGACCTCATAGAACCTGCGCATCCTTCTCATATCCATCGTTTTGCCGCTCCATAGGCACCGCGCCAAGACGCGATTTTATTTCAGAACCGTACTTCGGATCCAATCAAAGATATCCTCCATGACCTCCTGCCGATTGGTCTCGTTCAGCAGCTCATGCCGGCCGCCCTGGTACATTTTCAGCTTAATGTTCACAAGCCCGGCCGCCACCAGGGAATCATAGGCCCTCTGGACGCCCTTCCCGTAGCCACCCACGGGATCCGCATCCCCCGACACCAGGAACACAGGCAGCATCTTCGGGATGGCCGCCAGGTTCCCCGGATCATGGAGCCTGGACACCAGCTCGAACAACGCCCCGAAGCCATTGACCGTAAAGGTGAAGCCGCACAGGGGATCCGCGATGTAACGGTCCACCCGCTCCTCATCCCGGCTCAGCCAGTCAAAGGGAGTCCGGGGATTCGGGATTGCCTTTCCGTAGCTGCCGAAGGCCAGCTTGTCTATCAGCCTGCTGGTATGGCGAGAGCCCTGCAGCCGCTTCTGAACCTCCGCAGCCGCTTTCGCCATCTTCAGGGTGCCCCGGGACTGCATCCCCGTGCCCATGATGATCGCCGCGGACACCCCGCTGCCGTACCGGCACAGATAATTGCGGGTGATGAAGGAGCCCATGCTGTGCCCCATGATGATATAGGGCACGTCGGGATACTTCTCCTCCGTGAGCTTCTTCAGCCGGTGGACGTCCCGCACAAGGACCGTGGCCGGGTCCTGTTCACAGAAATACCCGTACTTTCCCTTCTCCCCCACCGACTTCCCGTGTCCCAGGTGGTCTTCCCCGGTCACCACGAATCCTTTCTCCACCAGAAACCGGGCGAACTCCTCGTACCGTTCCACATATTCCGCCATGCCGTGCACCACCTGCAGGACACCTCGGATCCGACCCCCGTCATCCGGCCTGTACCTGACTGCATGCAGCCTGCTCTCCCCGTCCCGGGAGTCAAAATAGAATTCTTCCTTGACCATTCCGCCTCCTCCGCCGCACCGGCGGCCTGAACATTTCTCTGTCAGCAGATTTCCGCGCCTGCGGGCATCGCTTTCTCGGGCGTCATCAAAGCCAGCTGTCCTTCCTCGTCCTCGGCGCACAGGAGCATCCCCTCGGAGAGCACCCCCGCCAGTTTCGCGGGCTTCAGGTTCACCAGCACCATCACTTTCTTGCCCACCATCTCCTCCGGGGCATAATGGGCCTTGATGCCGGACACGATCTGCTTCACCTGGCTGCCAATCCGCACCTGGCTGCAGAGGAGCTTCTTGGACTTGGGCACCGCCTCGCAGGCGATGATCTCCCCTACCTGGAACTGCATTTTGGCGAAATCGTCATAGGCGACCTCCGCCTTGGGCTCTATATCGATCACCTGGGCTGCCCTCTCCCCGCTGCCCTCCTGAGAGGCTTCCGTCCCGGCATCGGCCCCGGCGGCTGCCGCCATGGCCGCAGACATCTCCTCGTCCTTCTTCTCCACTTCCTTCATGTCCAGCCTTGCGAACAGGATCTCCGGCTGATCCGTGACGCGATTGCCGCTCTCATACAGCCCGAAGGTCTCCAGCTGGTCGAATCCCCGCAGATTCGTGTTCAATTGAGCGGCGATTTTCCCGGCGGTCTCCGGCATATAGGGCTCCAGCAGGGAAGCGCCGATGCAGATTCCCTCCACCAGGTTGTAGAGCACCGTGGAAAGCCTGTCCGCTTTGGCCTCGTCCTTTGCCAGGATCCAGGGCTCCGTCTCATCGATATATTTGTTGCAGCGCTTGAAGATGCCGAAGATCTCCGTCAGGGAGTCCGCCACCCGCAGCTGCGCCATTTTTTCCTTCACTTTCCCGTAGGTTGCGGTGACCACGGCCTTCAGGTCTCCGTCCAGGGCCTGGTCCACGGCGCCCTTGTCCGCCACCACGCCGCCGAAATATTTATTGCTCATGGAGATGGTGCGGTTCACCAAGTTCCCCAAAGTATTGGCCAGGTCGGAATTGACGCGCTCCGCAATCAGCTCCCAGGTGGCGTTGCCGTCATTCTCAAAGGGCATCTCATGCAGCACGTAATAGCGCACCGCGTCCACCCCGAAGAAGTCCACCAGGTCGTCCGCGTAGATCACGTTCCCCCTGGACTTGCTCATCTTGCCGCTGTTCATCAAAAGCCAGGGATGGCCGAATATCTGCTTCGGCAGGGGCTCGTCCAGGGCCATCAGGAAGATGGGCCAGTAGATGGTGTGGAACCGGATGATGTCCTTACCTATTAAATGCAGGTCCGCAGGCCAGAACTTTTTGTACTGCTCCGTGCTGCCCCCTTCCGCGTCGTAGCCGATGCCGGTGATATAGTTGGTCAGCGCGTCCAGCCACACATACACCACATGCCCCGGGTCGAAGTCCACGGGGATCCCCCATTTGAAGGAAGTCCTGGACACGCACAAATCCTGGAGCCCCGGCAGAAGGAAGTTGTTCATCATCTCGTTCTTGCGGGACACGGGCTGGATGAACTCCGGATGCTCGTTGATATGCCTGATCAGCCTGTCCGCGTATTTGCTCATGCGGAAGAAATAGGCCTCCTCCCTGGCGGGCTTCACCTCCCTGCCGCAGTCCGGGCACTTGCCGTCCACCAGCTGGGATTCCGTCCAGAAGGACTCGCAGGGCGTGCAGTACATCCCCTCATAGGCCCCCTTGTAGATGTCTCCCTGGGCGTACATGCGCTTGAAGATCTTCTGCACCTGCTTCTCATGGCAATCATCGGTGGTGCGGATGAATTTATCATAGGAAATATTCAGCATATCGCACATGCCCTGGATGATGCCCGCCACATTGTCCACGAATTCCCGGGGGGTCACCCCGGCTTCCTGGGCCTTCAGCTCAATCTTCTGCCCGTGCTCGTCCGTGCCCGTCTGAAAGAAGACATCATAGCCTTCCTTTCGCCGGAAACGCGCGATGCTGTCCGCCAGCACAATCTCATAATTGTTGCCTATGTGCGGCTTGCCTGAAGTGTAGGCGATGGCCGTCGTAAGATAGTACTTTCCCTTGTCTTCCATTTCCATTCTCCTCTCATTGCTTGCTTCCTGAGGGCAACCTGCGCAAGACCGCCGCAGGCAACCTGCGCAAGACCGCCGCAGG
>CAJUFI010000059.1:16141-18933 GCA_910585665.1 uncultured Acetatifactor sp. | reverse complement strand
CAACCTGCGCAAGGCCGCCGCAGGCAACCTGCGCAAGGCCGCCGCAGGCAACCTGCGCAAGGCCGCCGCAGGCAACCTGTACATCCCGGCGCCATCCCATCGATTTCGGAAGGCTGCCTTTGCACCGCGGATTCCAAAAAGCCCGTCCCCCACTGCCTGTCATGCACCAGAAGACGAGCTCATATGCCCGTGATGATACTTTCTCCCTCCGCCCCGTGCAGGCGGCGGAAACCTTCGTCACCTCGTTTTTCTTCCTAATACATAACGGTAACACAAAACATTGACTACTGTCAATAACTCCGGTGACTTTAAATCTAAAATTTTACTGTAAGCCTGCCTTTCGCCGCTTTCTGCGGAGGCTTTATTTCTTTGTGGAAATCTTGCTGTACTCTCCCTTTCTGTCGTAAGAGTCCAGCAGATAGCTCTCCTCCACCCGGTAGCTGTCGGTCTCCAGCGCATCCCTGTCCGGCTTTTTGGTTCTGGGGCGGGCCTCCTGGGGGCGCACCCGGTCCATCTGGAAAGAGCTCCGGGCCCGGGTGCGGGCTTCCTGCTGCCGCCGACGGCCGGTGAGCTGCCCTGTGATGTCCTGAAAGCGCACCTTCATCTTCCGCCACAGATTCTCCTCCTCCCCCCCTGCCTCCCGGGCCGCCGCGGCATCCGAGGCCTCCTCTGCCCTGGGCCCGGTCACCGCCGCTGCCGCCTGGCCCACCTGGGCGGCCTGCAGCGTCCGGAGTTCATCCGGCTGCAGGCTCTCCTGGCCCGGGAGATTCTTGCCCCGGCTGTCCGCCTCCCGGCTCTCACCTATCTGGGCCATCATCTGGGCGACGCCGGACCTGTCCCCGGGCTCCCCTGCCTGGGAGGCCTCGCTGCTGCCCCAGATGCTGCGCAGCAGCCCCTTTCCCTTCGCAAAGCGCTTCTCCAGCCAGGCCGACAGGGAGAACTGCCCCTCGCCCTGGCTCACCTGCTGGCTCTGGGCGTTGGCGGAAGCCGATGCCGCCCTCGCCGCCCCTGTCTCCATCTTGAAATGGGAATGGTCATGCATGCAGGTGGTCACACGATGGGATTGCGCGCTGTGTTCTTCTCTTCCGATTCCATGGAACTGCATCCGTCCCCCTTTCCGGCCACCAGCCAGGCAACCTCTCATACCTTTGTTTTATCGCTGTCCCCATGCCGGATTCCCGCTTGGCGCAAAGGGCAGCCACCCCTCCGCAGAAGGATGCCTGCCTCATTTCAGCCCATTTTCTCCAGGAACCTGGCCACATTGTCCGAAATCCTGTTCTGGAATATCGCGGATCCGGCCACGATGACATTGGCGCCCGCCTCCAGGACAAGCTCCACATTGTCCACCCGGATGCCGCCGTCCACTTCGATATCTATGTTCAGCCCTTTCTCCAATGCCATAGCGCGGACTTCCCGCACCTTGTCCAGGCAGCGGGGAATCAGCTTCTGGCCGCCGAACCCCGGCTTCACCGTCATCACCAGCACCATGTCCACCAGCTTCAGATAAGGCTCCACCGCGCTGGCCGGAGTCTCCGGGCTGATGGTTATGCCCACTTTCTTGCCAAGGAAGCGTATCTTCTGTATGGTGCCCACGATGTCCTGCGTCGCCTCCACATGGAAATTGATCAGGTTGGCCCCGCAGTCGGCAAATTCCTTGATGTACCGCTCCGGCCTGTCAATCATCAGATGCACGTCAAAAAAGATATCCGAACACTTTCTCACGGACAGTATGACCGGCATCCCGAATGAGATGTCCGGCACAAAGACGCCATCCATCACATCGATATGCAGGTACCGGGCACCCGCATGCTCCACCTCCCGAATCTGCTCTCCGAGCCTGCTGAAATCCGCCGCTAAAATAGATGGTGATAAAATATTCATCTTGCCTCCCCTCAACCAGCTTCAGAAGTCCGATGCCCAAACACATCCCTCTTTGCAAGACATATTTTATCAGAAATTTCAAAGATTGTCCACGTCCTTTTTCAATTGTTCCCACGCACCCGGATGTTCCGTGTAATAGAGGGGGCATTTCTTGCCGCCGCAGTCATAATGGCGCAGGATGTCCTCGCTCTCCAAATCGTACGCGTCCACGAGCCAGGCCAGCAGGGAGATCAGGGAATCATATGTAGCCTGGGTGAAGGAACCGTCCTTCTCCAGATAGCAGCACTCGATGGATATGGAATCATAGTTGCGGGTCATCACGGCGTAGGCGATTTCGTCCAGGGGCACGCATTGGATGATCTCCCCTTCGTAGCCGATGACGAAATGGGCGCTGACGCTGGCCTCATGGGTGTCCTTCTGCCACTCGAAGTAGCTGCGGTTCTGGGCCGCGCTGGTGCCCGGGTTCGCCGTGTAGTGGACGAAGATGTTGTTCACCTCCTCCAGCGCATTCCCCGGCCTGGAATATTCATTGGGCGTCAGCAGATCTTCCGTCCATTCCGGATGCTCCGCGAACTTCTCCGCCGGGAGCCCCTGTACCGAAAGGCCGGAAGCCTGGGGCGTTTGATTCTCCTCAAGCTCCCCCGTGGGCGGCAGGGCATCCTCCTTCTGCCCGTCCTGATTGCTCCTGACGGCAAAGGCCGCCGCGAACACCATGATGCACAGCACCCAGCCGCAGACCAACAGCTTCTGCATGAGGAGCTGCTTTTTCTTCCTCCGCGCCGCCGCGCGCTGCCGGGCGGGCGAAACCCTGCGGGATGCCGGGCGGGTCTCGGGCACCAGGGCGCGGGACGCGGGGCGGGCACCGGGCGCCAAATCGCGGGACGCGGGGCGGGCACCGGGCACCAGGGCGC
>CAJUFI010000059.1:0-16041 GCA_910585665.1 uncultured Acetatifactor sp. | reverse complement strand
GGACGCCGAACGGGCACCGGGCGCCAAATCGCGGGACGCGGAACGGGCACCGGGCGCCAAATCGCGGGACGCGGGGCGGGCACCGGGCACCAGGGCGCGGGACGCCGAACGGGCACCGGGCGCCAAATCGCGGGACGCGGAACGGGCACCGGGCACCAGGTCACAGGACACCGTGCGGGCGGAGCGGGACGGATTCCCGTATCGTTCCGCCGGGCTGGCGGAAGCCCTCCCGCGCCCCGCCGGCGCATAACCGCCTTCCGGACGCACCCGATGCGCAGTACGCCCCGTGGATGTCTGTCTGTGCGGGTTCACGGGCCGGACGCCGGATGCCGGACGCCTGCGGCGCTGTCCCTCGTAATCCACCAGATATGGGTTGCGCCTGCCACCGTTTTCCTGATACATTTCTTCCCTCTGCGCGCTGCCGCCTTGCCTTGCCATTTTCCCACCCCTTCATATTTTCTGTGTATGTCCGATATCCCTTTGGACATATATCAATATAAAGCAGAAATGTATCATTTTTGTTTATTAATAGATTAAGATTTGTATAATGTTTCCTATCCGCCGTAAACGTTCCGGAACGCCCGGTAAGTCCTCGCCATCCCCTCGGAAAGGGCGATATAGCCAAGCCCCAGCTGGGCTTTGGCCTTTTCGTCGGAATACAGCTCCGACTCCCGGCGGGTCACCGGAAAGGGAAGTGGCACCCCCTGGGCCCGGGCTTCCCGGACCGTCAGGCAGACCTCCGCCGCTTCCCCGCCGTCGGCCCGCCTCAGCTCCTCATAGAACATTTCATAGGTCAGAACCGGCTCCCCGCACAGATTGTATGCCTGTCCGCAGGCTTTTGGATTGCCCAGGCATTTCAGGACGGCCTCCGCGGCGTCCCTGACATAGACGAACTGGAAAGCGCCCGTGGCATCCGTTATGTGGGGCAGCACATGGTTCTGTACCATCAGCCGGATATAGGCAGATTCCCTGGGGGCGTAATTGAACGGTCCGTAAAGGATGGCCGGACGCAATACCGTATACGCCGTCCCCAGCCTGCCGCACGCCTCCCTGATTTCCTGCTCCAGCGCCACCTTCCCCGCGATATAGCCTCCGGCTTCCCCGGGCAGAATCCTTGTCTCAAAGGGCGCGTCCTCCTCAATCAAGCCCCCTTTGCCGCGCTCATAGACATCCACGGTGCTGATGAAGACATACTGTCCGATGCTCCCCGGCATGTTCTCCAGCACCCTGGCGATATCCCCTTTCTCATAGGCGCAGAAGTCCACTACGCAGTCATAGTCGTCCGCGACGGACCGCCACAGCGCCGCATCCCTTCTGTCCCCCTTTATCTGGCCTGCCCCCAGCTCTGCCACAGAATAGGTCCCCCGGTTCACCACGGTGACCTCATGCTCCTTTGCCGCCAGCATCACGAAGACACGGCCGAAGAAATAGCTTCCGCCGATCACTAAAATTTTCATGGTACCGCTCCTCCGTTCTCGATTCCCTCATCAGCCCTGCCACGGAAAAAGTGCCGCGCCCCTGTTTCCAGGGCCCTGCGGCACTTTTCCACTCCGGCCTGCCTATGCTGGCCAGCGCTGAAACCTGCCGCCAGTCCCGGCAAGTTCATGTGGCATCCTACATAAATTCCTTCACCGACCGATAGACGCCCTCCGCGTCCAGCCCATACTTTTGGACCAGGGCGGCAGCGCTGCCGGACTCGCCGAACACGTCCTGCATGCCCAGCTTCTTCACTCTGGTGGGATGGCTGGCGCTCAAGGCGTCGCAGACCGCGCTGCCCAGGCCGCCGATGACGGAATGCTCCTCCACGGTGACCACCCTGCCGGTCTTCTTCGCGCTGTTTATGACGATGTCTTCATCCAGGGGCTTGATGGTGCAGATGCTGACCACCTCGGCGCTTATGCCCTCCGCCTCCAGCAGCCCGGCGGCTCCCAGGGCGGAATCCACACAGATGCCCGTGGCCACGATCGTCACATCGCTGCCCTCCCGCAGGATGGACCCCTTTCCGATTGCAAATGCGTAATCCGGCCTGTCGTTGATCACCGGCACGGCGGCGCGGCCGAAACGGATGTACACCGGCCCCTCATGCTCCAAAGCCGCACGGACAGCCGCTTTCGCCTCCACATCGTCCGCGGGGCACATGACCACCATGCCCGGAATCGTCCGCATCAGGGCGATGTCCTCGTTGCACTGATGGGTAGCGCCGTCCTCGCCTACCGTTATCCCTGCGTGGGTCGCCCCAATCTTCACGTTCAGATGGGGGTAGCCTACGGAATTGCGTACCTGTTCGAACGCTCTGCCGGCAGCAAACATAGCAAAGGAGCTGACGAAAGGAATCTTCCCCACCAGGGAAAGGCCTGCCGCCACGCCCATCATATTGGACTCCGCGATGCCGCAGTCGATATGCCTGTCAGGATATGCTTTCCGAAAAACGCTGGTCTTGGTGGCCGCCGCCAGATCCGCATCCAGCACCACCAGATTGGGGAATTCCTCCGCCAATTCCTTCAGCGCGTTGCCATAGCTCTCCCGGGTGGCGATTTTCTTCACGTTTGTGTCTGCCATCATGCCTCACCTGCCTTTTCTGATTCTGCGCCGATTTTTTCCGGCTCGGCCCCGGCTGCCTCATCCAATTCTTCATCGATTTTCGCAAGGTCGGCCATCGCCCGGGCGTACTCCTCGTCATTGGGGGCTTTGCCGTGCCAGTCCGCGTTGTTCTCCATGAAAGAGACTCCCTTGCCCTTCAAACTGTGCATCACGATGCAGGTGGGCATCCCCTTAGTCTCCCTGGCCTCTTTGAAGGCAGCCCGCAGCTCGTCGAAATCGTGGGCGTCCACATTGATCACATGGAAGTTGAAAGCCTCGAATTTCCTGTCGATGGGATAGGGCGAGCAGACCTGGTCTATGGGGCCGTCGATCTGCAGATTGTTGTTGTCCACGATGAAGCACAGATTGTCCAGCTTGCGGAATCCCGCCAGCATGGCGGCCTCCCACACCTGGCCCTCCTGAATCTCCCCGTCCCCCAGCAGAGTGTAGACCCGGAACGCCTTCCCGTCCATCTTCGCCCCCAAAGCCATGCCCACGGCGGCGGAAGCCCCCTGGCCCAGAGAGCCCGAGGACATGTCCACGCCGGGGATATGGATACAGGGATGTCCCTGCAGATAGGAGCCCAATTTGCGCAATGTCTTCAAATCCTCCACCGGGAAAAACCCCCTATGGGCCAGGGCGGAATACAGCCCCGGCGCGTTGTGCCCCTTGGAGAGCACGAAACGATCCCTGTCCTCCCTGTCCGGCTCCTTGGGGTCGATGTCCATCTCCTCAAAATACAAGAAGGTGAACACGTCCGCGGAAGAAAGGGAACCGCCCGGATGCCCGGCCTTAGCGCTGTAAACCGCCGTGACGATGCCCTTGCGCACGTCATTGGCGCGCCTGCGCAGTTCTAAATTGTCCATTATCTCCTCCATTCTGCCGCGCTGCCCGCGGCCTGGAATCTATGGCATTACCTTTGCCATATCCTTCCCTTCTGTCCTAAATGCTCTGCCCGTAGTAGGCATTGGCACCGTGCTTTCTATAATAATGCTTATCCATGAGCTCCTGAGGGGCGGACTGGACATGATGGTTGATGGACTCGGTGCGGTAGGCCATCTTCGCCACCTCCTCCAGGACTACGGCATTGTGGACGGCATCATGGGCATCCCGTCCCCATGCGAAAGGCCCGTGGTTCTTGCACAGGACGGCGGGCACGGACAGGGGATCCTTGCACATCCGCAGGAACTCCTCCACAATCAGGCGGCCCGTATTCTTCTCGTAGTCCTCCGCGATTTCCTCCGCGTTCAGGCATCTGATGCAGGGCACCTCGCCGTAGATGTAGTCCGCGTGGGTGGTGCCGTAGCAGGGGATGCTCCTTCCGGCCTGGGCCCAGCTGGTGGCATAGGAAGAATGGGTGTGTACGATGCCACCGATCTCCGGGAAGGCCTTGTAGAGCTCCGCGTGGGTGGCGGTGTCGGAAGAAGGATTGTAGCGCCCCTCCACCTTCTTGCACTCCAAATCTACTACAACCATGTCTTCCGGCGTCAGCTTATCATACTCCACCCCGCTGGGTTTGATGACGAACAGGCCGCTCTGCCTGTCGATGGCGCTGACATTGCCCCAGGTGAAGGTCACCAGGCCATACTTCGGCAGATCCAGATTGGCCTCGCAGACGATTTTCTTTAACTCCTCTAACATAACTAAGACTCCTTTCTGTTCCTATTGTTTTGTATTTGTTCCCAATGCTATATGTGCATGCGGTTTTCCATATGTATTATACTCGTGAACGCATTTAATTGCCGCTTTCAGCCCTGGATTGCCGATGCGTTCAAGTTTACTGTGCAGACGGCAATTATTTGCGTTTGTGGGTATATATTCAACCAAAGCTGCCATAAATTCCTATCGGTTATTTGCAGACAATTCCTTAGGAATTGTCGGAAAATAACTGCTGCAATTGCTTCAGGCAAAAGCCCGGAAATACAATAAAAATTGCTATAAACTTGCAGCAGTTATTTGTAGACAATTCCTTACGATAATCTACATTTTTTTGCAGGGCTGCCCATGAGGCGTTTCTTTACGCCAGGCCTTCCACCGCCGCTTTCTCCGCGGGCAGGGTGCTCTTGTACTTCTCGATAAAGGCGTCGAACCCGGCCACGTCCTCCGGCTTAGGCGCAATGGTAGTGCCTGTCTGCCCGGCGAAGATTCTGTCGCTCAGATAGTCCGGCAGGGTCTCCCCCTCCGCCTTTTCCTCCATATAGGCCGCCAGCACTGCCATGCCCCAGGCGCCGCCCTCGCTGGCGGTGTCCATCACCGTCACAGGCGCGTTCATGGCCGCCGCCATCAGCTGCTGTCCTACCACAGGCGTCTTGAACAATCCGCCGTGGCCTGTCAGGGAATCCACCTTCACCTGCTCCTCCTTCAGAAGGATGTCGTTCCCGATTTTCAGGGCCGCCATGGCGCTGTAGAGATGGCTGCGCATGAAGTTAGCCAGAGTGAACTTCGCGTCCGGCGTGCGCACGAACATGGGCCTGCCCTCGTTCAGGCCCGTGACCGGCTCCCCTGAGAAGTAATTGTAAGCCACAAGGCCGCCGCAGTCCGTATCCGCCGCCAGCGCCTCCCGGTAGAGAAGGCCGTAGAGCTCGTTCTTGTCCATCTTCACACCGCCCGGCGCCTTGCCCAGGAACTCCTCGAACAGGTTCACCCAGGCGTTCAGGTCCGAGGTGCAGTTGTTGCAGTGCACCATGGCCACCGGGCTTCCGTCCGGGGTAGTCACCATGTCGATCTCCTCATGGACTTTGGCAAGGGCTTTCTCCGTCACCACCATGGAGAAGATGGAAGTGCCCGCGGAGATGTTCCCCGTGCGCTTCCGGACGCTGTTGGTGGCGGTCATGCCGGTGCCCGCGTCTCCCTCGGGAGGGCACATGGGCGCGCCTGCCTGCAAGGTCCCGCTGGGATCCAGGAGCTTCGCTCCCTCGGGGGTCAGGCACCCTGCCTTTTCACCCGCGCAGAGCACCCTGGGCAGGATATCCCTCAGCTTCCAGCCGAACTGCTTCTCCGCCACCAGCCCGTCGAACTTCTCTATCATCCCGGCGTCGAAGTCACAGGTCTCGGAATCGATTGGGAACATGCCGGAGGCCTCGCCCACGCCCAGCACCTTTTCCCCCGACAGCCGCCAGTGGATGTATCCGGCCAGGGTGGTAAAGAACGCCACGTCCTTCACATGCTCCTCCCCGTTCAAGACGGCCTGATAGAGGTGGGCGATGCTCCATCTCTGGGGAATGTTGAAATCGAATTCCTTCAGCAGCTTCCCGCAGGCCTCCCCGGTCATGGTATTGCGCCAGGTCCGGAAGGGCACCAGCAGCTTACCCGCCGCGTCAAAGGGCATATAGCCGTGCATCATACCCGAAAAGCCAAGGGCAGCCAGCTTTTCCAGCCCCACCCCGTATTTCGCCTGCACGTCCTCCGAAAGGCTCCGGTAGCAGCCCTGCAGGCCCTGCCAGATGTCTTCCAGGCTGTAAGTCCAGATATTGTCCTCCAGGCGGTTCTCCCAGTCCCAGTTCCCCTGCGCCACCGGCTGATGGCTCTCGTCCACCAGCACGGCCTTGATCCGGGTGGAGCCGAATTCCAGGCCTAAGACCGTCCTGCCCTCCTGAATCGCTTTTTTGATTGCTTCGCTCATGCCATACCTCTCTTCTGCACCCCAAGTGCGATATTTTGAAAAAAGCCCAGCTTCTGGTAAATTGTAACTGTATTTCCATCTCTTAGTATATGAAATTTATGCGATAAAGTCAATGATTGCATCGTCCGCTATCTCCATTTTACCATATCTCTCCCCGGGAAGCAAAACATTCTTTCTTCCGCGGCGGCCTGTGGCATGACCGGCCTTTTCCGCTCATATACTGTAGCAATGCTTCCCTTTCAGGTGATTTTTTGAAAAAGAATTCCCATCTCTCTACCAGACAGCTGCTCTTCGTCCTGGCTTCCCTGCTGGCCTTCCTGGGCCTGGCGGCATTCCTCTTTACATATCAGCAGGACGACAAGCGCTTTACCAGCCTTACTGCCAGGCTCTTTGAGGAGGACATGAAAGCCAACACGCTGAGCCTCCACTACACCCTGGCCAATCCCGCCGATTTCGGCATCACCGACTACAAGGCCGTCCTCCCCTGCTACACTGCCCAGGGGGCGCTGGGCAGCCAGGCCGAACTGGAGAACACGCTGGCTTCGCTGCGCCGCCTGAATCCGGCGAAGCTCTCCTCCCAGGACGCCTGCCTGTGGCGGCTGCTGACACGCTCCCTGGAAAACGCCCTGGCCCTGGACGGCTTCCCCTATTACAGCGAACCCCTCTCCCCCGGCTCCGGCGCACAGGCCCAGCTGCCCATCCTGCTGGCGGAGTACACCTTCCGCACCAGGCAGGACGTGGAGGACTATCTGGCCCTGCTGGACCAGACAGACGAATATTTCGCGTCGCTCCTGTTGTATGAACAGGAAAAGGCGGCAGCCGGACTCTCCATGCCCGCCGCTTTCCTGAAAGAGGTTCGGGAACAATGTGACAGCATTGTCACATTGGAGGCCCTGGAAGCCGGGACGCATTTCCTGCAGATCACCTTTCAGGAACGTCTGGAATCCCTTTCCGGCAGCAGCCTGATCACGGCCCAGGAAGCGGCAGCCTACCTGGCCCAGAACGAGAGACTGCTGAAGACGGTTCTGCTGCCCGCCTACATGGGCCTGGGGGACGGCCTTCTGCTCCTGGAGGACGAATCCATCCTGCCCGCCGGGCTGGCGGCATTGCCTGAGGGCAAGGCCTATTATGAACAGCTGCTGATTTCCCAGACCGGCTCCTACCGGCCCGTGGAGGAGATTCTGCAGATGTTGACGGAGCAGTTCTCCCAGGAATACGAGGAAGTCCGGAAAATCCTGGACCAGCACCCGGAGGCCCTGGAGCACTACGGCGCCCTGGAGACAGCCTTCCCCTACACCAGCGCCTCCCAGATGCTCCTTGACCTGAGGGAGCGGATGCAGGCGGATTTCCCGGCCATTCCGGGAGGCCCCACCGACGTGGCGGTCAAGGCAGTGTCCGACAGCCTGGAAAGCTACTGCGCACCGGCCTTCTACCTGACCGCGCCCCTGGACGACACGGTTTCCAACACCATCTATATCAACAGGCAGAAGACCCCCGACGGCCTGGATCTGTACACTACCCTGGCCCACGAGGGGTACCCAGGCCATCTCTACCAGACCGTCTACCACAACCGCTCCGCGCTGGCGGCCGGGGAGCGCCCCGCCCGAGAGCTGCTCTGGTACGGCGGATACCAGGAGGGCTGGGCCCTGTATGTGGAATTCCTCTCCTTCGGCTACGCCGCGCAGCTGCTCCAGGAGGACGGACAGGACATGGCCGCCTTGTGCGCCCAGCTGGAAGCCCACAACCGCAGCCTACAGCTATGCCTCTATTCCCTGATCGACATCATGATCCACCATGAGGGCGCTTCTTACAGCCAGATAGCCAAAATGCTGGAATCCTTCGGCATCACGGACACTGCTGCCGCCAGGTCCGTCTACAATTATATCGTACAGGAGCCCTGTAATTATCTGAAATATTATCTGGGATATCTTGAAATCCTCTCCCTGAAAGAAGAGGCCGGAAAGCTGTGGGGAGAAGAATATACGGAATATCGTTTCCACAGCTTTTTCCTGGACTGCGGGCCCTGTGACTTTACGACCGTGGGGGAACTGCTGGAGGAAGGGGACGCCTGACCGGCGCCGGCGCATGGGGGCTGCGGGCTCCCGTCACAGGCTGCGGGCTCCCGTCACAGGCTGTCCGCCAGATCCTCCAGGTAGTCACGGTCCCACAGCAGGATTTTGAGCTTCCTTGCGGCATCCACCGCGGGCTGGGTGAAGTACTGGTTGGTGAGCACGGCACCCACCATCCTGTCATAATAGTCCCGACCCGCGTAGGCCTCCTGTACGGCTTTCACGCCCACCGCGGAAGCATAGCACTTGCACTGGATGGCATAGGTGACGCCCTCCTTCTCGGCCAAAATGTCTATGCCGTAGTCCCCGCTGCCCCGAGTGACCTCCACCTCCTGAAAGCCGCTCTTGCGCAGCAGTTCCGCGCAGTAGTACTCGAAGTCATGACCCTCCATCAGGTCGAAGTCCTCCGCCTGATTTCTTCTGCGCCGCAACAGATATAGAACCGCGCTGAGCAGCATCGCCCCGGCGCAGATGATTATGATGATGATTATCGTATTCGTATCCATAGCATTCCGATGCCTTTATCCTGTCTCTTGTGCTGTCATGCTGCCACATAAAACCCCGCCCTCTGCCCTGCAGCTTCCAAGCGGGACTGTCTCTTTTCCATTATACTGCCTGGACACCCTTTTCGCAATCCTTTTAGAAAAATGTCCATCGCGCAAAATCTGCAGGTGAAGAAGAATAATATATACTATATATCGACATCCAGGCTGCTCCCGGATGTCGGCTTTGATTCGTTCCCGCCCCAATCAAGTCATGTCATCCCGCAGCGCCTCTATGATATTCTCTCTCCTGATGCGGTTCACCGCGTAGAGCATGGTGACAAAGATGACCAGGAACACACCCAGCATGCTGATGCCGATGCTCCCCCAGGGAATCCGGAAGCGCATGCCCTCCATGTCCTCCATCCCCACCAGCCCCTGGAAGATCAGCCAGGAACACAGCATCGCCACAGGCAGGCCGTACAGCAAGGTGCGCATTCCGTACAGCAGGCACTCGAAGCGCATCATCCGGCCAAACTCCCTGTCGCCCATCCCCACGGAGCGCAGCATGGCAAGCTCCCGTCTGCGCAGCCTGACATTGGTGGATATGGTATTGAACACGTTCACCGTGGCGATCAGCGATATCATGACGATGAAGACCACGGCAAAGAGGTTCACGATGAACAGCATGTTGCGGTTCTCCTCCAGCTTCTCATGCACATTGAGCAAGGTGTAGGAGCCTGTGACCCCCATGGCCTCAATCACCAGCTTCATCTTCTCCGCGGACTGGGCGGGAGAGGAGGACCAGAAGGTCAGGCCCACCTGGCCATACCCCATGTCCGGCGCCTGGTCTTCGCTCCTGTATACGCCCTCCACCGTCCCCAGGCTGCCGTACAGCTGCGCCAGCTCCTCCGGCTCCATGCCGTCCGGATAGAAAAAGATGTCCCCCTCCACGTCCGCAACGTAAGCCTCCGTCAGCAGCTTCAGATCCGCCCCCAGGGAGCCTGCGGACACGCACAGCACCACGCTCAGGATAAGCGACAGGATGATGCTGCGGTAACGCCGCCGGTTCCGCCTGAAATTCTTCAGCGCCAGGATGCCGGACAGCCCCCAGATCCGCCCCGCGGATTCGGAAGTCTTCCGATTCCCGGCGGCCGGTTCCGCCCCGCCTGTCTGGCGGATGCACTCCATCACAGGGGTGCCCGCCGCCTTCCTGGCCGGGAGATAGGCGGAGATCAGAATCGTGATCATGCTGATGAGCGCGGCGGCCCCAAGGGCAGGCAGGGACACCACCAGTTCCAGGGGCACCGTGTCATACATCATGTTTCCGAAATTCTCCCTCACCAGAAGCAACACCAGCCTGATCACAGGCAGCCCCATCAGGACGCCCAGGGGGATGCCAATCGCGCCGATGCAGACTCCCTCGAACAATACGGCCCTTTTCAGCTGCTTCTCCGTGGCTCCCACGGACAGAAGGATGCCGAACTGGCGGACTCTGTCGTTCAGGGAGATGGTGAAGGAATTGTATATCAGGAAAACGGAGCCCAGCATGATCAGGACGATCAGGATGCCTCCCAGGGCGTACAGGTAGCCGTTGATTGCTTCACTGTCCGACAGCCCCAGGAAGCGCATCACGCCCTGGTTCAGGCTATAGGCGCGTCCCGCGGCATCCCCGTAGGAGCGGGCCTGCCAGGGGTCGGCCAGCGTGACGAAAGCGCCCAGGCTGTCCGCCCTTCCGGCTGCCTTCCATGCGGTGATCAGGGTGTATCCGGGGGCAGTGCGCTCCTCGAACGCGGGCCTGCTGCAGATGCCCACCACCTGATAGACCTTCTTTTCCGTCGGCACGAAACGTTCCTGCTCCGTTCCCGGCGCTTCCCCGGAAAGGTAGGGATCGTGCTGGTTCAGTTCCTGTGTCCCGTCCGTGCGGCTCCCCACGGAAAGGCAGAGGGTGTCGCCCAGGGATAGCTTCACCCCGCCGTTGGAGGCCACATGGGCGGGAACCACCACCTCGCTGTCATTCTCCGGCAGCCTGCCCAGGATCAGTTCCAGGGGCATGGCTTCAAAAGTCTCCTCCGGAAACCCTGCCAGGAACAGATAGGGCTTATCCGGATTCTGGCCGCCCTCCAGCCTGGCATAGCCGATATTTTCATATATGGCCATGTCCGTCACCCGGCTGTCGCTGCCCTGCTCCTCTAGGAACGCGGCGTCCGCCGCCGGGAAATTCACATGCCAGCCGCCGTATTTGACGATGGCGCCTCCTACCATGTAGGCCTGCAGCGATGCCGCGAAGGAGGTGACCGCCGTGACCATGGCAGCGGACAGGGCCACTCCCACTATGGTCACCAGGGTCCTTGTGCGGCTCTTCTTTAAGCCCTGTAGGGCTATTTTCCTGAAAATGTCCATCCTCAGCGCACCTGCCTTTCGTCCCGGATTACCCGCCCGTCCGAGATGCAGATAATCCGATCTGCCTGCAGGGCGATGTTCTCATCGTGGGTGACGATGATCAGGGTCTGGCCGTACGCTCTGTGGCTGGCCTTCAGCAGGCGGACTATCTCTGCGCCGTTGCGGCTGTCCAGGCTGCCTGTGGGCTCGTCGGCCAGCATCACCTGGGGCGCGTTCATCAGGGCGCGGCCGATGGCCACCCGCTGCTGCTGCCCGCCGGAAAGCTGGCTGGGCAGATGGTCCCTGCGCTCCTGCAGCCCCAGCAGCTCCAGGAGCTCCTCCAGGCGTTTCCGGTTGACCCTCTGTCTGTCCATGAGAATGGGCAGCGTCATGTTCTCCACCACGTTCAGCGTGGGAATCAGGTTGTGGAACTGGTAGATCAGGCCCACCTGCCGCCTGCGGAAAATGGCAAGCTTTTCGCTGTTCTGGGCATACACGTCCTGGCCGATCAGGTACACTTTGCCGCTGGTAGGCGCGTCCACTCCGGCGATGGCATGCAGCAGGGTGGACTTGCCAGATCCGGAAGGCCCTATGATCGCCGCGAACTCCCCCTTCTCGATGGTCAGGGAGACGCCGTCCAGCGCCGTGACCTGGTTCTCTCCTTTTCCATATACCTTGCGGAGATTCTCAATCCTCAAAAATTCCATCGCAGTCCCCTCCTCTCCTTCTGTTCAGGACAAGCACCGGCACCAGCAGCCAGCACAGGCACAGCGCCGCCAACACAATAAAACATCTCTTCACGAACCTCATGATTTCAATCCTCCTATTCCAGTCCCGCATCCCCCGACCAGTACCAATTCCTGGCATAGAATTTCCGTCCGCATTCGCGTCCGTAAATTCTATGGGCACTGGTCGGCGGCTTCTTCGGGTTCGGTTTCTATCATAAGGCTTTGTGCTTACATCTGCGTGACTTTCGGGTGAGAGATTCGTCATTTGGGGAAGCGGATGACGAACAGGGCACCGCCCCGGGGATGGTTCCTGGCCGCAACGGTGCCGCCCTGCCTGGTGATGATCGTCCTGCACAGCGACAGGCCGATTCCATAGCCTGAGGCTTTCGTGTCCCGTCCCCGGTAGAATCGGTCGAACACATGGTACAGGTCCTCTTTCCCAAAACCCGGGCCGCTGTCGTGAATGGTGATTTCCGTATAGAGCAGGGTGTCCTCGCAGGCGATTTGGATGCATCCCCGGTCGCCGATGCTTTCCATGCAGTTCTTGAGAATGTTCTGGAGGGCCTCCCCGAGCCAGTCGGGATCTCCGTCTATGCGCGCCCCTTCCGGCACCTGAATCTCTAAGGTAATCTCATGCAGTTCCATGGGAATCAAAAGGGGCCTGGACGCAGTCTCTATCAGGCCTGCCACCTGCACCGGCTCTTTTCGGAAGACTACAATTCCAGCGTCAAGTCTGGACAGCTTCAGCAGGGAGTCGATCAGCCTGTCCATCTGCCGGAACAGGCCCTCCATGTCCCGCAGCAGCCCTTTCCGCCCGCTTTCGCCGGGATTGTCCTTCAGCAGGGACAGTATCAGGTTCGCCGAGGTCAGGGGCGTGCGCAGCTGATGGGCGATATCGGCCAGGGAATCGGCCAGATGCCCTTTCTCTTTTTTCAGGGCGTCATTCTGCTCCCGGATGCGCAGGGTCATTTTGGAGATTTCGGTCTGCAGGATGGACAGCTCGCCCTCGTCCATCTCGCCGATATACAGGCAGTCCCCGTCGTGGAGCACCTGATCAATCTGTTCCGAAATCTTCGCAATGCTTCTGTACCTGGCTCTGGTGAACAGAAAAAAAGCCGCCCCATAGGCTGCAGCGGCGGCGAGAAGCAGAAGCCCTGCCCCGGGCTGGAGAGCGAATCCCGCCCCGGAGCAGACAATGGTCACCCCGGCGAACCAGACGGCGAGCCGGCGTATCTCTCTATTTCGAAACATAATCCCCTCCCAGACGGTATCCTATCCCCCTGACCGTGAGGATGATTCTGGGATTGGCAGGGTCATCCTCTATCTTCTCCCGCAGGCGCTTGATATACACGGTGAGGGTGTTATTGTTGACGAACTCCCCCGCCGCGTCCCATAATTCGTCCAACAGCCTGTCCCTGGTCAGAATGCTTCCCGGACTGCCTGTGAACACCAGCAGCAGGCGGTATTCCAGGGCGGACAGGAAGATTTCCTTTCCCCCTTTTTTCACGGTCCCGGCTGCCGTGTCCACCTGGAGACCGCCGATTTCAAAGGCGGAAGGCGCGCGGCCGCTTCTGCGCAGAACAGTGCCGATCCGGGCGATCAGCTCCCTGGGCCGGAAAGGCTTGGTGACATAGTCGTCCGCTCCCATGTTCAGCCCTGTCACCACGCTGGCCTCATCGCCGGAGGCCGTCAGGAAGATGACCGGGATGTCCATCGTCTGCTTGATCTCCGTGCACACCGAGAAGCCGCTCCCGTCAGGAAGGGAAATGTCCACCAGCGCCAGATCGAACCTTTCCTCCGAAACCACCCGCACTGCCTCGCTCTGGGTGCCCGCATGGGTGACGGCGAACCCTTCCGCCCGCAGCAGCAGCGCCAGATTCTTGGCAATCTCCCTGTCATCCTCCACCAAAAAAATACGTTTCATATGTTATCACCTGTCTCTTTTCTGAATCAGGGGCTTTCCCCCGTCCCTTCGTGCGCTTCCTGGCATATGGAGCCGAAAGCTGATGCATGATTCTTATAGGGGATTTATCCCATGGCTCTGCACTATCCCATAGTTCCGCCTCATCGGCAGCATCTCTCCAGTCTCCTGATCAGGGAATCCGTCAACCAAAAAGCCACGCTGATTCCTCCATACAGGATTCCCAGGCCTATCAACAGCAAGCAAAAAAGAATGCCGCCGCCCACAAAGACCATCCCCCGGCATACTTTTATGACAATCATGTCACTTTTCCTGTCTCTCATGGCTCTCTCCTCTGTGGAAAAATTTTCCGTTACTAAGGAATTGCCTACAAATAACTGATACGAATTCCTGGCAACCTTCGATGTATTTCCGGGCTTTTTCCGAAACAAGTGGCATCCGTTATTTTCCGACATTTCCTAAGGCCGATTATACCTCTCAGCCCTTACATTTCCGTGACTTTTCCATGAGAGATTCGTCACTTCCGCCGCGTCCGAAGGCCTTCGTCCCAAACGCCCTCTTACGCCTCCGCGCCCAGAAGCCTACCGATGTGACACAGCCTGTCAATCCGGCATGGCCCACTGATGCGGCACAGCCTGCCAATCCGGCACCACCCGCTGATGTGCCACGACCTGCCGGCAGGGAACGCCTTGCCTGAATCGCCATAGGCCGGAGCAATCAGGCAAGACCAAGCCTGAAAGCCAATCTCCTATGCCTGACTGTAACACACTTTCCGGCGGCTGACAATACGATTCTGCCGATTCTGCTAAATGCCAGCTTGGTCTGCCTTGTTTTCCATGCTCTAAGTCGTAGAGAATGACACGCTTTCACTTGTCCTTTACGCTTTGGGTACTTGTATCAGAAAAAGCACCTCAACTAAGTAGGTCATCTTATCAATCTTCTTTTGCAAACAAGGGGGGAAACGCCCTGTGGTGTTGGTCTGAATGTTGTCGCTCCTGTTCCTCCTTTATGGCCAAAACAGGACATATAGATTTCGGTTTCTATATGCCCTAACGCTGTTACTGTACTATATTTTGATTGACATGATTGATTATGCTAACTGCATAACCTCGGCTTCAAGTTCTTTTAGTTCGTCCATTGATAACGATGGTACATAACATGCAATTTTTTCAAGTGCTTCTCCGTCCTCCATGAAACTCCCCGCAGCAGAGCTGCGGGGTATCAGCCCGAGACTCGCTTCGCTCGTCATTAGTTTGTTGCGCAGCAGAGCTGCGGGGAATTAGACCCTGAGAGATCAAAGGTATTAAATCCGCTGCCTTGACGCTCCATATAGCCCAATCTACCAAAAATATCAGCAGGGACTGGATTTAATCAGCTCTGCGATACCTTCATGGTGGACAGGCAGAAGGCAAAAGGACAGTACTTCCAGATTCCGACCACCTTCAAGATACCCAGAGGCGTCCATAAGGATGCCTACCTGCACGCCCTGTCGGAAATGGACGGTATGAGGGCAATAAATGAACTATAATCCGTCATCAAAACGCCGCCCATGCGCTGACGGAAATCAGAAATCCCGCTTCCCGCCAACCCTCAATCATCAGCCGGTGCGCCCAACTCCGTATCTGCCATGAACTGGTCCGGATACAGATTGCTTCCGCAATAACCGCAGACCCCCATCCTGGGAGAATTGCATATTCCCATCAGCATATCTTCCCCACATGCATGGGTCTTGCTGCAATCCTCGCACAGCAAGCCCTCCTCCGGCCCTTCCCAGGCACATTCCAGGCAGATTGATACAGCCGGCTTCTCGCCGCACTGGCTGCACAGGAATACATAGGGATTGTTTCTTGACAGTATTGTCACTTTTTCTTTCGCCCAGTATCCGATTCTGTAATTGACCACTGTAATCATCAGCGCTGTGGTAGATCCGAAATCATACTCATAGTCTATGGTCATGCCCTTTTCCAGCACCGCGCTTTCCCTTTATTTTTTTCGCCATCTCTTTTGTCCTTTCCGAATCTTCTGTAGCCCAGCGCCGCTTCCGTGCTTCACTGGTTCTGCCCCATCGCTCATCCCCTTTCAATATACTACATTTTCCGCCGTTTTCATACCTTTTTATCATTATTTCCGTTATATGCAGACAATTCCTTACGACCCGCTCAACCTACAGCAGGCTCGTCACACAGGCAGATTGTTCCGGACGCTTATACTGCATAACGCTGAATACTGCCTAATGTAATCATGCGATTGAACCAGT
>CAJUFI010000058.1 GCA_910585665.1 uncultured Acetatifactor sp. | reverse complement strand
TGCAGTTGTTAATTGGGCATGGTCAAGTACCCACCATCATGCCAGAAGCCTCTTTCTTTTGCCCTTTTTAGCAATTTCAAATTCCGCTCTGTTGACAACACCGTTTCGAAGCAAAATTCCCTCATTTGCTCCATATGCTCTTCCCGCTGTTTTTCTGCTATTTGCGCTGCTTCTAAATCAGAACATTTTAAATATTTCTTGATTTCGTCCGCATTGATATAATCCATTGGGGGCTTCAGCAGTTGTGTGAATGTACTCTTACCAGAACCGTTCGGGCCGGCGAAAACAACAATCTCAGGCTTCTTTTGAAACTCGTTCACCATAACGCCCCTTTCTCATCCTTTTTCCTACTTCCGTTCGGGTTCCATCTTCATTTTCACGATATATGATCTGGCTTTCCCTGTCATATATAACCGCCGGAATCCCTAATGCCTTGTTCTTCTCTAGTTCAATCCTCACTGCCGCATTCGCACGCTTGACAACTGTTTCATCGGATATATAGTCTTCTCTCTTCATTATCTGCACCTTCTTTCATTATAAAAATCTCTTTACGATTTCTGAAAATCTTCAAAGTGGTTTTGCAGACCATATTTTTTCCTATGTGCTAGGAATTATCTACAAATAACTGATACGATTTCATGACAGCTTTTGTTGTATTTCCGAGATTTTTCCTGGACAAGTTGTATCAGTTAACAACCGCGTTTTGATAAAGTATGTCACAGAACGCTTCTTCTGTCAAGATGCCGCGGCAAGGTTGAAGTATGTTGAAATCTGTTGAAATCTAAGGGAAATTCGGGAGGGCAGCGGTTCAGCCTGGACGCTGAACCGTTGCCCTGAAACTCCCCCTCGCGCTACACAAACTGGGAATTATAAAGCGTGCTGTAGAACCCGCCCTGCCGCAGCAGTTCCTGGTGGGTTCCCTGCTCGGTAATCTCCCCGCCCCGGACTACCAGAATCGTATCCGCGTTCTGTATGGTGGACAGTCTGTGGGCGATCACGAAGCTAGTCCTGCCCTGCATCAGTCCGTTCATGGCTTCCTGGATCTGAATCTCCGTCCGGGAGTCCACATTGGAGGTGGCCTCGTCCAGAATCAGCATGGGAGCGTCGGACAGGAACGCCCTGGCAATGGTAATCAGCTGCCGCTGGCCCTTGGAGATGTTCACGCCGTCGTCTGAAAGCAGGGTGTCGTACCCATCGGGAAGGCTTTCGATGTATCCGTCAATCTTGGCGGATTTCGCCGCTGCCCTGACCTCCTCCATGGTGGCGTCTTCCCTGCCATAGACGATGTTCTCGAATATGGTGCCGTGGAACAGCCAGGTGTCCTGGAGCACCATGGTAAAGGCGCGGCGCAGATCCTCCCGCCTGATCTTCAGGGACGGCGCGCCGTCCACCCGAATCTCGCCGGACACAGGGTCGTAGAAGCGCATCAGCAGGTTGATGATGGTGGTCTTGCCCGCGCCGGTGGGGCCCACGATGGCGATCATCTGCCCCGGCTTCGCCGTCACGGAGACATTGTGCAGAATGGTGGTGTCCTTCTTGTAGCCGAAGGTGATGTCGTCCAGCTCCACCTGGCCTTTCACCTGCGCCATTTCCCGGGCATCGGCGGCGTCCGCCGGCTCCGGCGCTTCGTCCAGCACCCGGAATACCCGCTCCGCCGCCGAGAAAGCGGACTGGAACTCGTGGAGGATGTTGGAGAATTCGTTGATGGGCCCGGCGAATTTCCTGGAATACTGCACGAACTGCGCCACTCCCCCCAAAGTGATGAACAGGACGGAACCCGCCTGTATCAGGCCGTTTTCGGAATACATATACAGGATTCCGCCGAAGATGGCCACCAGCGAAAGGGACACGTTGTTGATCAGGTTGATGGTGGGGAACAGGAGGGATGCATTGTACTCCGCATTGTAGAACGCCCCCATGGCCTCGTCATTGTGGGTATTGAAGCGGCCCGAAATCACGTCCTGCCGCCCGTATGCCCGGATGCTGGCAGAGCCGGAAAGCATCTCTTCGGCATAGCCGTTGAGCTCGCCGTACTTCCGGGAGCGGGCGCTGAACAGAGGGCGCACCTTTTTGGAACGGTACCGGGTGAACAGGACAGAAACCGGCACGGTGACCACGAAAATCAGAATCATCGGCCTGGAAATCTTCCACATGAACACCAGCGAGCCCACCACGGTATAAATGCTGGTCATGACCTGCACCAGGTCGTTGGACAGGGAGGTGTTCACCGTATCCACGTCATAGGATATGCGGCTGATGATGTCCCCGGTGGCGTTGGTGTCGAAATACCCCACGGGCAGCGTGTTCAGCTTCTCAAAAATCTGTCTGCGCATGGTATATACGATTCGCTGGCTCAGGTTCACCATAATCACCGACAGGAAATAGGCGATGACGGCAGAGCCGGCGTAGCAGACAATCATCTTGATTACGCTGTCCCAGACCGCCCCAAAGTCCACCCCCGAGGACAGGCTGATGGCATCGATTGCAGCACCGGAATACCGCGGACCCAAAAGAGACATCTGATTCGACACCAGGGTCAGTATCACGGCAAGAAGGAACAGCGGCCATTGCTTCAGGATATATCCCCCCAGCCGGAGCATGATTCCGCGGTTGTCACGTTTTTTCGTCGAACGATTGTCGGTCATGGGTTTATTCGTCAATGGTTTGTCAGTCAAGAAAGGCACCTCCCATCTGAGAATCGCTGATTTGCCGGTATTCCGCACAGTTTTCCATCAGTTCTTCGTGTGTTCCCCGGCCGATGATTCTGCCCTCGTCCAACACGATGATCAGGTCGCAGTTTTTCACGGAGCTGACCCGCTGCGCCACGGTGATGACGGTGGAAGCGGACATGGATTCCTTCAGCGCCTGGCGCAGGCTGGCGTCGGTCTTGTAGTCAAGGGCCGAGGAGGAATCGTCCAGGATCAGGATGCCGGGATCCGCGGCGATGGCCCGGGCGATCAGGATGCGCTGCCGCTGGCCGCCGGAAAGGTTCGTCCCCTTGGAGGAAATCATGTGGCCATAGCCATCCGGCATGGCGGAGATGAAATCATGGGCCTGGGCAATCTTCGCGGCCCGGCGTATCTGTTCGTCCGAAATGTCCCTTCCGAAACGTATGTTCTCCTCGATGGTGTCCGCGTAAAGGAAGTCGTTTTGCAACGCCACGCCGAACATGGCGGTCAACTCCTTCTGGGTATAGGAGGATATCTTTCTGCCATCGATGCGAATCGTGCCGGAGTCGGCGTCGTAAAACCGCAGCAGAAGCTTCACAAACGTGGATTTTCCGCTGCCGGTGGCGCCGATGATGCCAAGCGTTCCTCCTCTGGGGACACTGAGGGTGATATCTTCCAGGTTGGGCTTCTTGCCCAGGTAGGAAAAGGTCACTTGCTCAAAGGAAATCCTGGCTGCGGGGTCTCCCCTGCCGTCATCCTCTGTCAGCGGGAAAGATTCCGGCGTGTCCAGAACCGCGGCAATCCTACGGGCGGAGGCGGCGCATTTCGTGTACATGATGAACATGCGGGACAGGGACATCAGCGCCATGGAAATCAGGGTAAAGTATTGGGTAAAGGCAATCACCGTAGCCGCGGAGGAGGTTCCCTTTGCCACCCGGTAGGCCGCCACGGCAATGACCCCCGCGATGCCCAGATTCATCAGCAGGGTCATGATGGGATTCACCGCGTTCATCACGATGCCGGCATGGCATTCCTGCTTTGAGAGGGCCCGGTTGAAAGCATCGTAGCGGCGGTTCTCGAAGTCGTTTTTGGAAAGGGCCTTGATGACGCGGACGCCCAGCACATCCTCCCGCACCACCCGGATCATGTCATCGGTGGACTTCTGCACTTTGGTGTACAGCGGGACGCCCCGGCGGGCGACGCTGTAGACGGTAAGGAAGATCAGGGGCATGGTGGCGATCATCACCAGGGACAGGGCGCTGTCCATGAACAGGGTGATCCCCACGCCCCCAAGCAGCAAAATGGGCGCACGGATGCCCATGCGCTGCATCATCCCGATAAAGTTCTGGACATTGTAGGTGTCCGAGGTGATGCGGGATTCCAGGGAGGGAATCGTGAATCCATCCGTGTCCCGGGCAGACAAATACAGGGTACTGGCGAACAGGTCTCTGCGCATCACGGTAGAGAAATCTGCCGTGACCCCTGCGGCCATCCGGTTGGCGGTCACGTTCCCCACGCAGGCTGCCACCGAACAGAGAATCATCACCCCGCCGTACCACAGGATGCGGGGGATTTCCATGGTGACAATGACATTCTCCAGGATGTAGGTCAGCAGGAAGGGAATCAGAAGCTCTGCCACGGTGCCCAGGATCTTGATGGAGATGCCCCGCAGCATCCGCATTTTATAGGGTGCAAGATAGGAAAATATCCGTTTCAACTTGATGTCACCTCCAGCTCTTCCGTAATCTTTTTCGCATTCTGTTCCATTCTGGAGAGCACTCTGTGGAAGACTTCCAGCTCTTCCGGCGGGACATTTTCCGTCAGGCGGGCGTTCCATCCCTTGTTGGCCTGCAACACTTTGGGATAGATGTCCAGCATCTTCTCCGTGGGATGTACCTGGTACTGTCTCCTGTCCTTCTCGTTGGGGACGCGGGTGATGTAGCCGTGCTTCTCCAGATGGGCCAGGGTCCTGGCCACGGTGCTTTTGTCCAGGCACAGCGCCCTGGCGAGCTCGTCCTGGGAACGGCCTGGCGCATGGCAGATGTTCAGCACGAAGGCATAGTGATTGGGGCACAGGTCTTGGGCCGCTATGGTCTTCTTTCGGTATGTGGCCTGGCAGCGGCTGATGTTGTTCAGGGTTTTCATGATTCCGGGCATGTCATGCTCCTTTATTGGTTGTATTTACAACAGTTGACACCGCAACCATTATACTATGGGATGGTTGCGGTGTCAACTACTTGCCTTTTAAAACATACTTCATTTATGCTCATCCAGGTACAGCTGTACCCGGTTCTGGATTTTTTCCGCAGTCTTCTCTGCTGACAAAGCTCCTGTCTTATACCCGCTGATCTCCTCACCGATAATCCGGCAGACAGACGATACATCCGACAGGCTCCTTCCATCTGCAAGCGCTACTATCTCTTTGATTCTTTTCACATCTTCCATCGAATTCGCATAAAAATCCGGTACACCCTCTTCTCCAAAATAGAATGGAACAGGCTCCCCCGTGTCATCATAATACTGTTGCACCGTAGACCATTCCAGCATTTCCTCAAACGCGAGCCTGTCCAACGGTAAACCATGAATCCCTGCATATGTTTTTGGCGGAAGATCGGGATGAAGTGCAGCATAATCCTCCAGCCAATCCAAAGTCATATAGTATTCCAGGAAATCCCAGGCTCCCTCCGGACATTGGCTACAAGAACTGATGGCAAGAGAATTCCAAAATGAGACAGTTACTCCTGACCCCTGATGACAGGGCCATCCCTTTACCACCCAATTGTCCCCAAGCAGCCAATCCGTATACTGTATGTCCGTCACATCTGCAAGCCCGCAGCGGACAGCCAGGTGCGTCCCCGATGCCACAGTTTCCTGAGTGGCTTTTACCCATCCACTCTCATTCCTGCAAAACTCCAGGATATCATAAAATTCCTGATTGCAGAAGTCTGCCTGACCGGAATCCCAATCCACAAAATCCCCTATGGCATGCTGTACCAACTCCTGTGCCGTATTCACCCCAACACCCCCAAACCCATTGGCATCCTTGTTGTATGCACGGAATATCTGCAGCATTTCATCCATAGCCCAACCGGTCTCCGTTCCCAATTTCCCGCTGTCTCCGGCAATAAACCCAAGCATAAAAGTGGCTGCTATTTCGTAAAGGGCATCACCGGTCTGTGCATATTCCAAAATGTTGGTCAAATATTTCTCCCTCTCCTCCGGCGTAAGATAGGTATTCAAATCCGCCAATACACCTGCATATCCCAACTCGTCCGCCACCATGCTCCCCATCCAGATGATGTCCGTTCCCTTTGAAGCAGCCAAATCCAGTTTCAGCCGCTCCTCCGCCGCGGCATAATCCTGATCCTCCTGGACGTAATTCACAATCTCCACATAATATTGCCCGTTCCGTGCGTTATAGGCATCCACCGCATAAGTCAATTCCCAGGAAGCGTCGCTTGTCCCCAATGTCAGCATGGTCTTCCCATGATTGTTCTGCCCTTGATTGTCCTGTGCTTGATTGCTCTGCCCCTGGCTTTCCTTATTGCTGCCGTCTATGGCCTGTATCCCCGAATTCCCGTCTGTCTGTCCGTTTCCGCATCCTGTCAAAAAACACGTTCCCACAGCAATTGTCCCTAAAGCTCTCCAAAATTTCTTCATATTTTCTTTTTCCTTTCTATATCCAGTTCCGTATCTTCCCTTCCAGCACCAGGACCGGCAGAGTCATTTCCGCCCGATTCCTGGCCGTAAATGCTCTGGGTGCCGGATGGGTACTAACCCAGACTTTACCATATTTCCATCTCCTTTGGTTGATTTTTGCCCATATAAAAAACGGAATTGCCCAAAAACATTTTTTTAGTAAACGTTCAGGCAATCCCGCTGTCATTCAGGCATAACTCTTTCAAGCACACATTAAAGTGTTATTTCTCAATTCTCAAGCATTGCACAAATTCCTCTTCTTTAAAAAAGGAATTCAAGAGCACGTTTTTGTACTTCCGCATTAGTTTCTCTGCAATCAAAAGTCCGTTTCCACGGCCTAATCCCTTATCCGTTGTCCCGGCGATAACCCCCTTTTCCCTTATCTGCCGACGCACTGTATTACTGACCGAGAAGAGATATTCCCTTTCGTTTTCTTTCAACGAAACCAATACTGTCCCTTTGCAGGATTTCGCTTCCTCTACCGCATTATCTATCAGGATTCCAAGAATACGGATTAAGTCTGTCTGGCCAATGCAAAAAATATTGTCCATATTGAACGGCTGTACCAGCAAATCGATAGAGACATCCTGTTCTATCCCCTGCATAATCTTAAAATATAAAAACGACTTCATACCCTCGCTATGTATACGGGACAGTTTCATATACAGATCACTTTTCTGTAGTTCCTGCTTTGCAAAGGGAACGATGTTTTCTTCATAAAACAATTTCATTTCCGCATCATTGCTTCGGTCAACAAATCCGCCCATTGTAAGAAACATATTTTTGATATCATGCCTGATTTCTCTCATATCCTCCATATTTTTTTCCAGCTCATGGTTATATTTCGCCAGCTGGTGAAAGTCTTTCTCCTGCAGACGCATCTTTTCTTTTACCGAAATACTTTTTGCCAGCAGGCGGATATAGATAATCTGTATCAATACCATCATTATGGAAAATCCTGTCCAAAGCAGGGAATCTTCATATGCGTCACCGGCCGGCCAGAAGGGAATCTGTCGAATTCCGTTATCTGTCGGTAGAATGCAAAGCAGCACCCACACCAGTTTTCTCATCGACAAAGTGCCCAAAGTAAGAACCAGCACCAATATAACGGAACGGTCTATCTCCGTATACGTCATGCTATATTCCTGTAGCTTTATTAACCGCTTTTTTACCAAAACGCTGAATCGGCGGATCATTAAGACAAGAGGTACCGACAGGATAACTATGCATGCGGGCAAAAAAAACACTTTCACTGCAAAACCAAATTCACCTTCTCTTGCAAGATAGCAATCCAAAACAAACCGCTCCCATTTTTGATATATGCAAAGAACCCACAGACAGCATAATACCGCATAACCAACTGCAATGCCATATCCCCTTTTCCTCTGATGAATTCCTCTGACCAACCCTGACAGTTCCAATAAAAGCAAAAGGATGAATGGTGCGGTATCCGTAAAACTGCGATCCCTCAAAAAAGGAAGCTGCAAAACCACATTATTGAGCAGCATGCAAAAAGCTGCCGCCAGCACATCATTGGCAGACAGTTCCAGCAATGGCACTATTTTCAGGACTACTGTCAAGATTATAACCTCGCCTATGCCCAGAACATAGTAAAGACTGCGGATCCGCAGCTTCCATCCGATAAACAGCATCAATGCCAAAAGCAGCAATTCCGCAAAAAAGAGCGTATTTGGAATGCCTCTCTTGCATTTTAATTCATCCACTTTTTCACCTCACGCCGCACCCGAAAAGAACAGGGGATTTCCTGCTGATTGGACAATTTTAAGAATCCCTCTTTCATCCTTAATATATGTGTTTTATTTACCAGATAAGAACGATGCACTCTGATAAATCCGTCTCCTAATTTTTTATGCTCCGCCTCCAGGGTGCCGATAATTGTAATCACAGACCCATTGAGCGTATGGTAGGTTATTCCATGGGACACATTTTTCTCCGTTTCAATATATACAATATCGTCCAGCAAAACGGATATATCTTCATCCATGCCGAGATTCAGGATAACGGTTTCCCTATGGTCTGCCACTTCCAATCTCGCCTGGTTTAAAAGCATTACGATATACTTGCGGTATCCTTCTGAAAGCCTTGCTATATCACTGCTTTTTTCCAGAAAGCCAAAAGGTTCCACCCCGCTTTTCAAAACAGCCATAGCCATCTCATAATGATTTGTAGTAAAAACAATTTTGCAATCGCTTTCCGTCCGGTGTAACGCTTTCGCCACATCAATACCATTCAACTTCCCACTGCCGAAATCCAAATCAAGAAAAATCAAATACTGCGACGGAGTATTTTTAATATAGGAAAATAATTCATTACTGCCAGACGCCAGACAGACAACCTTTGCGTCATATTCCTGTGATTTGATAAGCTCGTTAATTTTTTCCGCACCCAATTGCAAAATGAAACGATCGTCGTCACACAATATTATCTTTAACATGCCAACCTCCATGTCGCATCAGTTCTCCTTCCAGACCCATCGCCATTCCCGGTACCATCCACGGCCACCGCCCTCTGACTTTTGCATGATGAATAAAAAAGGTTCTAAAAAATTCTATATCACCTCAAGCATCATTCTTTATAAAATATACCATAGAATAAATGAAAACTCAATCACTTGGCATCAATCGTATGTGTTTCATCCCGTGAAAAGTACATCGAACTTTCCGGAATTTTCCGCGGCCCAAAGAAAAAACTTCCCTTTTCGGCCCAATCGCTGTATAATAGGAAAAAATTATGCAGCCCAAGCGGGGCATAGGAGCGATTACATGGAACATTCCCTGGAGCTTTTGATCGACTATTTACAGAATATCCTGGAACAGCCGGAGACAGCCACCCTCCGTCCGGAAGAGCTGTCGCCCGATTTCCGTGGGCTGGGAGAAAAAATAGCGCTTCTGGCTGATGCGTTTCTTGACCTGACCGGTCAATTGCAGCAGAAAACCGAGTCCCTGGAGCTGGAGAACCAGGTCTTGATGGACAACATCCAGGCCATGGATGAAATCAGCTGGTCTCTGGAGCAGAGCAACCAGGAGCTGCGCAGCAACCTGGCGCTGGTGAATGCCCTGACAGACTACACCCACAGCATGATTTTCGTCTATTCCGCGGAGACAGGTCAGGAAGTGCACTCCAACCAGCCCGCCCGCTGGTTCCGGAAAGCCTATGTGCAGACCGCCGCCCAGTTGACCAGGCAACTCCTTGACAAACAACCGGAGATTCAGCGCCAGATAGATCAGAACAGGAAAAATCGGGACGCGGAAGCCGCCCCCCGCCAGGACGGGCAGGCCGGGGAAGGCGAGATGCCGTCAGACCGCGGCCAGAATTCCCTGCGGTGGAATCTGGCGCTGCAAGATTCCGACGGCATGGACATCTTCTACCAGGTGGAATCCTTTCTCATCCCCTGGTTCCATTCAGACGGGGAGAATTCCCACGATGCCAGGAAACAGGCCATCGTCCATATCGTGATCGACGAGACGGAGCGGCAGCGGCGGCAGAAGCTGATCTACCGCTATGCCTATGTAGACCCGCTGACCAACCTGAACAACCGGCGCTATGCCACCGAAAAGATGGAGCAGTGGCTGCAGGAGGGGACTGCCTTTACGCTCTCCTTTATCGATGTGGACTATCTGAAATACTGTAACGATACCTTTGGGCATGAGCAGGGCGACAGCTATCTGATCCAGGTCTCCAGGGCGCTGCAGACCCTGGGCGGGGAGGTATGCCGGGTAGGCGGCGACGAGTTCTTCCTGCTCCAGACCGGGCTTACCCCAGCCGAGCAGAACCGGAAGCTGGAGGGCCTGCGGCAGGCGATGCTGGCGGACAAGAGCGGCGGGCACCCCAAATGCTTCAGTTACGCCTCCACCCTGGTTCCGGCCCATTCCGATGCTCCCTTATCCACGTATATCAGCGATACGGACGCGCAGATGTACCAGTATAAGCAGAAATACAAGATTCCGCTCTCCGATGCCGTCTACAAGGATGACCGGATATAGGCGGGGAATGCCTGGCTTTCCCGGGGCGCTCTTCCATGGTGCACGTATCGCTCCGGGACAGGATTGTTCCTGATGCTTCTTCCATACTTACTCAAATATCAGATGCATGTTGGTATGCCGATGCAAAGAATTTCTGTCCTTTTCCATATAGTCCCAAGTCCTCTGATAGGTGCCCGGAACCGCAATATCCGGAGCCGATATCAACTCTATAAACTCATCCGATTTTCCCTCATAACGCTCTGCAAAGTCATCCGATAATATCTGCTTTTCCTCATCAGAATAGTCTCTCAGTTCACCATACAGTACATGCTCCAAATTGCAGAAGTTAAAATAAATCCGATAAGGAATACCATTGACCTTTCCTGTTTTCCTGAGCTTATACAGAATATCCCCTTTTCGTCTATTCCGTTCTATGACTGCGCTTACATTCCTTGCCTCAATATGCTCCTTGCAGTATCGTATCTCCTCTGTGTCTGTCTCTATGACATCCGCATCCGGAATGTATACACCATCTGTATCAGCAATGTGGATAATCTTTATAAAGTCGTCGTTCCCATATCGATACCTGCTCTTTACGCCTTCAATCTGCTGGTTTATCTTTTTCAATATGCTATCATCAGGGACGTAATCTTTCATCGTAATATCACCATGCACAACGACAAACTGCACTTCATTGCCGGAAAAGAACTCTTTCATAATCGTTCCTAGAGCTGCTTCCTCGCTGGGGCCTTCCACGATGAATACAATGACCTTCTTCTCATTCATGCTGTATTGTCCTGCCTGCCTTTCTGAATGCCCGCGCGATTCTCAGACTATCCGTTTCCTCATAAATCACTTCATCCTGCCCGCCAAGGGTAATGCCTCTGAGATAAGTGTCCCTTAAATTATTCGACGCTTTTACATTCTTCATTCGGATATATCTTCTATCCGGATTCACCGTAGAAAACATGATGCTGTCTTTATCCAGCATTTCCAGAGCGCGCAGATTATGCGATGTGAATATCAGCTGGCCCTTTGCGCTTTTCCGGAAAATATCAAGCAGCTCTCCGAGCATATATTCAAAGATGCCCGCATCCAGCTCATCAATCGCAAGACAGATGGAAGGATGTCCAAATGCCTGAATCAAAACATTCAGAACAGAAATGATTTTGATGATTCCTTCTGATTCCATCCGAATCGGAATCGGCGGCATGCCTTCCCGAACAGAAATCAGTTCTACCCTGTAACCGTCTTCTCCGGCATCTGTCAATTGCATCCCATAATTATGGACATCTATCTTCATCCCCGGAATAATCGTATACAGTACCATATTGACCTGCTCTACGATAATATCCAGTATTTTTTTCCTTTCTTCGCTTAATATGACCGGTCCGGTCAATGGAACGGCAAAGTCTCCCTTCATTCCGATTTCATTTTGCTCGATTTTGAATGCCATAGGCAATAAAAAGTTTGCGGAAATCACACCGGAATGTGTGTTACGGATCACGAACAAGTCCTTTAACGCAAATTGAAACAATGCGTCTATGACTTCCGAATAATGCCTGAACGGATTCTCATAATTCCGACAGAAAATTTCCCTGCTGCTCTCTCCAAAGATATAAGAGCAATTGCTCTTCTCGGCTATCTTTCTGGCCACGATTAAATCTGTTTTATTTTCCGCATTGGCTCCTACAATCTCATCCAATCTTTTTTTGGGAGCAAACACCGTTTCCCGATTGGAACGTTGGTAATCCATGAACACCGTCTTATTGCTTCTGGAATCGCCCTCATTTACGGCACAGCTTAATGTTTCCCGGGCAATATTCACGCCTCTCCCGCTTCTTAGCAGAACAATCTTATAACTTGTCTCATAGACCACCGTCTCTGTGAAAATATGGAAATCGGCAGCAATCTCTGCCTGATCGCTGCCTGCATCCATATAATCTGCGATTTCCTCCTCCAGCGTACTGCCGGTCATGGCTTTCTGCAAATAGTATAGGGCGTCGATGACTGCGGTTTTCCCGGAACCGTTTTGGCCATACAGTCCCAGCACTTCCGCATTTTGATATGACTGCTGCTTTTGGCAGGTATTTGGCATGACAATCTGCCCGGTTCTGACATTTTTAATATTGGAAATCTTCAATGCAGTTAACCTTACGATGCTCTTCATGGTCTTCTACCTCCATAGGCTTCATTTTAGCACAAATACCTCCATATTTCAATTATTTTTCCGTATTTTGCATTTTTTATTCCTTTTTCGCAAAAACAATTCTGTCCTGATGCTTTCACTCCTGTCCCATGTCCTCTTTCCATATCAGCACCCTGTCCTTTCCGGCGCCGTAATAGATTTCCGTCACGGGCACAGTTTCTCCTGACTCCAGCCGTCCTTTCCTGGAAATGGTCAAAGTGCTTTTCCAGTCCTCCCCGCCGCCATTCTCCGCTGCCAGGAGCCCCCGCTCCAGGATGATATGTAAATCTTTGAGACATTCTCCAATCTGACAAAACACATTTCCCCTACCTCCTGGTTTGTTTTTCATCTATAGGAGAACGATGTGAGCGATTCGTTACAGGATGCAAGACAGATTTTAATGCGGGAAATCTCGGACAGCTCATTGACGGGACGGGCATCCCGCGGTACAATAGCATGACCAGCTGAAACGGAGGCATCATATGGCTTTTCAACCAAAGGAACCGGGCTTTTTTACAATTTCTGACCTGCAGGGGGCACTGGAATATATCGAGGAGAATCTTCTGGAAGCGCTGACACCCGGCCTGATCGCGGCCCGCTTTTTCGTCAGCCCGTCAACGCTGTCCTCCCTCTTCAAGCTGGTCTGCGGCATGACGGTCATGGAGTATATCCGCAACAGGCGGCTCACGCTGGCTGCGGCGGAATTGTCCTCCTCCGGCGCTCCTGTCATAGAACTGGCCTACAAATACGGCTATGATACGCCGGAGGCCTTCACGAAAGCCTTTTCCAGATTCCACGGCTTCCCGCCCAGCTTCGTCAGGCGCGGCTTTCCGGTCTCGAAGGTATTTCTGCCCCTGCGGGTCGATGTCGCCCTGGAGGGCGGCTGGGCATGCGCAGACCTGACAAAATCCAGTCCTACAGGACAAGAACAGTCTTCCCTTTCCTGTTATGATACCTTTATCAAGGACGAAGGAGGAAGACGAATGGACAGTCAGAATATTTACCGGATTGACCTAAGTAGGATGCAGTTTCAGAGGGAATGGGGCATCCTCTGCTCTTTGGCGGAGGATTTGATTCAAAGCCGGATTCCTTTCAAGGTGGATGGCAAGACCATGATTTTTGCCCATGGCCTGGAATTTCCCCTGGAGAAGATCTGTCTGACCTTTCAGTGGGACGATGAGGAGCGGGTCAGGAGATTCTTCCGCTATGATTCGGAGACGCGGCATACGGGTGGGAGCTTTCAGTATTTCGATGGGCAGTACAGGGACATGAGGGTCAGGTGTATGTTCTACGATGTCCGCCCCGGCCAGGACTCGGAGGCGCTCCTGTACAGAAATACCGATTCCGTGCAGGTGGGCGCTCTTCTGCTCCCTGTGCAGTCCCTGGAGTTTTATTATGAAAATGCGGAAAAAGATACGCCTTTCTACAGCATGGTGGCAAGGCGGCTGGGAAAGCCCGGGAACTACCGTGCCCGGAACAAGCGCGCATGGGAGTATTCCGCCTACGAATTCTGGCTTAAGACTTCCGGGCAGCCTGCCGAAAGGGCGGAAAAGAGCCTGGAAAATCCCCTGGGCATGTTAAGGAAATACGCGGCTTATTTCGACGGCTATGAGGGCGTGCGGATAGCGAATATATGCGGCTCCTGCGGAAAAAAGGCCGTGGCTTTGGCCATCCTGGGCGCGGAGGTCACTGTCTTTGACATTTCGGAGGACAACAGAAGATATGCCCTGGAAGTGGCGGCGGCCGCAAAGGTGGCGCTGGATTATCAGGTATGCGATGTTCTGGATATGGATATGGAGAAGTACCGTGAGTCCTTTGATGTGGTGTTCATGGAGGGCTGCGTCCTGCACTATTTCCATGACCTGGATGAATTCATGGGCATTATGTACGCTCTGTTGAAATGGGGCGGGAAGATGATCTGCAGCGATTTCCATCCTTTTTCCAAGATATCGGATATCCTGGAGCTGGAACAGCCTTCCATGAGCTATTTTTCCATGGAGGTCTTCGAAGGGGAAATGGCCCATGCCCGCTTCTATCCGGACGATGTCAGAAGCCAGATGCCGAAATGCCTTTACAGGAAATATACCATCAGCGAGATCATCAATGCTATCGTCAGATGCGGATTCCTGCTGGAGAAATTTGATGAGCATCCGGCGTGGACTGACGACAGGCTCCCAGGGGAGTTCACGGCGGTGGCAGTTAAAAGGCTGATTGGGCCGTAGGGCGCAGTAGGATACAGATTGATGGCTTGCGATGGGCCCGCCTAACGACAAGGGCGGGCCTATTCCGGTTTCATTTGGATTTCCGCCATGATTTTTTTGCTGTTATTTTCACTCAGATATATGGGATTGATTTCCTTTTTCGCATACTGAAAATGAGTGTTGACTGTATTTCTCACAAGATAGTCCTCAAAAAAATTCTCCCAACTGAAAAAATCCCTGCTTTCAATGTAATCTGATGGATTATCGAGAACAGAAACAAGATCTGATGCTTTTATCAGACCGGATTTCAGTATAAGCCATTCAAAGGATTCCGGTAGACATATCCTGAAATTCTCCTCTGTCGTTGACTGCAGTTTTAAGACCCTGTCAATTTCAGACCCAAAAGCCGCACCGTCTGCCACTACAAACACCTTCTTATCTTTATGGTTCCGCAGCCATTTGAAGATTTCAGAGTTTGAACCTGATGTCTCACATACAACATTCCTATCGTCAAAATACGCTCTGTAAAATTCATAGCCTGACTTGGAATCCTCTGTCAGCAATATGTCAAACTGAAAATTCCGACGAGTACTATTGAAGGAATAAACATGGCGTTTATCTGATTTGTACATCTTGACAAATTTATGAAACTTACCGCTTGCTTTTATCTCATAAATCTCCTCAACACTATATGGCAAATCATGCAGACTTTCTCTGGAAAAAATAACGTAATAATTATCTGAATTTTTCACAGCTTTTGCAAATTCCGGGGTCTTTATATAGGCCGCGCCTTCATCAACGAAGACGATGCTGTCTGATATGCCGTTCAACTGATGCTTCCAGTCTGTATCAACCAATGCGACACAAGCCTTGGGGCTGGAAATGTTTACTCCGCTTTCCTCCTTGAGTCGCGTATAATCTGCAATCATGTCGTATAATGTCGTCTTTCCTGTGCCGCTTTTCCCGCGCACGATGGTAATATTCCGATAGAGGTCAAATTTAAAGTCAGCATCCCGGTTGGATACCCTGACATGTTGAATCCCTGTCATAGACACCTCATCCTCACACAAATTCTCCGGCCTCAAATACAAGTTCCGCCATGTTTTTCACAATCTTATTGGTGTTCATTATTTTGATTTTGAACGGCTCCGATCCGAAATCCATAAGATGGCGCAAATTGATTACAACTTTGCGTTCTTTCGCCATCCGCAATATCCACTCCGCGCAGTTATCCCCGCATGTGGATGCATTGAATACTTTTTTCCTGTCAAAGGATATCAGTATCAGCGTCTTCACGCCATTGGATAGTTTTTTGGGGCTCATGTTTCCGAATATCGGGCTCATAATGGTTTTTGCATCGATTACATCAGAGTTGTCCACAGCTTTTATCATGTCTTTCGTCATCTGGTCAGTGATCCAGCTGTCTTTGTATGTGTTGTTGAAATATACGCTTGTATTATAAATTGCATCCGGCATGTCGCCAAAATATATATGCAGCATCGTCCACCACCTCACGATTAGTATTCTCAAATGCTTCTCTGAAATACATTCATCGCCTTTGTTCCCGCATCAGCAAATGCCTTAGCTGTCTCAAAACATCTCCCATGCTTTATGAAATCTGTTCCCGCTTCTCTTTGACCTGGAAGTCCTTTGATTAACATGATTCTAACATAAAAGCAGAGTCGATTCAATCAGGATTTGCCCCCAAGGGCAAATCCTTTCAAAATCTCCGGCAGATGATATGTCATATCCCCTTCCAGCTGTGGGGGTGCAGATTTCGACTGCACAGATGGAAAATCTTATCCGAAGCAAGCAACTGCCGGCTGCGAGCGAACCACTGCTAACCGCGGGCGAACCACTGCTAACCGCGAGCGAACCACTGCTAACCGCGGGCGAACCACTGCTAACCGCGGGCGAACCACTCCTTCATCACACCCAGCACCTGTACCAGCTCTTCCTCCCCAATCACATAGGGCACCATGGCATACAGATAATTCAGGAACGGCCTGCTGAACACGCCCCTCTCATAGGCGAACTGCTGATACCCCTGCAGAGCCGCTCCGTCTTTCACTTCCACGCAGACGCATCCTCCCATGACGCGCACCTCCCGGATCTGCTCATGCTCCAGGCCTGCCATCTCCCGCTTTGTGATTTCCTCGATGCGGCGGATTCTGGAAAGGTAGTCCCCCTCCTGGAACAGCTCTATGGACTTCAGCGCCACGCTGCAGGCCAGGGCGTTGCCCATGAAAGTGGGCCCGTGCATCAGAGCCTTCTCCGGGTCGTCCCCGTAGAAGCCTTCGTAGACCTTGCGGTTGGCGATGGTGGCGGCATGTCCGATATAGCCGCCGGTCAGCGCCTTGCCCAGCACCAGGATGTCCGGCAGCACCAGGATGTCCGGCAACACCAGGTCTGCCACGAAGCGGTTCCCCGTCCGCCCGAAGCCGGTGTCCACTTCATCGAAAACAGCAGGACGCCGTATTGGTCGCACAGCTCCCTGGCCCGGCGAAGGAAGGATATGTCTGTCTCCCGGCTTCCCTCTGTCTCCGCTTCGGATTGACCCTGCCGTCTTTCACGGCCGTCTCAACAGCCGGACTGAATTTCAGGCTGTAATAATTTTTGAGGATAAACTCCCACACCTCATAGTCCCTGGGTTCACTCCCGAAGACCACCCGGCACACCGAAAGTTTCCCGTCCTCAATCCTCTCAAATACGCCTACCCAAAACGGCCCCTCAAAAAATACCGTCAAACCTGCCTTTCCTCTGTCCATAACGAACCCCTCCTTACATGTGTTATGAACAAAGAACGGACAACCCAGGAGGGCAGGTTACTTACCCTGATACCATCAGGACGGCCGGGCTACCTACCGGCTCTGGCACATCCAAAGGATGCGCGTTGCGTTTTTATCTTTGCTTTATATTTCCAGCAGGATAAACCCTGCTAAAAACCAAAATTACATTTTCGGCATAGATGCGGTATAGTACCCCAATTTATGGAAATTGTACCACTCTAATACCGTTTCTTCACTTGCCACATTTAAAGCAAGCAAAATCTCTTTTGCAAATTCCATAGGCGCCGTGCCATTTGCCGTAATGATATTTTTATCCCTGACCGCCTGTTTCGCAATATACTTTGTTTCTCCTGTGTAAGCCGATCCCGCCCACTGTTTCAGCGCATTCATATCGTTACTCGTATGCAGTACGCCATTCAAGACACCGACTGTACCCAAAAAAGCAGAAGCATCACAAATACCGCCTAATACTTTGCCCTTTTGATAACATTCCTCTACAAGAGTCTTAACCAGCTGTGCATTCTCGTCTCTCCATGTCATTCCGCCAATTAAGATCAAAGCCTCATAATCCTTTGGGACAGATGCAATATCATAATCAGGCAATACCCGGAAGCCGCCTATAGACTGGACATAATCCTTTGACAGCGATACTGTTTTTATATCATACTGTCCTTGTCCCAACATGGTTATAGCAGATGTTATATATGCCGCTTCCCAATCTGCATACTGCTGTAAGATTACAAATAAAATTGTTTTTTTCATGCTGTCTTCTCCTTCACAGATTTCTCCATACCATTATACAGGACATCCCGCCAAAAAGCACCCGTTATTTCTCCTAAAACTCCTTTCATGTAAACGTCACCTTCCATAGCCCCTTATAGGACGTATCCTTCACCAGCGCCGGCTTATGCCCCTCATTGAACATCTCCGTCCGCTTCGTCTCCAAAGTCTCCGTATCAAAATACTCCACCGCTATCTTCTCCCTCTGCTTAAACCCCGTCAGCACTTTCAGCCACTTCGGGGATTCAGCATGTTTTTTTCCTAATTTCCACTTTTCTATTCTCCTCCATTGCAATTTCTGACAAAATATGCTACCCTCTTTCTATAAAAACAAGGGGAGGTGCATATGGAATATAATTCCCTAAACAACTTAAATGACAGTGACAAGTCTTCACTGACTTCCGTTTTTCAGGGCATCCTTACAAGCCTTAAACACATTTCCGTCAATAAAGCCATATCCTATCTGCGGTACATACCCGAACAGTGCCGGATGCACCATAATTCCCTTGAAAACAGGAAGCTGCGGTCTTCCCACGAAAAGAAATTCCATCCCGTAAAACCTTACCGCGGAGAAATCTACAATGCATTCATCACGGAAGGCGTGGGCAGCGAACTGTGCGGAAACCACCTTGTTGTCATCATCCAGAACAAAAAGGCCAATATTTACAGCGAAAAAGTAAATGTCCTCCCCATTGAAGGCGACGGCACAAAAATAAACCCCAATTATCAGGTGTGCCTTTCCTCCGCTGAACTGGCAGACGGAAAACTGGATAAAGAACCTTCCCGCATTATCGTGACAGACATTACCACAATTGACAAAGCCCGGCTCGGCAGACGGATTGGCCGCTTAACGCCGGAATGCCTTGCCGCTGTTGAAAAACTGCTGAAAAACCACCTGGAACTGTAAATTTTCTTGACTTTCCTATTGGAAATGCTATAATTAAGACATAGACAAATAAGTTATCTAGTCTCGAAAGGGACATTGGCCGCAAGGCTTTTCTAGGAAAAAGAGTTGTTTCATGCAACTCTTTTTCCATATCTGCATATACTGTTAGGGTGATCTAGCCCGCAGAGCGGGCATTGGCGCACAGCTTTTCCAAAAGACTCTCCTTAACCGGGGAGTCTTTACTTTGCAGCTAAAAGCTCAAAATCCCCCATAATCTCCTTGTTGGGGATGAAGGCCTCCCTGCTCCCGGAGTCATACCCAAGGTAGCCTAAATGTATCAGCAGGGTCAGGACATCGTCCTTCGTCTCGAAGCTCTTCATGTCATTCTTGAAACCTAGGGTGCTTACCCTGACACGTTCCCCGCCAAGCATCCGCACGATGTCCGACCGGAGCCCGTCAAAATCCATCTCCATATAGACTTTCAGCGCCTCGTATGTTTCCGTGGAAGTCCAGTAATTAAACAGGACATGGTTCAGGACTTGCAAGTAGTACTGGCCGCACATTGATATTCGAAACCGACCGTGGTATAATCAGTGGGACAAAAGCGGATTCCGACAAAGGGATTGGCGATTCTGAAAACAGTTACAACCAAAGACCATATACATAAAAGAAAAGGAGCTGATAAGGATGGCTAAATCAACGTATATCCCGCCCGAGGACTGGACCCCGGAGCAGGTTCAGGCAAAATTGGAGAATCTCATCAATCATGTGGAGCGTTTGAAGGACGACTGGTGGGACGAAGATTTGAAAGGGCTCATCAATGTCCACGGCGTCTTTTCCCCGGAACTGGCCCGGGCCGCTCTGGAGAAGGAAGTGTACTGCCCCAGCGAGATTTATTACCACGCCCCGGAGGACGTGCGCAACGGCCTGATTGCCAGGCTGCTGGAGACAGAGGATTCTATGACGGCTGGAAATCTGATGTGCTGTCTGGCCATGCAGGGGGATGATAAGGCGCTGGAGACCCTCCATGAGTTGGAGCAGCATCCACGCCCCTGGCGGGAAAAGCTGTATGTGGGCCCCTCGGTGTATGCCCAGTGCGGTGGCTGGACCTTTGACAAGGCCGGGAAGAGGCGGCAGCTGAATTTCGATACCTGTTATCCTCTCGTCAAGGGGGACCGGGCCCGGGACGGCGCCATACATATTTTCCGCCCCCGAAAGGACAGGTGCCCGGAGTGCGGCGGCAGGCTGTCGGACTTCTTAGTGCTGGACGGACGGGATGAGCGTCTGCGCTTTCTGGGCATAGACGGTATCTTCACCGCCACTGCCTGCCTTGGCTGCATTCCCTGGGCTAACCCCTCCTACTCCCGCTTTACCCTGGACGGGGGCAGCACTCCAATCTTCCCTTATGAGGGCAGCGGCGAGGAGGCCATGGAGGACGAGGATGTGGAGCAGATGGGGGACAACCCCTATGTGCTGGCTGGAGACCCTGCCCCTCTCTTCTATGGGGCGGACTGGGACGAGACCAGCACCATTGGCGGCTTCCCTTTCTGGATTCAGGACTGGGAGTACACTCCATGTCCCGACTGCGGCAAGCCCATGAAGTTTGTGGCCAAGCTTTCCTGGGAGATGCTGGACTTCATGGAGGGCAACTGCTATGTGGAGGTATGCCCGGAGTGCCAGGTGGCCTCCATGCACCACCAGCAGACCTGACAAAAATCAGCTATTTTCCGGCAGTTCCCACAGAGAAAGAAAGGGGGAATCCGATGATATATTTCACAGCAGATCTGCATTTCCATCATGACAAGATCATCCGCCACACGGGCAGGCCGTTCCATAACGCGGACGAGATGGACAGGGCCTTGATAAGAAACTGGAACGGCAGGATAGGGCATGATGACGACGTGTATATCCTGGGAGACTTCACGATGAAGGGCGCAGAGGTGGCATGCGCCTGCCTGTCGTCGCTGCCAGGCAGAAAGCACCTCATCCGCGGCAACCACGACAATTTCCTGGACAGCCCCGGCTTCGAACCGTCGCTGTTCGCGTCCATACAGGACTATGCAGAGATGACATATGCGAATGTGCGCTTCGTGCTGTTCCATTATCCCATTCTGGAGTGGAACGGCTACAGGAAGGGCGCAATCATGCTCCACGGGCACCAGCACAACCACAAAGATTACAATAGCAAGAACCGCAGGGATGGGATTCTGAGATATGACGTGGGCGTGGACGCGAATGATATGGCGCCCGTAAGCGCGGAAGAAATCATCAGGTTCTTCAGCTGACTGTATTTCTTGAAAAAAGGGAATAGCCGCCCTGCTACGCTAAAGTGAGGCGGCTATTTCTGTCGTCATAATGCAATTGTGTCCATAAAACTTCTGCTGATGGTTAATTCCCGGCGCTTCCCAGGGATGCGGGATCCGCATGGTACACAATGTTCATCGCACCGCCCGCCGTATAAAGGTATTCGATATTCACGGCATCTCTGTCGATTTCGTTCCCCCAATGGCTGGGAACAGCGACGCCAGGCGGATAAACCGTATACCGTTCACCCTCGTTAAATATTATCGCAATGGAGCCGTCCGCATTCTGCGTAACGGAAGACGGGCTGCGTCCGTCAGTCTCGCCGCCTGTGACAACGCCGTTTTCATCCAGCGTTATCGGATTGCCTCCGCTGTAATAAGGAAATGCCTCCAAATAACCTACGCAAGCCTGTTGCAAAATTTACAGATTTTATCAGGTTTACTCTAAACAAAATGCGTAGATTATTTTCCGGCAGTTCCTAATTAAAGAAAGGTCCAGAGTGAGCAGGTCGCTGCTTTCGTCATAAGTCAGCCGCAGGGAGTAGTTCTGCATACCGGCTCCTTGTCCCAGGTACGGTAAAGACTGGTACCACTGAGCCGAAAAGTACAGGGCTCCGTCCTTGTACTCCGTTTCTGACATGGGACAGGTGTACAGCTTGGCATCTAACTGCAAGGCATTCTCGGTGATACCGATATAATTCGGGCGAGTCATGCCTATGGTGACATCGCTGTCAACGAGCCCCTTCCTGTCCCAGTAGCCCTGAAACTGAGCCAAAGCATTGTCTCCTTTCCCGCCTGTGCCCCGGGAAAAGAGCAGCAGCAGAACCACCACGGCCAGGACGGCGATGCCGATGAGCTTGTAATTACGTTTGAGCATGGCGAGAGCCTTCCCCTGGGCGGCGCTCCCGGCGGCACCCTGGGGCGCAGGCCCTGGAGCGGAAGAGCCCTTGGGTGTCTGGGGCGTCCCTTCCACAGAGGCTCCGCAGTTGGGGCAGAACTTCGTGTCGCCCTTGATTTTTGCTCCACAATTTGTACAAAATGCCATTTCTATTTCCTCCGATTTCTGAATCCTAAATTGAGTGTCCTCTCTGAGGAGGCGCAATGGTATGGACTATGTTGTATGCACTTTTTATGGCGTCTTGCGCTTGAAATTCTTTTTTATCAGAACCACCGCCGCTATCACTACAATGGCGGCCGCCAGCACCGGAACAATAGGGAATCCGCCGCTCTCTTCGTCCTCCTCTTCCAGCCGCACGGATACTGTGGTAGAACCGGAATCACTCCCCGTTTCCGGTTCGGCGGCAGACTCTGAAGAAACAGCTTCTGTTTCCTGCCCTTCAGGAGATTCAGAGGAATCGGCTTCTGTTTCCTGCCCCTCAGGAGATTCAGAAGAATCGGCCTCTGTATTCGGCTGCTCTGTAGAAAAAGAGAACCGATTTGCCTTCGCAAAGCTCTCAGCAAAGCTTCCCGCTTCTCCGTAAATAGTCAGATTTGTACAACCCTGAAACTCTCGTGCCGCTATGAACTCCACACTGGACGGAATGACGATGCTGGTCAGATTCTCGCAGCCGTAAAATGAGCCCACGAGCTCCGTCATACTGGATGGAATCGTCACACTGGTCAGGCCGTCGCAGTCCGCAAACGCGGACTCACCGATGGACGTTACACCCTCCGGGATGTCCAGGCTGGTCAGACTGTTGCAGTAATGGAAGGCGCTGCCGCCAATCTCAGTCACGCTGGACGGAATCGTAATGTCAGTCAATTCATAGCATCTGTAGAATGCCTGAGGCGCAATCTCGGTCAAGCCTTCCGAAAGATCCACGGTGGTCCGGCTATAGCATTCATAAAATGCAGAATCCCCGATCTTCCTCATGCTGCCCGGGGTAGTCACGCTAACCAGGTTTTCGCTTCGCGTGAAGCACCTCGAACTGATTTCGGTCACGCCATCCAGAAAAACGGCACTGGACAGGTTATGGCAACGTTCAAATGCACTTCCGCCTATCTCTGTCACAGTGCCGGGAATGGTTATTTCGGTCAGGCCGCTGGCACAAAATGCTTCTGCTCCAATCACGGTCACGCTGTCAGGAATCTCAATGCTGTACAGGGTCTGGCAGAGCCCAAATGCATTTTCTCCAATCTCAGACACACTCTCCGGGATAGTCACGCCGGTCAAGCTGCTGCCGGAGAACGCGCTGCTGCCAATCTTGGTTACGCCATCCGGGATAATGATACTATGGTCGGAGCCTGTATATCGCTTCAGAACCCCTTCCTCTATCTCGAAATCTTCCCCCGCCGCCAGAACCGGCATCGACATTCCCAGGCACATGAACAGCGCCAGAGGTCTCAAAAGTGCTGTAATTCCCTTTGCTTTCATTTCTTTTCTGCTCCCTTACTTAATTTTCAGAGCAAACCATTATCATATGGTTGTCCCTGTTGTGCTCATCGGTTCGACCATTGGGAGACAGGGCTTTCGCCCCGCCCCCTGCAGGCCTGACCGCTGAGACAACAAAAAACGGTGCAGGGTCTTTTTCCCTACACCGCGTTACAATTCACGGCCTAGCCGATAAAGAAAAAACCTCACAGATATTGACTGTGGGGTTTTGCATGGTTAACAGGAGTGTATTCGCTGTGCGGCTCATACTCATACTCTGATTTTGCGGTTGCCATGATCTCATCATATCTCCGGTCTAATTCGGCCACTTTTTCCGGTGCTTCCTCACCTCCGTCATGTATTTCATTCCAGTAAATGGCCGCATCTTTGATCCATTCCTTCATCATTCTGTTCCATGTGAGGCCTTTCTCGTTTTTGAAAAGCGGCGTGCACTCTCTGGCCTGTTGTCTGGTTCCTGAATTCCGGTGTATGGTACTCCACCACTTCAACACCCACATGCAGCTTTACCAGCTGCTTGCGAATCGTATTGCCGGTTTCTTTGAAGTTCGGGTCGTCTCTATATATAGAAGGTGCAGGGATGGCTATCACCTCTGTTGGTTCCATGTGCTTACGTCCATGATGGATGTGCCCTTTTTGGCCGCCTGGCTTTCTGCCGCTTTTTTCCCTTCCGTTTGGAATGGTCTTGTGGTCAGGGCTCTGTGAAGATGATTTTGAGGAATTCGTATAGTCTTTATTGATGCGCGCCGTTAACCCGGCTATTTTCTGTTCCGCTTCATAGAGGGCCGATTTTACTTCGTATAATTCATGGTTTTTATCCCTCAGCCTGTCCAGTGCGTCGTCCCTCTGGCGTTCCACTTCCAGGACGCGCTGCTCAAGGCGTGCGATCTCTTTGCGCAGGACAAATTTCCCTGCATCTGCTTCCTTGAAATTCTAGAAATCCTAATCGGCTAGGCCGTGAATTGTAACCCAGTTTTTTTCCAGCTTTGTTGTGCTGATATGATTTCAGGGGGTCTTGATTGCCTTCTTCTTTTTCCGGTTCCAGATATAGGCCTGATAGGCCAATAGGATCACCATCCCCATCTCTCCAAGACAATGCACTGTCCTTGAGACAAATCCCAAATCCGTCATTCTCAGAAAGACATGCCTGGTGACGAGAGCGATGTAGCCGGTTGAAATGACACATATCAGCAAAATCGCGCCATATGGAATCCTCTGATCCTCCAGGACAAAAAACAGCAGCACGCATGCGGCAAACAGGAACGGCACCAGGATATTGGTGATCAAGTAATCCCATCCCACATGTCCGTTTTTCTTTATCTGCATATCCACATAGGTAGCCAGAAATGATAATCCCGCGTTTCCATAGGGCAGACACATGATATACCCCGTGGCCTTTGCCGTGAGCCGGTTTTTTATGGACAGTCTCAGGCCTGTCAATACTGCCAGCAAATTGAAGACATATCCGCAGACGGTAACTATCCCCTGTAAATTGATTTTACCCACAGTCGTCTTCCCCAACAGCTCCCCGGGGATATAGGAATAGATGCCAAAGACGCTTATCAGCAGAAATGCCACTGCCGCAATCGTGTAGAGAACGGTCTGAAGGATATTTTCCGCCGGCTTTGCAAGCATCGGTTCCTTTTCCACATTCTGCCTGATTTCCTCCCCGGACAGCATCTCGTCCACGGATACCTCCAAAATCTCGGCAATTTTCTTGGCCGTGAGCAAATCCGGATACCGGGCGCCGCACTCCCACCGCGAGACCGCCTGTCGTGTGACATACAGTTTGTCTGCTATTTTCTGTTGTGTCATTCCTTTTTCTTCCCGAAGCTGCTTCAGTTTTTCTCCAAACTCCATTGTAACCATGCCTCCTATTCCAGTTCCGCGTCTGCTCCACCCAGCACCGGGCATGGGCAGAGAATTTCCATACGATTCCATTGTAAGGCAATACAATGATTTTTGAAAGAAACATCTTGAAATCGGCATGTAAACAGATTGGTGACAGTCCTTGCCGGTGCCATAATAGCTTTCAAGCTTTCACAAAAGCTACTCCTCATCCTGACCTATTTGGACTAATTGTATTTTGACATTCTGCATAATCTCTGTCCACCGCCGATATACTTCCAATGAAGAAAGCGCATATTCATAATTCACTCCGTCTTCCTCCATCATGCGCATATCTTCCATCAATTTTTCCGCTTCTTCTTTTAAAAGCTGTAAAATGGCAATCTCTTTTGTTGATATTACACCATCTGCCCGAAAAGATTCTATTGAATCAGAATTTATCGCCCCACCATTGTTTATGAGTCCGATGACCGTTTCTGTTTCATGCCATCCCAAGGAATCCGCTGTAGAAGCCATTATTTTCGGCTTAGATACACTGAGCAGCTCAATATGCATTTCCATATAAGCCTTTAATTGCATCAAATCATTTGTAATCACTTCCAGGCAGTCCAGTTGATCCTCGAACGATTTCATTTCTTCAAATTGTCCCAAATGCCATGTCACATCACTTAAAGCCACACTATACTGCGCAAGGAACTGATTTTCCCAGCCTTTCTCCTGTCGATGTCTCTCTACATACAACACCGCTATCCAGCCCACCAGACATACCATGACGGCGGCCACAATATATTTCTGTATTTTCTGTCTCCTTGCCATATGGCTCCCTTCCTGTTCCCCAAAAACGATTGCGTTTTTCTGTTATGGCAAAGGTCGTCCGCCCTTCTGTCAGCCTACCCAGGGCTTTCTGAATCAGGTACTCGCTTTCCGTGTCCAGGCTGGCCGTGGCTTCGTCCAGAATCAGCAGCCTGGGATTGCTCAGGATTGCCCGGGCAATGGCAATTCTCTGCCGTTCGCCGCCCGACAGATTGTAGCCGTGCTCACCCACATAGGTATTGTAACCGTCCGGTGTCTGGCAGATAAAGTCGTGGGCATTTGCCACCTTCGCCGCCTGGACTACCTCCTCATAGGTGGCATCCTGTTTTGCAAAACGGATATTGTTGAAGATTGTCCCGGCAAACAGGAAATTCTCCTGTAACACCACACCGATCTGGCTATGGAATTTTTCCAGGCCGATGTCCCTGATATCCACCCCGTCCACCAGAATCGCGCCGTCGTCCACCTCGTACAGATGCATGACCGGATTGATCAGGGTGGACTTTCCTGTGCCGGAAGCGCCCACGAGACCAATCATCTCTCCCTTTGCCACCTTCAGGCTGACATCCTCCAGAACCGGCAGATAGGACTTGTACCCAAAGGAAGCATGCTGAAATTCTATCTCCCCCTGAATATCCAGTTCCACCGGCTTTTCACCGTCCTGGATGTCAGGCTCCTGATTCATGATATCGGAAATACGCTCCATGCTGGTGACCAGATCCATCAGACGTCTGGGCAGATTGCTCAGCTGATCCACATATCCGTAAAGCATCCCTGAATAAGTGATGAACTGCATCAATTCTCCCGGTGTCATAATTCCGTTCAAAACTGCACGGCCTCCAATAAAAATATACTTCTGAGGGCATCTTCTCCCATTTCGTCTGCACTGTTTTTCTCCGCTTTCTGTCCTTATATTCTCAAATCCTCTATACTTTTTCACCGCTGGCATAGCTGAAACATGTTCCGTTTCCTTGTTCCGGGCAAAAATCCCCCTCATTAGTTGCTTTCACAACAGTTGTTTACGCAACTAGTGTACTATACTATAGTTGCAATGTCAACTGTTTGAGGGAATTTTTTGGCATCCGTTTGGCATCCAGTCCTAAAAGACGGCAATTTTCACCGCTGGCATAGCTGAAACATGTTCCGTTTCCTTGTTCCGTGCAAAAATCCCCCTCATTAGTTGCTTTCACAACAGTTGTTTGCGCAACGCTAGTACATTATTGCATTAATAATTAAGTAATATTATGCCACCAGAGGCACTCCC
>CAJUFI010000057.1 GCA_910585665.1 uncultured Acetatifactor sp. | reverse complement strand
TCCCTGTCCATGTCATCCCTCTCTTTCCGGCTTCCCGCACCGCTCAAACTCTATCGCCCACACCCAGGGATTAGCATCCCAGCCATACCTTTCAATGTCCGGCTTCTTGATGGCGGAGTCCCATAGTTCTGCGAACTTCTCTATCTCATTATCGCATCCGATAGGGGATTCATCTGGGTCGCACTCCCCACATACGGCAAGGCATTCTTCACATCCTTCGCTCAGCTCTATTCCCTCTGCCTGGAAGTTCTTGATGTCCTGTAGCCGCTCCACCCGCACATCCGTGACCTTAAGCCAGATGCGGGCGGCTTCCTTCGGCATGTGGATGGAGGGATGCCATACTGTTGTCGGATAACATCCCGCCTGTGGAAACGGAGATATCCATGTCCTGTAAACATACCCATCTGTCCATTCTGCCCATGTCTCCCGGACATACATGATATCTCCTGGCTGATAAGGCGCTCTGTATACCGGGCTTTCCAGAGCATCTGTTTCAGGGTTGAGCCAATTTACCACCTTTCCTCCCTCGCACACGAAGCTCTCCCACACCGACTGTTTTACTATCCGCCGCGTGACTGTCTTCCTATCTTCCAGTATCGCACGTACCATGTCGCCGTTAAAAAGAATCGGTAATACCCTACCCATCTACCCCACCTGCCTTTACAATGTGCATGACCCTCGCATAGGTAAATTCGTTCCCGTTCAATTCCCCAAGCTGCCCTACAACTCCGTCTACATCATAGGCGGTTTTCTGGCTATCAATAAGCCTGCAGAATTCATTCAGGAATCCACCGCTGAGCCCATCTGCTATAGCCACAGCTGTAACGAGCGTCTTAAAAGCATCTGCATCAATCAGCCTCATTCCCATCCTCCATCCTTACCGCATGCTCGCACTGCTTCAAGATGCATGCTCTATCAAAGCTCAGATTCTCTGCCATATTGCAGCAGATCGTGCCGCCATGTGATTGCTGGGCGTCCATATCCACCACGCATCTGTCCCCATATGCAAAGGGGCTATCGCATCTGATCATTTCCCATCCTCCATCCTTTTCAGTCCACCCGGTTCTTGAACTCCCGGTTCCCGAACAGGTATTTCTCTGTCGTAACCTGTTCATTCTGCAGCCGCCTCAGGGCCTTGACCATGTTCTGGTTCTGCCTGTCCGTGTAGAATTCATGCACCTTCCCGTACAGCTGCACCCTGTCCTTCGCCTTGCGCCTTTCCCTCCGGCTCTGCTGCAGCCGTGTCGCGATACGGTTGCGTTCGTTCCTGTCTGGCGCGAACTCCATGTCGTGGAGGAACGTCTGCACCCTGCTGTCCTCCTTCCCTACCGCGGCATAAGCAGATTCATGCTCCCGCTCTGCGGTTTCAAGGAAATTCAGGAAATCCGTCAATATCTCGCTGGGCCTCTTCTCCATTCTCACGCCTCCTCATCTGTCCAGAAGGGTGCCCGCACATGCGCTGACCGGGCAGCCCTCACATATCGCATCAAGCTCCTCCTGTGCCGCCACCTCCATCGGATGGCGGCACAGCTTGTCGCATACATGCGCCGCCACGTCCTCCAGCCTGTCCTTCCAGCCCTCCAGCTGGTCCGGGCCCATGCCGCAGTCCTCATAGGCCTTCAGCTTGCAGAGGCACCCGTACAGGATCTGGCCTGTCTCCTTCGTGATTGCCTGCCCCTCCCGCAGCCTTTCCCACGGCAGCCCCTTCACCTGCCACCTGCCGGATGCATCCTTTTCAGTCATCCTTCCCACTCCTCTGCTCCTCCTTCTCCTCTATCTTCCTCATGGCTTGTCTTATGCTGGCTTCGCTGTCGTCCCATGCATACGCATATCCGTCTGGCGCGAACGCGCCTTTCACCTTGCCGTTGCACCTGTCCATCACCGTCTGGTAGCTCATGTAGTTCCGCCTTGCGGCCTCCCGCGCGGAAGGGTACACCTCCACCAGATACCCGTCCCTGTCTATCTTCGCCACCGGCCTGCGCCTGGACTTCGCGCCGGTCATCCGCCCCAGCTCCCGCCTGTCTATGTAGGCGATGTTGGCCAGGTAGTTGTCCGACTGGCAGCCGTTCCTGTGGTACGGGACGCACCCTTCGGGCGGCGGCCCCAGGAACGCCAGGGCCACCAGCCGCATCAGCACCTCCTCCTTCTCCCTGCCGTCCCTGGTCAGCTTCACCACCAGGCGCTGGCTCCCGCTCATCCTCCTGTGGTACGGGGTCATCCCCCGCGTCCTTCCGGAAGCGTACACGCGGCGCACGTTCCCCTCTTTGTCTATCTGGTACTTCCCGCCATATCCCGGGATGTCCGTCCATGTCCCTACCATGTAGCCCCTCCCACGCATCAATCGTCCATTTCACCAAGTTGCACCGGTGCAACCTCCCGTCAGTTGGCCAGCAGCTCGTCCTCCAGCGCCCCGAAGTCATATTCGTTCTGGGCAAAGCGGTTGAACCCGTTCTTCACGCCTTTCTGCCTTTCCTCCGGCCTGACGTACTGGCCAGGCAGATAGGCGGCGAAAAAATCGTCCGCCAGGAAGGACGCAGCGCTCCGGATATACTTCCCCTCCCGGCCCAGCATCCTCATGGCATCCGCGTAGTTGGCCGCTGCTGCCACCAGGTCGTCCTCCGTGATGTGACAGTCCTCCCGCAGCACCCTGCAGTATGCCCTCTCCGCGGACGGCCTGTCGTTCCCCCGCTTAGGGTACGCCGCCCAGAAATCATCGAAACGCTCCACCACAGGCGCGCGCATCCTCTCTCTCTTCCTGTCTCTGTCTATGTCTTTTAATGTGCCACTATCTTGCACACTGTCTTGGCCACCATTTCGCACACCTTTTTGGCCACCATCTTGCACACTGTCTTGATTACTATTTGCCATAGCTATCCTATAGAGGGTCGCCCTGGTGCCCCGCTCCCGGAAGTCTATCAGGCCCCTCTGCTTCAATCCGTTCCGCGCCTTCTGTATCCCTGACCTGCTCAGCCCCGTCAGTACGGAAAGCACCTGATTCGGCGCTTGGAACCACTCTGCCCAGCCGCTCCTGTTGCATACATGCAGCAAAGCCATGTACAGCGACACCTGCCCTGTCGGCAATGGGTTCGTCGTGGCCGAATCCCAGAACGCATTGATGATGTTTATATAACCCACTCCTATGTCCCCCGTTTTCGGCAGTCCTGCTGCCCCGTGGAGCCATCCCTGCCCCTTTCCGGCACCGGCCCGGCGCCATGCCTCCTCAGGTACTCCAGATGGTATGGCACCCGCTGGCCGATGGCTGCCGCCATTGGGCTGACGCCGTTTATGTACTCGTCATACTTCTGCTGCTTCTCCTCATTCCCCATGGGCCCGCCCTGCCTTGTCATTTATCGCATCCCGCCGGCAGCCGTCCTCCACCACAATCATTATCCTGCCAAGGTCGGCCCTGGATCCCTGCAGCCTTCCCACTGCATCGGCCCATCGGCTGTCAAAGGAGCCCTGGTACTGCATGGTCAGGCCGGTCACGGACTGGACGCCCCTCATCTGCGCCACTGTCAGCATGTGCCCTCCTTCCTGGGGAGCCGCGGCTCCCCTCCTGCGCTGTCTACAGTTACGGTGATGTATCAAATCCTTCCCAAAAGGCTAAATAAAGTTGCGCCCGAAGACCTCCATCCACTTTTCGTGGGAATACCGCCTTTCGAAGGCTATCTGTGCGTTCGCCTGCAGGAGCCGCAGGAGCCTTTTATTGTTGTGCACCGCCTCCGGCCCAACCAGGTGGTGCTCAAGGCACAGGTACACCTTCAGGCCGTAGCGCTCGGAGAGCCTCCTGTTGGCGGTGCCCGGCATGGCATGGTGCTCCTGCAGGTCCACCCTGGCGCTGAAATCATCCCTCAGGAGCATGCACAGGTAGCATGTCCTGTCATCCTTGCTGTGCATGATGCTCCTGGCCATCCCTCTCCTCCTTCTTCATGTCCATCATCCTCTCTATGTCTGCTTCCAGGGAGACAGCATCCTGGTATACTTTCTCCAGGGACTCCATAGGTATCGACCTGCTGTCCCATACGGCAAAATATTTCCGTAGGCCTTCCAGGTGCCCCCATGCCTCCATCCAGAGCTCCTCCATGCGGAGGGCGGCATCCACGGCGGCCTCTTCCTCTTTTCCGCAGGGCTGGGCGTCCCTATCTGCGGCAGCGCCCCCTGCGCCTGCTGCCGTGCCGGCCATCTCCATGCCGGCCCCGTCTGCAGCACGCGCCTCTCCGTCCGGCCCCCTTTCGGCCTCTGCCGGAGGCGCCTCTATGATCTCCTCATAATGGGCATCCGGCATGGCCTCGGGGAAGTCCATTATCTCCATCTGGCCTGGCAGCCGCTCCTCCGGTTCCGGATGCGCCTCCTCTGCGGCGGCTCCTGCAGGCTTTCCGTCCCCGCGTCCCTTTTCCACGGCCTTGGGCGGTGCAGCCTTCACCACCTTGGACCCCTTCCGCTTCTCCCTCTTCTGGGACGGGGCCTCTTCCGCCCCCTGCCCATCCGCAGCCGGTCCCGGGGCGGCCTCCGCCAGCGGCCCCATCGGCTCCCCATACTCCTGCTGCCAGGATTCTTTCACGGGGCCGGGGTGCATGATGCCTGCGACTGCTGCCTGGACATCACCTGCGGCATATCTCTCCTTCCCACCGCTCCGGACGTTGGTCACGCTGGCGGCCTCTCCGGAGATGGATATCATCAGCCGCCCCGTGCCGGGTATCCTCACCATGTACACCGCCTCGCCCTGTGGGGCGAGCACATCCATCACCATGGCAGCGGTGCCGTCTATGGCATGGATATCATGCAGCCTGTGGTACAAGGCCTGCTGCTCCTTCCCCAGCTGGCGGATGGCCCGCTCCAGGAGGCTCCCTTCCGGCTCCGGGGCCTCAGCGGCCTCTATGGCCACCTCGATATCGCTGACGGCATGCTCCGCATCGATCTCCTCCTTGATGGCCTGCACCTCCTGCTTGCTGTAGCTCCCGGTTATCTCCTCGGCGACTGCATCCGGCATGTGCAGCATCAGGGACAGCTTCGCGAACCCGATGTCCCTGTAGCCGTCCTGCAGCACATGGCTGTCGCCGCCGACGGAGAAGCGCTCCACTATCCGGATGTACCGGGACACCGTCCCCTTGTCCAGGCCGTACCGCTTCTCCGCGAACTCCTCATGGCTGGCGTACCCTGACCCGGCCAGGATGTCCGTGTCCCTGGCCACCTTGAGGATATAGCCCATCTCCATGAACCCCTCCTTTATCTTGGCCGCCGTGCGGTCGGCCGCCTTCTCCAGGTCAGGGTACCTCGCGAAGGCCAGCAGCCCCGTCCCCTGTGCTCCCCTCATGTCCACTATGTCCCCCATCACACCACCTCCATCAGGTCTTCCATCAGGGCCTCCAGGACCCTCGTGTTGTTCTTCTGCCTCAGCTCCTCCATGTTCTGCTCCCTCTTCACGGCGCTCAGCCTGGCATGCTCATGGTCCTCTTCCTTCATCCGCTTCCTTATCTCCTTCTGCCACTCCCGCAGGAACGGCTTCACCTCCTCTATGTCAGGCTCCCCATCGTACATGCCGCGGTGCTGCCTTATGGTGCCGCCGGGCTCCACCTCTATGGTGTAGAAGGGCCTGTCAGGCTCCTCCGTCCGGCGCAGGAAGCAGATGTACGTCTCGTGCTGCAGGATGCGGTCGAAGTACCGCTCCGTGCCACCTACGCAGTGGTGCAGCGCCATCCCCTCCAGGACTATGTCGCAGAAGCTGCCGGGCACCATGATGCGGAACCGCTCCCCCTCGTACTCGTACTTGGGCCTTATCTGGGCAAGGACGGCCCCGGAGCCCGGGTACTTCTCCTCCATCCGTTCCGCGTCCTTCCTGGCCTGCTCCGCGTCCTTCCTGGCCCTCTCGGCCTCCATGTGCCTGCTGTGCTCCTCCACGGCCTCGCCGTGCCGCCGCTTCAGCTCCCTGGGGCGGTACACCATCGCGTCCGACATGTCCTTCCCGAGCCTTTCCGACATGGAGAGGTAGTCCTCATATGTCTCGAACACGCTCCCCGCCTTCCGCTTCCCGCCATACGACTCCTTCACCTGCCGCTCGATGTAGTGCATCAGCTGCTCCGGCGACAGGCGCCTGGATGCCCGGCTGCTGCCGTACTGGCCATTGGAGATGCCGTTCCTCCCGTACCAGGCGAGCACGTCGCTCCCGATCCTCTTCTTCTCCGCGTCCGCCCACTGCAGCCATTCCAGCATGTTGACGCCGCCGTCCTCCTGCCGCAGCCGGATTATCTTCTGCATGTCCCAGATATACATCACCTCGCAGATGTCCTCCCCGAAGACGTCCAGGGCGTTGTAACTGCCATAGCCGTGGTCGAAGTCCACCTGCTCCGACGTCTCCTCCAGCAGCCTGCGGAAGCGCCCTTTCGCCAGGTACTCCACCATCCCGATGAACTCCTCCCTCCTGTCCGCCAGGAGCCTGTCATAGTTGGCCCGCATCCCCATGGACGCCATGTACCGGAACACATCGGCCCATCCCTGGTATGCCGTCCCCTCGAGGCCTTCCTGTATGCCCTCCGGATACAGGTACCCGGGCCTCCACCTGAGGTTGCACGGGTTCCCTTTGTTGTCCCACTCGCCTGCCTGCATGTAATAGATGTCGCACAGGTGCCTGCTCCAGGGCCCCTTGTGCAGCATGCAGCGGATCGTCTCATGGAGGCGCACCGTCCTGAAGAGGCCGCGCTCCCAGTAGACCGACACCACGAAATGCCTCTGGATCCCCCGCTTCCCGTCCAGGCCGTGCACCAAGGTCAGGCGCGTCTCCAGCCGGATGCCCCTCCTGCGCTTCTCCACCCTCAGCAGCTGGCCGCACAGAGGGCAGGCCGCCTCCCCCCTGTGCTTCATGCGGGCTCCCGCTTCCGCCTCCGTGAAGATGCCGCCGCAGGACGTGCAGCTGAAGTCTCCGGGCCCCTTCTCCCAGATGGCATAATGCAGGCCCCCGGCTGCCTTCTCCTCGATCCAATCATATACTGCCTTCCCTGGGCTGGGCACGCTTTCCATCAGCTCGCGGATCCGCTGGACGCGTCTCTGCTCCTTCCGGTCCCTGCGGCCCCTCGCATATTCCCGCTCCAGGGACGCGACCCGCTCATAGAGGTCGGATGGCCAGTCCACCTTGATGGCGCCCAGCGCCAGCTCCCTGTCCCCTTTCGAGATGGGGAGCCCTTCCTCGGAAAGGAGGCTCCAGATATCATTTACGAAGGCGTTCGCCAGGTTCTCCGCCGTCCACTGGCCATCCATGCCGTAGGAGGCGTACTCCCCGGTCTCCGTGTCCGTCACATGCCTATGGATCCATGTCCCATCGGCCCACAGGTCCAGGACCAGGCACCTGCCGGAGAGCTGTGCCGTCACCCGCCTCCCCAGGGTGCGGCCCCCCATCCTGTCCGGCGCCTTGGGCTGCACCTTCTCAATCTGCTTCCGTCTCATCCCTGCCTCCTTCCGCGATGCCGGCCTCCACCGGCAGGCCGTCCCTGACCGTGTACCAGGTGTCCGGCTTTATGCCGCGCCGCCCTACCGTCAGGATTCTGGCGTCCGTGATCCCGCTGCCGTCCTCCCTCACCAGGCCCAGGTGCGATCCCAGGGGCCCTTTCGCTAAAGGGCGGCTCCCCCTTGCTATGGCTATCGCACCAGGCTCCTCCGCGATGGCGCAGTCCTCCTTGACATCCAGGAGACGGCCTGCCTTCTTCCAGCCTTCCCTGCGCGGGTGCTTCACCATGTACAGCACGGCCTGCGCCGCTATCTCCCGGCTGGTCAGCTCCTGGACCAGGGTGAGCTCCGTGCATGCGATCCTAGTATTGATGCCGTCCTCCGCGATGTCGCCAGCGGCCTCTGCCAGGAAGAACCGGTTCCCGCCTCCCAGGCCATAGTACCCTGTGCAGTCCAGGACGTACTCGCAGGCATGGAGGCCGGTGCTGCCGCACCTGGACCCTTCCGCCGTCGCAGGGACGCCCAGCTGGTAGCGGAACGTGCCGCTGCCCATGGTGCATGTCATGTCGGAGCATGTCGCCTTGAATACCATCATAATACCGACACCCCCTGCACATAGTACTCCCTGGCTATCCGGCGCAGCTCGTCACGGCCCGTCATCCCTATGTAGCTTATCTGCGGAACGCCTGCCTTCCTCACGATGCTGTCCGGCACGCGCACACGGTTCTGCGATGCATGCCTGAGCCCTGCTGCCAGGACGTCCTCCAGGCACCTGTCCTGCCGGAACACCCCATTGCACATGTCAAGATCCCCTGCGCACATGGCGGCGACGAATTCCTTCCAGTCCTTCAGCTGGCTCTCCAGCCCCAGTTCCGCCCCTTCCATGTCCAGCTTCCCGATGGCCGCCATCAGCGGCGTAGCCAGCTCCTCCGCGGCGTCGTCCAGGTAGCCCTCTACGTCCTCCCTGCAGATGCCGTTCTCCGCCGCCAGGGCGAACAGGGCCTCCTCGTCCCCCTCCGCCTTCTGAGCGGCTGCTGCCCTGTTCAGCTCATCCACAGTGTCAAATATCCCAAATCTATGCTCCATTCCGTTCCTCTCCTTTCCTTCCGGTTGCACCGGTGCAACCTCCTCAGTCCTCCCCGTGCCAGGACGCCATCGGGTGCCCTCCGCTCCTGTATCCTACAGGATTCAGAGCCCCGTCCCCCACCTCGCCGAAGATGTCCCTGGGGGCGTACAGCCTTGGCAGGTTCGCCCGCATCCAGCCGCTGAACTCATGCCTCCCGGCCACGGCCCGGAGCGTGTGGCCGGTGTCCTCCAGGTGCCAGAGGATGTCCCGCCACAGCCCGGCGTCCTTCACCCTCGCGCCCCTGCCGGTCGTCCATCCGTTCCCTTTCCAGCCTTCCGCCCACCTGTTGTTGACGGCGGCCACGTAGGTGCACTCCGTGTATACCGACACCCCGCACGCATACCGGAACCTGGCAAGGCTGTCCCGCAGGCAGTACAGCACCAGGCGGCTCTCCGTGCCGCCGTCAATCTCCACCGCCGCCATCCTCTCATGCACCCTGCCCTCTGCCAGCCGGGCCCGCATGATGTACATCCCTTTCCCGATGCCCTTCCCCGACCCCCGCAGGGTGGTCCCTATATAAATCTCAACTTCTTTCACCCTTGCCCTCTCCGCGCCTCCATGCCGGGTTGCGCTCCGCGGGCAGGAAGCCGGTGCCCGGTGCCTGCCTGGCCCCGTAGAAGCCCGCTTCCCCGGGGATCCGGTAGACCACGCACTCGAAGCCGAGCCTGTCCTTTATGACGCACTCCCTCATCACCTGCTCCAGCATCCATTCCGGGAACATCCCCTCGATGGGCTCCTCATGCTGCCTGCTGCCGAAGACCTTCTCCCGGATGCGCTCCGGGGCCTCCAGGAACAGGCCGATGGCTATGGCGCTGTCGTATATGTACTTCGCCCGGAACCAGTCCTTCTGGCGGAACGCCTCACGGAACTGCGCGGGCATCTGCAGGAACTTGTCCATGAAGTACGGCTGCCCGCCGGAGCGCCCCATGAAGCGCATCGCCATCTCATGCTCTATCTCCCGGATCCGGCGCGTGTCCTCCTCCCTCTCCCATTCCTTCCTCAGCTCCGCGTCCTCCATGGTGCGGACGCCATCCCCGTATGCCCTGTCCGTTGCCTCCAAACGGATTCCCTCCCTGCAGCCAATCTTTCTGTTTGACTTTTGCTTCCTGTGCCCTTATAATAGGCATAAGGGTATCCCCTTGTTTTTTATGATAGGCCTCGCGCTTTGGTCGGCATGGAGGCCTATCTTATTTTTCCGTCCTCTTTCATGGCCAGATATGTGCACAAAGCAAATACAGCAATCAGGACCATTGTCAATACTGGATTCTCATCCACTGTCCCAGGTATCGCAATAGACATGTCCAAAAAGGCGATTGCCCCGAGCAGGTTGCTCGCGTTCAATATCTTGCGCTCCACGCTCAGCCCTCCTTCCTTACACTTCGAACGCGGGGTACGCCACCGCTTCATACCTGTGGCGCTCCTCTATGTACTCCTGAATTTCTGCCTTGCCGCCCCGGCTGTCGTAGAAGTCCTGCTCTTCCTCAATGCCAAGGCTTCTCTCACTTCCGCGGAATCCCCTCATTCTCCGCTTTACAGCGGGCAAGCCGCCATTTCTCAAATCCAGCCGTCTCAAAAATAATAGGGCTGTTCGGCTTCAATGGGTTAATCTTTTGGGCAAACATCTGCCCTTTCGACCTATAGGCCTCAAACAGGAACTCCTTTGGCAGCCCCATCTTGTTCAACTCCTGGAGCCGCATGAATGGTTTTGGATATACCATGGTATCTCACCTCCCTTCTACACCGATATTATCGCCGACATATTTGTCTTGCTATTCCATGCCTTCTCCTTTATACTGGTGCTACAGGCCACTGCCATGGCCGAGTACAGTATAAGGTGGACACATATGGAAATCACAAAGGACGAACTCAGAATTCTGCGTTACATTTATTCCAAGAGAACGATATCTTTCAAAAAACTTAAAGAACACTTCCAAAAATACTCCAATATTTCCGAAATAATCAGGAATATGCTTGCAGACCATTACATCACAATCATTTCCGGTATCGATAAGCCCATTTTAGGGGATTCCATTCCCAACAGTTGCATCCTTACAATGACAAGAAAAGGAGCTGCAATGGTAGAAGAAAACCAGTGGTTTAACGGCCAATTTGTTTTGCTCCAGATTGTTCTTCCGATTGTGATTGCTATCATAACCACCCTAATCACAATATTCCTATCAGCTTAGCTAGTGTCATCCCGATAAAACTCCCGATAATTCCTCCTAACACCGGGAGTTTTACTTCATTTAGAAAATCTATGATTTTTTCCATCAGCCTTCTTCACCTCCTCTCTATACCGGCTCCCGCCCACATGTTCGTCTTGCTATTCCGCCCCATCTCCCTTATACTGGTGGTACAGGCCACTGCCATGGCCGAGTACACAGAAAGGAGGATTCTACCATGTTTACTGAACGTGAACAGCAATACTTAAAAGCCCTTACCATATCAGCATTAGAAGTCATTCAAAAAGAAGATTTCAAAGAACTGAAACCGCTAGCTTTAAAGGAGTCTTTTACCGACTATCTGGATGACTATTTGTCTCATTTCCCTTTGGAAGAGCATCCTGATGCCAACTAACCGTTAATACCAACGCAGAAATCTTAATCTGTTCCTGCATTTCCAGAAAAGTCTTGTATAGGCAGTGTCTCCAGTACACTGTCTATTTCCTTTTGCAGAAGATGTTCCATCATCTTCCATAAGTCGGTGCCATGCCCCCAACGCAAATCGTGTCCGACCTTCCCTATCCGCTTCTGCAATTCCCCATAGTTCTGGCATTGACTCCTGATTTTCGCATACTGGTATGCGGCAAATTCCTCATACTCTTTTATAATCAGTCCATTATCCATCTTTCTCACCTCCCTCCTATCGCTTCCTTATCTGCAAAATCTCTTGGGTCAACTTCCAAAAACTTGCACACCAATATGGCTTGTGTCTGGCAGCTGCTGCCTACATATTTGTCTTGCCATTCCCTCTTCTTTCCTTTATACTGGTGCTACAGGCCACTGCCATGGCCGAGTACCAAAGAAAGGAGAATATGGCCAATATGGAAAAAACACAGTATTACGTCAAATTGCTTCGTGATGAAATCCTGAATGATATTTTAAATTCACCTGCCGATGAACCTACGACAGAATATCTTACCTCTTGCCTGAAAGAGGCTTATGAAATGGTTCTCGAAACAATCCGCGCCGAATCAAAATGACATAGCTTATTACCTGAATGGCTATGCTTATTGCCGTAAGCGTAGCCATCTCCTTTTTCACTTTTTTAATCCTGTTTCTCACTATAAAGAAAATTCTTCTTTCGCTAAGCTCTATTGCATTCCTGACATATCTTGTTTTTGCAGGTGCTTTATCATATTCGGTCCAATTTTCCAGCTTCACGTCCTCACCTCCTCTCTATACCGGCTCCCGCCCACATGTTCGTCTTGCTATTCCGCCCCATCTCCCTTATACTGGTGGTACAGGCCACTGCCATGGCCAAATAAAAATCAGGAGAAAATAATTATGCCTACAGAGCAAATAACCGAATTTCCATTAACAATCGACCAAATCATTTCCGCCTTGAATGTAATAACACCTTTTGCATCCGCCATAATTCTTTTTTACCTTGCTTCTGCGAAAGAAAAGAGAGTCTCAAAAGCAGATGTATATAGGGAACGTCTGCAAAACTATTACATACCCTTTTATCAAATGTATTGCCGTGGTTACCTTTTTCACTATCCCATACAAGATATGCCATTTGAAAACAGAGGCTTATTTCTTGATTTGTTCAGTAAAAATATTCAGTATATGGGTACCAAGACCCAAAGTCTGTATCCACGATATTACCGTGCTTTCCTTGCCTTAATGGAAGCAGAAGAATCAAATGTGAGCCAATTGGATTCATGCAAGTCCGAATTTGCTGATATCTTTCAACAAATTACTGCAAGCACATTTTCTGAATACAAACATTTGCTACGCAAACTGAAAATGCCAGTGCCAGATATATGATTCTCCTTTTGCCATCCGCTCCTGCCGCCTTCCATCCAAGTAACCCGGAGGCCACAGCTGCACCAATAGATACTACATATGACATCTCTCCTCACCTCCCCTCTATACCGGCATCCGCCTACATGTTCGTCTTGCTATTTCGCCCCATCTCCCTTATACTGGTGGTACAGGCCACTGCCATGGCCGAGTACAGAAGAAAGGAGAAACATATGCAGAAGAATGAGGTATGTGAAATGTTGGATACCTTATCTTCAGAACTGTACAATGAAATAGACACACATCTTGATGGCTTTTTGGATGAAAAAACTACTGTTCTGGCTGAAGCCATAAAGAATGCTGTAAAGTCTACCCGTGAAAAATTGTACGGTCCTGAAGAGGATACATAACATTCTCGCCCGGAGTTTTACGCTTCGGGCTTTTCCTTTTCACCATCCGTGAACTCGCTACAAGATATTTCCTCCCTCAAACGCATGGCTTCGAACCTCAGATCCTCCGCCTTCTTTTCTATGGCTGCCACTTTTCCCAGTAAGCTCTCTCTATCTACAGAGACTCTTATAAGTAATTGATTGTCTTTCACTCTTTCTCACCTCCCTCCTATCGCTTCCTTATCTGCAAAATCTCTTGGGTCAACTTCCAAAAACTTGCACACCAATATGGCTTGTGTCTGGCAGCTGCTGCCTACATATTTGTCTTGCCATTCCCTCTTCTTTCCTTTATACTGGTGCTACAGGCCACTGCCATGGCCGAGTATCAAAAGAAAGGAGAATCACCAATGGATGCAAAACAATTAGCCGATATCTTAACAGAACTTTCCAGCGCATCTAAAGCAATTACCAATCCCAGCGAATTACAGTCGTTAATGGGAAAGTACGACATGATTTTTGCTGGCAAGGCCTATAACTGCATTAACACCATAGAATTGCGCCATACCTTGGAAAAAACATTCCACCTTAATATCAGTTTAGAGGAATTGAATTCCTTAGTCCCTCCCACCTGCTCCAAACTTGGTATGAGAATTGTTCCATTTATTAATGCCGCTAATCCTGAGGAGACAATTCCTTATTGCTATCAGATATTCTTGTGATAGCAACATCTCCGCCTAAAATGGGGGCGAGTCCATGTTTCATCCTTTCTTCGTTTATAACCATGGGCTCCTTCCCACACAAGATTTCCTGTTTCTTATCCTCCATCCGTCCTCACCTCCTCTCTATACAACCTCTTTTTCCGGCTCCGTCAGGCCACCCCGATTTAGCACATTTCTGTCTTGGAACTGTTAAAAAAACCAGATGAGGCAAAGCAACTCGTCCAGGAATTAATCAAGGCTGGTGTGATTGAAATGTAAATCTTTCTTGGTACGTCCGTAAAGCGTATCTAAAAATGAAATAATAGTCTCCATCCCCACATTTGGAGAAACATTTTCTAAACTTATTTCTACCGAAAGTGTTTCTCCGCTTTTTTCAAAACTCAATGATTTCTTTATTGTTTTAATAGTTTTTTCCGCCACTCTCCCTCACCTCCCCTCTATACCGGCTGCCGCCCACATGTTCGTCTTGCTATTTCGCCCCATCTCCCTTATACTGGTGGTACAGGCCACTGCCATGGCCGAGTACCAAAGAAAGGGGGATTTCATTATGGAACGAAAAACTGACAAAGAATTAGCTGTCGAAGCAACTATTGAGTATATAAAATCATGGAATGCCGCTGAACACACTTCAGCAGCAACAACCGAAGATTTTACCAATGCGCTAAAGAAAATATACTCAACCATCCACGCTCTCGATAACATGTAAATTTATGGCTTCTGAGTGCGGACATGCGCACTGGCAGTGACTAATTCTGCCAGTGCCTTTGTCATTTCCACAACTACCACATGGTCACGCCCCTCATCCAGGAGTTTTTGAATCTTGCTACAAAGAGCTTCTATTGTCTCGTCCACATTTTCCATCCGTCCTCACCTCCTCTCTATACCGGCTCCCGCGGTTTCATACCAGTGGCACCTTGGTCAAACAGCATATTGGCATCGACATCCAACGCATATGCAATTTTCATAATGTCTGTATCCCTTATGACCCTTCGCCCTTTCAACATGGCATTGAACTGTTGCTTTGTGTATCCAGCTTTTTCAGCTATAGCACTTTGTTTCAAACACTTTCTCCTCATTATCGCTTCTACATTTCGAGCTACTACAGAGTTCAAGTTTCCACCTCCAATCATCAAGATTCTTTAGTTCTTTTTCATAGTAGCTCAAGTTTTCTTAGTTGTCAATACATTTTTCTAAATTTTCTTGAGTTTTTGTATTTACTTTTAAATACTTTTGAGTTATATTGTTTATACAGGGAGAGGTGGTATTATGGGAATTGGATATAGAATAAAAGAAGCGAGAGAAATTCAGGGACTTACACAAATAGAATTAGGAAGATTGGTAGGCGTAACCGGTTCCGCAATAACAAATTATGAAAATGAAACAAGTCACCCAAAAGAGCCCGTTATGTACAAACTGATAGAAGCATTAAAAGTTGATGCAAATTATCTCTTTCAGGATTGTGTCAATCTACCAAAGGAAGTAAATGATATAACACTTGCCGAGTATGACCGCATAAAAAAATACCGCGCACTTGATAATCCCGGTCGGGAGCATGTAGACACAATTCTCCAATGGGAATCTGATCGAGTGAAACAGTTAGGTCAAGTCACGCCTGCTGCCATAGTCGAGCTACATAAGGCTGCAAGCGCAAATGGCCGCCTCATAGAATATTTCCGCAGCGTGTCTGCCGGAACCGGCCAGGTCATCTTTGATGACGTTTACTCCGAACGCATTACGATGCCTGACATCCCAGAATACCGCCGCGTGGCCTACGCAGTAAAGGTAGATGGCCGGAGCATGGAGCCTCTGTACAATGATGGCGACATACTCCTGATTGAGCCTACCTGTGAGATTGCCATAGGTGAGATTGGCATCTTCAACGTCAATGGCCTGGCTTATGTGAAGCAGCTGGGACAGGATAGGCTGATTTCACTGAACAAGGGATATGACGATATACCGCTCACAGAGGATTCTGTGTGCATGGGAAGAGTGGTTGATAAGTTATAGTCAGAATAGACCAACAAGTCATGAAATTTTAGGTTAATCCGCTACGGCGTTTTAATAATATCAAAAGAAAAGGGGAATTCACTATGGGATTATTTGACACATTGAAAAAGGCTCTAAGCGTCTCTTCCGTACCGCCACCAACTGGTCAAAAACCATCTTCCGCCCAGACAGCCAGTACAAAAAAGTCCGAAAAAAAGGAAGAAACACATCGGATTGCCGGGACTTCATTCCATCAGGATGAAATCAAATCGCTTGGCTCGCTAAATCCTGACTACAAACTTAATAAATCACAGCTTATCAAGAAAAATCTGCTTAATGTTTGGGTATATGAATACAGCTTCAAGTCCTATCAGGCCGAGCTGGTTCCAGAGCCTACAAACGAATATGACCCTAATGCAATAAAAGTAGTCATAGCAGGAAAGCATATTGGTTATATCAAAAAAGGAAGCTGCGCTCATATCAAGAAACTGATAAGCACAAATTCCATTAAATCCATTACTGCAATCATGAAAGGTGGAAATAGCAAATACATAAGCTGCTACGACCCGCCAAAAGAAAGAGACAAGGATTCTTACGAATATGAGTCTGACAAAGGCACTATTGGTGTGGAAATTAAAATCCAGATTATAATATAACACCGCTATGGCATTTTAATAATATCGAAAGAAAAGGGGAATTTCATATGGATGAGAGAGAATTTGAAGAACGGCTCCAGGCCATGCATGACCGCGTCTTATCCAAGGCATTAAGCCAAGAGGAAGAAAGCAATTATACCGAATCTTTATTTGAGTCTATCCGCCGTGTAAATGAATATGGGCAGGAATTCTGGTATGCCCGGGAACTGCAGATTGCTCTTGAATATAAAGAATGGCGTAATTTCTTAAAAGTAATCGACAAAGCAAAGGCTGCATGTCAGGGGAGCGATAATGCTGTCTCAGACCATTTTGTTGAGGTCAACAAAATGGTGAACATAGGTTCTGGCGCGGAGCGCGAAGTAGACGACATTGAATTGTCACGCTATGCCTGCTACCTGATTGTCCAAAATGGAGACCCGCGCAAAAAGGTAATCGCTCTTGGCCAATCATACTTCGCAATAAAGACCCGCCAACAGGAATTGATAGAAAATTACGACAGCCTGAGCGAGGACAGCAAACGCCTTGCTATCCGGAACGAAATGAAGGCTCACAACAAATCCCTTGCCGAAGCCGCAAAACAGGCCGGAGTCACGGAACCTGTCGATTATGCTATCTTCCAAAACAAAGGCTATCAAGGATTATATGGTGGGCTAACAAAAAATGATATACACAGGCGCAAAGGCCTAAAGAAAAGCCAGGATATTTTAGACCATATGGGCAGCACAGAGTTGGCAGCTAACCTCTTCCGTGCCACGCAGACAGATGAAAAGCTTAGGAATGAAAATATCGTTGGCAAAGAAGCTGCAAATAGAACCCATTATGAAGTCGGGAAGAAAGTCCGTGAAACTATAAAAGACCTCGGCGGAACAATGCCTGAAAACTTACCAACACCCAATAAAAGCATCAAACAAATTGAACGTGAACAAAAGAATAAAATTTCCAAAAAATAAGCAAGATATTCCCGGGAAAAGCATATTGCAAACATGTTCCGCATATGCTATAATGCCAGTAGGCAAAAGGATGATAGTGTCCATTAGGCGCACAAAAGTATGAACCCCCGGAAGTATTGCGAGTACTTCTGGGGGTTCTCCTTCTTTTGCGGAGAAGTCAACCGTTCGGGCCTGGCTACCGTCTATTCATCCCCGTCAAGCCACTTGCACAGGTAGCAGGCGACTACACCGGCCAATACGGAGAGAAGAAAGGATGATAATATATCCATTAGCGCACCCCCTTCCTGTCACCAGTATCGGGGCGGTAACAAAAAGATTATAGCATAGTGGTTGCGACATCGCAACTCCCTTAAGAAAGCGAGGAATGGCTTATGGACTTAGCACAGGATAGGACTTATACGATAGACGATATCTACGCCCTGCCAGATGGCCAGAGGGCAGAGCTGATTGATGGCCGGATGTATATGATGGCACCTCCCAATACCATGCACCAGAGGATTTCGTATGCATTTGCCAGAAAAATATCCGACTACATCGATAGGAAAAAAGGCAATTGCGAAGTCTTTCTGGCCCCCTTTGCCGTATTCCTGAATGAAGATGACAAGAATTACGTAGAACCGGATATTTCCGTCATATGCGACAAGAGCAAATTGAATGAATCCGGATGTAACGGTGCTCCGGACTGGGTGATTGAAGTCACTTCTCCATCCAACCCTCAAAATGACTATGGAATCAAATTATTCAAATACCGTACAGCGGGCGTCAGGGAATATTGGATTGTGAATCCGCAGATGAAATCCGTCATGGTGTATGACCTGGAGAAAGAGGAAAAATCGAACCAATACAGCTTTGAGGACGATATCCCTGTATGCATCTATGATGATTTGAGCATCCAGATTTCTAATTTCTTATAAAATCAAGAAACCGGAAATCCCAAAATTGGGGAGCATAATAAGGAGACGCCCATCCAAAAGGCATTGCGACTTCACAACCCTGTACCATGACAATATAATATGCTTGCCAGGGGAGCCGTTGGGGTGTTATGTCAGCCGCCAGACGAAAGAAAAGGGGCTGGTGCTATGGTTACATACAGCGACTTGTTCACGTTTGTAATTATGCTTTGCGCTGTTATAACTCTTGTTATCTACATCAAACGCAAAAAGTAGCGCCCTCGGTCTGGTAAACTAAAGCGCTACTTTTTGTAGTATATTACCTACCGGCGGCCAGGTGTACACTGGTCAACGGCTCTCTTGTTAATCATATTGTATACCATAGTGCATGGATTTTCAACCAAATTTTGAAAAACCGCCCGGTGTTACCAGCACCGAACGGCTTCAGATATACCCCAGAGGGATACACCAGGTCTCGCAAACCTATAAATATTGTATCATCTCTGGGGACAGCCTGCAAGCGAAAAATCGCTGGCTGTTATTTTTATACATTTTTTAAGGAGGATGATGCAAGATGGCAACTGCAAAATACACAAAAGGCAAAGATGGATACTTCCAGGCAAAGGTCTGGGACGGCACCTACACAGAAAAAGGCGCGAAGCACCGAGTGACGCTCCGGACAAAGAAGTCCAGCCGGGCCCTTGAGGAAATGGTCAGGGAGATGGAGGAAAAAGTCCGCAACCGCGACATTCTAAAGGAGTCCAAAGCCTCCGTGCAGGAGTATGCCAGGAAATGGCTGGAAATCTACAAGCATGATGCAGAGCTGAACACCAGGACTATGTACCGCCATATCATAGATGTACATTTGGATGCGCTGAAATCCGTGCCCATATCCTCAATCCGGAAAACCGATGTCCTGATGTGCCTGAATGCTGCATCCGGAAAGCTGCGCACCCAGGAACAGATCCTCCTTACCCTGAAGCAGGTAGTCAGGGCCGCTGTCACCGACAAGCACATTGCACCTGGTGTGTATATGGAAGTTTTCGATGGAATCAGAATCAAGAAACAGAAGAATACCGATAAACGCGCCCTGACTCCAGAAGAGAAAGCCGCTGTCTTTTCCGCGGACTTCACCAACATGCAGAAAGCGTTCGTGTACATAATCTACGGCTGCGGACTGCGCCGGGGAGAGGCCCTTGCTCTGGAACGCTCGGATTTCGACTTTGATGGGAAGAAATTGAAAATAGATAAATCCCTGGCTTTTGATGAGAATACACCTTATATCAAATCCACGAAGAGCCAGAACGGCATCAGGGAAGTCCCGATACCTTCCAACGTGCTCCCCTTCCTCCGGGAATACTGCTGCTGCCTGAACCAATCCCGACTGTTCTACACTGCCGGAAAGAATATCATGACCAAGAGCTCCTATGTCAAGCTATGGGCGGGCATACAGAAGAAGATGGAATCCCCGAACCTGACTGCGCATATCTTCCGCCACAACTATTGCACGAACCTGTGCTATCAGATACCGACTGTATCCATCAAGAAGATTGCGGAACTGCTGGGAGACCATGAAAAGATGGTGATAGAGGTCTATAACCATATTATACTGGAAAAAGAAGATGCCCAGAAAGCTGTAGAGATGGCACTTAACGCCTAGATGATATGATAGCCCTAAAACCAAGATGTCTCACTTTTGTCTCACAAAATATCTATGGCCCTTGTATTTTCCGGGGATTCTGCCCGGATACACTTTGACTTTTAATCAAGTTGTCTGGGGTTCGAATCCCCAATGTCTCACGAACCGAAAAACCCGGAAATCTAGAGATTGGATTTCCGGGTTTTTTTAATCAATTTTTCAAAATCAAAAAACACCATGTTGTACATGGAGAATGGAGCGCCATATGTCCGACACATCCTTGTCATGCCGCCCAAAGCGGCCATTGCGGAAAAGTACCGCGCAGCCATGGACTGGATTCGGTCCGCACACGTCAAGCCCTTTCCCGGCCACCCAGAGCCCCTGTTCCTGATTTCCAACACCTATCCCGGCGTGTGGCTGGAGCATGTCTACGATGCAGTCTGCTGGGCCAGGCTGGAGCCTTCCATGGCCTATGTGGCCAGATCCCAGGTCCGTTTATTCCTGGAGAACCAGAAAGAGGACGGCCAGCTGCCCCACCCCGCTCAGCTACGGCCAGATTCAGGAGTGCATCTCTTTCACCCAGCTTAGCCTGGAGGCCTATGAGGCCACCAAAGACGAACAACTGCTCAGGGACACCTATGAGGGATGCGCCAAATGGGACAGATGGCTGACCGCCAACCGGATGACCCTGGGCACCGGCCTGATTGAGCTTTTCTGCGAATTCGACACCGGACACGACAACAGCAGACGGCTGGCCGGACTGCCCAAGGGCTGTGTGGATCGTTACGGGAAAAAGCGGAAGTTCCTGTCCATCCTGATTTCCAATCTGTTCCAGGAGCATCTGCTGGATCAGGACATGGCGGATTCCATCTATGAACGGCATATGAAGAACCCCCGGGAGTTCTGGACCCCCTACCCTTTCCCGTCCATGGCCATTTCGGATCCGGCTTCCGTGCAGGACCTGGAGGGGAACAGCTGGTATTCCAGCAGCATGTTGTTCTTCATCAGCTCCGTGCGCAGGCTGGGGCTTCTGGAGGAGAATCTGTAGCGGCATCATAATATTTCGCCTGAGCGCTCCACATTTTGGCATAGCTGCCGCCTGCGGCGGAAAGGGCTTCATGACTGCCCCGCTCCACGATTTTGCCGTCTTCAAAGACGATAATGTCGTCGCAGAACCGGCAGCTTGCCATCCTGTGGGAAATATAGACGCTGGTCCTGCCCTTTACCATTTCGTCAAAGCGGGCATAGACTTCCGCTTCCGCCTTCGGATCCAGAGCAGCCGTGGGCTCGTCCAGAATCACCACCGGCGCGTCCCTGTAGAGGGCACGGGCCAGCGCCAGCTTCTGGGCCTCTCCGCCGCTGATCTCCACGCCGTCCCCCATGTCCTTGTAGAGATAGGCGTCCAGCCCTCCGGGCATCCCGCGCACCATGGAGCCCGCCTCCGCCTGCTCCAGCACCTCCCAGATCCTCGTCTCATTCCGCGCTCTCCCCGCCGTGACATTCTCCCACACCGGGAAGGCGAACAGCTTAAAATCCTGGAACACCACTCCGAACAGGCTTCTGTACTCCTCTTCGTCATACTTGCGAATGTCCACGCCGTTCAGGGTGATGCGCCCGCTGGCAGGCTCATACAGGCGGCATAAAAGCTTGATGAAAGTGGTCTTCCCGGCGCCGTTCCGGCCCACCACCGCCAGTTTCCCCCTGACCCGAATCCTGCAGTCCACATCCTTCAGCACCAGCTTCTCCGTGCCCGGGTACCGGAAGCTCACATGCTCAAAGGCAATCTCATACTCTCCGTCCGTGCGCTTTTCCACCGGGATGGAGCCCTTCACATGCAGATTCTCCGTGTCCAGAAAGGCCAGGAACTCCTCCATATAAGTACATATCTTCTGCAGATCCCCGTGGACTGCGATCAAGGTGAAACAGGCTCCCCCGAACTGGTGCAGCGCCCCCACGTACTGGGTAAAAGCCCCCACTGTCACAGCCCCTGTGACCACCTTCAGAGCCGCCAGCAGATAGGCTCCCACAATGAAGACGCTGTCCACCAGCCTGTTGGCATTACCCTGTTTCCTCTCCACATCACAGGCATCGGAAAAATGTCCCCAGGATTTCTTCAGAAAGACGGAGAGATTCTCCAGAATCATATCCTGCATGCCATAGATGCGAATCATCTTTCCCGCCTTGAAGTTGCCCAGCACCTGCTGGGTCAGGTACATCACCCGGTCTTCCACTCCCGTATGGGACTCGAAAAGCGCCCGCCGCTCTTCCGCGAACCGCCGGAACGCCCTGTATGCGCCGAATACCGTCCCCGCCATCATCCCCGCCAGCAGCAGCGCCGAGGGCACCGGCGACGCAAGGGCTCCCAGGACGCCGAACCCCGCCCCTGGCTTTCTCAGGCACAGATGCGCCACAAGAGAAACGGAAAGCAATAGATTCACGATTGCTTTCAGAATCTCATAATAATGATACAGCAATGTCCCCAGGCCGCCCTGCATGTCCGATGTGCGCTCTGAAAACAGAAGCTTCTCCGCCACCTCCGGTCTCTCCATGGTCTCATAATCCATGGAAAAAGCTTTTCTGCGCAGCCAGACATAGAACACCAGCCAGATTTTCCTTTGAAGACATTGTAGTCGTCTTTGAATCAGCCGCGAAGCCAGGCCGAAGAACAGATTGGCCAGCAGCAGCATGAGCGCCGCTCCGGCTGCCTGACGGTATTGTCCCGCCAACAGGGCGTCCACCAGCCCCGCCGTCAGGAACAGCCCGATATAAATCTGCCCCAGAGAAAGAACCAGATTCAGCAGATACATAGGGATCACGATAGAATCTTCGGCATGAATCATTTTCAGCAGCCGAAAGCCTGTCTTATGAATGGATCGGAATGTATTCATGACTACTCCTTTTTCACTTATTCCGGGCACCCGTCAGACAGATGCCATTCTTTCCGGAACCCTGTCCACAGATTCCGGATTCTTCTGGTAGTATCTGGCCTGCAGGGCAAAAAGCTCGGCGTAGGGCCCGCCTTCCCTCATCAGGCTCTCATGGCTCCCCTCCTGGACAATCCGCCCTTCTTCCAGGAAAAGAATCCTGTCGCAGAACCGGGTGGAGCTCAGCCTGTGGGAGATGAAGACCGCTGTTTTCCCCTGAATCATCTCGTCATATTTTTCATACATCTCGCTCTCCGCGATTGGATCCAGGGCGGCAGTGGGCTCGTCCAGGATAACTACAGGTGCGTCTTTATACAGTGCCCTGGCCAGCATCAGCTTCTGCAGCTCCCCTCCGGAGAACGTGACGCCCTCCGGATCCATATCCTTGTCCATGCTGGTCTGCTCTTTCTTCGGCAGCGACTGCACCCGTTCCAGGAGCCCCGCGTCCTCCAGGCTCTTGCGCAGCCTGGGGCCATCCTCCTCCCCCGCCTTTACACAGGTCACATTCTCCGCCACAGGGAAGGCAAAAGTGAACACGTCCTGGAACACCACGGCGAACTCTCGAAAGACCTCTCTCTGGGACAGATCCTGAAGCTCCTGTCCGTCCAGGCAGACCTTTCCGGAAGTGGGGCGGTACAGTCCGCACAGAAGTTTGATCAGCGTTGTCTTCCCGGCTCCGTTCAGCCCCACCAGCGCCAGCTTCTCCCCGGCCCGGATCGTCAGGTTCAGGTCATGGATCGTATCCTCTCCGGAATGCCCTTCTTCCGGGCATTCCATGTTCCCTTCATACCGGAAACAGACATGCTCCAGCCGTATCTCATGAAGCTTTCCCGCCCGCTTCGGCCCCGGTTTCCCCTCTTCCACGATTCCGTATGACATGAAGTCTCGATAATTTTTGATTATTTTTTCGTTTTTCTCCAGATTGATCACCGCTTCCAGAAAACCTCTCACCCAGTTCTCAAACCCCGCTATAATCCCCAGATACAGCAGAAAAGCCGGGAGAGCCAGTCTGCCCGCCGCCATCCGGCCAAGGAGCCATCCGTAGACCGCCACGTTCCTGGCAAAGGAGAGCAGATGGTTCGCGATGCCCGCTGCCGTATACCCCTTCTCCTGCCAGTCCAGCAAAGAGACGCTTCTCTCTATCATCTGATAGAACGTCTTCAGGAACCATTTGTCCATCCCGTACATCCGGATGTCTTTCCCGTTTTGGGGGACAATGGATTCCCTCCTTAAGTACTGGAATCCGCTCCACTTTCTATCTATCTCATCCTCTGCCCGGAGGGCGCGCTTTTCCGCCACCCCATGGAACCATGTGACCAGGAGGGTCTGGGACACCAGAAGGAGCAGCAGAAATATGCTTTCCCGGCCCACGATGGCCCCATAGACCACAAGGCCGCACAGATTAAGCAACAGGTTCCAGAAGCTCTTGGCATAGGCTTCTATGCCGAAGTGATTCCCATTGTATACATTCCGCTTCGCCGCTTCCCACATCTCCCGCCCTTTGGCAGTCTCCAGGCTCTGACCGTCCATCTCCAGGGTCTTGCGGTTGAACTCGTACATGATGTCAATACGGAACAGGAACAGGGTTTTGTCCCGCATGGCGCGCAGATGCCCCTGGAGGTACCGGGCTGTCTGCAGCAGAATCACGTACCCGGCCACCAGCAGAAGAATCTCCCCCGGCGCCCTCCCGCTCACCAGACAGGCCGCAACGGCTCCGGCCAGCGCGGCTTCCAGAAGGGGAAGGAGCACGCCGAACACCAGATCCCCGCCGCAGAGGGCAAATGCCCCCGGCCCTTCCTCCTGTCCCAGGCGGCGGAATACGTACCGGCAGTTGTCCCATTTATCCCTGATCCGCTTTCCTCTGGCCTGGCCTCCTTCCGCTTGCCATCCTCTGGCATGCTTTCTTCTCGTCTGCTTTCTTCTCGTCTGCTTTCTATCCTGTCGTCTGTCTGAGTTCTTCTGTCTCCACATGCCGCTCCCCTCCTATAGCACAGTGTTTTTCTATTCTTCCATCTGTAATGGCTTGATGCTAGAATCAAAACCATATGCAAACACGAATTGTGTTAATTGTTTGAAAATTGTTCGCCAAATTCCCATGCTTTTATCGGGTATGTCCACTGATAACCTTTTGCCCCAACATCATGGCTTAGCAGTATAGCGAAATCTATCGCGCTAAACCAGTCAGCTGAGTATGGAATTGCCTACAAATAACTGAGTCGAGTTTATAGCCGTTTTCCTTGTATTTCCAGGCTTTCTCGTAAACAAGTTGCATCAGTTATTTTCCGACAGTTCCTATGGCATAGAATCAGATTCATTTATAATATTGCTCCTGAGACCGCCACAGCTGGCAGTATTTCCCGGTCTCCTCCTCTAGCAGCTCCTCATGGCTTCCCTCCTGGATCAGGCATCCCCCGTCCAGTACCAGAATCCTCTGGCAGAACCTACAGGAGGACATCCTGTGGGAGATAAAGATTGCCGTCCTGTTCTCGCAGACATGGTGCAGATTCCGGTAGACATCATATTCCGCCCGGGGATCCAGCGCCGCTGTGGGCTCATCCAATACCAGCACGGGAGCCTGCTTATACAGCGCCCTGGCTATGGCAATCTTCTGTGCTTCTCCGCCGGAGATCTCCACGCCCCTGGAATCGAAATCCTTATAGAGGGAAGTCTCCAGATCCATGGCGCGCAAACGCTCCCCGAAGCCCGCTTCTTCCAACGCCTGCTCCGCCCGCCGGGCATCGTACTCCACACCGCCCGCCAGGTTCTGCCCCAGCCCAAAGGAAAACAGCTGGAAGTCCTGAAAGACCACACCGAACAGTCTCTGATAGCTTTCCCTGTCATACGCCCTGATATCAATGCCGTTCACCAGGATTTCCCCCTCGTCCGCATCGTACAGGCGGCAGAGCAGCTTAATCATGGTAGTCTTGCCGCTGCCGTTTGCCCCTACCACTGCCAGCTTCTCGCCTGTCCGAATCGTAAAGGAAAGTCGATTCAGGGCTTTTCTGTCGGTATCTGGGTAGGTAAAGGAGACGTTGCGGAATTCGATTTCTATATTTCCGGAGAGCTGTACCTGTTCCGGCAAGAACCTTTGCCCCGCAGTCTCCTTCTGCCCCGCAGCCGCCTTCTGCTCCGAAGACAAGGGTCCCGGGGACGACTTCCTCCCCAGATACTGCAGTATCTGATCCAAAGCTTCCACATTGGATGTCAGCAGCGTCAGCTGCCCTGCCAGCGTGGTAAACCCGGTGATGAACTGGCTGATTCCTCCGATGTACTGCACGATGTTTCCTACAGGGAACAGCCCCGCCAAAGCCCTCAGCCCCACCGTCAGGTACAGGAACAGATTCATCCCGAACGCCGCCAGGGCGCCTATGGCGCTGTACCTGAACTCGATTCCTTTTAGCTTTTTCATAGGCCTCCGACCGTCTTCCAGCAAATGCTCCATCTCCCTCCGAATCAGGTCTCCCTGACGGTAGAGCCGTATGTCCTTCCCGGAATGATAGGTGTCAATGTAATTCTCCAGATAATAAGTGTACACCTGATTGATGGGCACCAGGCCCGCATAGGCCCCAAAGACCTTTTTCGTGGACTGGGACACCGTCCAAAGGCTGACGGCGATATTTCCCAGAATCAGCGCCACCAGCAGAACCGATGCCCAGGGCGAGCAGAAGAAATCCGTCAGGGCGCTGCCGCTCCCCCCTGTAGCGCCTTGCAGGAACACAGCGCAGAATGCCGCAAGGGCGAACAGAATGCTGAAGACGCTCTGGACTATGGCCCTGACAGGGAGGATCAGGTTCCAGAGCCCCATATTGTTCACCTGTTCCATCTGCCTGATTCTCTCCCGCTGTTCCTGGACTGCGTGGCTCTCCACGTCCGCATAGGAGAACTCCATCATTTTCCTGTTCAGGTTCCAGTTGAACTGGGTGAGCAGAATGCTCTGCTTCACGCCGACCCATCTGTCCAGGAGGGAAGCAAGCCCGCCGCAGGCCAGGTTCAGCGCCACCATCACCCCCGCCAGAATCAGTATCTGCGCCATATCCTTCCTGTCCAGGAGACCATTGATCATGATTGCCGACAGATAGAGATTGATGAAGGGGGACAGCGCCTTTAAGGCTGCCTGGCCGATGCAGCACAGCAGAAAGCGCGGTGACAGCCGCTCTATCAGACGGACTCCCTGGACGATGGTTCTTATTTTCTTCCTTTCATTGCTCATCCTGTGCGCCCTCCCTGTAGTATTGGCTCTGAATCCGGAACATATCGGCGTATTTCCCACCAAGCTCCATCAATTGGTCATGGGTGCCTTTCTCCACAATCCGTCCTCCCTCCAGAACCAGAATGGTATCGCAGAACCGGGTGCTGGCGAGACGGTGGGAAATGAAGACGGCTGTCCTTCCGGAAGTCATCTCGCTGTATTTCTGGTAGACCTCGCTCTCCGCAATGGGATCCAGCGCCGCCGTGGGCTCGTCCAGCACCAGCATCCGGCCATCCTTATAGAGGGCCCTGGCCAGTGCCAGCTTCTGCTTCTCGCCCCCGGACAGGTCGATTCCTTTTTCCTGAATCCCTTTCATCAGCAGGGTATCCTCCTTCCGGGGGAGATCCGCTATCTTCGTCTCCAGGCCGGACAGGGCGATGGCCCGGCGCAGATTGTCTTTGTCAATCCGCTCCTCTTCTGTCAGGGCGATGTTCCTGGCTATGGTGGTGGGCATCAGGTAGATGTCCTGGAACACCACGGAATAGAGGGCGTAGTAGTCATTGATGTCATACTCCCTGATGTCCCTCCCGCCTACCAGAATCCTCCCTCTGGTGGGCGCGTACAGCCCGCAGAGCAGCTTCACCAGCGTGGTCTTTCCCGCGCCGTTGACGCCCACGATGGCCACTTTCTCCCCCTTCCGGATGGTAAAGTCCAGATCCTCCAGGGTATCCTGTCCCGCGTCGGCATAGCGGAACCCCACATGGTCAAAGATTATCTGACAGGTCTCCTCCTCAGGGACAGGCGCTCCCTCCCCATGGCGGAAGCAGTCCGGCATCTCCAGGAACCGGCGGATTTCCTCCGCCGTGTAGCTGGATGTCTTCAATGCCACGAAATTGTTCATCAGGCCGAACACCCAGACAGAATATTGGGTGATAATGGTAAAGTAGAAGATAAAGTCGGACACTTCCATCTGCCTGGCGAACAGCTGATAAATCAGCATCCCGTAGATCAGCCCGTCCCGGACGAAAGCCAGGAGCAGCCCCTCCCACTGAATCACCAGGCGATGGTTCTCCTCTCTGCGGTACCAGTATACCCTGCTCCGGAAATAGTCCCCGTACAGCGTCTCCAGCCAGGAACCCAGGCCAAACAGGCGGACGTCCTTTGCCGCGCGATAGTCTCCCGCCTTATTGTTCAGATAATTCAGACGGCGGTCATACTCCGCCCACTGATCCCTGTTATCACGCTGCCATTTGGAAAAACGAAGTCCCACAAAGAAATCAGCGACGCCGGCAGCCGACAGCAGCAGAATCCCCCAGGGAATGACCCGGAACACAAGGACGGAATAGGTAATCAGGCCGAATACTGAGGAGAAAATCCCCACCAGCTGGTCAAACATCTGTTCTGCTCCGGAACTGCTGGAATAGACCGCGCTCTTCGCCTTCTGAGCCAGCAGCTGACCCGAAGGGGCTTCCACATTCTGATAGTCTGAAGTGCTATAATAGAGTTGTAACGGGAGTGGCTAATGAAGTATAATTAAAA
>CAJUFI010000056.1 GCA_910585665.1 uncultured Acetatifactor sp. | reverse complement strand
GGTTTTGGGGGTCGGTCTGCTCCTAAAGATTATGGTGCTAACTTCTAAACACGGGCTGCCGCGGAATGAATTAGGCCTTGACAAACCTACCGATAGTATGTTAATATGAAACCTACCAAAGGTATGTAAGAGAGGTGGGGAAACGTGGCGAGGAACAAGCATCCGGAAGAGACCGTCCAGCTCATCCTGGACGTGGCTTTCCGTCTGTTTATGGAAAAGGGATACGAGAACACTTCCATCCAGGACATCATCGGTGGGCTGGGGGGCCTCAGCAAGGGAGCCATCTATCATCACTTTAAGTCAAAGGACGATATCCTGGTGGCCGTCATAGACAGGATGACCGCGGAATCCAACCAGGTTCTTGCCGACATCCGCGACCGCCGGGATCTGAACGGCAGAGAGAAGCTGAAAGCGATTTTTAAGGCATCCATCTGCCGGCCTGTCCAGGACGACATTTTTACGGTAGCTCCCAATTTCCACAATAATCCGAAGCTTCTGTTCAGTCTGCTGCATGACACCATAGAAGAGGTGGCGCCGCATTATATCCTGCCCATCCTCCGGCAGGGGATTTCGGACGGCTCCATTGGGACGGCGTACCCGGAGCAGCTGGCGGAACTGATTCTGCTGGCGGCCAATATCTGGATGAATCCCATGATATTTGACAGCTCCGTGGAGGAATCCTGCCGCAAATTCATGGTACTGGGCCAGATGCTGCAAGGGTTCGGGCTGGATATCGTGGATGGGGAGATGCTGGAGAAGCTGCGGGAGCTCACGGCGATCTATCAGAACTCCCACGGGGACAGCGGCTCTGCCGGGCAGGGGTGAGCCGGGTTACATGGCAAATTTTGTACCGCGGGAACCTGCTGTATAGGGAGCTGATACCATTGGGTACTGAAAATCTGTCCTGTGAAAGGGGCAGATATCTTTTAAACTTGATACATACCAACCGGCGGTATCAATAACTGCGGAAAGATACAAATTGGAATGGATGAAACTACGGCTATCCGCTTACCTGTGGGCAATCGCCGGGATGGTTTCCTGCCTGGTGGCCATGATGTATGCGACAGCCCATCTGTTCCGGATTGAGCCCAGGATGGCTCCCGGCAATCTGAACCTGGTCATGTGTGGGCTGGGGCTGTCCTGGCCGGGGCTGCCGGGGCTGCCGGTGGGGCCTGTCAGGTTCTGGCAGGCGGAATTGATGCGATGGAGGTTTAGAGAATGAATGAAAAACTGTTTTCCAAAGATTTTACGCTGGTAGTGATCGGCCAGATTGTTTCCCTGTTCGGCAATGCCACCATTCGGTTCGCGCTGCCCCTGTATCTGCTGAACCTGACGGGGTCGTCGGCCCTGTACGGAACCGTCACGGCCTGCGCCTTTGTCCCGGCCATTTTGCTGTCTCCCATAGGCGGCATTGTGGCGGACAGGGTGAATAAAAGGAATATCATGGTGGCGCTGGACTTCTTCACGGCGGCTGTGATTCTGGGCTTTTCCCTGCTGCGGGAGGGCGGCCAAATGGTGCTTCTGCTGACGGTGACCATGATGCTCCTGTATGGCATCGCGGGGGCCTATCAGCCAGCGGTACAGGCCAGCATCCCCGCCCTGGTGCGCCAGGAGCATTTCATGGCGGCGAATTCCGTCATCAATACGGTGAGTTCTTTTGCCTCTTTGATCGGTCCTGTGCTCGGGGGCATTCTGTACAGCGCTTATGGGCTGGAGCCGGTTTTGCTGGTCTGCATGGTGTGCTTTGTGCTGTCGGCGGTGATGGAGATTTTCATCCGGATTCCGTTTCAGAGACAGGCTTCCGGGGGCGGCGTCTTCCGGACGGTCAGGGCCGATTTCGGGGAGAGCGTCCGTTTCATCCGGAAGGAGAAGCCCATAATCGGGAAAGGGGTTGTGATGGTCTGCGGGATTAATCTGTTCCTGTCCGCGATGATTGTGGTGGCGCTGCCCTATCTGGTGACGGAGGTGCTTGACCTGGAGGCTTCTCTGGCCAACAGGCTCTACGGCTTTGCGGAAGGGGCGCTGGCGGCGGGCGGGCTGGCCGGGGGGATTGGTGCCGGTATCTTCGCGGACAGGCTGAAAATCCGGCGGGCCGGCAGTCTTGTGGCAGCCGCGGCGGTCTGCGTGTTTCCCATGGGTGCGGCTCTGCTGCTGTGCCCCTCCGGCATGGTGAATTATGTGATTCTGACGCTGTGCTGCTTTGTCATCATGGTGTTCTCCACTATGTTCAGCGTGCAGATGATGTCTTTCATCCAGACGGAGACACCTCAGCAGTTGATCGGAAAGGTGATAGCGGTGGTCCTCACCGTCTCCATGTGCGCGCAGCCCCTGGGCAATGCGCTGTACGGGGTTCTGTTTGAGGTCTGCAAGGGGTTTGAATACACAGTTGTCTTATTTTCCGGGGTGACGTCCCTTGGGATTGCCCTGGGGGCGGTCAGGATTTTCCGGGGCTTTGGGGCGGAGGAGGGGACAAGCTCCCCGTAAAACCCATAGGCTCTCTCTGGCAGAGGGCCTTTTGGGCCCATGGTGAAAGCGATGTCGCGGCTGCGAATGCGGGAATGGGTTGGATGCTCGAATGAGCATCCAACCGCACAGGTAGAAATATTTCCGGGATTTGCTTTCCGGTTATCAATATGCTATACTTTTTGGTAAAAGCGGAAGCAATGATCAGATATCATACAAGACAAGGAGGAAACGGAAATGGCGTTGTTGCATGTGGACTTTTTTTCAGATGTGCTGGGAATGAGCGTGAATATGGACGTGCTGCTGCCCCAGCAGACCCAAGGGCAGATTGGCATGGAGGGAAAGGGCTCCCAGGGGAAGTACAAGACCATGTATCTGCTCCACGGCATGAGCGATGACCAGACCATCTGGCAGAGACGGACTTCCGTCGAGCGCTATGTCAGCAAGCTGGGAATCGCCGTGGTGATGCCCACCACCCATCTGGCGTGTTACACGGATACGACCTACGGGATGCGGTACTGGACTTTCATCTCCCGGGAGCTGCCCGAAATCTGCAGGGGATTTTTCCCGCAGATGTCCGGGGAGCGGGAGGACACTCTGGCCGCCGGGCTGTCCATGGGAGGATACGGTGCCTGGAAGCTGGGACTGGGGGCCAGTGAGACCTTCGGCGCGGCGGCGTCCCTGTCCGGTGCGCTGGACATGGTGGATGACTACAAGGTAAACGTCGAGAGGGCTCCGGAAGAGTCGGAAAAGGTGGCTCTCTTCCGCGGGATATTCGGCTCGGCGGAGGCGCTGGAGGGCTCGGACAACGACCTGCTGGCATTGGCTGAGAGGCTGGCGGCCAGCGGGAAGCCCAGGCCCAGGCTGTACGCATGGTGCGGCACATCGGATTTCCTGTACCAGGGGAACCGGAAGGCCTGGGAGCATGTGCGGAAGCTGGGCTATGACCTGACTTGCGAGGAATCCCCAGGGGACCATCAGTGGAAATACTGGGACGCGAAGATCCAGGACGTGCTCCGCTGGTGGCTGGGGACGGATTTGGATCTGCAGTGATGGGGAGAGCCTTTCCTGTGGCTGGAGGGATTCCGGACGGGCATGGGAAGGACAGATGAGGAATTTGAAAACAGATGGAAGTGAGGAAGGGCTGTCTTTGAGGGGACAGCCCTTCTTTGGTATTGTGTTCAGGAATCTTTGGCATCCGGGGGAAGCCGGGAGGTTATGGCCAGGGTGTCCTGGGGAGTTCGGTCCCATCTTACATGGACGGTCCCGGCGGGGGTGCGGATCTGGCCTTCTGCCCATTGGAGGGCGGGGATTTGGGCGGGAGCCAGTGTGATGTCCCGGAAGCCGCAGCTGCCTTTCTTTTGGCGTATGCCCAGGATTTCGGTGAAGAGGAGCTTGACCACGCTGCCGAACATGGGATGGTTGTGGGAGGAGCTTCCGTCCCAGACCTCCCACAGGGTGGTGGCGCCGGCCTGTTTCATCCGGGCGAAGGAGGCGGGGCCTTGGCTGGTCAGCAGACGGTAGGCCAGGTCGGCTTCCCCTTCCCGGAAGAGCTGTTCCAGGAGGATGGGGGTTCCGAAGATGCCGGTGTCCAGGGTGGTGGCGGCGCGGTATTTCGCTATCAGGTTCTCCTTCGTCCGGGCGTCGCCCAGATGGAGGATGCGGGCAAAAGCGTTGGCCGCCCCTCTGCCGCTGCAGAAGTCTCCGGTCTGAGGATCGAAATACCGGCGCAGCAGGGCTTCTTCGGATGCGCGGATGCGCTCTTCCAGCCAGGCGGGCGCTTCTCTGTCCAGGAGGGCGGCTGCTTCCCGGCAGGCTTTCAGCCCCTGGATATAGTAATAGGTATTGACGAATTCGGCGGGTATCATATCCTCCTGGGGCCCAGGGGCGGACCATTCCCCCAGGCACCAGCCGCCCTCCTCCTCACGGACGACAATGCCGTCTTCCGAACGGGAGTCCATGTATTCCAGCCAGCGGATCATGGCGGGATACCCTTTTTCCAACAGGCTCTTGTCCCCGTAGATCCGGTGGAAGGCCATGGGGAGGAGGTAGACCGCGCCGCCCCAGCCGCCGGGGCCGCCTCCTCCGCCCAGGAAAGGGGCCGTGTGGGGGATGTGGCCGGTGTCTGCCCCCTGGCTGTCCAGGATGTCCTGGTACCATTTCTCGTACAGCCCCTTTACGTCCAGGGTCAGCATGGCGGCTTCGCAGGTCAGCTGGCCGTCCCTGGTGTACCCCAGCCGTTCCCTGTGGGGGCAGTCGGAGGGGACGCAGCCGGAGATGTTCTCGCCGCAGTCATAGAGCTTTCTGCCCGCCGTCTCTGCCAGCAGACAGGGCTTCAGGGTGCGCAGTACCTTGTCCGGCGGGCATTCCTGTTTCGTCAGCTGTGTCTGGGGGGGCGTGGGAGGGCCTTGCCGGCTGCCAGCCGGTGAGCGGGGCGGCGGGGCTGCACCAGTCCTCCTGAAGCAAGGCCAGGTCCTGGGTCTCGCCGTAGAACAGGTTGTTCTGCAGAATGCCGCTGGGCTTCCACAGGGTCTCCGGGCCGCTTTCGATGAGCGCTGTCTTCCCGTCCGGCCAGGCCAGCGCCAGCTCATACCGAAGCTTGGGGAACCCGTAGAGGAAAGCGCCCTCCGCGTTTCGCCTGGTCTGGTGGAACCAGCCGTTGCCCAGGTGGAAGCCGAGGACGTTTTCCCCCTGGGCCAGACAGGGCAGCAGGTCATATTCCAGGTACAGGCAGCGGTACCCGGCCCGCTCCTCCCAGACCGGGTAGGTGGTGTCGCAGCCCAGGGTGGATGTGTAGTTGGTGGGGGCGGGGGCGAATTCCTGGTCGTCCACCCGCTTTCCGTTGGCGTAGAGATGGAAATAGCCCAGCCCGCATACCGCGATCCGGGCCCGGGCGGGAAGCTGTTCCAGGAAGAAGCTTCGCCGGAACAGGGGAGATTCGCAGAGATTGTCGCCCTGGATCCAATGTGTGTTCCGCATAAATGTTACTTCCGTAAGGGTGGCTGTGTGTCTGCCGTATGTGACAGGTTTTCCCGGAAAGTGCTGCCGGGAGCATACTTCAAGTATATCGGGACGAAGGGAAAAGTCAATCTTTTTCCATGACAGAAAGCCGGTTTGGCAGAAAGTCAGTTTTCACCACATAATGTCAGAAACAGTACATTTTATTGCACCGCCCCTTCGGTTATAATGAGCTTATCGGAAAGAGAGGATGTAAGAATGGAGAAAAGGAAATTCACTTATCTGAAACCCGCGGAAATCAAGCCCCAGGGGTGGCTGAGGAAGCAGCTGGAGCTGCAGGCGGAAGGCTTGTCCGGGCATCTGGACCTGATCTGGCCGGACATCCGGGACAGCAGATGGATCGGAGGAGACAGGGAGGGCTGGGAGCGGGTGCCCTACTGGCTGGACGGCTTCATCCCGCTGGCCTGGCTTCTGGAGGATCAGGAGCTTCAGGCCAGGGCAAAACGGTACATAGACGCCATCCTGGCCGGGCAGCAGAAGGACGGCTGGATCTGTCCCTGCAGTGAAGCGGAGCGGGAGGGCTATGACGTCTGGGCGGCCTTTCTGATCTGCAAGGTGCTGGCGGTGTATGGGGAGTGCAGCGGGGACGGGCGCGTGGAACAGGCGGTCTACGACACGCTGAAACAGCTGCTGTCCCATATCAGCTCCAAGACCCTTTTCCGCTGGGGGGCGGCCCGCTGGTTCGAGTGCATGATTCCCCTCCTCTGGCTGTACGAGAGACGGCCAGAGCCCTGGATGGTGGATCTGGCCTATGTGCTGGAGGGCTGCGGCATCGATTACGAGAAATTGTATTCAAAGCTTTCCTTTGAGAGGCCTGGGGCGAAGAATTACTGGACTTTCGTGAACCATGTGGTGAACGTGGCCATGGCGCTGAAGTCCAGGGCGGAGATGAGCCTTTTGACCGGGGAGGACCCCGATGCCTTTGCGCTGGCGTTCTACCGGAAGCTGACGAAGGAGCACGGCATGGCCATGGGACATTTCACGGGGGATGAGTGCCTGTCGGGAACCAGCCCTCTCCAGGGCAGCGAGTGCTGCAGCGTTGTGGAGGCCATGTATTCCTACGAGGAGCTGCTTTCCATCGGCGGGCATCCCTTCTGGGGAGACGTGCTGGAGCAGACGGCTTTCAACGCCCTGGCGGCTACCGTCAGCGCGGACATGTGGACCCATCAATATGTCCAGATGACCAATCAGGTGGAGTGTACCAGGCTGCCCCAGGAGAAGAATCCCTTCAATTCCAACAGCGGGGAAGCGCATATGTTCGGCCTGGAGCCCAATTTCGGCTGTTGCACCGCCAATTTCAACCAGGGTTGGCCGAAGTTCGCCCTTTCCGCCGTGATGCGCTCCGAAGAGGGCCTGGCGGTGACGGCCCTGGCGCCCGCAAGGGTGGAGACCCAGATGGACGGGAAGAAGGTGTGCCTGATCGTGGACACCCGGTATCCTTTCCGGGACAGCCTGAAGATCAGGGTCCTGACGGAAGGGGAGACTGCCTTTGCCCTGTCCGTCCGCATTCCGGGATTCGCCAGGTCGGCCCGGATCCGGATTGGGGGAGAAGTGCGGCAGGCACAGCCGGGCAGCTTCTTTACGGAGAAAAAGGTCTGGGAGAAGGAAGAGGAGATGGAAATTGACTTCTGCTTCGAGACGGAATTCGTGAAGCGCCCCAGCGGGATGGAAGCGCTGCGCAGAGGGCCTCTGTTCTACGCGCTGCCCATCGAGGGGGAATATGAGCGGATAGAGTACGAGAGGGATGGGGTCGTCAGGAAATTCCCGTATTGCGATTACGGGATTGCGCCGAAGTCGGACTGGGCCTTTGGCTTCGGCGGGGGACCGGTTGAGACCCTGCATGAGGAGCTGCCGGAAATGCCCTTTGACCGGGAGAAGCCGCCGGTGATGCTGGAGATGGAGATGGTGCCCCTGGACTGGCGGAAGGAGGGAGGCATCTGCAGCGAGAAGCCGGAATCCCTGGAGCCAGTGGGGGAACCGGTGAAGAAGCGCCTGTATCCTTACGGCTGCACCACCCTTCGGATGGCGGAGATGCCCCGTCTGGGTTAGCGCAGAGCCTGCCGCCCGCGCGGAGGGCCCATGCGGCATGCAAAGCCGCGCCGTGTAAGGTTTGGGGATTCTGAGAGAGATTTGATTATGGTGTTGTAGTCTGAAGCGCTCCGGACCTGTTTCGCGAATGCGGGGCAGGACCGGCGCGCGCTCTTCGATACATTGTTAAATATTATCTAAAGATTTCTTAAAGATATGAAAAAACGTCTTGTAGCCCCATCGGAATTTTGTTATATTCTTATATGCGTCCGGCCCGGCAACAGGCAGAGCGCCAGACGGGATGGGGCAGGGGGCCGGATAGAAATGCAGAGATAGGGAGGACGGAAGGTGTCTGTATGGAAAGAATAAAAAAGGTGTTGAACGCCATTGTTCCGGCCCGCAGCGTGATTCCTCTCCTTGTGGCCGTCACGTTCAACCTGACGGTCTACGGCGGGGCCAGGGCGATCGCCGGGGGATGGCCCCATCACAATATCGAGGGATGGCTGGACCGGCTGATTCCCTTTGTGCCGTTCACCGTGGGGATTTATCTGGGCTGCTACCTGTTCTGGATCGTGAATTATATCCTGATCGCCAGACAGGGGAAAAGGGAAGTGTGCAGTTTTTTCGCGGGAGATTTCCTGTCCAGAATCGTGTGCTTCGCCTGTTACCTGATTTATCCCACTACCAACACGAGGCCTCTGGTGGAGGCCCAGGGGTTCTGGAACCAGGTGGTGTCAGCGCTGTACGCGGTGGACGCGGCTGACAACCTGTTCCCTTCCATCCACTGTCTGGTGAGCTGGTTCTGCTATATCGGGCTGCGGGGCAGGAAGGAGATTCCGGCATGGTACCGGGCGTTTTCCTGTGTGTTCGCGCTTCTGGTGTGTCTCTCCACGCTGACCACGAAACAGCATGTGATCCCGGATGTGATCGGGGGGATTTTCCTGGCGGAGATTTGTTTTTACATTGGTAAAAGGCCGAAGGTCTGGGGAACATATGAAAAGATTCTGAATCGGGTAAATGGATTTTTTCATCTGGAAGGAGAAGGGAGCTCGTGGGGTCAAAAAAGAAAATCATAGGGAATGCCTTCTTTCTGGCCGTGATCTTCGCGCTGACCATATACGGCGTATTTCACGGGGAGGATTTGGGGGCCATGCGGGAGGCCATCAGGGAAGCGGACAAGAAATGGCTGATTCCGGGAGTGGCCCTGGTGCTGTTCTTTATCTGGGGTGAGTCCGTCATATTGTGGTATATGATGCGGTCTTTCGGAATACGTCTGAAAAGGAGGGTCTGTTTCCTGTTCTCCTCGGTGGGATTCTTTTTCAGCTGCGTCACGCCCTCGGCCACAGGCGGGCAGCCCATGCAGATCTATTTCATGAAAAAGGAAAAGATACCCATTCCGGTGGCTACTGTGATATTGATGATTGTGACCATTACATACAAGCTGGTCCTGGTGGTCATCGGGGCAGGGGTGTGGCTGTTCGGGCAGGGCTTTATGGACCGGTATCTGGGGGAGATTCTTCCGTTGTTCTATCTGGGGCTTGCGCTGAATGTGTTCTGTGTGGGCTTCATGACGGCCCTGGTGTTCCACCCGGCGCTGGCGGAGTTCATCCTGACTAAGGGGATGGCGTGGCTGGAGCGGCGGCGCTTTCTGCGGCACAAGGAGGAACGGTGCAGGAAGCTTGGCGCCTCCATGCAGGTCTACCGGGAGACGGCGGCCTATCTGAAGACCCATGGGAAAATGCTGGTGATGGCAGCTCTGATCAGTTTTGTGCAGCGGATGGCGCTGTTTTTGGTGACGTGGACGGTGTATCTGGCGTTTGGCCTGTCGGGCACAGGGATATGGGATGTGGTGTTTTTGCAGGCGGTGATTTCCGTCTCCGTCGACATGCTGCCGCTGCCGGGGGGCATGGGAATCAGCGAGGCCCTGTTTCTGCGGATATTCCCGCAGGTCTTTGGAGCGGCGCTGCTGCCCGCCATGGTCCTTTCCAGAGGGCTTGGGTATTACAGCCAGCTGCTGATCAGCGCGCTTTTTACCATAGTGGCCCAGGTATACTATCTCTGCAGAAAGAGAAGCTGCGAAAAGAAACAGGGGGCACTAGGCTAAAGCGGATGGGGGAAACAGCCGATATAAAATACAGACTATGTCTTTTTCGATTTATGCTCATGGCCGAAACATTTGCTGTCAGCACATGGCCGGGGAAGATGTGTGACAAAATGAGGAGGGATTCCTGTGATAGGATTTTATGATTATACAGTGGTGCTTACCTATATCAGTTTCATTTCGGCAGTGGCAGGGATTTTCTGCGCCTCGTCCATGCAGCTGCGGTGGTCGATTTTCTTTCTGGCCTTTTCGGGGCTCTGCGACATGTTCGATGGAAAGGTGGCCAGGACCAAGAAGAACCGGACGGAGGATGAGAAAAGCTTCGGGATACAGATAGATTCTCTCTGCGACATCGTCTGTTTCGGGGCCCTGCCTATCGTCATCTGCTATAAGCTGGGCATGAATCATATCGTAAGCATGGTCATTCTGGCCCTGTACGGCCTGGCCGGGCTGATACGTCTGGGGTATTTCAATGTGATGGAGGCGAAGCGCCAGGCGGAAGAAGAGGGGGCGCGGAAGTATTATCAGGGGCTGCCCATTACGTCCATGGCTATCGCGCTGCCGCTTCTGTTCATGTTCTCGCCGCTGTTCCCCACCCATTTCGCGTTCCTGGTGGCGCTGCACATCGTGGTGGCTTTGGTGGGCTTTCTGTTCGTCCTTGACTTCAAGCTGCGGAAGCCTTCCGTGAAGGAGGTGCTGCTGATCGTGGCCGTGGTGGCGCTGGCGGTGGCAGTGATCCTGTTCGCCTGGAGAGGGTGGATGAGACTGTTCCGAATCAGGAGCTGAGTTGTGATGACGCGGCACGGCGCTGCCGCTATTGACGCTGTGGATGGTACATTGCCTTTAGGAATTATCAGAAAGATATGAGGAGAAGGGTATGCATGTGGTAGTGGACAGAAAGGGCAATATCGTGGAAGCCGGCTCCCTCCAGGACAGGATCCTGGAGGGTTTGTATTGTCATTGGCTGGGCAGGCTCCTGCTGAAGCCGCTGGTGTCTCCGGCGTTTTCGGAGGTTGGGGGGGCCTTTTTGGACTCCCGTTTTTCCAAAATCCTGATTCCATGGTTCGTTCGCAGCCATGCCATCGATAGGAACGAGTATCAGAAGAAGGAGTATGTCTCCTATAATGATTTTTTCACCAGGAAGCTGGCGAAGGGCGTGCGCAGGGTGGACATGTCCCCGGACGCGCTGGTCAGCCCCTGTGACAGCAGGGTCAGTGTCTACAGGATAACCAAAAAGAGCAGATTTTCGATTAAAAATACACGGTATACAGCAAAAAGCCTTCTTGAGGATCAGGAGCTGGCCAGGGAATACGTGGGAGGCTATGTCTGGGTGTTCCGGCTGTGCGTGGACGATTACCACCGCTATATTTATGCGGACAGCGGAAAGGTGACGGGGATTGGATGGATTCCGGGCATTCTGCACACGGTGAATCCGGTGGCCAACGACCATTTCCCGATCTACAAGGAGAATACCAGGGAATACTGCGTCCTACAGTCTGAGAATTTCGGAGAGATGATTCAGATGGAGGTGGGCGCCATGCTGGTGGGACGGATACGGAACCATTCCCGGGGCCAGGCCGTCCGCAGAGGATGGGAGAAGGGCAGGTTCGAGTTCGGCGGCTCCACGGTCATCCTGATGACGAAAAAGGGAGCGGCAGTGCCGGACAGGGACATCCTGGATCACTCCCGCCAGGGATGGGAGACGAAAGTGCGGCTGGGAGAGCGGGTAGGGGGACGGACGCCCTGCTGAATCTCTCAGGGGCTAATTCCCCGCAGCTTGCTGCTGGGAAGTGTATTCCCTTCCATAACACGGGGATAACGCGGGCGGTGGACGCCGCATTATCCCCATGGCGTCGTGTCAGATGCCTGTGCCCGCTTCACCATTCTACTGTCAAAAATCCAATTCTGCATTCTAATTTCAAAAATCTATTGTAAAATTTGTTCCCGGTTAGTACAATGGCATTTGTATCTTAAATGGCGGTGGTCTCGTAGAGGGCGCGCGATTTGAAAAGCAGAATATGGAACATGGGCCAGGCCGTCCTGACGGAATATGACAGTTGCTGTGGAGAAGCCGGGAGATTTGCGGTATGCCAGAGGGGCAGTCCCCGATAATGTAAAATGTCTTGACAAAGTCCCCGGTTTCTGGTTTTATAGAGATAATATCATTGGAAATTTACCACAGGAGGAACATGAAAATGGACGCAGCAGCATTTTGGAAAGGCTTTTTCAATCCGCCACGGGATTGTGCCCAGACCCCGTTCTGGTTCCTGAACGGAGAGGTGGATGGGGAGATTTACGCATCCCAGATGGAGGAAATGGCCAGGAAGGGAGTCTTCCAGGCCATGCCCCATCCACGTTTCGGAATGGACAGGCGGGAGTACCTGACGGAGCGCTACTTCAACGCGTTCCGCCAGATGGCAGAGCAGGCCAGGGAAAAGGGCTATTTCATTCATCTGTACGATGAGTTCAACTGGTCCAGCGGGAATGCCGGCGGGCGGCTGACGAAGGAGCGTGAGAACTGCGCCCTGGGCATTGCTATAGGGATTGGGCGCGCCGACGGAAGCTTTGTATATGACCGCTGGGAGGAGGGCTTCCTGGGTTGGGGGAAGAAAGAGGACATCTTGGTGGCCGGGTATGCGCCCTACCGCTCGAAGGAGGAGCTGGATTTCGAACATTGTCGGCTGGTGGAGGATTATAGCTGCCGGGACGGCGTGTTCCGCATGGAGATGGAGCCGGGGGACTGGACGGCTTTCGTGATCTATACGGTGCGCACGAGGCATCCCTCCGCGCTGAGACAGGGGAACGGCGGCATTGTGGATTATCTGAACCCGGAGGTGACGAGACAGTTCATAGAACTGACCCACGAGGCCTATTACAGGCATCTGGGGGAGTTCTTCGGGGAGACGATTCCCTCTGTTTTTTACGATGAGGTAAGCCCTTATGCCAGCGGCAATTTCACCTGGACGAAGGGTCTGCCGGCGGTGTTCCGGGAGGAGAAAGGCTATGACATCGTGGAAAAGCTGCCCCATCTGTTCTTCGACGGGGACATCCAGACACCCAGGATACGATGTGACTATTGGGATGTAGTCACGAGGATGTTCGTGTCAAGCTTCATGGGACAGATAGCGGGCTGGTGCGATGAACATGGAATCGCGCTCACCGGGCATACCCATGAGGACGCCGGCATGTGGCCGGTCTGCGGGAATCTCTTCCGCTCGCTGCGTGCCCAGCAGTGGGTGGGGGTGGACAGCCTGTTGGGATATAAGCCTTACAGCTGTCTGAAATCCGCTGTCAGCGTGGCACATGTGACGGGGAGGGAGATGGTAGTATGCGAGGCGCTGGGGATTTTGGATGGATGGGAATGTACGCCGGCCGCCATGAAGAAAGCCTATAATCAGCTGGCGGTGGCGGGGGTGAATCTGCTGGTGCCCCATGGATTCTTTGAGACGGTGGAGAGCCCTAAGGCGGAATGCCCGCCCAGCTTTTTCACCTGTAATCCCTATTGGCAGATGTATGAGGAGATTTCGGCCATGACGGATCTGCAGTGCTATATCAATCGGAAGACAGTGCATGTGGCGGACATCGCTGTGTTCTACCCCATTGTCAGCTGGCAGGCCAGGGGACGGGGCGGACGGGGCCGCACTTCCCCCTGCGGGATCGAGAAGAGCGTAAGGGGGCTCACTGAACAGGAGTATGCGCAGTTCGACCGTATCGTGGATGTGCTCATGGGAGAGCAGATGGACATGGATATCGTGGACGATGTGGCGCTGGCGGAAGGGAATCTGGAAAAGGGCCGCCTGGCGGTGGCGAAAGAGAGCTACCGGGCATTGGTTCTGCCGGATATGTCCACCATAAGGCTGGCGGATGCGGAAAGGATTCTGGAGCTGGCGGAGGGCGGCCTGGAGGTGCTGGCATCGGAAGGGTTCGCCCCGGCGGCAAGTGCGGAGAACGGGGCGGGAGATCCGGCGCTGGCGGAAGCCATGGAGAGGCTGGAGGGGCATCTGCATCGGTTCCGGGGTGAACAGGAGCTGGTGGAGACGCTGCGCCGGCTGATGCCCGCGGATATTTTGGTGGAGAGCGGGGAAAAGGCAGCTCTGGACGCCGCCCACCGACGGCTTGGCGAAATGGATTTGTATCTGCTGTCCCACACAGGGGAAGAATCCTGCGAATATAGGGTTTCCGTGCGGTGCAGAAATCGGGAGAGGGCGTTGCTGGACTGTAGGGGACGGCATTTCCCGGCTGAATTTTCGGAGGACGGGGAGCGGACAGAAGTGTGCTTCCTGGCGGAGCCGGAGGAAATCTATTATTTCGTGCTGGCGGAAGAGAGGATTCCGGAGAGGGGCGCTGGAGCCGGAGCAGTGATGCCGGAGGGCAGAGCGGAGAGAGGGACGGATTCTGCGGTTTTCGGAAAAGAGCATGTGCTGACATCCGCTCAGTGGGAGAAGCTTCCCATGGTACAGGAGCTTAAGGAATTCCGCTTTCTGCCCTGTCCGGAGGGCCCGGAGGGGAGATCGGACAGGACGGAAAGAGAAGACGGTTTTGTCTGCATTAACGCATCTGCCGGCACAGACAAGTCGGCCTATGTGGACATGCCGCTGCCGGTGTGCAGGACGCTGGAACTGCTCTATGAAAGCAAAGACGGAGAGCAATTGGCGACGGTGTGGGAGCATTGGATGGAGCCCGGTTTTGACGACGGGGACTGGGAAGTGCTATCCCTGAAGCATGGCCCGAAACTGTATGACCATGTGGGAAGCAGGCTGTTCCGCTTTGTGCTTCCTGTGGGGACAGCGGCGGTGCGCAGGCCCATACCGGTGAACGGGGAGTATGCGCTGTACCTGAACGGGCGGCTGGTTGAGGCTGTGACGGGGCACATGCCGGAACCGGCCAGTGAGGAGGAGAGATGGATTCCGGTGGAAGGATGTGAGGAGGGGCCTGGTATCCTTGCCATTGAGTGCTCTTCCATGGCACCCCAGTACGGTGTCCGCTCTCCTGTGACCGTGCGTGTGCGCGCCTGTAGGACGGGATTGAAGGATTGGGGAGAAATGGGGCTTGGCTGGTACGCGGGATATGGCAGATATGAGACGGAATTCCAGTACCGGGCATTGAAGGAAGGGGAGACGCTCTGGCTGGATTTGGGCCAGGTGAAGGAGTGCGCGGCAGTATTCCTGAACGGACAGAAGATTGGGCAGAAGCTATGGAAGCCTTATCGGTTCGACATTTCCCGGGCGTTGCGGGAGGGGAAGAATATCCTGTCCATCTACAGCTGCAACCTGATTGCCAATGAATTCGCATGGGATCCCCTGGGCACCAGAGGAAGCGCTTCCAGTCTGCCCTCCGGCATTTTCGGAAGTGTCGGGCTGTATTTAGAGGGATGAGCTGATGTCTCACCCGTGAGCGGAACGGGGATTGCGGCATATGCCGGAACAGTGCCGGAGAATTTACGGATGCGGGCGGAGAACTGTCGGGAATCGGAGCTGTGTGCGGCAGCCGTCAAGAAGGAGGAAGCGCCGGGCAGTCTGGCTGCGTGGGCCCGAACAGGGCAGAAATGGAGAGGAACGAAAAGTATGGAGCATGAATTGAGATTTCAGGAAAATATTTCCTGCTGGGAGAGCGCCCTTCCCCTTGGAAACGGGGAGACGGGATGCCTGATATGGGGCAGTCCCTGGCATCTGCGGTTCAGTCTGGACCGGACGGACATCTGGGACACGACGCCGGCTCCGGGGACGGAGCGTCCGGAATTTACCTATCGGAATCTGGCACGGCTGGCAAAAGAGGGAGACAATGATGAAATCCGCAGGATTTTTAACAATCCCTATAAACATCCGCTGCCCACGAAGCTTCCGGCAGGAAAAATCATTCTTGCCTTTGAGGGATATGAGAAAACGCAATCCTGTCTGCGGCTTTCTGACGGGGAAGCGGAGCTCGTGCTGGAATCGGAAAAGGCGGAAAGCCGGAGAATCAGAAGCATTGTCCATGCCACAAAAGGAATCGGCATGATTTCCGTGGACATGCCCAGGGCCCTTTTTTCGGTGGAACTGCAATCGCCGGAATTTGGAAGGCTTTCTGACGGAGAGACGGAATCCGCGGAACAAGGGGAAGGGGTGTCGCGCGGGAGCTTAAAAAGCGTCTTTTATGAAGCACCCGTGCGGTATTGCAAAGAGTGCGGGGATGGCTGTCATCTGGAAGCCTTTGAGCAGAAAATAAGCGAAGGGTTTTCCTATGGCATAGTGATGGCCATTCGGGAAAAGAATGGAAAAACAGATATTTTATATCGCATATTCGTTTCGCCGGAGGAATCCGTTTTACAGGCAGAACAGAAGCTGCTGGAGGTGCCGGGGTATGAGGGATGGCTGGAAGAGCACAGGGGCTGGTGGAAAGAATTCTGGGGCAGAAGCAGCATCTCGCTGCCGGACAGGTTCATGGAGAGGAACTGGTATATCAGCAATTATCTGCTGGCCGCCTGTTCCAGAGAGGGCTGCTATCCCATGCCTTTGCAGGGGGTGTGGACGGCCGATGAGGACGTGCTTCCGCCCTGGAAGGGGGACTATCACAATGACCTGAACACACAGATGAGCTATTATCATTATCTGAAAGCCAATCACCTTGCCCAGGGGCGGAGTTTTGTGGATTTTTTGTGGAATCGCAGGAAGCCGGCCCGGGCCTTCGCGAGGAGTTTTTATGAGACGGAGGGCCTGTGTCTGCCGGCCGTGATGAGCATTGACGGGAAGGCTTTGGGCGGATGGCCGATGTACAGCCTTTCTCCTGCGAACCAGATGTGGCTCTGTAAAGCATTTGACGATTAGGAATTGTCGGAAAATAACTGATGCAACTTGTTTAGGAGAAAGCCCAGAAATACAACGAAAACGGCTATAAACTTGCATCAGTTATTTGTAGACAATTCCTTACTATCGGTATTCCGGGGAGGAGCGTTTCCTGGCGGAGAGGGCCTATCCCTATTTTAAGGAGACGGCAGAATGCATCGGAGCGCTGCTGGAGGAGGGAGAGGACGGGCTGCTGCGTTTTCCCATTTCCAGTTCGCCGGAGATACATGACGATGAGCTGGAGGCTTTCGTGACGCCCAACAGCAACTATGATCTGGCTTTTCTGCACTATTTCTATGAAACCTTGCGCGGGTATGCGGAAAAACTATCAGACGTAGAAACCTGTGCGGAAAAACGAAATGCCCTGGAGCAGGAAGAGAGACGGTGGCGGCATGTCAGAGGGAAGCTTCCCGCTCTGGCGGTGGACGAGAGGGGCGTGCTGATGATTGCGCCGGATGAGGTTTTGGCGGAATCCCATCGCCATCATTCCCATGCCCAGGCGATTCATCCCCTGCGGCTGGTGAGATATGACACAGAGGGACATCGCCGTATCATAGAGGCCACTATCCGGAATCTGGAGGAACTGGGCACTGACATGTGGGTGGGGTTCAGCTTCTGCTGGATGGCGGAACTGTATGTGATAGCCCGCAAGGGGGAGAAAGCGGCGGAGCAGCTGGGGATTTTCTGGCGCAATTTCTGTTCCCCCAACGGCTTCCATTTGAACGGGGATCAGAAAGCGGAGGGGTATTCGTCGTTTACCTATCATCCGTTTACGCTGGAGGCGAATATGTGCGCCGCGGATGCCTTACAGGAGATGCTGCTTTATGGGGAAGAGGGAGTCATTGAGGTATTTCCCGCGATTCCGGAAAGCTGGGAGCGCCGGGAGGTGGCTTTCCGTGGCCTGCGGACGGAGGGCGGTCTCCTGGTCAGCGCAAGGCTTGCACAGGGGAAATTGACAAAGCTTGTGCTGGAGGCGCCCTGTCGGATGTATGTGAAGCTGAAAGGCTGGAACCGAGAGGGCATTCGCCGGGAGTCGGAACGTTACGAGGTGGATTTGTGTCAGGGTGAAAATGTATGGTTATAGCGATTGGGCTGGCTTTTTCATGGGCCGGCCTTTTTGGATGCTTGTTGAAATCAAGGTGAAATTTAAGTGAAATTTACGCCGTAAAGGCTTGCCATATTCAAGGGCCGGATGGTAGAATGGAAGTGCAGACAGGAGGTGCTTGCCAGTGGCGTTGAACTTTGAAAAGGCGACAATCCAATGGCACCCGGGTTTTTACAGTGCGGCGGAGCTGGAATTGATTTCCGACAAGGACGTGCTTGCGTTCCAGCGGGAATACAACCTGAGCAAAGCGCCGCTTCAGATGGATCTGTTAATTATCAAGAAGCTGGCGGATGTACGCATTGAGAACGAAATCGGGCGCATTTTCAAAAGATACAATGTAGTAGAGTACAAAAGCCCGGAGGACGGGCTGTCCATAGACGACTACTACAAGACGATAGGATATGCATGTCTGTACAAAGGATTCGGGGACACGGTGGACCAGATTCCTGCCCGGGAGCTGACGGTATCGATTTTCCGGGAGAGCTGTCCCAGGGAATTGCTGAAAGCGCTGAAAAAGGAAGGGCTGGAGGTTTCGGAACGGTTTCCGGGAATATACTATGTAGAAGGGAATGTGCTGTTCGACACACAAATTGTGGTGACCGGGCAGCTGAGCCGGGAAGCCCACAGCGGGCTGCGCATTCTGTCCAGAAGCGCCAGGGAGGAAGACATCAGAGACTTCATCCACAAAGCCACATTTCTGACAGAGCCGGGAGACCGCGACAATGTGGAGGCGCTTCTGCAGGTCAGCATTTCCGCAAATGGGAAGGTCTACGATACAGTAAGGAGGGATTTTGTCATGTGTGAGGCGCTGAGGAAGCTGATGAAGGAAGAGCTGGAAGAAGAGAGGATTAAGGGCAGAGAACGTGGTATGGCAGAGGGAAGGGCAGAAGGAAGGGCAGAAGGCAAAGAAAACGCCATGCTGGCATCTATCAGGAACCTGATGGACAGCATGAAATGGACAGCGGAACAGGCCATGGACGCATTGAAGCTTCCCATGGACGACCGGGAAAAATATGCCGCGAAGCTGTGAACCCACAGCGGCAGTCCCTGTGACAGGTTTGCCCGCAGCCAAGGCAGCCGATGACGATTCGTCAAAAAGCGGCGGCGAAGAAAAAAGAGCGCCCCGGGTCCCAGCGTCTTCCACGGATGCAGGCTCCCGGGAGCGAACCGCCGGCAAAAAGAGGTGCAGAGAATGCGATGAACAATATATGCCACGACATTTTCAGGGCCATCCACGAGGGAAAATGGCTGAAAATCGAGTACAGGAACCGGGAAGCCCAGGTCACGAAATACTGGATCGGCATCCGGAACCTGAATCCGGCCAGGCGTTCCCTTATGGTGGACGGCCTGCACCTTGGCAGGTACACCACGGATTCTTATGATTCCATCTATATCGATTCCATTTTGTCCTCCCAAATCGTGGAGGGGTCTTACTGTCCGGTGAACGAGGAGCTGGTTCAGGACATTTACTTAAACCCGCATAAATACAGACACTTATTCGACAACAGCGCCAACCTGAAGATTCTGAACTACCTGGAGATGTGCAACCGCATGGACACGGTGCCCTACCGTTCCGACTTCGCCCTGGTGCGCTACCTGGACCAGGAGAGCTTCACAGGGGAGGGCTATCAGCTGGACGGGGAGCAGTTCCGCGCCATCGTCCGGAATTTTCAGCTGAGGATGTCACGGCAGGAACAGTCCCGGAAGGGACAGGACGAAAAGGGGCGCAGGGACGGCAAGCTATCCATGCAGCAGCTTGCCATGAACGTGCTGAGCATCCACACGGCCAGGGGGCTGTACGTGCTGGCCTGCCGCAAGCTGCAGTTGGACGTGAAGCAGCGCGTCCTGCGGCCGGAGGATGACATCACGGTGTGCACGGAATTCTGCTATGGGGAGACCAAAGAGAATATCCGCAGATACCTGGATGCAGATGAGTACGAATTGCTGAATGATTTTGAACGGAATCAGGAGAAAATCAAGGACTGTGTCATGAAGCATAGCCGGCGTGTCATGGGGGTGGACGACATGCCCTACATCATCGGCCTTGGCATGGACGTGCCCTTAGACCTCCACGGGGAATACCAGGCGATCATCAAGATGATCAGCGAGGACAGGGCCACGGTGCCCATCCGGGCCTTTTTCGGCGACCTGCTGAACCGCCCGGTCCGGCGGAAGAGCTATCCCTTTGCCTTGCTGAACCGCCAGATCAATCTGGACCAGCTCCTGGCCATCCACAACGCCATGAAATACCCCGTAGCCTACATCCAGGGCCCGCCGGGCACAGGCAAGACCAATACCATCATCAACACCATCGTCACGGCCTTTTTCAACGAGAGGACAGTGCTGTTCGCCTCCTATAACAACCATCCCATCAACACCGTCTTCGAGAAGCTGATGGACATGGAGTACCAGGGGAAGAAGATACCTTTCCCCGCCCTGCGGCTGGGAAATGCGGAGAAAGTCAGAGAGGCCATCGAGCATATCAAAGAACTGTATTACCAGACCCAGGCCATCACCGTGTTCGAGGGGACTTTGGACAGGCGGAAAGAGGACCGGAAGAGACGGGCCAGGGAGCTTTCCAATCTGCTGAAAGACTACGAGGAGGTGCTGGATTTAAAGGAGCGCAGCGAGACCCTGAACCGGCTGCTGGAATATCAGCGCCGCTGCAAGCCGTCCCTGGAGATGCTCCCTTTCCAGGCTGACCTCCAGGGCAGACAGCTGGCCCAGGTGCAGAAGCGGATAGAAAAGGCCGGGGAGATTACGGAGCAGGATGCCTTCGCCCTGCTGGACCAGACTTCAGAGGAACTGCTGAAATATCTGTTCTACACCTCCGCCCGCTACATCAAGAAACTGGACGGCAATAAGTATTCGGAATTACGAAAGATTTTGTTCGATACAGAGGAGAAAGAACAGGTGGCGGCTTTCGCGAAATACCTGGGGAAGACAGAAAACGTGAAGAAGCTCCAGGATATTTTCCCCATCATGATCACCACCTGTATCTCCGCCCACAGACTGGGAGAGCCGGAGCCTATGTTCGACATGGTCATCATGGACGAGGCCAGCCAGTGCAACACGGCGGTGTCCCTGGTGCCCGTCATCCGGGGAGAGAACCTGATGCTGGTGGGAGACCCGCAGCAGCTGAACCCGGTGATCCTGCTGGAGGAGCTGCCCAATCAGAGACTGCGGAAAAAGTATCATGTGGCCGAGGAGTACGACTATCGGAAAAATTCCATCTACAAGACCTTCCTGGCCTGCGACGCGGTCAGCGATGAAGTTCTGCTGCGCAGCCATTACCGCTGCAACGAGAAAATCATCCAGTTCAACAACCAAAAATACTATAATTCCAGGCTAAACATATGTTCTGCCAGCAGAGAAGAGCATCCCCTTCTCTATCTGGACATCAAGAACCAGGACAGCCCGGTGCGCAACACCGCCCCTCAGGAGGTGGAGCAGATCGTCCGCTACGCCAGTCTCCACAGGGAGCAGAGCATCGGCGTCATCACGCCCTTCGTGAACCAGAGGAAACTGATTGAGGAAGCCCTGACCAAAGCAGGTCTGAAGAACGTGACCTGCGGCACCGTCCACGCCTTTCAGGGGGACGAGAAGGACGTAGTGCTCTTCTCCACCGCCATCACGGACCAGACCCGGAACGGAACCTATGAATGGCTGAAGAACAACAAGGAGCTGATCAACGTAGCCACCTCCCGGGCCAGGGACCGCCTTATCGTGCTCTCCGACTCCGGGAACCTGGCCAGGCTCCACAGGGAGGGCACGGAGGACGACCTCTACGAGCTGGTGGAGTATGTGAAGAAGAACGGCCAGTCCCAGGTGACCCGGAAAAAGGCGAATTCCAGGGCCCTGGGGGTGAAGCCTTTCAGCACGGCCACGGAGGAGGCTTTCCTGGAGAACCTGAACCATGCCCTGGAGAATATCTGGCTCTCCCAGAACCGCTTCTCCGTCCAGAAGGAAGTGGCCGTCTCCCAGGTCTTCCGGGAGAATGTGACAGGCAGCGACCTGTTCTATTCCGGGCGGTTCGACTTCGTAGTGTACGAAAAACAGGGCCCGTCCCAGCTGCCGGTGCTGGCCATCGAGCTGGACGGCAAGGAGCATTTCGAGGACGAGGTGGTGCGGAACCGCGACCGGAAGAAGAACGAAATCTGCGCGGCCCACAATCTACAGCTGATCCGGGTGGAGAACTCCTACGCCAGGCGGTACAGCCATATAAAGGAGATACTGATGAACTACTTTTCGGTGAGGCATTGACATGTGCAGATAAACCCAAAAGCAAAAATGAAAAATAAAGTGCATGCGAAAAGGAGAAGAGCGATGGAGCTAAACGAAAAAGACGCGGCATGGGTACAGGAAATCCTGGACAGGGTGGCCCACAAGCTGGAGCGGGTAAGCGAGCGGTCGAAGGATAAGATTCCCTACACCACGGTACACGGGGTGCATGACGATAAGTCTGGGGAAATCGGCTGGTGGACCAACGGATTCTGGGGCGGCATGATGTGGCAGATGTACGCGCTCACCGAAAACGAGTCCTACAGAAAAATCGCCGAAGATAACGAGCGGAAGCTGGACGCCTGCCTGATGGATTACGGCAAGCTTGACCATGACAACGGCTTTAAATGGCTGCCCACTGCTGTGGCAGACTACCGGATGACGAAGAACCCCGCTTCCAGGAACAGGGGGCTGTTGGCGGCATCGAACCTGGCTGGCCGCTACAACACGGTGGGGAAATTCATCCGGGCCTGGAACGACTGGGGAAACGAAGACCACAGAGGATGGGCGATCATTGACTGTATGATGAACCTGCCGCTGCTGTACTGGGCCAGCGAGGAGACGAAAGACCCCAGGTTCGCCCAGATAGCCGTCAGCCATGCCTATACGGCCAAAGAGAATTTTATCCGGGGAGACGGTTCCGCCAATCATATCGTGGAGTTCGACCTGGAGACCGGTAAAATGGTGAGAAGCTACGGCGGACAGGGGTTCGGGGAAGGCTCTTCCTGGACCAGGGGACAGAGCTGGGCGCTGTACGGTTTTACGTTAAGTTATCTGCATATCAAAGACGCTGCTTTCCTGGAGACAGCGGAGCGGGTGGCCAATTACTTTATTGCAAATATTCCGGAGAGCGGTCTGATTCCTGTGGACTTCCGCCAGCCTATGGACGTGGATTTCGTGGATTCCACAGCCGCCGCCATTGCCGCCTGCGGCCTGACGGAGCTGGCGAAGCTGACAGAGGGGAGACAGAGCGGAATCTATCTGAAGGCGGCGCTGAAAATGCTGAAGACAATTGAGGAGGAGTGCTTCCGCTGGAATGAGCTGGAGGACAATCTTCTGATCAGGTGCTCGGCGGCTTACCATGATAGAGAACATGAATCAGTCCTCTTCCTGGTGACGCAGAAGTGTTATGTGGAAGGCGTATCGGGTGCAGTGAAAGGATGACGGGACGATGACGGCCGGGTGTTTAGCTTGACAGATATACCTTTCATTCGTATTGCGGCAGCATTTTTATAGAGCAGCATTTTGTTTAGGAGGAAGCGTGAAAAATAGTATAGCTGAGGACATGGGTTTTTTTGCCAGCGAGGAGTTTGACGCGAGATTCCGGTATGGCGGAAAGGATTTGGGCGCGATATGCACAGAGGGCAGAACGGTCTTTAAGGTCTGGAGCCCTTTTGCGGAAAAGATAGAATTACGTTTCTATAAAGACGGAATTACGGATGATATCTGTCTCAGAAGACAGATGCAGGCGGATGAAAAGGGCGTATGGAAGCTGGAATTTCCGGAGAGCCTGCACGGCATGTACTATGATTATCTGGTGCGGATAGACGGGAAGGACACGCGCACTGCGGATCCGTACGCGGTGGGCTGTAACTGTAACGGCGGCAGAAGCATGGTGGTGGATCTCTCCAGGACGAATCCGCCGGGATTTGAGTCGGACAGGGCGCCCCGGGACTGCAGAGAACGGATTGTCTATGAGCTGCATATCAAGGATTTTTCCTATGATGTCAAGAGCGGCGTCCCCGGGGAATACCGGGGGAAGTACAAGGCGTTTACCGTGGACGGGACAGGAGGGGACTATCCCACCTGCATGGAATATCTGAAGCGGCTGGGCGTCACCCATGTGCAGCTTCTGCCTTTCTTTGACTATGGATCTGTAGACGAGGCCGGGGATGAAAGGCAGTTCAACTGGGGATATGACCCGGTGAACTACAATGTGCCGGAGGGCTCCTATGCCACGGATCCCAACGATGGCATCGTCCGGATCAGGGAGTGCAAGGAAATGATTCAGGCCTTGCATGAAAACGGGATTGGGGTTATTATGGATGTAGTGTATAACCATACCCACCAGGAGGATTCCTGGCTGCAGCGGATGGTGCCGGGGTATTATTACCGCTACCAGGAGGACGGCAGTCTCTCCAACGGCTCCGCCTGTGGGAATGACATTGCCGCAGGGCGTTCCATGGTGGACAATTATATCGCGGATTCCGTGATGTACTGGGCGAAGGAGTATCATATAGACGGATTCCGGTTCGACCTGATGGGGCTTCTCACGGTGGAGCTGATGAACCGGATCAGGCGGGAGCTGGACGCGGAATTTGGCCCCGGGAAGAAAATGATGTATGGGGAGCCCTGGAGCGCGGCGGATTCTCCCATGGAAAAAGGAACCAGAGCGGCCCAGAAAGGGAATGCGGGCTTCCTGGACGATGGGGTTGGAATCTTCTGTGATGATACCAGAGATGTGATAAAGGGCAGCGTATTCCAGGGGACGGAGCCTGGCTTTGTCAATGGAGGCACCGGCCTGGAGACTGCCATCCTCCAGGCGGTGACCGGATGGAAGGACGGCGGGGCCTGCTTTGAGCCAAAGAGCTGCCGGCAGATCATCAATTACGTCTCCGCCCATGACAATTTCACTCTCTGGGATAAGCTGGTGTTGTCCATGCACCGGGATAAGCCGGATTTTGACAGAAAGCATGAGGATGTGCTGGCTGCCAATAAGTTGGCCGCATTCATATATTTCACTTGCCAGGGGAACATCTTCCTGCAGGCAGGGGAGGAGTTCGGAAGGACGAAGCACGGGGAGGGCAACAGCTACCGCTCCTCGCCGGAGCTGAACATGCTGGACTGGAGCCGGACGGTGGAGTACGGGGAACTGGTAGAATACTACAAGGGCCTGATACGGCTCAGAAAGCGCCTGCCTGGAGTGTGCGATAAGTCCCCGGAAGCGGTGTCGCGCATCAGCTGCGGCAGGATCCACGGGGAAGGCGTGGTCTCTTTTCTGGTGGACAACAGGGCTCCGGCGGACAGCCCCTGGGAGGAGCTGTTCATTGTATACAACGCTTCCGGACAGGAGACGGCCGTGGGCATGCCAGAGAGCGCCCTATCCCCGGAGGGGCCCGAGGGGCAGTACAGGCTTTGGGAAGTGCTGGCGGACGGCCTGGAGACAGACTGCCGCAGAAAGGCGGAAATCGCGGGGGGTCATATCCTCGTGGCTGCCCACAGCGGTCTGTTGTTGGGACGGAGGAAACAGATTGTCCGGGCAGCGGTGCCGCCTGACGGAGACGGAATGGTACGGGGAGGGACGCTGGCCCACATCCGCACGGATGAGGAAAGGCCTTACCTGTGGGAGAAGATGAGCGAGATATACGCGGCGCTGGGGGCCCGTTACACGGCGGAGGAGCTGCGGGAGACATTCCGGAGCCTGGAGCAGAAGGAGCGGGACAAGATAGGGACCGAAGACGCGGAGCCTGACCTGACGAAGGTGTTCGCGCTGCTGTACGCCGGGAGACAGGTTCCCTGTGACGAACGTCAGGCGAAAATGACGGCGATCACTTTCCGGGCCATCTCCCGGGAAGCTCTCCGGGTGTATGACGGGGTGGAGGATTTGTTTCAGGAGCTGCGTAAGAGAGGGAAGCGGATTTATCTGCTGTCCAACGCCCAGACGGACTTTACCAGGCCGGAAATCGAAATGCTGCATCTGACTTCCTATTTTAATGGCACCTTCCTTTCATCGGAGCAGGGATGCAAAAAGCCCTCTCCGATTTTTTTGAAAGATTGATGAATGAGTACGGTCTGAAGTCGTCGGAAAGCATCATGATAGGAAACGACGAATCCGCGGACATCGCAGGGGCATGCCATGTGGGGATGGATTCTTTGTACATCCACACGGAGATTTCTCCGGAAGAGTACGGCAGGGTGCAGGCCACTTACCGCGTCCTGGACGGAGATTTCCGTAAAATCGGGCCGTTGATCCTGGCGGATGGCCACGGATGTTGACAGGGAAGACAGTTTGGGAATTGTGTTTTGACGGAAAATGGCTTATAATGGTGTTGGGATTCAGGGCTTTTTCCTGAAGGGAAAGACCTTCTGAACAGGGAGGATACATATAAATGGTACATGGCGCGTTGGAGCGTTGAGAAAGGACAGGGTAAATGTTATGAAAAGAGCAAGTGGTATTTTGCTTCCCATCGCCAGTCTGCCGTCAAAGTACGGCATCGGCTGTTTTTCCAGGGAGGCATATGATTTCGTTGACCGGCTGAAGGAGGCGGGGCAGAGCTACTGGCAGATTCTGCCCCTGTCCCCCACCAGCTATGGGGACTCTCCGTATCAGTCCTTTTCCTCCTTTGCGGGGAACCCTTATTTCATCGACCTGGAGGCTTTGATTGAGGAAGGGCTGCTGACGAAGGAGGAATGCGATGCCTGTGATTTCGGCAGCGACCCCGCGCGGATAGACTACGGCAAGATCTACGAGGAGCGCTTCCCTCTGCTGCACCTGGCCTATGAGCGCAGCAACATCGCCCAGAACCCGGACTTCCTCCGCTTCGTGCAGGAGAACGCGGACTGGCTGGAGGACTATGCCCTCTTCATGGCGGTGAAGCAGCGGTTCGATGGGGCCGCCTGGGAGGAGTGGGCGGAGGACATCAAGAAGCGCTGGGGCTTTGCCATGGACTATTACCGGAGGGAATGCTATTTCGATATCGAATTCTACAAGTATCTCCAGTATGAGTTCCATGTCCAGTGGAAGAAGCTGAAAAAATACGCCAATGACAACGGAATTCGGTTCATCGGGGATGTTCCGATTTACGTGGCGTTCGATTCCGCGGACGCCTGGGCCCACCCGGAGATGTTCCAGTTCGATGCCGACTTCCAGCCCATCGCCGTGGCGGGCTGCCCGCCGGACGCTTTCTCCGCCACGGGGCAGCTGTGGGGGAATCCGCTGTACAAATGGGATTACCACAGGCAGACGGACTTCAAATGGTGGTGCAAAAGGCTGGATCACTGCTTTGAGCTCTACGGCGTGGTGCGGATAGACCATTTCCGCGGGTTCGACGAGTACTACAGCATCCCTTACGGGGACGAGACGGCGGAGGGCGGCCACTGGGAGAAAGGCCCCGGGATGGAGCTGTTCCACGCGCTGCGCAAGCGCCTGGGCGACAAGGAGATCATCGCGGAGGATCTTGGCTTCCTGACGGACAGCGTGGTGCAGCTTTTGAAGGACAGCGGCTATCCGGGCATGAAGGTGCTGGAGTTCGCTTTCGATCCCAGGGAGGAGACAGACTATCTGCCCCACAGCTATGACAGGAACTGCGTGGTGTACACCGGCACCCATGACAATGAGACTTTGGTGCAGTGGTACAAGGGGCTGGACGAGGAGTCGAAGGCCTTCGCCGCGGAGTACATGAACAACGCGTCCACGCCGGATGAGGAGAAGTATTGGGATTTCGTGCGCATGGCCATGATGAGCTCCGCCGATACCTGTATCATCCCCATCCAGGACTACCTGGGGCTGGACGCGGAGGCTCGGATCAACAAGCCCTCCACCCTGGGCGGGAACTGGGAGTGGCGGATGTCCGCGGACATGCTGGACAAGGCTGCCATAGAGAAGATTTACCGGCTCACCCGGATCAGCAGCAGGCTCTCCGAGGAGAAGCAGCGGGAGGAGAACGAGAAGAAGGAGCTGAAGCGGCGGAAGGAGCAGGAGCTGAAGGAGGCCCGGGAGAAGGCGGAAGCAGCCCGGGAGAAGGTGGAGGCTGAGAAGGCGGCTGAGGCGAAAGCAACCGGGAAGTAGAGAGCTGCCAAAGCTTCCCGGATTCTGTGGGGAAGGCGGGAAGCTTTTGGCAGGAAAAGCAGCGGGACGGGGAGGGCTTCCTCAGAGGGATGCTGTCTGCTGCCACTTCCCTGTCCGGTACCGGGCATAGGAGATGGCCCAGTTGATCAGCCAGCCCACAGGCACCGTGACCCACACCATCCGGAGGCCGAAGACAGGGGCCAGGGCCATGGAGGCGGTGACCCGGAAGAGCAGGTTGGCCAGATTGGCGACGGTGAACATCTTCATGTCTCCCGCGCCCCGCAGCAGCCCGTCCACTGCCATCTTGAAGCCGATCAGGCAGAAGAACCATCCCATGAAAATAAGGTAGTCGTTGCCCGTGGCCAGGGCCACGTCTGTGCCGTCCTCCCCCAGGAAGAAGGTGATGATGGCATCGTGGAACAGCTCCAGCACCAGGCAGATGACTGCCGCGCAGACCAGGACCATCCGGTTGGCTACATGATAGCCCGTTATGACGCGGTGGTTTTTCCGTGCGCCCATGTTCTGGGCGGTGTAGGAGGAGAGGGAGTTGCCGATGGCGGACATGGGCACGATGCAGATCGACTCCACTCGGATTCCGGCGGAGAAGCCCGCCAGAGCCTGGGGGCCGAAGCTGTTCACCACCGACTGCACCAGCATCATGCCGATGGAGATGATGGACTGCTGCAGGATGGAGGGCAGCGCTATTTTCGTCATATCGGAAAGTTCTTTTCTATCAAAGAGGGCGGTCTTTCCGCAGTCCAGGTTCCGGAGCACATACAGGAACACGAGAAAGGAAAGCGCCGCGGAGATGCCCTGGGCGATCAAAGTGGCCCAGGCCACGCCCGCCACGCCCATCTGGAAATATTTCACCAAAATGAAATCCAGCCCGATGTTGAAGAGGGAGGAGAATATCAGGAAGCATAAGGGTATCCTGGACTTCCCCAGGGCGTTGAACATGGAGGAGACCACGTTGTACATGAACAGGAAAGGCAGTCCCAGGAAATAGATGGCAAGGTACTCCGCGGCCATGTCCAGCACGTCCCCGGGGGTATTCAGCGCCTGCATGATTTGACGGCCAAGCAATGATCCGAAGACGGCCAGACATACACTGACAGCCAGGAAAGAGAGGAAGGCGGTGCAGACGGCCAGCTTCATCCTGGCATATTCCTTTGCGCCGAAATATCTGCTGACGATGACCGATGCCCCCACGCCCCCGCCCACAGCGATGCAGATGAAGATATTGGTGAGGGCGTAGCTTGCCCCCACGGCGGCCAGCGCGTCCTCCCCCACCAGACGGCCCACTACGCAAGAGTCCGCCATGGTATAGGTCTGCTGGAACAGATTTCCTATCATCATGGGCAGCGCGAAGATGAGTAAAGCGTTCAGCGGTTTTTTCTGTATCAGATAATCGTTTCCCATGTCCTGTCCTCCTGGTTTCGGTGCAGTAGAAGCCCGGGGCGTGCCCGAAAAGGCGACAGGCGTTTCCGGGCATTGCCTGGTTATGTGATGGTTTCAGGCTGCTTTAGGGCTTTCAGCTTGTAGCTGTTATTTGCAGACACTTCCTTAATGTCTATGGCGGATATCGGCTTCCGGCGGAAAGCGTTTTGGAAGAAGTACCGCCGGAGACACGAATGTGTTTGCTTATGTGGTCTCTTTATATTATAATATAGCTTATCAGAAGCCATGCACTTGGCTTCTGATAAAAGGCGCGTTCTTTGCGCCGCATTCGATTATAGGAAGCTGCACTTGCTTCCTATAATATAGCTTATCAGAAGCCATGCACTTGGCTTCTGATAAAAGGCGCGTTCTTTGCGCCGCATTCGATTATAGGAAGCTGCACTTGCTTCCTATAATATAGCTT
>CAJUFI010000055.1 GCA_910585665.1 uncultured Acetatifactor sp. | reverse complement strand
TACAACGAAAACGGCTATAAACTCGCATCAGTTATTTGTAGACAATTCCTTACGAGGATATACTCACGAGCCATGGACGCTGCCGCGATGTCTGCAGACTCGCCCGGGAGCCTGGCGCAAGGAAGGAGAGCGTTCACGGCAGTTTTTTGCGGCCGCGAGTATAAATAGAGAAATACCACGCTCTGGCAGAAGGGAGAGAAGCATATGCAGGAATACGTGATGGCATTGGATCAGGGGACTACCAGTTCCCGTTGTATTTTGTTTGATAGAACGGGAACTATCTGCGGTATGTCCCAGAAGGAATTTACACAGATTTACCCCCAGCCGGGCTGGGTGGAGCACAACCCCAAGGAAATCTGGTCTTCCCAGCTGGCGGTGGCCGCGGAGTGCATGGCCATGGCCGGGGTGTCCGCAGGGCAGATAGCCGCCATCGGCATCACCAACCAGCGGGAGACCACGCTTCTCTGGAACAGGAACACAGGCGAGCCCGTATACAACGCGATCGTGTGGCAGTGCCGCCGCACTTCGGACATGATCGAGGCGCTGAAGGAGGACGGGTTCGACAAAAAGATTCGGGAAAAGACCGGCCTGGTGCCGGATGCCTATTTCAGCGCCTCCAAGATTGCCTGGATCCTGGACAATGTGCCCGGGGCAAGGGAGCGTGCCGAGAGGGGAGAACTGGTGTTCGGAACGGTGGACACCTGGCTGATCTGGAACCTGACAAAGGGCGCGGTCCATGTGACCGACTATACCAATGCCTCCCGCACCATGCTGTTCGACATCCACAGGCTTGTGTGGGATGAGGAGATCATGGAGCGGTTCGGCATCCCCAGGGCGCTTCTGCCCCGGGTGATGCCCTCCAGCTGTGTCTACGGACATACGGACGCGTCCGTCCTGGGCGGGGAGATTCCCATTGCGGGGGCGGCAGGCGACCAGCAGGCGGCATTGTTCGGCCAGTGCTGCTTTGAGCGGGGCGAGGTGAAGAACACTTACGGGACAGGCTGTTTTCTGCTGATGAACACAGGCGGGGACGCCATCGCCTCTCAGTCGGGCCTGCTCACCACCATCGCGGCGGGGACCTCCGGGAAGCCCCAGTACGCCCTGGAGGGCAGCGTGTTCGTGGCTGGCGCGGGGGTCCAGTGGCTGCGGGACAGCATGCGCATGATCCGGAACGCGGCCCAGTCCCGGCAGTACTGTGAGGCAGTGGAGGACACGGCAGGGGTCTATCTTGTGCCCGCCTTTGCGGGGTTAGGCGCGCCTTACTGGAACCAGTATGCCAGAGGGACCGTGGTAGGCCTGACCAGAGGCTGCGGCAAGGAGCATTTCATCCGCGCCACGCTGGAGTCCATCGCCTATCAGACTGCCGACGTGCTCCGCGCCATGGAACAGGACAGCGGCATCCGGCTGAAAGGCCTGAAGGTGGACGGCGGGGCCAGCGCCAATGATTTCCTGATGCAGTTCCAGGCGGACATTGTGGACACCCAGGTGCACAGGCCGGAGTGCATCGAGACCACTGCGCTGGGCGCGGCCTATCTGGCAGGCCTGGCGGTGGGCTACTGGAAGGACAGGGAAGAAATCCGGGCGAACTGGCGGATCGGAAAGGTGTTCGGGCCGATGATGGAACAGGAAAAGAGGGAGCGGCTCCTGAAAGGCTGGAAACGCGCGGTCAGATGCGCCCTGGCCTGGTCGGAGGAGGCGTGATCGAGGAGGATATTTTGCGCCCGGCAGGCATGTCGGGAAGCTTATTTCATAAAATGTTGGTAAGATTGGTAAGAAAGGAAGAGATGGGATGTTAGTTCAGAAATATCGGAGTATGCTGTCAGGGAAATCCGTGATCCGTGAGCTGTCGGAGTTCGCCACGGCGAGAGGGCAGGAAATCGGATATGAGAATGTGTTCGATTACAGCCTGGGGAACCCCTCCGTGCCGGTTCCCAGGGGATTCACGGAGGAGATGATCCGGCTGCTGGAGGGGGAGGGGAGCAGCGAGCTGCATGGCTATAGCCCCAGCCTGGGCATCACGGCTGTCAGGGAGGCCATCGCGGCTTCTCTGGAGGAACGGTTCGGGCTGCCTTACCGCAAGGAGCACATTTTTATGGCCTCCGGCGCGGCGGGCGCGCTGGCCCATGCGTTCCGGCTGGTGACGGAGCCTGGGGACGCGGTCTTGACCTTTGCCCCCTATTTCCCGGAATATATGCCCTATGTGAACCTTACAGGGGCGGAGCTGAAGGTGGTGCCTCCTGACACGGAAAGCTTCCAGATCCATTTTGGCAAACTGGAGGAGATGCTCACGGAGAATGTGGCGGCAGTGCTGATCAACACGCCCAACAACCCTTCCGGCGTGGTGTATTCCGCGGAGACCCTCCGGAGGCTGGCGGACCTGCTGGGGCAGAAGTCCAGGGAATACGGGCACAGGATATATCTTATTTCGGACGAACCTTATCGGGAAATCGTGTTTAAGGGCGTGGATGCCCCCTGTGTCTCCGCTTTTTACGACGATACCATTATGTGCTATTCTTTCTCCAAGTCCCTGTCCATCCCGGGAGAGCGGATCGGCTACGTGGCGGTGAACCCGAACTGCGCGGAGGCGGAGACCATGGTCAATATGTGCGGGCAGATTTCCCGGGGCATCGGCCACAACTGCCCGCCCTCCATCATTCAGCTGGCGGTGTCCAAAGTGCTGGACGAGACGGCGGATTTGGGCGTCTATGAGACGAACATGGAGATTCTTTACAGGGAGCTGGCGGCTCTTGGCTTTACCTGCGTGAAGCCCGGGGGGACTTTTTACATCTTCCCGAAAGCGCTGGAGGAGGATGCCAGGGAATTCTGCCGGAAGGCCCTGGCCTATGACCTGATTCTAGTGCCGGGGGACACCTTCGGCGCGCCGGGATATTTCAGGATGGCCTACTGCATCGATACGGAAAAGGTAGAGCGGTCCCTGGAGGCGCTGCGCAGATTCGTGAAGGAGACGTACCGCTAGTTTCCGCGGTATCCCGGACGGGGCCCGGCGCCTGCGGAAAGCGGTTCCGGGGGATGCGGCGCGGGATGAAGGAGTGAGTGTTATGTATCAGGCAGGACTGATATTGGAGGGCGGCGGCATGAAAGGGCTTTACACCGCCGGAGTGATTGATTTTTTTCTGGACAAGGGGATTGCGTTTTCCAGTGTATACGGCGTGTCCGCGGGGGCCTGCACCATGTGCAGCTACCTGTCGAAGCAAAGGGGCCGCGCCAGGGACGTGTGCATCGACTATCTGGGCAACCGGAGGTACTGCAGCCTGGAGAGCCTGCTGACCACAGGGGATCTGTTCAATGCGCAGATGAACTACCAGCTGGTGCCGGAGTACCTGAACCCCTATGATTACGAGGCCTTTCAGGCGTATGGGGGGAAGGCCTACAGCGTGGCCACAGATATCAGGACCGGGAAGCCCGTCTATTTCCGGATACGGGATATGAGAAAAGATATTTCGAAAATCCGTGCATCCGCCTCGCTGCCTCTGGTGTCCAGGAATGTGAAGATTGACGGGGGCCTCTACCTGGACGGCGGCTTAAGCGACTCCATTCCCATCCAGAAATCCGTCATCGACGGGAACCGGAAGAATGTGGTGGTCATGACCAAAGAGGCCGGGTTCGTGAGAAGGCGGGCCAAGGGATATATGCTCTGGATGCTCAGGGCCAGGTACTGGAGATACCCGAAAGTGGCGGAGCTGATGGCGCGGCGCTATGTCCATTACAATGAGCAGGTGGCCTATGTGGAGCGGCTGAAAGCCAGCGGCCAGGTATTCCTGCTCCGGCCCAGGGCAGGCTTTTCCGTGAAGCGGGTGGAGCAGGACGCGGATAAGCTGCGGCTTCTGTACCGCCAGGGCTATGAGGACGCGGCGGCGCGGTATGAGGAGCTGCTGGACTTTCTGTCGGGGGAGGAAAAATCAAGGAGGGAGGATAGAAAATGACACAATTCATAGAAATCGTCAAAGCTGTCATCTACGGCATCGTGGAGGGCATCACGGAGTGGCTGCCCATCAGCAGCACGGGGCACCTGATCCTGGTGGAGAGCCTGATGCCCTTCAGGCCGCTGGAGGACGGCGTAGGCGTCAGCGAGGAATTCTTTGGCATGTTCGACGTGGTGATACAGCTGGGGGCCATCCTTGCGGTGGTGCTGCTGTTCTGGAAGCAGATATGGCCCTTTGCCCTGACGAAAAAGGAGCGGGAGCAGGAGGGCGGAACCGGCCTGATGTCATATTTTAAGAAGGATATCTGGATACTGTGGTTCAAGATACTGGTGTCCTGCGTGCCGGCGGCGGTGATCGGCATCCTGTTCGACGATGTGTTCGACGAACTGTTCTACAACCCCACCTGCGTGGCCATCGCGCTGATCGTGTTCGGCGTGGCGTTCATCGTGGTGGAGACCTGGAACAAGGGAAGACGGCCCAGAGTGCGGAAGCTGTCCCAGATCACCTATCAGACGGCCTTCCTGATTGGCGTGTTCCAGCTGATTGCTGCCGTGTTCCCCGGCACTTCCCGCTCCGGCGCCACCATTGTGGGGGCGCTGCTCATCGGGGTGTCCAGGACCGTGGCTGCGGAGTATACCTTTTTCCTGGCCATCCCGGTCATGTTCGGGGCCAGCCTCCTGAAGGTGGTGAAGTTCGGTTTCGCCTTCACTTCCCTGGAGCTTACTCTGCTGGTGACGGGGACGGTGGTGTCCTTTATCGTGTCCCTGTTCGTGCTGCGTTTCCTGATGGGGTATATCAAGAAGCATGACTTTAAAGTCTTTGGGTGGTACCGCATCCTGCTGGGCGCGGTGGTGCTGATGTACTTCGGGTTCCTGGCATAGCCCGGGTGTCGGCCTGGTGGAACGTATTTGTCGATTTTGAGCACAGCGCCGGGAAAGGGCCGGGAATCCTGTGCAAATACCACAGATATGAAGTCGTTTCCCGAAGGGGCATGTGGAGTTCTGTCATAAAGACCAGGCTGTTTCAGCGGAATATTCGGCAGTCTGCATGGCGGAATCCTGCCTGTTCCGGGAAATGAAAAAACACTATATAGTTGACTTTTTGGCAAAAAGGGAATACAATACTGCAAGGCAGGCTGGGCAGAACGCCGTTTTGCGCCTGTTTTCATAATATTCATATAAATGTGAGCAATCATTGTTGAGAGAAAGGAAGTGGGCAATTATGGCGGGAAGAAAATCAACGAAATCTGCAGTAAAGGCTGCGGAAGCAGTAAAGGTAGAAGCTATCGAACCCAAGGCAGAAGAGATAAAGACAGAAGAAATAGCAGAACCTGAGACGGCGCCGGCGAAGAAGGCACCTGCGAAGCGGACGAGGAGCGCGAAGAAGGAAGCGCCCCAGGAGGCTTCCGGGGCAGAGGCGGCAGCGGCCGATACAGCCAAAGCGGCGAAGAAAGAGACAGCCAAGGCACCGGCTAAGACGATAGCTAAGAAGGCCGCAGCGAAAAAGCCGGAGGATAATTTCGTTTTGCATATCCAGTACGGCGGGAGATCCTACGCTCAGGAGGAGCTGCTGAAGATCGCGAAGGATGTTTGGAAGTATGATCTGAAGCGCAAGGCGGGCGAACTGGAGAGCATAGAGCTCTATGTGAAGCCCGAGGAGAACAAAGTGTATTATGTCATGAACGGTGAGGTCACCGGGAACTTCGACATTTGACACATTTCGTCCCCTGGGGGCGTAAGGAATTGTCTACAAATAACTGATGCGAGTTTATAGCCGTTTTCGTTGTATTTCTGGGCTTTCTCCTAAACAAGTTGCATCAGTTATTTTCCGACAATTCCTAAAGAACATATGCCGTGGCTGCGATGGCGTCACGGCACATTGGGCACAGTCGGGAAGGCGGCACCTGAATCTGCGGTCAGGCAGAGGACGGGTGCCGTTTTTTATGGGGATCGGAGAGGATTGGCTTTTTCCTATTTAGAATTTTTTTAGAATTATTTTTGAGGAAATCGGTTGACAATGTATAGGGTAAGTGCTATTTTATGGTTAGTAGATGTTAGCACTCTTCTTGGATGAGTGCTAATAACAGAAAGGGAGGCAGCTTGGATGGAGCTGGATGAGAGAAAAAAGAAAATCCTGCAGGCAGTCATCCGCAACTATCTGGAGACAGGTGAGCCGGTTGGCAGCAGAACCATTTCCAAGTACACCGACCTGAACTTAAGCTCCGCGACCATCCGCAACGAGATGGCCGACCTGGAGGAGATGGGGTATATCTTCCAGCCCCATACCTCCGCCGGCAGAATCCCTTCCGACAAGGGCTACCGCCTGTACGTGGACGCCATGATGGCGGATAAGGAACGGGAAGTGGTGGAGATGAAGGAGATGCTGGTACAGCGCCAGGACAAGATGGAGACGCTGCTGAAGCAGGTCGCCAGGGTATTGGCGCAGAATACCCAGTACGCCACCATGATTTCCGCGCCCCAGACAAAGCGCAGCAAGCTGAAGTTCATCCAGCTTTCCAGAGTGGAGGCCAATCAGCTGCTGGCCGTCATCGTCATCGAGGGGAATGTGATCAAGAACAATATCCTGTCGGTGCAGGAGGAGCTGAGCGACGAGACGCTGCTGAAGCTGAACATTCTGCTGAACACCCATTTGAACGGCCTGTCCATCGACGAGATCAATCTTGCCATGATAGCCTTCATGAAGCAGCAGGCGGGCATCCACAGCGCCATCGTCAGCGAGGTCATCGACGCGGTGGCAGAGGCGATTCGGGCGGAGGAGGATTTGGAGATCTACACCAGCGGCACCAACAATATCTTCCGCTATCCGGAACTGGCCGACCAGCAGAAGGCCAGCGAGCTGATCAACACCTTTGAGGAGAAGCAGCTCCTGGGAGAGCTTCTGCAGGAAGCCCACGGGGAGGGCGAGGAGACAGGCATCCAGGTGTATATCGGCGCGGAGACCCAGGTGCAGAGCATGAAGGACTGCAGCGTGGTCACAGCCACTTATGAGCTGGGCGGCGGCATGAAAGGCACCATCGGCATCATCGGCCCGAAACGGATGGATTACGACAAGGTCGTAGGCACGCTGCGGATGATACAGAACCAGCTGGACACCTTGTACGGCCAGGAAGGCGCGGACGAATAGCAACGATAGGAATGGAGGTTGGCAATCGGAAATGGCAGAGCAGGAACGTGATATGGAAATAGAGAAGGAGCAGCAGGCCGCCGAATCCGGTGACCAGGCGGAAGAGACCGCGGAAGCGCCGGAGGGCATGGCGGAGGAAGCGGAAAAAGCCGAGGACGCCGGGGAAGAAGCGGAGGAAACTCCGCCGGAGGGGGAGGATCCCAAGACCTGGGCGGAGAAGCGTGCCGCGAAGAAACAGGCGAAGCTGGATAAGAAGGCCCAGGGCTACAAGGATCAGATAGAACAGCTGGAGGATAAGGTGAAGCGCCAGCTGGCCGAGTTCGAGAACTTCCGGAACCGGTCGGAGAAGGAGAAGCACGCCATGTTCGAGACCGGCGCCAAGAGCGTCATCGAGAAAATTCTGCCGGTGGTGGACAATTTCGAGAGGGGATTGGCCACGGTGCCGGAGGACAAGAAAGAGGATCCCTTCGTGGACGGCATGAACCGCATCTATAAGCAGCTGCTGACGGAGCTGGAGAACATCGGCGTAAAGCCCATTGAGGCCGTGGGGAAGGAATTCGACCCCAACCTCCACAATGCGGTGATGCAGGTGGAGAGCGAAGAGTACGAGTCCGGGACGGTGGCGCAGGAACTGCAGAAGGGGTACACTTACCGGGACGGGGTGGTTCGGCATTCTATGGTGGCTGTGGTAGTGTGAGAAGAAGTGCTAAGGCTGTAAAGTACACGGCCTAAGAACTTCTAGGCTCCCATGAGCGAATGAATTCGCTCGCGGCCGTCTCACAGGTCAGAATGCCCAGGCGAATCTTTTTCGCCTTGTGCGCGGGCATTCTTCCAAGGGCGGTTTTGCGCTTTGCTTGCGGCGGTTCGGGAGTGGATGGGTTTCTTAGTTTGGTTTAAATATATGGATATGGGATATATTTAAATATATTTTTGGGGTTTTGTCCTAATTTGGATTCGTGTTGCTGGCAGGGGCTATATGCGATAGGAACATGGGAGCGAATTGGGAGTGGGTTTTTGGTATAGAGGTTGAATAAATTTAGGAGGATATTTGGAATGAGCAAGATTATTGGGATTGACTTGGGGACGACGAATAGCTGTGTGGCGGTTATGGAGGGCGGGAAGCCTACTGTCATTGCCAATGCGGAGGGGGCGAGGACTACGCCTTCTGTGGTGGCTTTTACGAAGACTGGGGAGAGATTGGTGGGGGAGCCGGCTAAGCGTCAGGCTGTCACGAATGCGGAGAAGACCATTGCTTCTATTAAGAGGGATATGGGGACGGATAACGGACGTTCTATTGACGGGAAGAAGTATTCCCCTCAGCAGATCTCGGCTATGATTCTGCAGAAGCTGAAGGCGGACGCGGAGAGTTATCTGGGAGAGAAAGTGAGCGAGGCCGTTATCACGGTTCCGGCGTATTTTAATGATGCGCAGCGCCAGGCTACTAAGGACGCGGGTAAGATCGCGGGGCTGGATGTGAAGCGGATTATCAATGAGCCTACGGCGGCGGCGCTGGCTTATGGGCTTGACAATGAGAAAGAGCAGAAGATCATGGTGTATGATCTGGGCGGCGGTACTTTTGATGTCTCTATCATTGAGATTGGGGATGGGGTCATCGAGGTTCTGGCGACCAATGGCGATACCCGCCTGGGCGGCGATGATTTTGACAATAAGATCATTCAGTGGATGCTGGCTGAGTTCAAGAAGGCGGAGGGCGTGGATCTGTCCAGTGACAAGATGGCCATGCAGAGACTGAAGGAGGCGGCGGAGAAGGCGAAGAAGGAGCTTTCCAGCGCTATGACCACGAATATCAACTTGCCTTTCATCACGGCTACGGCGGAAGGACCTAAGCATTTTGACATGAATCTGAGCCGGGCACAGTTCGATGAGCTGACCCATGATTTGGTGGAGAAGACGGCCATTCCTGTGCAGAATGCCATGAAGGACGCGGGGCTGACCAATTCGGATCTGGGGCAGGTGCTGCTGGTGGGCGGTTCTACCCGTATTCCCGCGGTGCAGGATAAGGTGAGACAGATCACGGGCAAAGAGCCCAGCAAGTCTCTGAATCCGGACGAGTGCGTTGCCATCGGCGCTTCCGTACAGGGCGGCAAGCTGGCGGGCGATGCCGGCGCAGGCGATATTCTGCTTCTGGACGTGACGCCGCTGTCCCTGTCCATCGAGACCATGGGCGGCGTGGCCACCAGACTGATTGAGAGGAATACGACGATTCCTACCAAGCACAGCCAGATTTTCTCGACTGCGGCTGACAACCAGACCGCTGTGGACATCAATGTGGTACAGGGTGAGAGACAGTTTGCGAGAGACAATAAGTCCCTGGGGCAGTTCCGTCTGGATGGGATTCCGCCCGCAAGGAGAGGTGTGCCCCAGATTGAGGTTACTTTCGATATTGATGCCAACGGTATCGTGAACGTGTCCGCTAAGGATCTGGGCACCGGCAAGGAGCAGCATATCACTATCACCGCAGGCTCCAATATGTCGGACGATGAGATTGAGAGGGCCGTGAAAGAGGCGGCTGAGTTCGAGGCTCAGGACAAGAAGCGCAAAGAGGCTGTGGAGGCCAGGAACGAAGCGGATTCCTTCGTGTTCCAGACCGAGAAGGCCCTTGGCGAAGTGGGCGACAAGATCAGCGACGGCGAGAAGTCCGCGGTTCAGGCCGATCTGGACGCTGTGAAGGCCATTCTGGACAGGACCAGGGATCAGGAGATGAGCGACAGCGATGTGGATGAGCTGAAGGCCGCCAAGGAGAAGCTGATGAACAGCGCCCAGAGCCTGTTCACCAAGATGTACGAGAACATGCAGCAGGCACAGGGCGGCGCGGCAGGCCCGGATATGGGCGGCGCAGCCGATGCCCAGAGCGCTTCCGCTCCGGATGACGATGTGATCGACGGGGATTTCCGCGAAGTATAAGCAGGATGTCCTGAAGATATGGTTTGAGGGATTTGGATGGAAATCTAAGTCAGTGGCTTTGTGGAGTGCTGGCTTAGATTTTCTGCGGTACGGTTTCGGGCAGTTTGCTCCGGTTTTTTGCGATAGGGATTGAATCGGGCCGCGAAATGTGATAAGCTGTTACAGTATGTATTTCTGAGGATGAGGTGTTTGCTATGGCGGAGCAGAAGCGGGACTATTATGAAGTCCTGGGCGTAGATAAAGGTGCAGATGACGCTGCAATCAAAAAAGCATATCGCGTTCTGGCGAAGAAGTACCATCCGGACATGAATCCTGGTGACGCGGAGGCGGAAAAGAAATTCAAGGAGGCTTCGGAAGCCTATGCCGTGCTGAGCGATCCTGACAAGAGGAGGCAGTACGATCAGTTCGGGCATGCCGCTTTTGAAGGCGGAGCGGGCGGAGGAGGCTTCGATTTCAGCGGGGCGGATTTCGGCGATATCTTCGGGGATATCTTCGGCGATCTGTTCGGCGGCGGCCGGAGCAGGAGCCGCAGCAACGGCCCCATGAAGGGGGCGAACCTGCGCACCAGCGTCCGTATTGCCTTTGAGGAAGCTGTGTTCGGCTGTAAGAAAGAGATAGAGCTGAATGTGAAGGAGACCTGTAAGACCTGTAACGGTTCCGGTGCCAAGCCCGGGACCAGCCCTGAGACCTGCCCTAAGTGCGGCGGCAAGGGCCAGGTGGTGTTCACCCAGCAGTCCCTGTTCGGGACGGTCCGGAACGTGCAGACCTGTCCGGACTGCCAGGGCAGCGGCAAGATCATCAAGGACAAGTGCGTCGACTGCCATGGAACCGGATATATATCCATGAAGAAACGGTATTCCGTCGATATCCCCGCGGGAATCGACAACGGCCAGTCCACGCGCATGCCGGGGCTGGGCGAGCCGGGCATCAATGGAGGACCCAGGGGCGATGTGCTGATTGAGGTCATCGTGGGGCGCCATCCGATTTTCCAGAGGCAGGATTTCGATATTTACTCTACCGTTCCGGTGTCCTTTGCGGTGGCGGCGCTGGGCGGAGAGATATTGATTGACACGGTGGACGGCAAGGTCATCTATGACGTGAAGGCCGGCACCCAGACGGATACCAGGATACGTCTGCGGGGCAAGGGCGTGCCCTCCTGGCGGAACAAGGACGTGCGGGGCGACCACTATGTGACGTTGGTGGTCCAGGTTCCCGATAAATTAAAGCAGGAGGCCAAGGACCTGCTGCGCCAGTTCGACGAATTGACGGGCAATACCCTCAACGCCGCAAAGCCTGCCGCGGACCAGGAACGCGGCGGCGACGGCAAGGAGAGCCCTAAGGAAGGCAAGAAGAAAAAGTTCTGGAAATAATAGATTTCGGGAGATTTCCGGAGAGAGCAATATTGGATAGAACGTTGGACAGACAGGCGGTTCAGGCATGGAAGCAGTTGAAAGAGGATTGAGATAGAGGATGGATCAGAAAGAAACCAGGCATGTCCCTTTGACGGAATGCCGGTTTCTTTTTCTTTTTTTCGATATCCCGGAGGCTGTCTTGCAATGGGATAAAGTAAAAAGCTTCATTGACAGGACGGACAAGGTGGTCTATCATGGTTAGGAAGGCGGAAAGCGACGCGGCTATGGAGAAGAGGGACAACGAGTTTTTGAAATATCTGTGCTATCTATACATGATTGCCTTGCTGGTGGCGCTGCCTTTGCATACCGGCGGAAACTACTGGAGGCTGGGCGAAAGGAAGTATGAACTGTTCCAGAGGGTCTCGCTCCTCTGCCTGGGCTGCTGGATTGTTGGTGCGCTGCTGGAGCGCATAGGGCTTGCGGTCAGGAGGCGGAAGGAGGCTGTCCCGGGAAACGGCGCAGGGAGGGGCGGCAGGGCATCCTTCAACAAGGTGGACTGGGCGGTGGCAGGCTATGGCGTCTGCGTGCTGCTCTCGGCCCTTTGCAGCGGATACGGCAGGCTGGCCTGGGAGGGCTATGAGGGCTGGCGCATGGGGGCGGTTGCCCAGCTGATGTTTGTGGGGATTTATTTCTTTGTGTCCAGGCGGTATGACGGGAATCGGATTCCTCTGTATCTGGGGGAGGCGGCTGTGTGCCTGGTGACTTTGTTCGGGTTGCTGCACCGCCTGGGGATAGACCCGCTGGGGCTTCTGGCCTACTGGAGCCAGGGGGACTGGGAGTACAGCCACATGCTGTCCACCCTGGGGAACATTAACTGGCTGTGCGGCTATTACAGCGTAGCGCTGGCCTTGCTGGCGGCACATTATCTGGAGACAGAACGGCGATGGGCTGAGGCGTTTTTGTATGTGGCTGCATTGGCCGCTTTTGTGCTGCTGGGCGTGCAGGGCAGTCAAGGGGGGCATCTGATCCTGGCGGTCTGTGTCATCCTATGTATGTCGACGGGATGGGGGCAGACCTGGGTGCGCAGGAAAATGTGGCGGCTGTTGACAGGGTTTTTCCTGGGCATGTCGGTGATGGGGCTGCTGATGGAGCTGCGCAGCAGCAAGGCGGCCGTGGTGGAAGATGGAGATGTCTTCAGACAGGCGGGATGGCCGGTCTGGATCATCGGGGCCGTTGTCTGCGGGGCGATGTACTTTCTGTTTGTGCGGAGAGGGGAGGCTGCCGGCAGGCTGCTGCGGCGCAGAGGCGTCAGGGCAGTATTGATATGTGTCATGGCTGGGGGGATTGCTGCGGCGGTCTTTTATGTGGTGGTTCATGGGATTGATGACGAGTTCGGCAGCGGCAGGGGCTTTCTGTGGCGGATTTCCATGGAGGGGTTCCGGCAGGCGGATTTGAAGGGCATGTTGCTGGGGGCCGGGCCGGACTGCTATGGGGAGGAAATCTATGGCCTGCTGGGCGCGGGGACCAGCGTCTGGCAGGGGACCCATTGGGACGGGGCCGTGTATACCAACGCCCACAATGAAGTGCTGACCCAGCTGTGCAATGTGGGGATTCTGGGAACTGTGAGCTATCTGGCGATTTTCCTGACGGGATGGGTGCGGTATGCGCCCTGGGGGCGGAGGGACAGCGAGGCCTTTGCCGGCGAGGGGATCCCTGGCAGGCCGGAGGTTTTTGACTGGCTGGGGCCGCTGGCCATCGCCATGTACGGGATTCACAGCCTGATCAGCTTCCAGCAGGTGCTGAACACGCCGCTGCTGTTCCTTGTGCTTGGGGTGTGTGAGCAGAGGGCGCGGGCCCGCCGGGAATCGAAAGAAGCGTGAGCGAGGAGAATGGATGTATGAAATGGAAGAAATTCAAGGTAAAGACAATAACCGATGCGGAAGACATCATCATCAGCACCCTCTATGACATAGGCCTGGAAGGGGCGCAGATTGAGGATAAGATACCCCTCACGGCCCTGGAGAAAGAACAGATGTTCGTAGACATCCTGCCGGAGGGGCCGGAGGACGATGGCATCGCTTACCTGAGCTTTTTCGTGGAGGAGAAAGAGGACGGCAGCCTGGAAGTCCTGGGGGAGCGCACGGACGCGGAGGCTGTCCTGGAGCAGGTGCGCCAGGAGCTGGAGGACCTTCGACAGTTCTGCGACATCGGGGAGGGCAGCGTCACGTTGGACGAGACGGAGGACATTGACTGGATCAACAACTGGAAGCAGTATTTCCACCAGTTCTATATAGACGATATACTGGTGATTCCTTCCTGGGAGGACGTCAAAGCGGAGGACAGGGACCGGATGGTGCTGCACATCGACCCCGGGACGGCTTTCGGCACGGGGATGCACGAGACCACCCAGCTGTGCGTCCGGCAGCTGCGCAAGTACATGACGCCCGGCGCCCGGCTGCTGGACGTGGGGACGGGCAGCGGCATCCTTTCAATCCTCTCCCTGATGTTCGGGGCCGGGCACGCGGTGGGGACGGATCTGGATCCCTGCGCGGTGGAGGCGGTGGCAGCCAACTCCGAGACCAACGGCATCGACCCTTCCCGGTTCGAGATGCTGACAGGCAATATCATCACGGACCAAGAGGTGCGGGACCGGGTGGGCTATGGGTGCTACGATATCGTGGCGGCCAACATCCTGGCGGAGGTGCTGGTGCCGCTGACCCCGGTGATTGTGGATCAGCTGAAGCCGGGCGGAATCTACATTACTTCCGGCATCATAGACGACAGGGAAGAGGCTGTGGCGGAAGCCGTGAAAGCGGCGGGCCTGAAGGTGCTGGAGGTGAACCGTCAGGGGGAGTGGGTCAATGTGACGGCGCAGAAGCCGCTAGCATGAGCCGCAAGAGCTGCCGGGGCAGGCGTGAAACATGGCGTAAATTCGGGAGAGGGACATGTACCAATTTTTCGTAGAACCGTCACAGATCAATATTTCTGACAAACGTGTCATAATTACGGGCCCGGACGTGAACCATATCCGGAATGTGCTGCGGATGAAGCCGGGGGAGGAGCTGTCCGTCAGAGGAGGCCCGGACGGCAGAGAGTACCGCTGCGGCATCCTTTCGCTGGGAGAGGAGATTCTCTGTGAGCTGCGCTTCATCAAGGAGGACAATGTGGAGCTGCCTGCCAGGATTTACCTGTTCCAGGGGCTGCCCAAGGGGGACAAGATGGAGCTGATTGTCCAGAAGGCGGTGGAACTGGGGGTCCATCAGGTGATTCCCGTGGCCGCCGCCCGCTGTGTGGTGAAGCTGGACGGGAAGAAGGCCGCCGCAAAGACCGCCCGCTGGCAGGGCGTCGCCCAGGCCGCGGCAAAGCAGAGCAGGCGGGCCATAGTGCCGGAGGTGGCGGAGGTGCTTTCCTTTGCCCAGGCGGTCCGGACGGCTTCCCGGATGGACGTGAAGCTGATTCCCTATGAGCTTGCGGAGGACATGGCCCGGACCAGGAGGCTGCTGGAGGGGATAGGGCCGGGACAGAGCGTGGCGGTGTTCATCGGCCCGGAGGGCGGCTTTGAGGAGGCGGAGATTGGGTTGGCGCTGGCGGAAGGCGTGGAGCCCATCACCCTGGGAAAGCGCATCCTAAGGACGGAGACGGCAGGGCTGGCCGTGCTGTCCTGGATGATGTATCTGCTGGAGGCGTAAGTTCCGCAAAACGGCAGGGACAGGGACAGAAGCTTTGGCATATGATAAAGTAACTAGACTGTGACGCTTCCGGCGGTGGGACCCGGGACGGCGGCCATGGCCGGGAGTTTCGGTCTGATTTGATAAAGGAGCGAAATCATGGAGATATATTTGGACAATTCCGCTACGACCAGAGTCTTCCCTGAGGTGGCGGAGTTGATGACGAAAATCATGTGCGAGGATTACGGCAATCCCTCCAGCCTCCATGTGAAGGGGATGCAGGCGGAGCAATATCTGCGCGGTGCCAGGGACACCTTTGCCAGGATTTTGAAAGTGAACGAGAAAGAGATCTTCTTCACCTCCGGCGGTACGGAATCGGACAATCTGGCGCTGATCGGCTGTGCCCGGGCCAACGCCAGGCGGGGGAAGCATCTGGTCACCACCCAGATAGAGCACCCTGCCGTCCTGAACACCATGCGCTATCTGGAATCCGTGGGCTACCAGGTGACCTATCTGCCGGTGAATGCCCATGGCCTGATATCCCTGGAGGATCTGCAGCGGGCCGTGACCCAGGATACCATTTTGGTGTCCATCATGCATACCAACAACGAAATCGGGGCGTTGGAGCCCGTGGCGGAGGCGGCGGCTGTGGTAAAGCGCAGGAACCCTCTGGCGCTGTTCCATGTAGACGCGGTGCAGGGCTTCGGAAAAGCGAAGATTTACCCCAAGAGGATGGGCATCGACCTGCTGTCCGTCAGCGGGCACAAGATTCACGGGCCGAAGGGGATAGGGCTGCTGTATATTGATGAAAGGGTGAAGATTCAGCCGATTCTGTACGGCGGGGGCCAGCAGAAGAACCTTCGCTCCGGCACGGACAATGTGCCCGGGATCGCAGGCTTCGCCAAAGCGGCCCAGCTTCTCTACGACCATTATGAGGACGATGTGAGGCGGCTGTACCAATGCAAGAAATATTTCATGGACGGGATCCGGCGGCTGGAGGGCGTGACGATCAACGGACTGCTGCCGGGAGAGCCGGACGGCGGGGGGACGGCTCCCCACATCGTCAGCGTATCGGTGAGCGGCGTCCGCAGCGAAGTGCTGCTGCACGCTCTGGAGGAGGCGGGGATCTACGTGTCCGCGGGAAGCGCCTGCGCCGCCCGCAAGCCCCAGCCCTCGGCTACGCTGAAGGCCATCGGCATCGGGAAGCCGCTTTTGGAATCCACGATACGCTTCAGCTTTTCGGTATATACCACGCAGGAAGAATTGGACTATACATTGAGGGCTATGTATGATAAAATTCCTGTGCTGCGCAAATATACCCGCAGATCCTAAAAGCGCGAAAGGCTCGCAGGCGGCCAAGTTCGCTCTGCGAGCCGGTTCCGCGCGGAAGGATGTCCGAGGCGGCGGTTTGGGGATTGGGGGCTGGCGCAGATAGGCGGGGCGGCAGGGCCCGGGAAGTGTTTGAGGGAGAAAGGGTGGATTATGTTCAGAGCTTTTTTGATAAAATATGCGGAGATTGGCGTCAAGGGGAAGAATCGGTATCTGTTTGAGGATGCTTTGGTGCATCAGATGAAGTTCGCCCTGAAGAAGTGCCAGGGGGAGTTTTCGATTCATAAGTCCCAGGGCCGCATTTATGTGGAGGCCCAGGGGGAGTTCGATTTTGAGGAGGCGGTGGACAAGCTCAAGAATGTCTTCGGCATTTCCGGCATCTGTCCTGTGGTCTATGTGGAGGATGAGGGGTTCGGGAAGCTGAAGGAGCGGATACTTGCCTATGTGGACGAGGTGTATCCGGACAAGCACAGGACGTTCAAGGTGCATTCCAGGCGGGCCCGCAAGGAGTATCCCATGGAATCCATGGAAATCAATGCGGCGCTGGGGGAGGCTATCCTCCAGGCTTATCCGGAGATGTCCGTGGACGTGCACGAGCCGGAGATACTGCTGAACGTGGAAATCCGTGAAAAAATATACATTTATTCGGAGACCATTCCGGGGCCGGGCGGGATGCCCGTGGGAACGGGCGGCAAGGCCATGCTGCTCCTGTCCGGCGGCATCGATTCCCCGGTGGCGGGATATATGATAGCGAAGCGGGGGGTGAAGCTGGACGCGGTCTATTTCCATGCGCCGCCTTACACCAGCGAGTGGGCGAAGCAGAAGGTGGTGGACCTGGCGAAGATTGTGTCCAGGTATGTGGGCCCTATCTGGCTCCACATCATCAATTTCACGGATATTCAGCTCTATATTCATGAAAAATGCCCCCACGAGGAGCTGACCATCATCATGCGCCGGTATATGATGCGGATCGCGGAGGCCATTGCCGTTGAGACCGGGTGCCTGGGGCTGGTCACGGGGGAAAGCATCGGACAGGTGGCTTCTCAGACCATGCAGTCTTTGGCGGCTACCAATGAGGTCTGCCAGCTGCCGGTGTACCGGCCGCTGATTGGGTTCGACAAGCAGGAGATTGTGGAGGTGGCCGGGCGGATCGGGACCTTCGAGACCTCCATCCTGCCCTACGAGGACTGCTGCACCATCTTCGTGGCGAAGCATCCGGTGACGAAGCCCAATGTGAAGGTCATCCGCCGCCATGAGCAAAATCTGGACGAAAAGATAGACCAGCTGGTGAAGACCGCGCTTGAGACGAAAGAACTGGTGATAGCGGAAGGGTGAGGATGAGGAACCGTCCGAAGCGGAAGCGGCATGGACTACAGGGGCAGGAGGCGTCACGGGGCAGACGGGACACGAAAAAAGCCTCCTGGGCTGCCCCGGAGGCCTCTTTGTGTATTTCGGATAGTCCTGACGTGTGCGTATGTGGCCTGCCGTCCGGGCGCAGGCTGATGTATCCTAGGGTACGATGTAAGCTTTCAGGAATTCCAGTACTTCGTCTGCGCCTTCCTCTGTGTGGATGTTCAAGTCGATGGGCTTGGACAGATCCAGGCTGAAGATGCCCATGATGGATTTTGCATCGACTACATATCTGCCGGATACCAAGTCGAAATCGTAATCGAACTTGGAGATGTCATTCACAAAGGATTTTACTTTGTCGATAGAATTTAAGAAAATCTGTACTGTTTTCATCTGTTTTACCTCCTTGACTTATTTTATTTCTTCCAGTCAACATATTAATGGGTGGAAAGCCAAAAGTCAAGGCGAAAACAATACAAAAATAGTGGGGAATGATTATGGAAAATGTGGCATTGTATAATCTGGGCTGCAAGGTGAATTCCTACGAGATGGAAGTAATGCGCCAAATGTTCCGGGAAAAGGGATATCGGATTGTATCTTTTGATGAAAAGGCCGATATCTATATCGTGAATACCTGCACTGTCACCAACATCGCGGACAGGAAGAGCAGGCAGATGCTCCACCGGGCCAGGCAGCTCAACCCCAACGCGGTGGTGGTGGCCGTGGGGTGCTATGTGCAGACCGGGCGGGAGGCGGTGGAGAAGGACCCCGCGGTGGACCTGGCCGTCGGCAACAACCGCAAGAAGGATATTGTGGCCATTCTGGAGGCGTACCTGAGGGAAAGAAAGGACAAGACGCTGGGGGGTGCCACGATTCTTGACATCGCCAGGACTTATGAGTATGAGGAGATGCAGCTGAAGGGGACGGCAGAGCACACCAGGGCCTACATCAAGATTCAGGACGGGTGTAACCAGTTCTGTTCCTACTGTGCGATTCCCTATGCCAGGGGCAGGGTGCGCAGCCGCAGGCAGGAGGATATTCTGCGGGAGATTCGGGGGCTGGCGGAGGCGGGGTATCGGGAGGCGGTGCTCACAGGCATCCATATCAGCTCCTATGGAATTGATTTCAACGGCAGCAGCAGGCTGGTGGAGCTGGTGGAGGGAATCGGGGAGATCCCGGGGCTGGACAGGATCCGGCTGGGGTCGCTGGAACCCAGAATCGTCACTCCGGAGACGGCGAAGCGGCTGGCGGCCATACCGCAGCTTTGCCCCCATTTCCATCTGTCTCTTCAGAGCGGCTGCGACGCTACCTTAAAAAGGATGAATAGACGCTATACCACCGGGGAATACTATAAAAGCGTGGAAGCCCTGCGGGAAGCCTTCCATGAGCCCGCCATCACTACGGACGTGATCGTGGGGTTTCCGGGGGAGACGGAAGAGGAGTTCGCCCGGACGAAAGAGTTCCTGGAAAAGGTGCGTTTTTATGAGATGCATGTGTTCAAATACTCCAGGCGGGCCGGGACGGCGGCGGCGTCCATGCCGGATCAGGTGCCGGAGCCGATGAAGGCGCAGCGCAGCGGCCAGCTGCTGGACATGGAGAAACAGCAGTCGGAGGCGTTCCGCAGGCGCTACATAGGCAGGACAGTGGAAGTGCTCCTGGAGGAGGAGCGCCGGATGGAGGGCCGTACATACTGCATCGGCCATACGAAAGATTACGTGAAAGTGGCCGTGGATACGACAGAAAGAACAGAGAAGGACGGTATTGCGGTAAATGGGCTGGCGGAAGTACGCGTCAGAGGTTTCCTGACAGACGAAATTCTGATGTAGCTTGAATTTTTGCAGGAAATGAGTTATAGTAGTATAGGAATAGTAGTCGATAGGAACGACAGCTTTTTCGCACTTGGAAAATGCCGGGGGCACGGCGTTTCTCAATAGCCGGAGAAGGGGCTAGGAGGTCAGGGTATGCAGAATTTAGGAAACACACAATACTTCAAGGTGGACTCGGAACCTGCGAATGGGGCGAAGGTAGTGCTGTCCACCGTATATGAAGCATTGACGGAGAAGGGTTACAATCCGGTGAACCAGATCGTGGGCTACATCATGAGCGGCGATCCCACGTACATCACCAGCCACAAGAACGCCCGCAGCATGATCATGAAGGTGGAGCGGGACGAGCTGGTGGAAGAGCTGCTGACAGAGTATATCCATACCAAAGAATGGAAATAGGATGGACATGGGAAAAGGAGGAGCCCTATGCGTATCATGGGCCTTGATTTCGGTTCTAAGACAGTGGGGGTGGCTGTCAGCGACAGCCTGCTTGTGACGGCGCAGGGTCTGGAGATCATCCGCCGGGAGAAGGAGGAGAAGCTGCGCAGGACGCTGGCCCGGATCGAAGAGCTGATTGTGGAATACGAAGTAGAGGAAATCGTGCTGGGGCTTCCGAAGAACATGAACGCCACGGAGGGGGAGCGCGTGGAGCTGACGGCGCAGTTCCGGGAGAAGCTGGAGCGTAGGACCGGGCTGCCGGTCATTATGTGGGACGAGCGTCTGACCACCGTGGCGGCGGACAAGGCTATGATAGAGGCGGGCATCCGCAGGGAAAAGCGCAAAGATTATGTGGACAAGATAGCGGCGGCCCTGATTCTGCAGGGCTATCTGGACAGCCGCGGACAAAAGGCGAAAGAGGAAGAGGACGCCCGGGAAGCGGAAGAGGCCGATTTGTAGGCTTTTTTGCCCGGCGGGATTTTGGAATCAGGCGGCCTGGCAGGGGAGCGGATGCCCTCGGTTCGGAATGGGGAAGCCGCTGCCTTCGCCTGCGGGCTGCAAGGCATAAGACAGAGACGAAGGACAGGTTAGGAGCGGATATGGCGAAATTGGAGAAAATCATGTTTCATCCTGAGGGGGAGGAGCCGGTAGAATTCTACGTGCTGGAGCAGACCAGGATAGGCGGCGTCGACTACATTCTCGTCACTGACGTGGAGGAGGGCGACGGCGAGGCCCTGATCATGAAGGACATCTCCGGGGACGGGGAGGAAGAGGGGGTATTCACCATCGTGTCCGATGATGAGGAGCTTGCCGCCGTGGCAGGCATGTTCGAGAACATGCTGGAGGATGTGGAATTCGAGAATGCGTGACGGGCCGGCGGTCCATAGGGACCTTCGGCATGCGGATTCGGACAGAGTCAGAGTGGGAAGATGGCGATTGACAGAAGAAGAGCGGAAGAACTCCTGAAGGAGAAGGGGCTGAAGGTCACGCGCCAGAGGATGGCGGTGCTGGAGGCCATCGGTTCCTGCCCTCAGGAACATCTGACCGCGGAGGAAATATTTGAATTGGTAAAAGTGGGCTGTCCGGATATCGGTCTGGCCACTGTTTATAGAACCATACAGTTGCTGCGGGATTTGCGTCTGGTTGACCGGATTGAGTTTGATGACGGCATTGTGCGCTACGAGATGGGGAGTGCCCTGGAGAGCGCCGGGAAGCACCGTCATCATCATTTGGTCTGTATCAAATGCGGCAGGGTGACTCCCTTTCAGGACGATCTGTTGGAGGAGCTGGAAGGGAAGATTGCCGAGACTGCCGGATTTCGGGTTGTGAATCATGAGGTGAAGCTCTACGGCTACTGTGTAGAATGTGGAGGAGATTTGATTGAAGAAAAAAGAAAATAACACCAGCTCCAGACTAAAGATAATCCCTTTGGGGGGTCTGGAGCAGATTGGCATGAACATTACTGCGTTCGAGTACGAAGACAGTATTGTCGTGGTGGACTGCGGCCTTTCGTTCCCGGCGGACGATATGCTGGGGATTGACCTTGTCATTCCCGATGTGACCTATCTGAAGGACAATATCGACAAGGTGAAGGGCTTCGTGATCACCCACGGCCATGAGGACCATATCGGGGCGCTTCCCTATGTGCTCCGGGAAGTCAATGTGCCCATCTATGCCACCAGGCTCACCATGGGCATCATCGAGAACAAGCTGAAGGAGCATGAGCTGACCAGAGGGACGAAGCGGAAAGTGGTGAAGTTCGGGCAGTCCATCAACCTGGGCCACTTCCGCGTGGAGTTCATCAAGACCAACCACAGCATCGTGGACGCGGCGGCCCTGGCCATCTATTCCCCGGTGGGAGTGGTGGTGCACACAGGGGATTTCAAGGTGGACTACACACCTGTCTTCGGAGATGCCATCGATCTGCAGCGCTTTGCGGAGCTGGGGAAGAAAGGCGTCCTGGCGCTGATGTGTGATTCCACCAATGCGGAGCGGCCCGGGTTCACGCCCTCGGAGCGGACGGTGGGGATCACCTTTGACAACCTGTTCGAGGAGCACAAGAATACCAGGATATTCGTGGCCACCTTCGCGTCCAATGTGGACAGGGTCCAGCAGATTATCAATTCCGCGTACAAATATGGACGGAAGGTCTGCGTGGACGGCCGCAGCATGGTGAACATCATCGAGACGGCCAGGAATCTGGAGTGCATCAGCATCCCGGAGAATACTTTGATTGAGATAGACCAGCTGAAGGATTATCCCAGCGAGAAGCAGGTCATCATCACAACGGGCAGCCAGGGAGAGAGCATGGCCGCCCTGAGCCGCATGGCCAGCGGCATGCACCGGAAGATCAGCATCGGCGCAGGGGACACGGTGATTTTTTCATCCAATCCCATCCCCGGCAATGAAAAGTCCGTCACCAAGGTGATCAACGAGCTGATCCGCAAGGGGGCGGACGTGGTCTTCCAGGATGCCCATGTGTCCGGACATGCCTGCCAGGAGGAGATTAAGCTGCTCTATGCTTTGATCCGGCCCAAATACGCGGTCCCTGTGCACGGCGAGATCAAGCATCTGAAGGCCCAGGCCAAGATTGCCCAGACGTTAGGCATAGAGAAGGAGAACATTTTCATCCTCTCCTCCGGCGATGTGCTGGAGATGGGCGGGAACCGTGCCGGTGTGGTGGGCAGGGTCCCTGTGGGATCGATTCTGGTGGACGGCCTTGGCGTAGGAGACGTGGGGAACGTGGTGCTCCGGGACCGTCAGCATCTGGCGGAGGACGGCATCATGGTGGTGGTCATGAGCCTGGACCGCGTGGGCGGGCAGCTGGTGGCCGGGCCGGATATCGTGTCCAGAGGCTTCGTGTATGTGAAGGAGTCCGATGAACTGATTGAGGAGGCGCGCCAGATTGTGGACGAGGCACTCCAGAAATGCCTGGACAGGGGCATCACGGACTGGGGCAAGCTGAAGAATGCCACGAAGGATGCGCTCAGCGATTATGTCTGGAAGAAGACGAAGAGGCGGCCTATGATATTGCCCATTATCATGGAAGTGTGAGGAGAGGTTCCAGGCTTGCATGAGCGAATGAATTCGCTCGCAAGCCAGTCTCCCAGCGTGAGAAAAGCGCTTATATGAAAGAATGCCCGAGCCAGCTCTATTCGCTTTGTGCACAGGCATTCTTCCGGACTTGCGGCAGTTTGACGGATTTGCTGGCGGTGGTCTGGGGGGCATGGCGTAGTTGTCTTTACTGCTTTGTAACACAAAATCGGAAGCATCATACGGATTATAGGTTTATGGCGGGTGTGGTGCGGCAGCTTTTGGGCTTGGTAGCCCGGGGGGGCTTCAGGAGGTTTTGGCATGAAAGTGACGAGTATAATTGCTGCGGTGGCGGGGGCCATCTTTCGGGTGGTGGCTGCGGTGGCGGTGGTTTATCTGATTTACCAGGGGGCTGGGATTTGTTATGATTATGGGTATCGAATCTTTACGGAACCGGCTATGACGGTGGGAGAGGGCAGGACGGTGACGGTTTCGATCACTGAGGATATGTCGGCTCTGGAAATCGGGGAGCTTCTGGAGAGCAGAGGGCTGGTGAGGGATGCCAAGCTTTTTGTCCTGCAGTATTATTTGTCCGAGTATATCAAGGATGTGAAGCCCGGGACTTTTGAACTGAGCACGGCTATGACGGTGGAGGATATGATGGCGGTCATGGCGGAGACGGATGAGGAGGGCGCTGCGGAAGGCGGCTCTTTGCAGGGGAACGGGTCTTCCTCCGGAAGCGGGACTTCTTCGGGGGACAACGGCGCTTCGGATGAAAATGCTTCGGGCGAAGAGGGCATGCCGCCTGCGGGAGGCGCGGCTCCGGGAGAGAATCTGGGCGGAGAATGAGAGGACGCCAAAGGGTAATTGTAGCGGTTGCTTGAATCTGACGGCTGGGAGGGGACATTCCTGGCTGCGGTTGGTGGATGATATGATTGTGGATGAGAGGATGGCGGCGTTCATTGATTCGCTGGATCGGGGGAATGCCTCTTTTCTTGATGAGATAGAGAAGCGCGCGCTGGAGGAGCAGATTCCGATTGTGCGCAGATCCATGCAGAGCCTGTTGAAGTTCCTGCTGGCGGCCTGGAGGCCGGGGCGTATCCTGGAGGTGGGGACGGCAATCGGCTTTTCTGCTTTGCTGATGAGTGAATACGGCCCGCCTGGCTGCCATGTGACTACGATTGAGAAATATGAGAAGCGGATTCCGGCTGCCCTGGAGAATTTCCGGCGGGCCGGGAGGGAGGACAGGATTACCCTCCTGGCGGGGGACGCGGCGGATATTCTGCGGGAGCTGACAGGAAGCTATGACATGATTTTCATGGATGCCGCAAAGGGGCAGTATATCCATTTTCTGCCGGAGGCGCTGCGGCTTCTTGCCCCCGGCGGCCTGTTGGTGTCGGACAATGTGCTGCAGGACGGGGACATCATCCAGTCCCGGTTCGCGGTGACCAGGCGCAACCGCACGATTCATGCCAGGATGCGGGAGTATCTCTATGAATTGAAGCACAATGCCCTGCTGGAGACGGTGGTGCTGCCGGTGGGCGATGGGGCGGCGCTGAGCGTGAAGAGACGGCAGGACAGTGACAGTTTGGACGGGCGCTGACAGGGAGGCGGGGCGGTACCCTGATGCCGGCGGCAGTATGCGGTGGAAGCTCCCGGGAAGAGACGAGGCAGGGTCCTTTGGGAATCCGGGGACTGGAAGCCTGGGCTCGTGCATGAGGCGGACAGGGCCGGATGGCAGCGAGGAGACGGAAAGAGACGGGCAGAGCGATGGAGAACAGGAAAAAACCAGAATTATTGATCCCGGCGGGCAGCCTGGAGGTGCTGAAGACGGCGGTGATCTTCGGGGCGGACGCGGTGTACATAGGCGGCGAAGCGTTCGGGCTGCGGGCCAAGGCGAAGAATTTTTCCCCGGAAGAGATGGCCGAGGGCATCGTTTTTGCCCATGCCAGAGGCGTGAAGGTATATGTCACGGCCAATGTTCTTGCCCACAATGAGGATTTGGAGGAGGCCGCGGCTTATTTTGCCGGCCTGCGGGATATGGAGCCGGAGCGGTGTGACGCGCTGATCATTTCCGACCCGGGCATGTTCGCCCTGGCCAGGGAGGTGTGGCCCCAGGCGGAGATTCATATTTCCACCCAGGCGAACAACACCAATTACAGGACCTATCGGTTCTGGTGGGAGCTGGGGGCGAAGCGGGTGGTGTCCGCCAGGGAGCTTTCCCTGGCGGAGATTCGGGCCATCCGGGAGCGGATTCCCGAGGGAATGGAGATTGAGAGTTTCGTGCAGGGATCCATGTGCATCTCCTATTCCGGGCGGTGCCTGCTGAGCAATTATTTCACCGGGCGGGATGCCAATCAGGGGGCCTGCACCCATCCCTGCCGATGGAAGTATGCCTTGGTGGAGGAGACCAGGCCGGGGGAATATCTGCCGGTCTATGAGAATGAGCGGGGCACTTATATCTTTAATTCCAAAGATTTGTGTATGATAGAGCATATACCGGAGCTGGCGGAGGCCGGAATCGACAGCCTGAAGGTGGAGGGGCGCATGAAGACGGCGCTCTACATCGCCACGGTGGCCAGGACTTATCGGAAAGCCATAGATGACTATTTCGCCTCCGAGGCGTCCTATCGGGCGAATATGGACTGGTACAGAGCAGAGATAGCTAAGTGCACCTATCGCCAGTTCACTACGGGATTCTATTTCGGGAAGCCCGGGGAGGAGGCCCAGATTTACGACAACAGCACTTATGTGAACGAGTACATCTTCCTGGGAATCGTTGAGGAGACGGCTTCGGGGGCGCTGCCCTGGGACGATAGCCCGGCGGAAGAGCCGTCGCGCCTGGTGCGGTTCGAGCAGCGCAATAAGTTCTCCGTGGGGGACTCCATTGAGATTATGAAGCCGGACGGAAGGAACGTCCCTGTGCTGGTGGAGGCCATGTACGACCAGGAGGGCCAGGCGATGGAGAGCTGTCCCCATGCCAGGCAGAAAATCTGGGCAAGGCTTTCCGGGGAGGCCAGTCCCTGTGATTTGCTTCGTGTGGCGAATCTGCAGGGATGAGGGAGGAAACGAAGAGATTCCCCAGAGGGGCGGCTTCCCCGGGAACGGGGCCTGGGGAAGCTGTGGCACGGGACTTCTCAGGGCGGGGCGCCGGGACAGGCGCGGGACGGCCCGCCGGTTTGTGCAATACGCCGGGGGGATGATGCCGTGTCCCTGGGCAACGTGCAATCTGCATGGCCTTTTTTGCGGGAAAGGGGGTTTTTTTGGCGGAAACGAGAAATGTCATTTGGGGGCTTGCTTTTTGGCGGAAAGTAAGGTATGTTAGAGGAAACGAAGCATCGGTGCCGGAGGCATCGTGGGCTTCTGCACATCGGTATTCTTTGAACGAGGAGGTTCCATGGTAAGGGTTTACTTTGGGCCTTTTTTGTGCGGCGGATTGGCCTGTCAGGGGATCCGGCTGCTGCCGGTGGAGACGGAGGGAGACAGAAGGGAGAAGGAAAATGAGCGAAGTATTGAACGTAGAAGAGTTGTTTGCCAGCAAGGTGTTCACTTTCGGCAAGATGAAGGAAAGGCTTCCCAAAAGCGTCTACAAGGAGGTCAGGCAGATCATGGACCAGGGCGGGGAGCTGTCCCTGGCGGCGGCCGACGTGGTGGCGAAGGCCATGAAGGACTGGGCGGTGGAGAACGGTGCCACCCATTATACCCACTGGTTCCAGCCTCTGACCGGCATCACAGCGGAGAAGCATGACGCTTTCGTGACCCATCCGGACGAAGACGGCAAGATGATCATGGAGTTTTCGGGCAAGGAGCTGATCAAAGGCGAGCCTGACGCTTCCTCCTTCCCTTCCGGCGGGCTTCGGGCCACCTTCGAAGCCAGGGGCTACACCGCCTGGGACATCACTTCCCCGGCATTTTTGAAAGAAGACGCCACGGGAGTCATTCTCTGCATCCCCACCGCATTCTGCTCCTACACGGGGGAGGCCCTGGATAAGAAGACACCGCTGCTCCGTTCCATGGAGGCAATCAGCCAGCAGGCGCTGCGCATCGTCCGGCTGTTCGGCAACACGGGCGCCACCAAGGTGGTGGCCAGCGTTGGGCCGGAGCAGGAGTATTTCCTGGTGGACAGAGAGCGGTATCTGCAGAGGGAAGACCTGATCTTCGCGGGGCGCACCCTGTTCGGCGCGCCGGCACCCAAGGGACAGGAGCTGGAGGATCACTATTTCGGCACCATCCGCGAGAGGGTGGGCGCGTATATGAAGGATTTGAACGTGGAGCTGTGGAAGCTGGGCGTCACGGCCAGGACCCAGCACAACGAGGTGGCCCCTGCCCAGCATGAGCTGGCGCCGGTCTACGAGTCGGCCAACATTGCCGTGGACCACAACCAGCTGGTGATGGAGACCATGAAGAAGGTGGCTGGGCGGCACGGCCTGACCTGCCTGCTCCATGAGAAGCCCTTTGCGGGGGTGAACGGGTCCGGAAAGCACAACAACTGGTCTTTGGGCACCGACAATGGCGTGAACCTGCTGGATCCCGGGGAGACACCCAATGAGAATATTCAGTTCCTGTTGGTGCTGGCCTGCATCATCAAGGCGGTGGACATCCATGCGGACCTGCTGCGGCAGAGCGCGGCGGATGTGGGGAACGACCACAGGCTGGGGGCCAATGAGGCGCCGCCGGCGATCATTTCCATCTTCCTGGGCGAGCAGCTGGAGGACGTGGTGAAGCAGCTGGTGGAGACCGGAGAGGCGGCCCACTGCCTGGAGGGCGGCAAGCTGGAGACCGGCGTGTCCACGCTGCCGGACCTGGAGAAGGATGCCACGGACCGCAACCGGACGTCGCCTTTTGCTTTCACCGGCAACAAGTTCGAGTTCCGCATGGTGGGCAGCGCGGATTCCATCGCCAGCCCCAATACCATCCTGAACGCCATCATAGCGGAAGCTTTCTGCGAAGCGGCGGACAGGCTGGAGAAGGCGGAGGACTTCGACCTTGCGGTGCATGACCTGATTAAGGAGTATATGGGGGAGCACCAGCGGATCATCTTCAACGGGGACGGCTATTCGGAGGATTGGGTGAAGGAAGCGGCCAGACGCGGTCTGCCCAACATCAAGTCCATGGTGGAGGCCGCAGGCACTTTGACCACGGACAAGGCGGTGAAGCTGTTCGAGAAATTCGGTATCTTTACGAAAGTGGAACTGGAGTCCAGAGAGGAGATCATCTACGAGACCTATGCTAAGACTATCAATATCGAAGCCAATACCATGATAGATATGGCGGGCAAGAAGTACATCCCTGCCGTGATGAAATATACCAAGAGTTTGGCGGATGCCGTGATCGCGGTAAAAGAAGCGGGCGTGGAGCCCACGGTTCAGGCCGGGATGCTGGGAGAGGTGAACGCGAAGCTGACAGCCGCCAAGGCAGCTCTGAACCGATTGAGCGATGTCGTGCTTCAGGCTGCGGCTATGGCGGACGGGAAGGAGAAGGCATTTTTCTACAAAGACACTGTTCGGGAAGCCATGGAGGCTCTGCGCGCGCCCATTGACGAGCTGGAGATGATTGTGGATAAGGATGTATGGCCGGTGCCCTCTTATGGGGAGCTGACGTTTGAGGTCTGAGCTTGAGAAGAGGTTCCGGGGTGAAAGAGGGGTGTACGGATGCCCCTCTTTCGTGTGACGGCTGGAGGCTTATGGTTTTGAGACATATGTGGATGGCACTTATATTCGCGTATATAGGCGGGAGTAGGAGAAAGTTATGGAGAAATTATTTACAATTTTTTGAATTAAGGTATTGCAAATTGGAAATACTTCGTGTATAATACATTAAGTGATGTGACATAGGGCTATCGCCAAACGGTAAGGCAACGGACTCTGACTCCGTCATTTCAAGGTTCGAATCCTTGTAGCCCTGTTCAGGAACCTCCGAAGAGAAATCTTTGGAGGTTTTTTCATACCTGGAAAACGTGATGTTTACTGGGGGTGCGGGTGTTTTGGATTTTTTGTGGGAAAAATTTTGTCGGTTTTTCGAGAAAACTGTCATGACAATATCTACACGGATTTTCGTGGTTTTCGGGGCTTTTCAGATTGGATAGGTCAATTCATAGGTCAATTGAAAATCCGAGTTTTGCCAGTAAATATGAGGGCTCTGGGGTATTTGGATGAAAAAAGTCGGAAAAATCTATTTTATGGGATTGATGGGGGGTTTTCGTTGCAAATTTCATAAGAGAAAAGAAGTAAAGCTAATCTTTCGGTAACTTATGAAAGGCTTGATAGGCTTCAATACGCCAGGTGATTCTTGTTTTTGTTGTATTTTAGGGTGTCTTAGATTATAATTTCATAAGAAGCTGTAGCAGAACTGGAGGAACTGCAAAAATCTTTTCCAGTTTATCTGGGTTAGGAAATAGGATTGAATTTGTTGCGGAAACGGAAAGGCGATTGTATGATGGAGAGCACATCTGAAATAATGAACAAAGGTATGAAATGCTTGATGGAGCAAATGGGGATTATTGAGGCTGAACGGTTTATTTCTGTCATTATCCGCGTGAAGTTTGACTATACAAAATGGCAAAGAGATTATTTTGACGCAAAAACACCAATGGAAATTAGAGAGGAAGCATTTCAATTTGAAAGGGAACATCCATTTACAGGTGATGCAATCAGGCTTTAGTGGCAAGCGGAGCTTATGGATGTGTGGCTCATCGTTTCCTCTCCAGAGGCTGGTCTGCCATGGGATTGGGTTTTGCGCGGGATAGGGCGGACGGTATTATGTCATGTCCCAAAAGGGGCCTGAAACTATAAGGAACTGAAAGGAAGTGTTGCTATGGCACCAGCATTGGCACAAGAGAAGTTCTATACCATTGACGATATCTACAGCCTACCAGAGAGCAGCAGGGCCGAACTGATTGACGGCCAGATTTATTATATGGCGCTCCCCAGTACCAAACACCAAAGAATATTGTCTTTTCTGCATCTGGAGATAGAAAATCACATTCAATCAAAGAAAGGAGCATGCGAGGTCTTTCCTGCTCCTTTTGCCGTGTTCTTATTTGCAGACGATTCCAAATATCTGGAGCCGGCTATATCTGTAATCTGTGATAAAGGAAAGCTGGACGACCAGGGCTGCAAGGGTGCTCCGGACTGGGTGATAGAAATCGTATCCCCTGGCAGCCGTCCTATGGATTACTATACAAAATTGTCCCTGTACCGTTCCGCTGGCGTAAGGGAGTATTGGATTGTGGATCCTATGAAGCAAACTGTCCTGGTATATGATATGGAGCATGATTCGGCTCCTGCCATATATTCCTTTGCTGATGGCATCAAAGCCAACATCTATGATGACTTATGGATTGATTTTCGGAAATTGAATCTGTAGCCCGGCAGGAACCAGTTTTTTGAAGAAAATAATTCCAGGAGTTGGCGTACGATTATGAATGGACAGATGAAGAAGTATAAGGAGAGCCTTAGCAAGACGCCTGGACCCATCATGCCCAGCCAGATTCCAAAGATAAAGTTGGATATGAGGGGGCTGGTGAAATATGCAAGAGAAAGAGGTGTTGCGCCGATTGATTTGACGCAAGAGGAAAGGGAACGTTTTATGGCGCCTATGGCTTAGGGGTAGACATAATCCATAGTTCCGCAATTATACTGCATAACGCTGAATACTGCCTAATGTAATTATGCGATTGAACCTGTCAGCGTTATGCAGTCTGGTTTTACGGCAAGTGAAATCGTTAAGCAGTATAAATTCTGCTTATTTTGCGGAAGAATGAGAAAAAACGAAACAGGGTCTGCCCTGCCAGGGAACCTCCGAAAAGTGATTTTCGGAGGTTTTTCATGCCGTGCGCCCGGCGGCGCACGTTTCCAACGGGTGCAAGTCCCGAATCCGCCCGGTAGTGGGAAGGATATAGCCGAAGGCAAGGGTGTCTATCGTGAGGTGGAATCTGAAGGAAGCTGGATGTGGGGAACATACTAACCTGCGGGCAAATCTCCGGTCTGACGAACAGAAACCACATATGAGGTTATGCATGAGGGTAAGACTGCGACGCAAGCCAAAGCCCGATAGCTACACGGAATCATGCATGATAAATGTGGCAGATGGATGGAGAGAAGGAAACGTGTGGTATCTGGGGAGGTCTGTGCGGCATGCTCTGAGAAGAGTAACCATCGCAGAAAGCGATGCTGAACGCACAGAAGTCAGCAGAGGTCATAGTGTGCGACTTGCAAGTCGCCATTTAAATTGTGATAAATTCACTACTACTT
>CAJUFI010000054.1 GCA_910585665.1 uncultured Acetatifactor sp. | reverse complement strand
ATAGCTTTAGTGGCATAGGCTTATTGTGCAATTTTTTAAATTTGCTCATTTATAGATATAATAACAGTATTCGGGGCAGAATAGGATTCAATGGCCGAAGGTCTGTTGGGCATCTGCATACGATAAATAATCTTAAGATGGAGGTAGTCTTATGAACAAGCTTGAGAATTTGATCGATATGGCGAGACTGAATGAGCTGATGGGGAAGAAGGAAGAGGAGAAGAAGGAGTGGAATGCGGTCATCTGTGTGCTGGCAGTGTTGGGGGCCATTGCGGCGGTGGCCGGCATCGCATATGCGGTCTATCGTTATCTGAATCCCCGTTACCTGGACGACTTCGAGGATGAATTCGAAGATGAGTTCGAGGATGAAGAGGAAGACGACGAAGAGGAAGACGATGAGGACTTCTTCGTAGACGAGGGAGAGAACTGAACAGATGAAAAAAGGACAGGTGTATGAAGCCACGGTGGAGCGGGTGGACTTCCCAGGCAAAGGCATTGCGCGGACTGAGGAGGGACCCGTCACCGTGAAGAACTGCCTGCCCGGCCAGAAAATAAAGCTTAGCGTCAGCAAGGTGAGAAACGGGAGGGCGGAAGGCCGTCTGCTGGAGGTGATGGAAAAGTCGCCTTTGGAGACCGGCCAACCGTGTTCCCATTTTGGGTTGTGCGGCGGGTGCACTTATCTGTCGCTGCCTTATGAAGAGCAGCTTCGGGTGAAGGAAGGCCAGGTGAAGCGGCTGCTGGATGCATGCCTGGACAGGCAGAAAGCAGACTGGCGCTGGGAGGGCATCAAGGGGAGCCCGGCGGCCTACGGGTACCGCAATAAGATGGAGTTCTCCTTCGGGGACGAGGTGAAGGACGGCCCGCTGGCTTTGGGCATGCACAAGAGGGGCAGCTTTTACGATGTGGTGACCGTGGAGGACTGCCGCATCGTGGACGAGGATTATCGGCTGATATTGAAGACCGTGCTGGAGTACTTTTCCGAACCGCATGATTTCATTCAGACGGATGCTTTTTCCTGGTGCTCTGACGGGAAAGGCGGGCAAGGCCTGGAGGAGGATGGCAGAAGGCCCGGAGGGCTGCGGTATTATCATCGGCTGCGGCATGAGGGATATCTGCGCCATCTGCTGGTGCGGAAGGCTGCGGGAACCGGGGAAATCCTGGTGGCGCTGGTCACTACGTCCCAGGATCCCTGGGGGAATGTTGCCGGCGGAGCGGAGATTTCCCATAGGCCGGGGATTTTGCCTGGGGAAGGGGCTTCTGATGCGGCTGTGAGCCCGTTTGGAACAGAGGGGCGAGCAGCAGTATCCGATGAGCCCGGAAATCTGCATGGGGAAGGGCTTTCCGGAGATGCGCTTCCGGGCGGGGCGGAGGGATTCCGTGAGTCCGTTGGGAATGGGGGAGATGCATCTTTCGGGAGCCCGGAGAGTCGGCTGATAGAGGGCTTCCGGGAGAGATTGCTGGATTTGGAGCGGAATGGCCGTCTGAAGGGGCGCTTTGCGGGGATATTGCATATCGTCAATGACTCGCTGGCGGATGTGGTGCAGAGCGACCGGACGGATGTCCTTTATGGACAGGACTTTTTCTATGAGGAGCTTCTGGGGCTTCGGTTCAAGGTGTCCCTTTTCTCCTTTTTCCAGACCAATACCCACGGGGCGGAGGTGCTGTATGAGACGGCCCGGGAGTATATCGGGGAGCTGGGGAGCAGCCGGGCGGACAGAGCCCCGGATAAGGTGGTGTACGATCTCTACAGCGGCACCGGGACTATCGCGCAGCTGCTGGCTTCCGTGGCGGGCAAGGTGATTGGCGTGGAAATCGTGGAGGAGGCCGTGCTGGCCGCCAGGAAGAACGCGGAGATGAACGGGCTTGAGAATTGTGAGTTCATTGCCGGGGACGTGCTGAAGGTGCTGGATACCATTGAGGAGAAGCCGGATTTCATCGTTCTGGATCCGCCCCGTGACGGCATCCATCCCAAGGCCCTCCAGCGGATTCTGTCCTACGGGGTGGAACGGATTCTGTACATATCTTGTAAGCCCACCAGCCTGGTGCGGGATCTGGAGGTTTTTTTGGAGCGGGGGTATGTGGTGGAGCGTGCTGTCTGCGTGGATCAGTTCCCCTGGACGGCCAATATAGAAGTTGTTTGCGTTTTGAGCAGACGCGAACTTGATGCCGGTGCGGAGATTGGAATGGAGACGGAAGTGTGCTGAATGGCAGCCATAGCTGCTGATGCGTCAGGAATTGGCGTGTCAGCAGCTTTTTCTTTAATACTTGCCTGGTAAATGAAGAGGAGGAGATTTGATGGATTCGCATCTTATTGAGAGCAATTATGATTTAAAAGTTTCGGATATGAGGCTTCTGGAGGAACATTTCGGTACAGAAATATATCTCATAGAGGCAGGCGCGCAAAAATATATTGTGAAGGCTATGCCATTGTATTTTGAAAATGTCGAAAACGAAGGCTTTATTACCGAGTATCTTTCTGGCCGCTCTCATAAAGTGGCACGATTAATCAAGAGCAGGGACGGCAGTTATGTCATAAGGACGCCCAAGTTCCAATTTACGGTTCAGGAGTATATTGAGGGAAAAACGCTGCCGGTCAACAGCGCGCCTAAATGGTTTCTGGAGAAGTCGGCAGAATTCCTAGGCAAAACCACCCGGGATCTACAGAACTACGGTACGCTGTCTTTGCGGTTTGGCCGGGACTTTTTTGCCGCTGATACGGCTATCAGAAAGAAGCAGCAGTATGTCAGTGAGCTTGAACAGGCGAAAGAATCTGGGAACCGGAAGATTGCCCCTATTTGGGAAGAACAGATACGGCATCTGGAACGGATTTCAGAATTCAAGATTGATACCGACAAGTTGACTTACGCAAATTCCCATGGCGACTTTCCTATCGGTCAAGTAATCGTGAAAGATTATGATATCACGGTAATCGACTGGTCTTCGGCTTGCCGGTTGCCGGTATGCCTTGATGTCATTACTTCCTATGTGTTCGCAAGCCCTAATTGCGGCGAAGGCGCTGTCGATGCGGAAGGGCTGAACGGCTATATCCAAGCTTATATGAGACATTTTCCGCTTAGGGAGTATGATATCAAGGCTATGCCATATGTTCTATATTTCTGGCACTGCGTTTGCAACTATCGTCCCGATGAGCTTGCAGGCATTGCAGAGAACTATCGTCCCATTGCACTGCTGGTACAGAAACTGCTTAACTGGCTTTATGTACATGTGGAGGAGCTGTCTGAAGCCCTTGAGCTGTAATCCTGAACTGTAATCCGAATAAAAGTTGCTTTCTGCAGAGAGACATGTTATATTAAAAAGGTACTTTAATAAAGTATAGGTGATAACATGGACAAGAAGAAAATAACTAACATGGAAGTAAAGAAGAAGAATCGCAATGACGTGTTCCGCTATATCTGTAAGCAGGGGACGGTATCGAACCCGGAGATTGCGGTTCGCCTGAATATGAGCCTGCCTACGGCCACACAGATTACCAAAGAACTGATAGAGGAAGGCTTTGTGGAGGACAAGGGAGAGCTTCGGTCCACCGGCGGGAGAAGGGCGAAGGCTCTGTCCGCAGCCGCAGACGTGAAGCTGGCAGCGGGACTGGATATCACCAGGAATCATATCGCGCTGGTGCTGGCGAACCTTGCGGGGGAGATGCTGAAATGTGAGCACATTTATCAGCCATATGCTTCCACGGATACCTATTATCGCAAGCTAAGTGATAAGCTGGAAAGCTTCCTGGACGGGAACGGCGTGGAGCGGGAAAAGGTTCTGGGTGTGGGAATATCCTTTCCGGGAATCGTGGATCTGGACAGGGAGATGATTGCCGATTCCCATGTGCTGGGGGTGGAGGCTGTTCCCTTTGCTGCAATCAGCCGTTTTTTTCCCTATCCATGCTCTTTCATGAATGACGCAAATGCCGGTGCCTATGCGGAAGGGATTCACGCGGAGGAAGCGGTGCGGTTCTTCTATTTGTCCTTGAGCAATACCGTAGGAGGTGCTGTTTTCGACAGGGAGGAGCTGATACAGGGCAAGAACTTCCGATGCGGGGAAGCGGGGCACATGACGGTGGTGACAGGCGGGAAACGCTGTTATTGCGGGAAGAAGGGATGCCTGGACTCCTACTGCGCTGCCGGGTGCCTGTCCGAGGTGGCGGACGGGAAACTGGAGCATTTTTTCCGTCTGTTGGATCAGGGGAAGACGAAAGCCATAAAGGCGTGGGATTCCTATACGGATTACCTGGCCATAGCAGTGAACAATATCCATATGCTCCTGGACTGTGAAGTGGTTCTGGGAGGATACGTGGGAAGCTATATGGGAGTGCACATTCAGGATTTATGGGAAAAGGTGGCCGAAAGGAATTCTTTCGGGGAAAAGGAGCCCTTTGTGAGGGCATGCGGCTATAAGGAGGCAGCGGCGGCTCTGGGGGCAGCGCTGAAGGTGACAGAGACTTTTGTGAGCCAAATCTGAAGAATGAGAGTGTGCGCTTTTCCACAGGCTTAGCTGATGGCGCATGGCCGGCGGCTGGAAAAGATAAGGAAAACGAAAGAGGATGTTGCGTGCTTTAGACAAATCCCGGAATGCGATTTTGGCTAAAACCATGAAAAGGCAGTATTTTCTGAAAGGATATTGACAGAAACTGGGTCTGCAGATAGAATGAAAATATAATTAAATAATTTAATAAAGTAATAAATAAAGAAGCGGAACAGACTGGGGCAGAGCAAGACGGCAAAATGAAACAGAGGGGAGCAGGCAGCGCCTGCGGGAAAAGAAGGAAAAAAGGTATGGAAGGAAAAGGAAGGCAGCAGTAAATGTCCGGCGTGCTGTGGATTGTGACGGCTGCAGTCCTGTATTTCTACCGCCTGAAATAAGAAGGCCTGGAAGAAGATTGTCCAGGAGATTCAGGAGCGGAGAAGGGCCGGCTGAAAAAATATGTTTTCCATACTTGTTGATTTCAGGAAAAAGTAGTAAGATACTAACAGAAGCAATCATTTATTTCAATCTATAGAAGAAAGGATGGATTAAATTATGCCGTTAGTAACTACGAAGGAAATGTTCAAAAAGGCCTACGATGGGGGCTACGCAGTGGGCGCTTTCAATGTGAACAACATGGAGATCATCCAGGGAATCACGGAAGCAGCCGGAGAGCTGAAGAGCCCGGTCATTCTGCAGGTGTCCAAGGGGGCCAGGGCTTACGCGAACCACACTTATCTTGTGAAATTAGTGGAGGCGGCTGTGATAGAGAACCCGGAGATTCCCATTGCGCTGCACCTGGATCACGGCGACAGCTTCGAACTCTGCAAATCCTGTATTGACGGCGGATTCACTTCCGTCATGATTGATGCGTCCTCCAAGTCCTTCGAGGACAATATCGCCCTGACCAAGCAGGTGGTGGAGTATGCCCATGAGCACGGCGTGGTGGTGGAAGCCGAGCTGGGCACGCTGGCGGGAATCGAAGACGAAGTTGTAGTGGAAGCGGGCCATGAAAGCTATACCCGTCCCGAAGAGGTGGAGGAGTTCGTGTCAAGGACCGGCTGCGACTCCCTGGCCATTGCCATCGGGACTTCCCACGGCGCTTATAAATTCACTGCTGACCAGTGCACCCGGAATGCGGACGGAGTCCTTGTGCCGCCGCCGCTTCGCTTCGATGTGCTGGAAGAGTGCATCAAGAGGCTTCCCGGCTTCCCCATCGTGCTCCATGGATCCTCTTCCGTGCCCCAGGAGTTCGTGAAGATGGTGAACACCTATGGCGGGAACATGCCGGACGCAGTGGGCATTCCGGAGGAGCAGCTGAGGAAAGCGGCGGAGCTTGCCGTATGTAAGATCAACATCGACTCCGACATCCGCCTTGCCATGACCGGTTATATCAGAAAGTACATGGCGGAGCATCCCGACCATTTCGATCCCAGGCAGTACCTGAAGCCTGCCCGCCAGGCCGTCAAGGAGATGGTGGCACACAAGATTGTGAATGTGCTGGGCTCCGACGGAAAGGCCTGAAAGCCTGAGGGAAGCAGCGGCGTGCCTGCGGCCCTGAGATAGGCGCCGGAACAGATAGCACAAAGCAGATAGGAAAGAAAAGACCGATGGCCTCGGCGAGAGCCGGTTGCGGCCATCGGCTTTTTCATGGGGTGATTTCGCTTTCCGTGCCTTATGGCCAGACGGTCCCGGAAAAAATGTGGAAAAATGAGACGAGAAAAAAATAAAAAGCAGTTGCTTTTTCTGATTTTTATGATATACTTATAGACATGGGGCATTAGCGCAGCTGGGAGCGCGCAACATTCGCATTGTTGAGGCCGTGGGTTCGAATCCCATATGCTCCATTAAAACACGAAGTTCCGAATCCATGGATAGCCAGTCTGGGGATTCGAGGGCTTCTTTTTTTGTGATAATATGCGTGAAGCGCGACAGTTTCGAAACAAACGGTGGTTTTGACTATGTTTTGTGGAAAATGCGGTGCCCAAAATCCAGACAGCAGCCAATTCTGTTCATCCTACGGAAGTCCCGAGTTGTATTGCTGGCTGGAAGGCGGCGCCTTCGATGATAGTTATGGCGGGGATTCGTCCATAGGGACATGGAAAGTCGTGGACGGAGATTCCGTCAGCTTCCATTATAACAGTATGAAGACGTTCTTTAGTGCGGATGAGGGGAGCGAGTCTGTGAAGGTGTCTCTGTCGGAAGACGGCCAGGAGCTTACATTTTAAACCGACAAGAGGGATATCACGCTGTTTAGATATCCGTCGTTCTGAGGTACCGTGCAGCTGCCGTGAAGTTCCCCTGACAGCAGGAATCGGCAAAATAGCCCAATAAAACGCCGTGTGCATGGAAATAGCTTGCATGTCTTCTTTCCGGTGATATAATGGTATTACAGTTGCGGCCTGAAAATAAACAAACAAATGTTCGACAAACTGGAATGTTTGTGTTATAATGAACTTATCTAAGGATTGGAACGGCCGAATGGTCATCCATACAGCGTGGCTGTGCTTATGGTATACTGATACGATAATTGGAGTGGTTAAAATGAAACCTTCGGAATTGTTTCGAAGTAAGACGAATCAGACAGGCTTATAAATATCCAAGCCATTGATAATATTCCTTCGATTATGAGAAGAGGATTGCTTTCAAATGAAAAAGCCAATCGGATAGCACATACCTCTATTGCCATGAATGCTGTTCAGGAGAGGAGGGATATCGTCGGGGTTCCGAATGGATTGAAATTGCAGCAATATGCGAATGTTTATTTTGATTCACATAATCCGATGCTTTCAGTGAGGAGGGATCAAAACGATAATATTTGTATTTTAAAGTTTGACTGTTCGATTCTGGACATATCCGGGGTTGTGGTTTCGGATAGAAACGCGTCAAGCGGTTATGCAGGTTTTTGCTCTCCGATTGACGGGTTGAAGGCGATTGACTTTAGGCTTGTATGCCAGGTATTGGACGGATGACGATTATTATGCACAAATGCGGAAAAAGTTGATAAAGTGTGCAGAAGTGCTTGTGCCGTATCACATACCATACGCATATGTGACATGTGCCGCAGTAATTCATGAAAGTGTTGCGCAGAAACTTAAAGAAATCGGATTTGACAAAACAATAGAAATTGTCCCTGGGATTTCTTCTAAGGAGAGGATGAAATGAAAGTAAAAATCGGAGATATGTTTGAAAGCAGATGTGGCACTATCGTCAATACTGTCAACTGTGTAGGTGCAATGGGAAAAGGGATTGCGTTAGAATTCAAAAAGCGGTATCCTGAGATGTACAGGGAGTATGTTGACAAATGTAGGTTGGGAGAGGTCAAGCCTGGAAAGCCTTACATTTACAACAATGCAGATGGAACCAGGATTTTGAATTTTCCCACAAAAGATCATTGGCGGTCCCCATCTCGCTTATCATATGTAATGGATGGATTGGACTGGTTTGTAAAGCATTATGAGGAATATGGAGTAAAGAGCATAGCATTTCCGCCGTTAGGGTGCGGAAACGGAGGCCTGACCTGGGAAACGGTCGGCCCGTTGATGTACAGAAAATTATGTGATCTGCCTATCGAAATCGAAATCTATGCGCCATATGGAACGAATCCGAAAGAAGTCACATTGGATTTTCTCAATCGAGAAGCAACAAGCGGAGAGGCCTTTGGATGCAGGCAGATGCCGGTCAATCATAAATGGCACCTGATTCTTCAGGTCATAAGGGAATTGGATCCACGGGAATATGCCTTAAAAGTCGGAAGGACGATATACCAGAAAATATGTTACGTCCTTACGAGAAGCGGTGTTGACACAGGGTTTGTTTTTTCTAAAGGTGAATTTGGGCCATATTCAGCGCAGGCCAAGGAAGCTATTACCGCATTGGCTAACGCGAACCTTATTATGGAGAAGCAATTGGGCAGAATGATATCATTAAGTATTCCTGATGATGTAGTGATTGAGAGGGAAAAATTTCCAATGAGGATTGGGAGGCCGTAAAGAGGACGGCAGACTTGTTCGGCCGGATAAAGAGGACTGAGCAGGCAGAAATGATAGCGACGGTTCTATACTCATATGATCAGCTTGTGAAAGAAAAAGCGTGTGTATCTGATAAGGAAGTATATGATTATGTGTTGGACTGGAAACCGCATTGGAAAGAGGAGAAAGAGTTTGAAGTATGTGATGCCATCCATAATATGGCAATGCTGTCTGTCATGAAAGTCTCCCATATCGGGGAACTGATGGACACTTTGCTCATATGAAGCACAGTGGCGGAAGCATTTCAAGGAAAAAGAGAATGGAGGATATTGGCATGGAAGCATTGGACATCTTATTTGTGACGGATTATGTATGCCCTTATTGCCTGGTGGCAAAAGTGGCGCTGGAGGAGGCCCTGCGGGAGACCGGGATGGAGGCGGTGATTCGGATACAGCCCATGGAGCTGACGCCGGAGCCCAGGGAGCGTGTGGACACCTGCCATGACGAAGTGCGCAAAAAGCATTATCAGATTCTGGTGGAGCCTGCGAAGGCCCTGGGGCTTGACATGAAGCTGCCGCCTGCAATCTGCCCCAGGCCTTATACGCGACTGGCCTTTGAGGGGATGTTCTATGCCCGGGAGAAAGGGCTGGACGAGAAGTACTCCGACCTGGTGTACCGGGCCTATTTTGAACAGGAGCAGGATATCGGGGAGATGGATGTGCTGTGCGATATCGCCGAAAAGGCAGGGCTAGACCGGGAGGAGTTCCGGCGGGCGCTGACGGAAGGGATTTATACAGAACAGGTGAAAAAGGAATCGGCGTACTCCAGGGAAGAACTGAAGGTCGGGGGCGTCCCCACCATCTATATCAACGGCGCAAGCGTCTCTGTGGAGAAGTATACAAAGGAAGAAATGGCGGAGATTCTGAAAGAAGGCCAGGCATCTACAGGCGGCGGGTTTGCCTGCGGGATAGACGGCTGCGGCTGAGGGACGCTGAGGGGATGATGTGAGTCTCGGGAGAGTTCCTGTTGCATGCTGTGGATAGCCGGGGCTGTTCCCGGAGCGGACAGGGAGGAATGATTATGAAAAAGAAAATACTACTATCGCTGGCGGCCCTGGCGCTGCTTCTTTCCGTGGGCTGCGGAAAGGCGGAGGAGGATTCCGCGCAGTTTCCCACGGCTGTGAAAATTGCGGAAGGCGAATCGGAGGGAGGACAGGACGGCGCTCCCGGAAATGCGGCTGCAGAGAATCCATCCGGAGCGGAAGATTCCCAGGGGAGCCCTTCCGAGGGAGGGCAGCAGAGGCTGGACGGACTGGGAGATTCGCAATCCCTGGCAGGGCAGAAAGGCGCACAGGGGGGATTCCAGTTTTCGGATCTGTCTGACAGGGTGTTCTATTTCAGCAGCGGCGCGGGAGCATGGTGGACGGAACTTCGCATTCAGGGCGATGGATCCTTTGAGGGGCATTATCAGGATGCGGACATGGGAGACAGCGGAGACGACTACCCGAATGGCACCTTATATTACTGTGATTTTATCGGCTTCTTTGACCAGCTGGAGAAAGTAGACGATTTCACATATAAGATGAATCTGTCGTCCATCTCTTTCAAAGAGAAGCCGGCGCAGGAGGAAGAAATCATAGATGGCGTCCGTTACATTTATACCGGTGCCTATGGGTTGGACGGGGAGGAGTTCTATCTGTATCTTCCGGGTTCCAAGCTGGCTGATCTGCCCCAGGCCTATCGGGACTGGGTGGGATATCATAATCTGGAGGCTGTCCAGGAAGAGGAGCTGAGTTTCTATGGGCTTTACAATGTGAACGGGGAGCTGGGCTTCTCCAGCAGCGTCTATGAGGAGCAGAGCCTTTCCGAGAGGATCGCCATGGAGATTTCTTTTGCCGAGGAGTTGGAAATGGACAGGGATTCCAGGATTCAGAATGCGGATACACAGCAGGAGATGAACCAGATTGCCGCGGAGGGGTACCAGAAGTGGGATGAAACCCTGAACATTGTGTGGAAGCTGCTGGAAGCGAACCTGAGCGAAGAGGAGATGGAAGCGCTGCGGATAGAGGAAAAAGAGTGGATTGCGTCCAAGGACGCGGAAGTGCGGGCTGCCGGGCTGGAGAATGAGGGCGGAAGCCTGCAGCCGCTGCTGGAAGCGACAAAAGCGGAAGAACTGACGAAGGCAAGGGTGTATGAGCTGGCGAAGTACGCAGAGGGAAGATGATGGTTCCCGGCTTTTCCGGATGCCCCTGCTCCTTTGGCCCAACGCCCGGATTCTGCTTCCGGAAATCCCGGGAGCCTTTGGAAACGCGGAGCCTTCGCGGCTGCGAACCGTATGCAGATGCGAAGGCCAGCAACGTGAAATGCAAGCCTCTCCATGCGAAATGCGAAGCTGCAAGGTGAATGCACCAATGTGGTGGAGAGAATCAGAAGGATGGGGCATCTGGCAAGGCCTGAGGGCCATAAAGGGTACGGCTGGCAAGGCCTGAGGGCCATAAAGGGTACGGCTGGCAAGGCCTGAGGGGCCCAAAAAGTGCGGCCGGCGAAGTTTCATGGCCATAAAAGGTGCGGCCGGCGAAGTTTCATGGCCATAAAAGGTGCGGCCGGCGAAGTTTCATGGCCATAAAAGGTGCAGCCGGCGAAGTTTCATGGCCATAAAAGGTGCAGCTGGCGGACGTACAGGGGGCCGTCTCCGCGAGCTTCCTTATATTCCAGATATTCGGAAGCAGGGTCATAGGCGGTGTAGGCTGTCCCTGACGATTTGTCCTGTTTCAGAATCAGACAGGCCACATCCTCCGGAACCGACAGTTCCGGTACATCTGCCTGAAGGAGGGCGTCCAGCTCATGGGCGGAAAGGCGGCCTGTGACCTGGTCGCTGCTGTTCAGGAAGAGGACTTCCGGATTCTCAGGGGCTTCCTCGGCGATGATGGTCACGGCGAAACGATAACCGGTCACAGTCTCGTCCCCGTTCTCCGTCTGGCTGAAGGATTCAGCGATGCTGTGGCTGAAATGCATCCCCTCCGGGGAATCCGAGGATATCCCGGAACCGGGCAGCAGATAAAACTGTCCGTCCTCCTGTTGGTAGATTGGATGGAAATAGTAGCGTTGAGAGCCGCTGTTGGAGACGTAGAGGGACGCTTCCATGCTTTCTTCCTCATCTGACACTGTGTAGTGTAGGTCTGAGAAGACAGAATCGCAGGTATTGCATCTGGCGGCTTCGCGGTTTTCGTCTGCCGGGAGCATCAGGCTGTAGAGGCCGTAGCCCTCCAGGCCGGGGAAGCTTATAAGGGACGCGGCGCTGTATCCGTTGAAGATGCCGTATATTTTTTCTGTTTCCTGGGGTTTGAACGTAATCTCTCCGCGGTCATTGTATTCCAGCTGGGCCGGGGCTGGCTCGATATAGTTTTCCGTCACATAGATGCCCGAGAGCCGGTCCCGGGAGGTGGACAGCTCTTCCCTGGCCAGGCTGAAATCTCCCTGGGCCAGGCCGCAGCCGCCGGAGAGCAGCGTGACTGCCAGGCAGAGAAGTATAGCGGAGAACAGGGCTGGCTTATGGGCGGCAGTTTTCTGTGTATCATATGTAAGTTCTGCATATTTTTCATACAATTTAGTCTTCATGTTCTGTCTCCTCTTCGTCCAGGTTTCCGTCAAATTTCAAGATATCTCCCACGTCGCACTGCAGGTAATAGCAGATTTTGTTCACTGTGCCGAAGCGGATGCCCTTTGCCTTGCCGCTGCGGAGAATGGACAGGTTCGCCTCGGTGATGTTCACCAGGCGGCACAGCTCCTTGGAGGTCATGCGGCGTTCTTTCAATATTTCGTCAAGATAAATACGAATTGCCACTTGTCGTGCGCTCCTTGTCTCATAGTCTGTCAAATGAACATGTCGTTGTCTTCTTTCAGCCGTTTTCCTTCCAGGTACAGGGAGCCGAACAGCCGGATGCCCAGAACCAAAAGGAGATCTGTCAGGGGAAAGAGAACCCTGTGGAAGCTGCTTAAGAGAAAACGGGAAAACAGGAGCTGGAGCATGTTAAAGCTTACATTGGACAGCAAAATCAATATCAGGAATCGGCTGCTGGCCAGTGTGAGCCGCTCCATGCGGGCGTAGGTTCTCTCGCTGTAGGCTTCGGCACCATAGTTTCGCAGGAAATCAGATGCCAGGAGCAGCAGCGTCAGTTTGGCCGCGGTGGGCAGAAGTGCCAGGATGGCCCGGAGCGCCAGGAAGAGGACGCTGATGGTCACCAGGGAGCTGTCCGCGCCTGTATTGCTCTGTTCCAGGGCGTTGCATTCCTCTATGAACTGTGCGCCGCCCTGCACCAAAACAGTTGCCGCAGACAGGGCTACATAGATGTCCAGCAGGATCCGCAGGGTGGACAGGAGCCTGTTGTGGGGCATCTTTTTGCAATAGAGGAGGTAGCGCAGTAGGAGCCAGGTCAGGAGAAGGCTGTCGATCGCGGCTGCCAAAGCATATTTTGCCGCCCCGTTCATGGGGACGGGCGAGAGGTACCGATCCATATAGGACGGGTTGATGAAGAACCAGAGACCGGCATAAAGGGCGGCGGACAGGGAAAGCAGCAGAAGGTCCGCTTTATGGGCGCGATGCTTGCGCCAGAGAAGGAGAGCCGCCGTCAGGGGCAGGGCGCCTATGAGCAGAAATATCATCCAGGCTGTGATGTTGCCGACGCTGCCGGACAGGGATAGGCTGCGCAGCATTTGGCCCAGCTGCTCCCATGGGAATGTCACATATTTTGTCATAATGGCTCCTTTGCGATGAAAATTATTGTTTTGCGATAATTTTGTGGTTAGTTTAGCATGAAAATTATTGTTTGTCAATAATTTTTATTCCAATTCGACTTTGTGTTCCCAATAGGATCTAAATGCTTGCACCCCAATGAGCCTACAGGCAATAGAAACGCAATGCGAATGGGGAGCGATTTTTTTAGAGCCGGAAAGAGAGGGCTGAGGGCGGGTCCTGGGGAGAAACTTCGGGAGAAACGATGATTGGTGGTTTCCATGGGAGACTATTTGTGGTACAATTTCATTTAGTGTGCTGTAGAATTTTTGTGGTTAGCTTCCGCTGGCAGGCGAAAAGGATTCTGTGGAGCGTTGGGCACTGCCGTTGGTCAAGTGCGGATGTTACAACGGCGTGCCGGGGTTGCGGCATGCCGGGAATTACAGCGTGCGGGAAGCATGGACTGGCGGCGGCAAGGCAGGGAACAGAAGGATACGAGAGGTGAATCAATATGTCCGTACAGGGAGAGACAAGGGAAAAAACGAGAATCAACATACGGGAGCCCAGGCATTATCGGGTGGTCATGCACAATGACGACTTCACGCCGATGGATTTTGTGGTGGAGATACTGGTGGACATTTTCCACAAAGGGATATTGGAGGCAGAGCGTCTGATGATGACAGTGCATGAAAGCGGCAGGGCGGCGGTGGGGGCATATCCCTACGACATCGCGGCCACGAAGGTGCAGGCGGCCCAGAGCAGGGCCAGGGAACAGGGGTATCCGTTCCGGCTGACGGTTGAGGAGGCATAAGCATGTACGTATCAAGCGAAGTGGCGGAAATCATAAACAAGGCATTTTCACTGGCGAGGAGCGCCCATTTTGAATATGTGACGCCGGAACTGGTGCTGTATGTGGCCTGCCAGAACAGGATGTTCGCTCAGGCGTTTCGGAGTTGCGGGGGAAGCGTCAGGGGGCTTGACCGGGATCTGAGGTCTTATCTGGAGAAATATATGGAGTCAGGGGCGGCACCGGAGCGGGAGCCGGAATTGTCCCAGGGCATGGGATATGTGCTGGCCTATGCCTGGGAAGCGGCGCAGAACAGCGAGAAGTCCATGGTGGAGATGCCCCATGTGCTGTTCGCCATGTATGCCCTGCCGGAAAGCTATGCGGTCTATTATATCGCTTCCCAGGGGGTGGATCAGACGGAACTGCTGCAGGAGATGAACATTGCCTATGAGGAGAGCGCCTATGAGGCCAAAGCGGAAAAGAAGGGCTCTAAAGGCAGCGGCAGGAGAAAGGGGACGAACTCCGCGCCAGGCACAGGGGAACGGGCAGGCGCTGCGGGGCTTTCGGATGATATGCCAGAAAGCCTCTTTCAGAGCGATAGCCTTTCAGGAAAAGGCCTGGAAGAAAAAGAGCAGAAAGAGTTCGAGGATGACGAGCAGGAGGAAGTCGGCTGGAATGATTGGGAAGAAGAGGAGGAAGAGGAGGCGGAGACGGGCGCCCGGAAGGGATTCTGGCGGGACTACGCTGTGTGCCTGAACGACCAGCTGGAGCAGGCGGGGCCGCTGATCGGCAGGACGGAGGAGCTGGAGCGGACCATGCAGATTCTCTGCCGCAAGGAGAAGAACAATCCCCTGCATATCGGGGAACCCGGGGTGGGCAAGACTGCCATCACCTACGGCCTGGCCAGGCTTCTGGAGGAAGGGAAGGTGCCGGAGCCGCTGGCGGGGGCGAAGATTTTTTCCCTGGATCTGGGGAGCCTTCTTGCGGGAACCCAGTACAGAGGGGATTTTGAGAAGCGTTTCAAGCGGGTCATGGACAGCATCGCCTGTGAGGAGAATCCCGTTGTGTATATTGATGAGATTCACAATATCATCGGCGCAGGCGCGGTGAACGGTGGCTCTTTTGACATCTCCAACATGCTCAAGCCCTATCTGGCCCAGGGACGGATCCGTTTCATCGGGGCGACTACATATGAGGAGTACAAGAAGCACTTCGAGAAGAGCAAGAGCCTGGTGAGGCGGTTCCAGAACATCCACATCAAGGAGCCGGATATTCCTGACGCCATCCGGATTCTGGAGGGGTTGAAGGAGACCTATGAGGCGTTCCATGGCGTTCGGTATGAGGAGGGCGTGCTGGAGTACGCGGTGGAGATGAGCGCGAAGTACATCAATGAGCGCTATCTGCCGGACAAGGCCATCGACCTGATGGACGAGGCAGGGGCTTACCGCAGGATGCATCCGCAGGGGCAGACGGCAGCGGCAGAGCGGACTGAGCGGGCAGGTTCAGCAGAGACAGCAATGGCGCAGCCGAAACGGACAGGTTCAGCAGAGGAAGCAGTGATGCCGCCGGAGCATGCAGCGTCAGCAGAGAAAGCCGCCCTGCAATCGGAAGGGACGGGGCGGGAAGCCGGGAAGGCCGAGGAGATTGAGGAGACGAAACCAACGGCAGTACAGGCTGACCGGACGGTGCAGACGGTAGACAAAGCGCTGATTGACGAAATCCTGTCGAAAACCTGCCATATCCCCAAGCAGGTGGTAGAAAGCGATGAGACCGCCGCCCTTGCCACCCTGGAGGAGCGGCTGCAGAACCTTGTATACGGCCAGGACGAGGCCATTTCCCAGGTGGTCAACGCAGTGAAATTTTCCAGGGCGGGTCTTCTGGAGGAGGGCAAGCCGCTTGCCAGCCTGCTGTTCGTAGGACCCACCGGGGTGGGCAAGACAGAGATTGCGAAGAGCCTCGCCAGGGAGCTGGGCATCCGCCTGATTCGCTTCGACATGAGCGAATACGAGGAGAAGCATGCCGTGGCCAAGCTGATTGGCGCGCCAGCGGGCTATGTGGGCTACGAGGAAGGCGGGCTCTTGACGGAGGAAATCCGCAAGAACCCCCACGCGGTGCTGCTGCTGGACGAAATCGAAAAGGCCCACCCGGACATCTACAATATTCTGCTGCAGGCCATGGATTATGCCACGCTGACAGACAACCAGGGCAGGAAAGCGGATTTCCGGAATGTCATCATCATCATGACCTCCAACGCCGGAGCCAGCCGGATCGGAAAGCATGGAATCGGCTTTCAGGGCCAGGACGTGAGCGCGGATGTGATCCTGGAGGAGGTGAAGCGCATCTTCCAGCCGGAGTTCCGAAACCGTCTGAACCGGGTGGTGGTGTTCCGCAGCATGGACGAGCGGATGGCGGAGCGGATCGTGGAGAAGAAATTAGGCGAATTACAGATAATGCTTGCACGGAAAAACATAGAAATGCACGCGGACGAGAAAGCGGAAGAACTTGTGATGAAAAAGGGCATCAGCGTCGAATTCGGAGCCAGAGAGATAGAACGCGTCATCCAGAGCGAAATCAAGCCCCTGCTGGTGGACGAGATTTTGTTCGGGGCGCTGAAAGACGGCGGAAAGTGCGGATTGACAGCGGAGTCGGGGGCGTTCCGGATTGTGCATGACATGCTTTGACAGAAGGGAAGTGAGGATATGCCGGTCTATCGTTTGCGGGAAGGGGAGATTTCTTTCCCGAACCCCATCTATGCCCGCAGGGACGGGCTGCTGGCTGTGGGCGGGGATCTGAGCGTGGAGCGGCTTCTTCTGGCATATACCCATGGAATCTTTCCCTGGTATGATCCGGGGGAGGAGATTCTGTGGTGGTGCCCCAGGGAGCGGTTCGTGATTTTTCCGAAGGAGATACATATCTCCCGTTCCATGAAAAAATTTTCAAAGAGACATGAGTTCCGGCTGGCGCTGAACAGGGATTTTGCGGACACCATCCATCGGTGCCGGGTGAAGAGGGAGTTCGCAGAGGGGACTTGGATCACGGATGAGATGGAGGAGGCTTACTGTCGGCTCCAGGAAGCGGGATATGCTGTCAGCGTGGAGGTCTTCGAGGACGGGGAGCTGGCCGGGGGGCTCTACGGCGTCTCCATCGGCAGATGCTTTTTCGGGGAGAGCATGTTCTCGGAGATGGAGAACGGCTCCAAGATGGCACTGATCGCCTGGGCGCAGCTGCTGGAGCGCAGCGATTTTCTGCTGATAGACTGCCAGTTCCATACGGAGCATCTGGAGAGCATGGGCGGCAGATACATATCCTGGGAAGAATATGACAGGATGCTGCAGGAGGGCACGGGGCGTTAGGACAGGCCGGGATGAACTTAAGGAACAGACTGCATAGGGCAGCTGGCGGCTATCGTTCCGATGCAGCCCATAGCGCTCCGAGCCGCCATATAGATATTGAAGAAAGAAGACATGTATAGTGGGTGCTATATATGTCTTTTTTCGCGCCATAAAAGTGCCATTAAAATGCCGTATTCCAGGGATTTGTGAGGGCAGATAGGAGTTTGTTAGGGTTTTATAAGGAAAATCTTATGGAAGATTTTACACGATGGATACAATCGTTTCTTAGAATCATCGTAAGGCAGGCGAGATACGGCCAGCCGCAGAGTCGATTCGCTTTCGTGTTCTTATTGCCGATAGACCTGTTGGAATGTAAGCATTCAGGCCCTGTCGGGAACACGAAGTCAAATTGTGTCAAAAACAAAAGAAAGCGCCAGGCGCCGCATAGGCAGCGGAGGAGCGGGAAAGGAAAAAGGTGGCGGAAGATGAAGCTACGTAGTAGGATAGCGGTTATTTGCGGGAAATTGGCATATTGGATAGTGCGGAAGACAGGCAGGGGAAGCGGTTCCGTGATTCCCGGACAGATTGCCCGGCGGATCGATCCGGAGATTCTGGCGGAGCTGTCCGGCATGGTGCGCAGAAAAGTCATCGCCGTGACGGGAACCAACGGCAAGACCACCACCAACCACATCCTGGCCCATGTGCTGGAGGAGTCAGGCCAGAGGACGGTCTGCAACAGGCTGGGGGCGAATCTCATGGACGGCGTGATCACGGCGTTCGTCCTGGCGGCCCGCGCCAGCGGGAAGCTGGATGCGGACTATGCCTGCATCGAAGTGGACGAGATGGCATCGGTGAAAGTCTTCCCGAAACTGAAGCCGGATTGCGTGATCCTGACCAATGTGTTCAGGGATCAGCTGGACCGCACGGGAGAGGTGGACCTAATCTGCGACAGGATACAGAAGGCTGTGGAGAGCGTCCCGAAAGCCAGAATTGTAGTCAACTGCGATGATATCTGTTCCTATGGGCTGGCCCTGCGGTGCGGCCATCAGACAGTGACCTTCGGCATCGGGGAGCAGATAGCGGAGGGGATGCCCACGGGGATGGGCGAGGGCGTGTTCTGTCCCTTTTGCGGCAGGCGGCTGGCCTATGATTTCGTCCATTACGGGCAGCTGGGCATCTACCGCTGTCCGGGCTGCGGACTGGAGCGCCCCAGGCCGGAAGTGACCGTGACGGATGTGGCGTACCATGACGGAGCGTATGCTTTCGTGCTGGACGGCGTGAGGGTGGAGTCCGGCGCCAACGCGCCTTACAATGTGTACAACACGCTTTCCGCCTATGCGGCGCTGAAGGCGGCGGACGCTCCCAGGGACTGTTTCGCCCGTGCCATCCGGGAATTCGACTACGGCAATATGCGGGAATGCGTCTATCATATCAACGAGGCTCATGTGCAGCTATATCTGGCGAAGAATCCCATCGGGTTCCAGCAGAAGATTTTCCTGATTTCAAGAGATGAGAAGCCGAAGGACATCGTCATCCAGATTAATGACGCGAAAGTGGACGGGGAGGACGTATCCTGGCTGTGGGACGTGGATTACCGGTACCTGGCGGATGCCGGGGCGGTCTCCATCGTCACAGGCGGGCAGCGGGGCCAGGACATGGAGCTTTGCCTGAAGTACGACGACATCCTCTGCAGTTCCACCACGAATGTCAAAGCGGCCGTGGAGGAGCTGACCAGACAGGGAAGCAAGAACCTGTACATCATAACGAATTATTCCGGCCTGTACCGGACCAACCGGATGCTGAATGAGATGCAGGCTGCGCGAAAGGAAGGCATCTGCAGATGAAACTGACCATAGGGTGTCTCTATCCGGACCTCTTCAATCTATACGGAGACCGGGGCAATGTCCAGTGCCTGAAAAAGCGCCTGCAGTGGCGTGGCATCGAGGCGGAGGTCGTATCCTTCCTGGCCGGGGACAGGGTGGACTTTGGAAAGCTGGATATCCTTGCCTGGGGGGGCGGCTCCGACAGAGGACAGGCCCTCTCCCTGGGACATCTGGGGAAGGTTCGGCAGGATTTCCGGGGCTACGTGGAAGACGGAGGCGTGGTGCTTGCGGTGTGCGCTGCCTATCAGCTTCTGGGGCGGTATTACAGGGCCGAGGGGAAGATGCTGAAAGGCCTTGGCATACTGGATATCCATACAGAGTGGGCCCCGGGGCGGCTGGTGGGCAACATTGTCCTGGAGAGCCCCTTTTTCCGGACGCCGGTGGTGGGCTTCGAGAACCATGCCGGACGCACCTGCATCGGAAGCCATACGCCCCTGGGCAAGGTGCTGTTCGGAAAAGGGAATACGGGGAATGGTGATTATGAGGGTGTAGTCTACCGTAATGTCATCGCCACATATCTGCACGGCCCGCTTCTGCCGAAGAATCCGGAGGTCTGCGACTGGCTTTTGGAGCGGGCGCTGAAGCGCAAGTACGGGGTGGACGTGGCCCTGGCGGCCCTGCCCGATACCCAGGAGATTCAGGCGAACCGTAATATCGTGGAGCGCTATACGTCACAGGACAGTGAGGGCATTTTGAAGACAGGACAGGAGAGTGGGCACAGTGGCAGGGACAAATGAGGAAAAGGGCAGAACGGGAGGCAGAAAGAGGACAGTGATTGCGATGGGAATCTTCTGCGGGGCTTTGCTGGCTGCGGGTTTTCTGGGCCGGGCCAGAATCTTGGATTGGCTGCGGCTTGCGGAGGATGTGGAAGAAGCGGACGCGCAGCAGAAAGAGGCAGGGGCGAAGGCCATGCCGCGGGCAGATGCGGCAGAAAAGAATACAGAGGAAAGCAGACCAGGTCAGGGATCGGACAACATCCAGGCAAACGAGCCGAAAGACCCGAAAGCCCCGCGGGATCCGGCAGAAGGCCCGCGCTCGGATTTCTTCCGCCGGATAGCTGAGATCATCTGGGAGAAGAAGCCGGAGGACATCAGCCCGGAGGAATACGCAAGCCTGACATCTATCCAGATTGACAGGGCCGGAGGGCTGGTGTCTTATCAGCTGAACCACGGGTATGTGAGCTCCTTCGCCTGCCCGGAGGATCTGGAGCCGGATTTCTCGGATCTGGCCTTTTTCCGGGGATTGGAGTGGGTCTTCGTGGACGGCAGCCTGGGCTCGGACGACCTGCGGGGGCTTGAGAATCTGTCCGGCATCCATTCGCGGAATACCGTGAATGAGTTCACGGATATCATCCCCTATCCGGAGAGAATCACGGAGCTTGGCATAGAGGGGGATGCCTCCATAAGGAATCTGGAGGGCATAGAAAGTTTTCCGAACCTGAAATATCTGTCTGTGTGCTGCGAAGGGCTGGATGACATATCTGTCTTAAAACGCCTTCCGGGACTCCAGGGGCTGATTCTGGAAGGGTGCAGGGGGCTGAGGGATTACGGGCCACTTCTGTCCCTGGGAGAGCTGGAATTGCTGAAAATCGGTGCCTGTGGGCTGGAGAGCATAGACTTTGTGGAAAAGATGCCGAAGCTGATATCCTTAAGCCTGGAGGATGTCGAGATAGCCGATTGGGCCGAGGGGCTGTTCGGCATCCCGACCCTGCGGTATCTGTATCTGAATGGCTGCCGACTGGGCCTGGATTTTGACAGAATGCCGGAGAATGAAAAGCTGGAAGTCCTGTCCCTGAACGGTATCGTCCTCCTGGAGGATCCGGCGGACAGGGACAGCGGCAGGGTCAGTCTGTCGGAACACTGTGATATCTTTGACGGTTTCCCGAACTTGAGGGAACTGTATCTGATTTCCATGGATTTGGAGGACATCGGATTCGTGGAGCAGCTTCCCCATCTACAGTACCTGGACATCACGGGAAATCCCGTCAGGAATCTGGAGCCTGCGGAAAATCTGAAGGAGCTTCGGGGCATCGGATACGGGGAGGAGCGGAAGTGGGACGATATCTTCATAATGTGAGGAACCTGCGGCATATTCCGGCATATATTTGAAGGAACGGAAATCTAGGAATGACCGGGAGAGGCCGCGGCCTGCTTCCGGGAAAGGATGTCGGGATATGAACCAGAAGTTGGAAGATTTGCTACAGCTGGCCCTACAGACACCGGAGGAGACCAGGGAGCGGACGGAGGAGCTGAACGTGGGGTTCGACACCCAGGAACGCACCTGGGAGCTGATCGTGAAATACCATGGCAGCCTGGACGCGCTGGAGGCTTTGGGGGTGGTGGTGGAATATCTGATCGCGGGGTATGCGCTGCTGACGGTGCCGGAGCAGCTGGTGGACAGGATGGTGGAGCTGGAGGAGATTGAATATGTGGAGAAGCCGAAGCGGTATTTCTACGGCGCGGAAATGCCTACGGACAGTTCCTGCATCCCCCAGGTGACCCTCCGCGACCCGAACCTGTCCGGAAAAGGAGTGCTGATCGCAGTCCTGGACAGCGGGGATGGCGTCAAGGGGTTGCCAGATCGGCAGGATTCGGGAAGCGCAGGAGGCCGGCCATGGACAGAGAGCTGAGGATTGCCCTTTATATGCGCCTGTCCAAAGAGGACGGAGAGTCCGGGAAAGAGAGCGACAGCATCCGAACCCAACGGATATTGCTCCACAGGTTCGTGGAGGAGCATTTTGAGAAATATAGGATCATAGAGTTCCGGGATGACGGCTATTCCGGCACGAACCTTCGCAGACCCGGAGTCATGGCATTGCTGGAGCTTGTGAAGGAATCTGCGGTGGACTGCATCATTGTGAAGGATTTTTCACGGTTTTCCAGAGACTATATCGAGCTTGGCTCTTACCTGGAGCAAATATTCCCGTTCATGGGCGTGAGGTTCATCTCCGTGAACGATGGATATGACAGCGAAGAATGCGGCGGACATGTGGGGGAGCTGGAGGTGTCGTTCCGAAACCTCCTCTACGACCTCTACAGCAAAGACCTGTCCGTCAAGGTGAAGTCCTCCCTGGCAGCCGGAAAGGCGCGGGGGCTCTTCATCAGCGCAAACTGTCCTTTCGGGTACGAAAAGGCGCCCGGGGACAGGCACAGGCTTGTGATAGAGGAAGAGGAAGCGGAGATTGTGAGACGCATCTTCCGGATGACCACAGAGGGCATGTCTTCCGCACAGATAGCGAAGATTTTTAATCAGGAGGGCGTCAAGACCCCCATAGAGCATAAGATGGAGAAGGGCAGGACCAGCCGAAAGGCCAAAGGGAACGGATTCGCATGGGGAAGCGGCACAATCTGCGCCATCCTTAAGAACAGGGCATACGTGGGGGATATGGTATACGGGAAGACATACAAGGAGCAGGTGGGAGGCAGGACATGCGCCAGGCCCCGAAGCGAGTGGAAGGTGTTCCGGGATCACCATGCCCCCATCATCAGCCGGGAAGTGTTCGAGGAAGTCCAGAAAGGGCGGGGCACAGGCCGGGCATCGGACAGGGGCGGCAGACATCCGCTCAGCGGCATGCTGGTGTGCGGCTGCTGCGGTAGGAACTTGTATCTGCGCAGAGGGTGCAACCCCTATTTTTGCTGCCCGAGCCTGTATGTGAATCCCATGGAAGGGTGCGTCAGGAAGCTGAATGCGATGTTCCTGGAACAGTATGTGCTGTATGAGCTTCTGCGGCATCTGGAGGAGCTGCCGGATTTGGAGCGGATATGGGAGGAGCGGCGGCGGGAACTGGAGGGGCGTCTTGAGAAGCGAAGAGAGGAGAGAAGGACGGAACAAAGCGGGCTGCGGGCCCTGCACCTGCGGAAGAGAGAGACCTATGAACAATATTCTCTGGAAAAAGGCGCAGTGGGAATCGACGGTGGGAGGGCGAAGGAGCTTGGGGGCAGCCTGGATGCCATAAACCGCAGCATTGCCCAGGCCACGTCCCGGCTAGCGGAAACGGAAGCGGCCATAAAGGCTTTAGAGGCGGATTTGGAGACAGAGCCAGGCGTGGAAGGATTGGCGGCGTATTTCGGGCTTTCCGAGCTGACCCGTGAGACGGCGAAGCGATTCATCCGGCAGATTGCCGCCAGGGAGGGGCAGAAGCCGGAGATAAGCTGGAAGGACGGATGAGGCGTCGGCCTGCCAGGGCCTTTTTGCATCCGCCGGACAGCAGAGGGAATCGACTATAGGCTGCCGGAATTCCGGAACAGGGACGGGGGCACCAGAATCCGTTATCTGTGGGATCAGACCTTGCAGCCGGACGGTATTTCCCGGCATCCCCCCGCGGGATTCCGGATGGGGGTGGAATTCGATTCCGAACAGATTGACAGGGCCCTGGAGACGTTCTCCATGCAGGAACAGTTCCAGCTGCTGCCCAGCGTGGACACCAGCGGGCACGGGACGGCGGTGGCGGGGATTGCCGCGGGGAACAGCGCGTCGTATTCCGGGGTGGCGCCGGAAGCGGAACTGCTGATCGTGAAGCTGGGACAGCCGGACGTCAATTCATTTCCCCGGACGACGGAAATCATGCGGGCGGTGACCTATGTCGTTCGGAAAGCCATAGAGATGCGGATGCCCCTCGTTGTCAACCTGAGCTTCGGCAACACTTACGGGGCCCATGACGGCAGCTCCCTGATAGAGCGGTTCCTGGACAATTCGGCAGAGATGGGGCGCACGGTGATCTGTGTGGGCAGCGGGAACGAAGGGAACAGCAACGGGCATCTGGCGGGCAGCCTGCTGCGGGAGCGGAATACGGTCAACACGGGGCGAGGAGGGGCATCGGAGGGCAGCGGGACCGTGACCAACAAAATCGGGATGATTGCCCGGCCTGTGTCCGCGGAATTGTCGGTGGCGGAGTATGAGCGCACACTGAATGTCCAGCTGTGGAAGAATTATTGTGACGAGTACCGCATCTTCCTGCGCTCCCCCGGCGGACAGGAGACGCAGCTGCCTGAGATGGTCAACGGCGGGAAGTACACCCTGCGCCTGGAACAGACGGAGATACTGGTGTATTTCGGGAAGCCTGCCCCTTATGCGGTGGCGGAGGAGATTTATTTCGAGATGCTTCCGGTGAATCGGAATTACATCAACAGCGGAGTATGGACGATACGCATCGAGCCTATGCAGGTGGTGACGGGGCGCTACTATTTTTATCTGCCCTCCGCGGTGGTGCGCGCCGGGGGGACGGGTTTTTACGGTTCCACGCCGGATGTGACCCTGACGATTCCCGCCACGGCGTCGAAGGTCATCTCCGTGGGCGCTTACGACAGTGTCTATGAGGCGTACGCGGACTTTTCCGGAAGGGGATACGCGGATGCCAACCGGACCATCGGCGTGGTGGCGGCAGGGCTGGCCAAGCCGGACCTGGCCGCGCCGGGGGTGGGCATCCTCGCGCCGGATATCTACGGGGGGTATACGCCGGTCACGGGCACGTCCTTTGCCACGCCCACTGTGGCGGGCAGCTGCGCGCTGCTGATGGAATGGGGGGAGGAGGTTATAATAAGGTTACGTTAGCAAGAAGCCCGTAAAATCAAAGGGTTCCGCTGATTCAGTCCTAATAGAAAATGATGATCTTTTCCAGAGTTTTGGCTGGGACAGGCCTGTTTACGATCATATTTTTGACAAAAATCATACTGTGTGGCAATTATGTAACACAAGGAGGAAAATAGTGCGGGATAAAGCAGATTGCCCGATTTTATTTCTGACCGCACGGGTAGACGAACAGGACGTGGTAAACGGGCTTTCTTCCGGGAGACACGGCGCAAAGAAAAGAGAGAAGTGTGCTTCCAGGGGGAGCTGTGCATTGATTATCAGGAGCAGAAATGGGGAAGGCATCTTTGGATATTACGGCACTTCCCTGACCTTTCTCAAACAGGCTTACGCGGTATTTTTTGCCCTGGTCTTAAGCCTTGTCAGAGGGGTGGCCTATTCCAACGAAATAGGGATTACATTGGAAGCGCCCATGGCAATCCTTGCTTTCACATGCTGTGCAGATACCTATGGTTCAAAAAGTGAAATGTGCCGGTTTTTCGTATATTTAGCGGGCATGGCTGTCACGCTTGGCTTCTGGGGGAGTTTATCCAATCTGATTTTCTGCCTGTTTCGGAATATGTGGGGTAATTTCAACAGAGAAGAATCAAGAGACCGCGAAGTGTGTTTGGCTATACAATGAATTTAGGAAATAAGTGGGTATGGATATTGAATTTTATTTTCGTAAGTGTTATCCTTATATTCGTCAGTGTTTCGAAGAATGTTTAACAATCAGGAAAGAGAGGAAAATAAAGCATATGAAAAAAAGAATTTATCTGCTGGCATTGATCCTAATGGCCGGACTTTGCACGGGTTGCGGCAAAGAGGGGACAGAAAGCAATGAAGGAACGGAAATCAATGAACTGCGCATGGAATGCGAATCCTCTCAAGCCGAAGAGCCATCCAACCTTGAAAGCAGTGAAAACCAGGATAATCAGGAAAACCAGGATAATCAGGAAAACCAGGATATGGAATTGAATGATCAGCTGAAAATCGATTTCACTTATGACTATTCGGAGGATATCAAGGCGGATGTTGATGATGTGGTATCAGGTTCCGCATCTCTGCAGAAGGAATTGGAGAATATGGAACAGATTATTCAAAAGTATACTCCGTTAGCAGAGGCAGCTCAAACCCAGAGCGAGATGAATCTGTCGTCCAAATGGTTTTTCGTCATATGGGATACGGAATTAAACAGTATTTGGAGCAGATTCAGTGATTCCGCAGATCAGGAGACAAAGGAGAAGTTCCTTGAAGAACAGCGGAACTGGGTAGCCATGAAGGAAGAAGTGACATTGCTGAGCCTTGGGTCCAGGGAGGAAAATGGCAGCATGTTTCCGCTTCTTCAGAATTCCTTCCTGGAGGAGATTACAAAGAACAGGGCTTATGTTCTTGCAAATGAGCTGGCAAAGATAAGGGGGGAATCCTTTGTCATGCCGGAAAAATCAGCAAAGTACGGTTTGTTTGTGGACAATCAGGGAACCGGCAGCGTATACAGCTTCCTGAACACTCAACAGGGATGGGAAGGAGAAGACGAAGCGAGTATCTCCATTTACAGACAGGGTGGAGCAGAGGGAACTTTTGTTGACAATGGAAACGGAGAACTGATTTTCACATCAGATGATGGAAGTATAAAAGGAACAATCAAACTGAACGGATGGGATGGCGCAAGTTTCAAAGTTACCGAGACAGCGGGAGAGTCTCCCTTTTCTGTAGGAGAAGAATTCGAATTTCCTTTTGCATTTTGAACCATACGAAGCACTTGTGAAAACAGTGGAAACACTTTTCCCATCGGGGACTAAAATAATCAGGCGAAAAAGCGGTCCGGAATACCGGATGAGCGTTTTGTTCATTTTGATATTCCGTTGACCCTGGAGCATGAAACGGAACTCATACAGGACGCAGGGTTTGTGATTGAAAAAGTACTGGATAATCCGGATGGCGCAACGCTCATTGCGGCCGGAAAAAATGGGCAATGAGCGTGGTTTGCCCGTTGCGGCGTGGGCAGGAATTCATAATACAGCACCGTTCCCTGTCTGCGTCAGGTCCAGAATTCCGTCATATCGTGAATGCATATCCGGAGTCAGACGGTGCGTGACTGTGATGATAAGACAGTCTTTAAGTCCCATGACCTGTTCTTCGATTTTTTCTGCCGTTTCTTTGTCCAGATTGGCGGTAAATTCATCCAACAGCAGTACCCGGCTCTTCCTAAGCAGCGCTCTGGCGAGACTGAAGCGCTGCTTTTCGCCGCCTGAAAAGTTTTTACCGTTTTCCTCCACCATGGCGGAAAGCCCCTCCGGAAGAGAATCCACAAGCCCCTTCAATCCTGCCTGCTCCAGGACGGCTTCGATTTCCTGCGGGGTGTATTCTTCATGATATAGAGTGATATTATTTTGAATTGTGTCCTGAAACAAAAAGGTATCCTGGGAGACATATGCCACCGTATTTCCCAGATACTCCCGTGTCAGTTCCCTCAATTCCACGCCGTCATAACGGATGCTGCCGCTGTAATTGGGATAGTGCCCCAGAAGCAGGGAAAGAAGCGTACTCTTTCCGCAGCCGCTTTTTCCGATAACGGCATAATGCTTTCCTGTCCGGAAACGGAAGGAGAGATTGCGGAGGACTTCCCTGGAAAGGGTTTCATATCTGAAAGAAAGCTTATCCAGGATGATTTCCTCCCGGAAGCCGTTTGCTTTCGGAATGTCGGCATCTTTCGTGGAAAGCGTCTGGATCAGCAAATTCCGGGATGTGATATTTTCTCCCAATAAATGCCGAAACCGTTTTTCCAGAGGCCTGGAGGCGCGGAAATTAGCCACAATGGAGGGCATGGATTCGATGGGAGAGATGATTTGTCCAATCAAATGTCCGAAGGCAATCACCATTCCCGCGGAAAACATTCCTTTCAGCGAAAAATAAGACGCCATAGCCATCACCAGTACAGTAGAAAGCAGTCCCACAAAATTTCCCGCATAAGCGCATACCATTCTGCAGTTTATGTTTTGTCTGTTAGCCGTCTCCATGGCGCGGTTCTTATTATCATGTTTCCGCAGAATGAGGGGCAGGATTCCATAAGAACGAATTAAACGGAATCCGGCGAAATCATCCCGGATTTCCCCTGTATAGGCCTTCGCGCTTTCGGCAAAGCTCTCCATACTTTTCTCAAGAGGGGATGTTGTCAGCCTGGTTACGCCCATGGAAAGCAGCGCCAGGAAGAGCATCAGTACAAGCAGAAGCGGCTGCAGGGAGATGCAGATTGCGGCTGCGGCGATAAAGGACATCAGGCATTCAAACAGATGCAGATGATTGCTCCAGTACACATTTTCAAACTGGTTCAGGTTATTGCTAAGTTCGTTCATGTATTCCGCGCTGCTCCCGGCGTCGAAATCCGCCACGCTCCTGTTCATCAGTGCAGCAAAAATGTCTCTTTTCAGAGAATACCTTGCGTCCGTCAAAATCCAGGTCTTCATGCAGCGGTAAGACAGGGCCAGAAGATTGTAAATTACCGCGTACCCAATCCCTCCCAGAAGCGTCCGAAACAGCACCTCCGCATTTTTTCCCGCACAGTCCACCAACGCGCTCATGACCAGAGAGAATAAGGGACCTGCAACGCAGTTGGCCACAAGCAGCGCCGCGAATAATACACAATATCCCTTTTTCCGCAACAGATAACGATACATATGCATTTACTCCTTTTCCTTTGTTTTTGGATATTTACAGAATACCTTATGGGGAAATGGTTTCCAAGCAATCTGCGGTTGCATTCATTACAACAGAGCATTGTATATAAACGCTTTTTTATATAAAGATTAAAACTGGAGGTCACGAAATGGCAGAGAGTCAAAATATAGAATGGAAAGAGTCGAGGGATGTACGCAGGGTCCGCAAAATTGCACAGGCAGCAAATGCATTTTATTGCTTTCCAGTCTGATTTTATCCCGCTCCAGTTCTGCTGTATCTCCGATGCTGTTTTCCAATTGCCTGTCTATGGTCTGAAGCTGCGAGTCGAGACAGTCCATGGCTTCCCGGAAAGAAACATCGTCTCTCAAAACAGAATATCGCAGCACCAGGTCAATTGCCCTGTCCACGGGGGACCTTCCGAATAATTCGTCCATGCTCACCCCGAAAAAATCCGCAATTCTCGGCAGCAGGGTTACGTCCGGCGTGCCGTTTCCAACCTCCCATTTGGATATGGTCTGGGGTACCAGAAACAGATATTCCGCAAGTTGTGTCTGGGTAATGTTTTTGGCTTTTCTAAGGGCGGCTATTTTTTCTCCAATTGTCAGGCTCATCATCCATATCCTCCGTTTTACCCCAATTATACTATAGTTGGTTGCGGCATGGAACAGGTTTTAAAAGAAATTTACGGGCATTTTTCTTCCCATTTTTATGCAAATGGCAGTAGAAAACAGGGAATGGATGCTGTATAATGAAACAGGAAAAAGGAGAGAAGCATAGTAAGGAATTGTCTACAAATAACTGATGCGAGTTTATAGCTGTTTTCGTTGTATTTCCGGGCTTTCTCCTAAACAAGTTGCATCAGTTATTTTCCGACAAGTCCTAAGAGGAGATGCGAAAATGTCTGATAAGAAGAAAGTATTTAAGGAGACAGGCGGCAGGCGCAGCGGAAGCAGCCCGGCACTGGCGGAGTGGATACAGGAGAAACTGGATAATATTCTTCGGGAAACGGGAATCACGGCGGTGTGTGCAGCCGTCTGTGCGGAGGGTGAGCTTCTGGCGGCAGCCTGCGCAGGAACAAGGGGATTCGAGAACAGCGAAGCCAGGGTGGACGATTTATATAACATCGGGTCCGTGTCAAAGGTTTATGTGACGGCGGCCATTATGAAACTGGTGCAGGAGGGCAAGGTATGTCTGGACGAACCGGTGAATACTTATCTGCCGGACTGGAAACTGGCGGATGAACGTTACAGGGAAATCACTGTCAGGATGCTTTTGAATCATTCCTCCGGCATACCGGGAACCAATCTTCATGATCATCTTGTGCCGGAGGAAGGGGAGGCGTTGTTTACGGGAAAATACCGGAATACGCCGGAATATTGGGGTTCCATGAAGCTGCGTGCCAGGCCGGGCAGTTTTTCCAGTTACAGCAATGACGGCTTTGACCTGCTTGCGGAAGTGGTGGAGGCGGTGACAGGGGAGCCGTATATTCAGTGGTTGAGGGAAGAGATCGCGCTGCCGGCGGGGCTTTCCTCCGTGGGAGCCGGAAGGCGGCTTGCGGAAGGCTATGTAAAGGTCTCCTGCAGGGGAAATGAACCGGAATATTATAACTGCTTCGGCGCAGGCGCAATTCATACCACAATTCCGGAGTGCGCCCTGTTCGGTTCCCTTTTTATTGATTCCCATGGGATCATCGGGCAGGATTGTCTGGATGAGACCAGGCGTCCCCAGGGGGTGACTTTTCTCCAGGGAGCATACGATGCGTCCAATTTCTGCCTGGGGTGGGATTCTCTTTACACCAGAAACCGGATTCCGTTGGGAGAAGGGGCAGTGGTAAAGGACGGCGGCACGGAGCAGTTTGAGAGTTACCTTCTGGTGAGTCCTGCCCGGAGGCTGTCGCTGGCTGTTGCGGCTACCAGTGACGGCGATATCTGGTGGCTTGAGGTGTTGGAAGACATTGGAAGGGAAGCCCTGAAAGTCTTGGAAGAGGAGCGGAAGGGAGAAGCTGAACACGGAGACAGAGCCGGGGCTGACCGGAATCCCCAGGAGACCGGGGAAGGTGCGGAAAAAGAGGAATCCGGGGAGGCAGGCAGTGCGGAAAAAGAGGAATCCGGGGAGGCAGGCAGTGCGGAAAAAGAGGAATCTGTGGAGGCAGGCAGCGCCGAAAACGGGGAAGCCGGGGAACAGGCAAAAGCCTCTGCTGCCGTGGAGCCGGGTATGGAAGAGAAGGTGCCCCTGGATATTTCCCGCAAATACAGCGGACTGGCATACGGCAGCTGCAGAGCCTATCGTTTTTCCGTTTGTGAAAATACGTTAAATACGGAAATCCTGGAAGAGGGCCTCTGGAAAAAGGAAGAGGAATTAAGCGATTTTCAGTGGGATGGGAAATGCTTTGCAAAAGGTGAGTATGACAAAATTCTGGCGGAGGAATATAACGGAAATATCTACTATATCAGGTGGGGCGAGGCTTTCTGCCAGAAAAACAGCGGATATCCTGCCCCGGGAACACTTTGGCCCGGTCTGGTGGGAACCTGTTTTACAGCGGAAGGAGAGGATGCTGTCTTCCACAAAATATGCCTGGAAGCCGTCAATGAGGAAAATGTGCTGTTGTTTACCACAGACCATGAGGAATACCCTGTTGTGCCCCTTGTATGTGATCCGCAAAAGGAAAATGAAACTTGCCTGATTTCAGAGACGGACAGGGACGGGATTGTTTTCCGTCTGGAACAGGAGGGAGAGCAGTTCTGGCTGTGCACAGGGACTGACAGGTACAGGGCTGAGGAAAAATAGGGTAAACTGGTTTATTTTTTGGGAAGGGATGATGGCAGGCGGATGAATAAGAAAATCGGTGTGTATGGCTCTATTGCAAATTTCATTGCAGTACTCTGCTTTGCCCTGTCCATGTTATTTGGTTTTCAGGAGGGAAGCTATTTTTCGTCTATGTTCATTGCGTTTAGCTTTGTGCTGATGATGTGCGGATATGCTTATTGTGCCGAGAAGGAAGTGAAAGCAGCGGGCTATGTTTCGGTGGCTTTTTCCGTCATATATGCTACTGTCATTTTGTTGGTTTATTTTGCGCAACTCACCACCGTACGATTAAATGATTTGACAGAGCAGGCTGCTATTCTTCTGGATTTTCAACAATTTGGGCTTCTGTTTAACTATGACCTGTTGGGCTATGGGGTTATGTCATTGGCCACATTTTTTGCGGGACTGACTATCAAAGCACGGACAAAAATAGATAAAGGGCTGAAATATCTTCTCATGATACATGGAGTGTTTTTTATCTCCTGTTTGATTATGCCTATGCTTGGTGTATTCAAACCAGATAGTCCGACGTGGATCGGTATAGCGGTATTGGAGTTTTGGTGTTTATACTTTTGTCCTGTCAGTATTTTATCTGCTATACATTTTTCGGTAGAATGAAACCGCAGGTTTTTGCTGATAGATGGCCGTTGTTCCTGGGAGGACGGTGGGAAGTCCGGTTCTCACAGGAATAACGGCTATCTGACGGCGAATCAGCAGACAGCCGCCAGGGCGGGCGCTGCGCTGCAGGTAACTAAAAACGGAACAGCACTTTCTCCGCCCCGGTACAGGCCATGATATCTTTCTCGGATTTTCGATACAAATCCCCCAATTCTGCAGGGCATGGAATTGTCTACAAATAACTGATGCGAGTTTATAGCCGTTTTCGTTGTATTTC
>CAJUFI010000053.1 GCA_910585665.1 uncultured Acetatifactor sp. | reverse complement strand
TCATCTGAAAGGTCTCCATCAGGTTCCTGGCGTTTGCCGAGTCCAGGGCTCCCGTGGGCTCGTCCCCTAGAATCAATGCCGGGTTCGCAATGAGGGCCCGGGCGCAGGCCGCCCGCTGGCGCTGCCCGCCGGAGAGCTCCCGGGGGAATTTGTCCAGCTGATCCGCCACCCCCAGGGCCTGTGCCACCCGCTTCAGCTCCCCTGCGCTCTCCTGCGGGGGCAGCTTTTTCAGGTGCAGGGGCAGCACGATGTTCTCCCCGATCGTCAGTGTGTCCAGGAGATTGTACTCCTGAAAGATGAATCCCAGCCTGTCCCTGCGGAATGCGGAAAGGTCGTTCTCCCGCATCCCGGTGAGCCGCCTGCCCTCCACGCGGATTTCGCCACAGCTTACCCTGTCGATTGTGGAGATCACGTTCAGCAGGGTGCTCTTCCCGGAGCCGGACGCCCCCATGATGGCGGTGAACTCGCCCTTTTCCACATCGAAGGAGATGCCGTCCAGGGCTTTCGTGACAACGGCTCCGCTGCCGTAGTATTTTGTCACATTTTCGATTTCCAGGATTTTTTCTTTGTCGTTTCTTTCCATGTCTGTCACCTCTTCGTCCTTATCTTACCACAGGACGGAGGGGTTTGTTCTAACGGAAATCCTGTTTTTTCTTACGGTTTTGTAAGGGTACATCAAAAGTGCGCCAAAAGCAGCGTTCAGCCTTTGCTCTGAAACCCCAGGCTGATACAGGTGAATTCTCCTGCCACGGACGCTATCCCAAGGGAGATTCCCAGGCGGTCGCACAGCTGCTTTACAAGATATAACCCCATTCCGGTACCGCCGGATGCGCTGTACCCTGCACCTTGCGGCCAGGTATCCCTGACCGCCCTGCCTGCGCCGCTTCCAGGGCAGCCATCCCCGTCCATCCGGCCAGCTGCTGCTCCCGCACAGCTTCCCGTAAATCCCCGCTCCGTGACCTGGCGCAGCTCATGGGCCAAAATCCCGGGCCCATCGTCCCGGACGGAAATCGTGCCCTCCGCAGCCCGGATGCTTATCTGGCAGCCCGGACAGTGCTTCGCGCAGTTGACCAAAAGCTGCTTCAGCATGAAGCACACCGATTTCCTGTCCGAATAGACAGGGAAATCCCCCTCCGCCTCCACCCTGATGCCCGCCCCGATCAATAGCTCCATCTGGCTCTTCACCGCCTCCTCTATCACATCTGCCGCGGAAAACCCACATATCTTCACATCCTTTTCCATAGTCCGCAGCCTGGCGTAGTACAGAATGCTCTCCGTCAGATTGTCCGCCCGCTTCAGCTCCCGCCGCAGCTTCCGCCCATCCCCTCCATTGTCCAGGATCAGAGAACATGCTGTCAGCGGCGTCTTCATCTCATGAATCCAACGCTCCACATAATCGCAGTACGCCTCCTTCTCCCTGCGGGCCTCCTCCGCCACCCCTACCGCACAGCGGGACAGCTCCAGCATGATACGGAAATACCGCCTCTCCAAAGCGCCCACAGGCTTCGGCAGCACCTCCCCCAGCAGCCAGACCTCCGGCAGATCCCGAATCAGCTTTTCCAGCGCCTCCATCCGCCTCCCCTCCAGCAGCCCCACTGCCAGAAGCCAGAGCAGGACCACCGCCAGATACATCCCCGCCAGAAGCCCGATCAGCGCCGCCCCTGCTCCCGCCACAGCCAAAATCAATCCAAAGCCAAGCCCTCCCATCCCTAAGAAACACAGCGTCACCAGCCTGGACTCGCAGGCATCCCTGAAATAACGAAAAACCGTATAAATCTTCCCCGCCCTCACAACCGATACCCCACCCCCCGGACTGTCCGGATGAATTCCCCCGCTCCCGCCCGCTTCAGCTTCTCCCGCAGCCGGTTCACATTCACATACAGCGTATTCTCATCCACATACAAACTGTTCTGCCATAAATCCTCCACCAGCTCCTCTTTGGTGCAGAGGCCCTTCTTCATCAGACAGGCCAGAATCCGCGTCTCGTTCTTCGTCAGCTCCAGCCGCTGCCCCTGATACTCCGCCGCAAGCTGCGCCAAATCCAGCGCAAGCCCCCTGACGGCAAGCACACAATCGCCCTGCCCGGGCACCCCCTGCTCCGGCGAAACGCCCCTCCTGACTTTCAAGAGCCTCTCCATCCGGGCCAGCAGCACCGAGGAATGATAAGGCTTGCGGATGTAATCGTCCGCCCCCACCCCAAAGCCCAGCAGCTCGTCCTCCGCGGAGTCCCGCCCCGTGAGGAAAATCACGGGCACATCCGACTCCATCCGAAGCCTCCTGCACAGCTCGAACCCGCTCTCCCCGGGGAGGTTCACGTCCAGCAGCGCCAGCTCGCAGGGCGGCTGCCCCACCACCTCATATCCGTTGGCCCGCAGAAGCAATGTCAGCTCCTCCCGGACGCTCCCGTCGTCCTCCACCACCAATATCCTGTCCATGCGCCCTGTCTCCCCTTTCCGGAATCCTCCGCAAATCTCTGCAGATACTATCCCCTCTTACACCCTTATAGTAAAAGAGCGACGAGGAAATTGTCAAGCAAATTGCAAAAAACATAAATACCCTGCCATGAAAGAGGTTACTTTTCACGGGGCGTGGAAATAAGACACGATAACAGGGGGCTCTTATGAGCCCCTCCTCCTACCTTTCACGCAGGCAGTGCTGTATTAGAAGGTTCTATAGCTTCTGGTAGGCCTCCCCTGACCGGAAGCTGGCAAGCTCCCGGCGGGCGGCCTGCAGCTGATAGGATAATGAAGTTGTCTGAAAGTATTCCCTGTCGTTCATGCGGCCTGCCCCTCCCTGCCTTTACTCCTCTTCTTCACGCAATGCTTCTGCAAACAGCGCCAGTGCCTGGGCCTGCTCCTCGATCAGGAGCTCCTGGGCCTTGAGCTGTTCCTTGCACACATCCAGCTGTTCCTCCAGGATCCGGATGTACCGGTCCTGTTCCCGGATGAGTCTTGCTTCAGGACTCTCATGTTTCATCTACTGTCCCTCCATGGGTCTACTATAGCAGAAAACGGGAGAAAAAGCGAATGTGGATAACTTTCTGATTTGGTAAAGGTTACCAGGCCGGATTTTGGGGAAAGGGCCTGTCAAATGGGCCTGGAACAGAAGATGCCAGGCGATTCCAGCCGAATCTGGAAAAAAGAAAAGCGGCTGTTCTGGAGAAGCGGATAGATATCCTCATTTCCTCAAAATCAGCCGCTTTGGAGTGGATAACTATTTTTTTAATTTCAGCGTTTTGCACAATTATCAATTATGCCTTCCCCACCCCGTGAAAAGCAACACAATGAAAACGAACATATTTTTGGAATATATGTTTGCTTTTTTCTTTCAATTATGATATGCTATATATTGTCATGAAGAGATTGTAGATCGTGAGAGCGCTCCGGTCAGAAGGAAAGGAAGATATCAGCTCTGAATCGGCTGGTATGAGCATATTGTTATCGCGCGTAGTCATCGTATAGGGAAGCAATCATCAAACAGGAGGTAATATATGGCATCTGGGAAAATATCCACAAAACAGCAGGAGATACTTGATTATATCAAAGATGAGATACTGAAGAAAGGCTATCCGCCCACAGTCCGTGAAATCTGTGAGACAGTGAGCCTTAAGTCCACGTCTTCCGTCCACTCCCATTTAGAGACCCTGGAAAAGAACGGATACATCAGGAGAGACCCTACCAAACCCAGGGCCATCGAGGTCTGTGACGACAGCTTCCAGATGGTGCGCACGGAGACCGTGAGCCTGCCTGTCGTCGGCAATGTAGCGGCAGGCCAGCCGATTCTTGCTGAGGAGAACATTGAGGAATATTTCCCTGTGCCCGCTGACGTTGTCCCCAAGGGCGAATCCTTCATTCTGAACGTACATGGTGAATCCATGATAAATGCGGGTATCTTCGATGGCGACCGTGTCTTCGTCAACTGCTGCAGCACGGCCAGCAACGGGGAGATTGTCGTGGCCCTGATTGACGATTCCGCCACGGTAAAGACTTTTTATAAGGAAGACGGCCATATCCGTCTGCAGCCGGAGAATGATTCCATGGATCCTATCATAGTAGAGGATTGCCAGATTCTGGGCAAAGTATTCGGCGTGTTCCGTTTTTACCGCTGACAGCCTGAAAAGTCAGAAAATTCCTAAATATTTCCTAAATAAATCATACTATTTTGCAGATATTAGTATAGCCGGAACATTATTAAGCCGTGCAGAAAAGAGGGAGATATATGGGAAATAAATTTTTGGACGGTACTGCCCTTACCATTGCCATCATTGGTGCAATCAACTGGGCTCTGATTGGCATATTCCGCTTCGACCTGGTAGCCTTTATCTTCGGCGATATGTCGTGGCTTTCCAGAATCGTCTACGCTATCGTAGGTGTCTGCGGACTCTATCTGATCAGCTTCTATATGCATCTTGGCAGCAGAGGGGAAGCAACGTAACTTAAACGGAAAAGCAAAAAACAAAAGAAAAGGAAGCTCTGGCCGGATTCGTTCCGCCTCAAGGGCTTCCTTTTTGTAAAAGATTCCAGGCGCTCAATCGGATGCGCCGTCCGCCAGATCCTGTACTTCTATCTGCTTCCCGTCCCGCCAGATGCGCTCCAAATCATAGAGCAGCCTGTTCTCCCGGTCAAAGATATGGACGATTACATCGCCGAAATCCATAAGAATCCAGTTGGCTGTCTGATAGCCCTCCGTCTGTTTCTCCGGATATCCGGCCCGGCCCAGGGTCTCCTGTACATTGTCGCACAGGGTCTGAATCTGATTCCTGTTCGTGCCGCTGGCGATGATAAAGTAGTCCGCGATGACGGACACCTGGCTGATGTCAATGATGCGGATATCCTCCGCTTTCTTGTCCTCCAGCGCCTGAATTGCCAGTTTCGCTATTGCTTTTGCGTTTTTCTTTTCCATAAATCTCTCCATTCCAGTTCTGTTTCCGTTTCCGCGCTCGTCCTCTGCCGAAACGGTTTTCAATCTCTATTTCCATTTCTGATAACAGCGCCAGGTCTCCTCTGTCATCGGATCGATGTCGCCGTCTGAATTCTTCAGGTATTTCAGTGTCTCTTCCAGAATCCTGACCAGAGCCCTGTCCAAATCCACGAATGCCAGCTTCCTGATCTCCGCCAGAATCCCAGGCGAATGATTCCTGCCCGGCTCAATGTAATCTGCCACGAAGATAATCTTCTCCAGGGTGCTCATGTTCTTCCGCCCTGTGGTATGGCTGCGGATAGCATTTATGATATCCGGGTTCTTCACGCCATACTTCCTCTGCGCCAGATATGCCCCAACTTTTGCATGCAACAGAAAAGGGTTCTTCCGCTCCACTGAAGTGACGGAAATATGATGCTTCCGGCAGATAGAAAGGCGCTTTTCGTCCGTGAGGCATTTCGCGCAATCATGGAGCAGACCGGCCACTCTGGCATCCTGGATGTCACAGTCATAGCGCATGGCCAGCGCAGCGGCCGTGTATTCCACCCCCAGCGTATGCTCGAACCGCTTGCTGTCCTGGACCTTCTTTATCTGTTTTCTAAGCTTCTTCAAACTCGAATGATCTGGCTTTTTCATGATTGATAAAATCCCTTTTCCCTGATATATGCCAGTACCCGGTCAGGCACCAGGTATCTGACGCTCTGTCCTTTGCGGACGCGCTCACGGATTTCCGTGGAGGAAAGCGACATGCTGAGGAACGGAAGGAGGACGATTCCGCGCTCGGGGCGGAATTTCTCCATAAGCTCCTTCCTCTTGGCCTCCATCTCGGACAGATTCCTGTCCCCGCGCACTGCGGCCACCAGCGTACAGCAGCCGAAAATCCGCTCCGGAGCCTTCCACCCCTCTATGGCGAACAGGCAGTCCGCCCCCAGGATAAAATAGAACTCTTCCTCCGGATATAGATTCCGCAGCTCCTCCAATGTCTCATAGCTGTAGGTATAGCCCTCTCGCCTGACTTCCAGGTCAAGGCATCTGAAACGGTCATTGTCGCAGACGGCCAGTTCTGTCATATGAAGCCGTTCCTCCCCCGGCAGGATCTGCCTAGATGCCTTCATGTAAGACATTCCCGTAGGCACTAGCCATACTTCATCCAGCGAAAGCCCGTCCAGCGCCCACTGCGCCAGCATCAGATGTCCCACATGGATAGGGTCGAAGGTACCCCCCATGATGCCGATTCGTCTCTTTTCGATTGGTTCCATTTTCACCATACTTTCCAAAGCCCGGCTTGTGGGTGCCATCATTTGGGAAGCACAATCTTAGGCTTGTCCCTGTCCGGCTTGTACAGCACGAAACGCTTTCCGATGACCTGCACCACCTGGGAGTGGGTCCGCCCGGCCACCATATCGGCGATTTCCCCCGGATCGTCCATGCAGTTCTTCAATACGGCCACCTTGATCAGTTCATTTTTGTGGAACGCCTCGGCGATGGCATCCGTCAGCTCCGGCGTCAGGCTGGCTTTCCCCACCTGAAATATGGGATTCAGGCTGCTGGCCAGGCTTTTCAGATATGCTCTCTGCTTACTTGTCATGTTCTCTACCCTTTCGGATCACTTATAATAATCAAAGGAATGCCCGTATATGCGGACTGTGTCGCCGTCCATGATTCCCAGCTCCTCCAGCTTTGCCAGGATTCCCTTGTCTTTCAGGAACTTCTGGAAGAAAGCGAATCCTTTCTCGCTCTCCAGATTGGTATAGCCCAGCATCTTCTCCACGCTCGGGCCTTCTACCACATACTCGTCAGCCGAACTGTCATAGACCACCGTGTACGATTCGCCTGCTCCGCCCGGAACGGACTGCTCCGGAAAATATTCCTGCTCAAATACGGTCACTTCATCGCCCAGCTCCTCCAGCATTCCGTTCACATAATACAGCAAATCCCTCACACCTTCCCCGCTGACCGCGGAAATGGGATAGACCGGGATTCCCCTGGGTTCGAATTCCGCCTTGATGGCATCGATGGCGCTGTCCTCCCTGTCGTAGATGGCGTCAATCTTGTTGGCGGCGATGACCTGAGGGCGTTTGGCGATATCGGGATTGTAGGCTTCCAGCTCCCTGTTGATGGCGTAGATATCCTCCACAGGGTCACGGCCCTCCGTGCCTGCGGCGTCCACGATATGGACAATCACCTTCGTGCGCTCGATATGTCGCAGAAACTCATGTCCCAGGCCCACACCCTCCGATGCGCCCTCTATGAGCCCGGGGATATCCGCTATCACGAACCCCTTGGTCCCGTCCAGGTCCACAACGCCCAGATTGGGATTCAAGGTGGTGAAATGATAATTCGCAATCTTCGGCTTGGCGTTGGTGACCCGGGCCAGGAAAGTGGACTTTCCCACATTGGGCAGGCCCACCAGGCCTACGTCCGCGATGACCTTCAGCTCCAGAAGAAGCTCCAGCTCTCTGGCAGGCTTTCCCGGCTGGGCGTAATTGGGGGCCTGCATGGTACTGGTGGCATAGTGCTGGTTGCCGCTGCCGCCTCTGCCGCCTTTCAAAAGCACCATGCTGCGGTTGTCGCCGGACATGTCCACGATGACCTGGCCTGTCTCCGCCTCCTTGATGACGGTGCCCGGCGGCACTTTCAGGACGATGTCCTTCCCGTCCTTCCCGCGGCAGTTCTTCTTGCCCCCCGGTTCGCCGTCTTCCGCCTTATATTTTCTCACATTGCGGAAATCGATTAGGGTATTCAGCCCCTCGTCCACTGTAAATATCACGTCTCCGCCCTTGCCGCCGTCCCCGCCGTCAGGGCCGCCTGCAGGCACGTACTTCTCACGGCGGAAGGACACATGGCCGTCTCCGCCCTTTCCGCTCTTCACATATATCTTAGCTCTGTCTGCAAACATAGCGCCACCTCTCTCCCGCAGCTGATGATTCCTCATGAAAAACGGGGACTCCAAACGCTCGGTTTGGAGTCCCTGCCGATTGAACTATTTCTCTACAGGATAAACAGAAGCACGCTTCTTGTCTCTTCCCTTTCTCTCGAAGCGAAGGATGCCGTCAACCTTAGCAAACAAGGTATCATCTCCGCCGATTCCGACATTCACGCCGGGATGAATCTTCGTCCCGCGCTGTCTGTAAAGAATATTTCCAGCCTTCACGAACTGTCCGTCAGCCCTCTTCGCGCCTAATCTCTTGGACTCGGAATCCCTGCCGTTCTTAGTGGAACCAACTCCCTTTTTATGTGCGAAAAATTGAAGGTTCATACGAAACATGGTCTACACCTCCTCGAATTTTACTTGCAAGTACTTTCCGCCGTATTCCCTGCTTATGTTTTCCAGGGAAAACACCATGGAATCCATCAGAAAACTTGACTTTTCCTGCAGGACGCTCTCAAAATCGCATTTCAGAAAGCCTGTCTGTTCATTCTCCGTGACGCTCAGCCGCTCGCCCGCCAGTTCCTCCAGGGAATTGATGGTGCCGATAGTCAGAGCCGATATGGCGGCACAGAGGATGTCAGGCCTGCCGCGCCTGGCGTACCCTGCATGGCCTATACAGGTGAATCCCTTATAGAATCCGTTCCTGTCTCTGCAAATCACTACAGTCGTCATAAGGATTACGCATTGATTTTGTCAATCTTGACCTTCGTATATGCCTGCCTGTGACCGTTTTTCTTGTGGTAGCCGGTTTTGCTCTTGTATTTGTATACAATGATCTTCCTACCCCTGCCCTGCTCTACTACGGTTCCGGATACGGTTACACCCGCAACATCCCCGCCTACCTTCAGGGTCTCGTCACTTACTGCGATGACACGGTCAAAAGTAACAGTACTGCCGGCTTCTCCTTCCAGTTTCTCGACGCTGATCACGTCGCCTTCGGAAACCTTGTACTGCTTTCCGCCTGTTGCAATAATTGCGTACATAATTAGGCACCTCCTATTCATGGACTGCTCAGCCCATATACTCGCTGGCTTTGGTGGCTTCCTTTCGAAAGCGCTTATACCGAGCCATGCGGCAACCGTATGCGCCGCATCCCGCTCCCTGCGGCCATGTGATGCACACTAGGACATCATAGCATGAGATGCCTGGATATGTCAATAGTTTCAGACATTTTTCTTCTCAAAATCTTCCACATATTGGACGATCAGGTTCACGGTACCCTCCACACCCAGGACGCCGCTGTTGATGCACAAATCATAGCTGTCCGCGCGGCCCCACTTCTTGGAGGAATAGTAATTGTAATAGCTCTGGCGCTGCTTATCCTTCTTGACGATCATGTCCTTTGCCTTGGCTTCGGACAGGTCGTAGCGTTCCATGATGCGCTTGATTTTGGATGCTTCGTCCGAATAGATGAACAGATCCACCACATTGGACCGGTCGGCCAGGGCGTAATCCGCGCAGCGGCCCACGATGACGCAGGGGCCTTCGTCCGCAATCTTCTTGATGGTATCGAACTGTGCCAGAAACACCTTGTGGCTGATGGGCATATCCACGAAAGAAGAATTGTTGTATCCAAAGGAATAGGTATCCATTACCAGATTGTACAAGAAGGAGTTGGTAGGTCTCTCGTCATGGTTCTTGATCATCTCCTCGCAGAACCCGCTCTCCTGGGCGGCCCTGGTCAGCAGATCCTTGTCAAAACACTTGATGCCGAAATACTCGGCTACTTTCTCACCGATTTCACGCCCCGCGGAACCGAATTGTCTTCCGATCGTAATCACAGTATTCATATAGATACCTCTCTTCTTTTCAGAGTATAAAAGCGTAACACTTCAAACTTTTATCTGATTTTATTATACCTCAAACAGAAGATTTAGACAATAGAAAATAAAACTAAAGTATTTTTAGTAAATGTTGAAAATATTCCGGCAAAGGGGCGTCTACCTCTACATATTCCTTGGTGGAGGGGTGGCGGAACCCCAATGTCTTCGCGTGGAGCGTCTGTCCCTGGAGACGGAAGGGGCTCCTTCGGTCGGAGTACAGCTCGTCCCCCAGCAGCGGATGACCGATGGATGCCATATGGACCCGTATCTGGTGGGTGCGGCCGGTCTCCAGCACACATTCGATGTAAGTGTACCGGTCATAGCGGGCAAGGACCCGGTAATGGGTCACGGCCGGTTTCCCGTTCTTCTCGTTGACCGCCATTTTCTTCCTGTCTGCGGGATGCCTGCCGATGGGCCTGTCGATGACCCCCTCCTCCTCTTTCAGCACCCCATGGCAGATGGCGTGATAGCGCCTGGTCACGGAATGCTCCTTCAGCTGTCCGGCCAGGCAATTGTGGGCCGCGTCATTCTTGCATACAATCAGGGACCCCGTGGTGTCCATGTCTATCCGGTGGACGATTCCGGGCCGCATGACACCGCCCACCCCCGACAGCTCCTCCCGGCAGTGGTACATCAAAGCGTTCACCAGGGTACCGCTGTAGTGGCCCGCCGCCGGATGCACCACCATCCCTTTGGGCTTGTTCACAATGATTACATCTTTGTCTTCATAAAGGATGTCCAGCGGGATGTCTTCCGGCCTGATGTCAGGTTCCACCGCCCTGGGCAGAAAAAAGGCGACCTCGTCGTCCGCCTTCACCCGGTAGCTCCCTTTGACGGGACGGCCGTTTACCGACACCGCCTCTTCCCGGATCAGCTTCTGGATAAAAGAGCGCGACAAAGAATCGATAAGTACAGCAAGGCACTTATCGATTCTCTCGTCTTCCAGCTCTTCCGTTATCTCAAAGCGGAACTCATCCGCGGAATCCCTTTCTTCCACATAATTATCTTCCATACACAGATGCCTTTCTTCCATGGAATGCCTTTCTTCCATGGAATGCTTTTATTCCATGGAATGCTTTTATTCCATGGAATGCTTTTATTCCATGGAGTGCCTTTATTCCATGGAATGCCTTTCCATAATAGAGAAGTCTTTCATTCGGCGGCGCTTCTGCGCTTAAAGCTCAAAAACTCCAGATCCTCCTCCTTGTATACAAAAAGGAACAGGCAGAAGAGCACAATCGCCGAAACCACGATATAACAATCCGCCACATTGAATATCGGATAATGAATCAGCACAAAGGAGATAAAGTCCACCACATAATCAAAGCGAATCCGGTCGATGATATTGCCCAGAGCTCCGGCGATCAATACCGCCATCAGCACATGGACGATGCGGAATTTCCTGTCCTCCGGTATCCTGAACAGGAAAAAGAGGATGACGGCCATCACCAGGAAACCCGTCAACAGGATGAACGCCTTCCGGCCCTGGAACAGGCTGAAGGCAATCCCGGTATTTTCAAAATACTGAAACTCCAGCACCCCGTCAATAAGCACAAAGGGCGGCCGGTTCTTCAGACGGATCGTCACAAGATACTTCGTGAACTGATCCAGGAACAGAAGGACTATCGCAATCAACGCATCGATGGTTACCAGTTTATAATTGATTTTCTTATGCATGGGCATCCTCTTCACTGAAATATATCTCCTCGATGGCAGCCAGAATCTCCTCGTCCGTCACCGTCCTGTCAAGGACAGCCTTGCCGATTTTCTTCAGCAGCACGAACTTGATGTTGCCTGACTCCATCTTCTTGTCCGATTTCGTCAGCCGCAGAATTTCCTGAGGATCGATATTGTCCACGGAAATGGGAAGATAGAAAGGCACGAACATATCCCGGACTTCATAGTACTCCTCCATGGTCAGCAGTTCGCGCTTCCAGGAGATGTAAGCCGCCGCCACTGCTCCCAGGGCCACGCACTCTCCGTGATACAGTTCAAAACCTTTCGCTTTTTCGATTGCATGGCCTATGGTATGGCCGAAGTTCAGCAGCGCCCTGTCCCCCTGCTCCGTGGGATCCTTCTCCACCACCAGCCGTTTCACGGTACAGCTGCGCATCATCATCTCCTGCAGCACGTCCAAATCACGCTCGCAGATTTCATACATATTCTCTATCAGCCATTCATAGAAAACGGCATCCTTTATCAGGCCATGCTTCATGACTTCCGCAAAACCGGCGAAGTATTGCCGCTCTTCCAGCGTCCGCAGGACTTCCAGGTTCATATAGACCAGGCGGGGCATCTTGAACGCGCCAACCATGTTCTTATATCCGTCAAAATCCACCCCCGTCTTGCCGCCGATGCTGCTGTCCGCCTGCGCCAGCAGAGTGGTTGGAATCTGGACATAGTCGATTCCCCTTAAGAAGGTGGCCGCCGCGTATCCCGTGATATCGCCTGTGACGCCGCCCCCAAGGGCCAAAAGCATGTCCTTGCGGTCGAATCCCTCTGCAATCAGGAATTTATAGATATCCTTCACCGTGTCCAGGGTCTTGTTCTCCTCGCCGCAGGGGAACACATGCTTCACCGCCTTGCGGCATTTCCCCTCCAGCAGGCCCAGCAGCTCTTCCCCGTACAGTTCGTCCACCTTGGAATCCGTGACGATGCACAGCCTCTTCTCCTGACAGCCCAGCGCGTCCAGCTCCTCCCACAGCGCCCGGAAAGACTGGGTAAACACGATATCATAACAGGGCTTCTTGTTATACAGAACAGGCATTCTCTCTGACATTTTACCATTGCACCTTTCTGACAATGAACTTTTGCATCTAATTGTTTATCGGCATCTCAAAGGAATCATTGAAGATATCCTGGAAGTCGCCGGAGATATCTACGCTGGAAGGCGTGATGATGAAGATGTAATGGGAAATCTTCTGCAGGTTCCCGGATATGGCATAGCAGGAACCGCTGGTGAAGTCGATGATCCGCTGAGCGATGTCCACATCCAGCCCCTCCAGGTTCAGCACCACAGTACGGTTCGCCAAAAGTGTCTCTGTGATCTCCCTGGCATCCTCCACGGATGTGGGCTTGATCACACAGACTTCCATACCGTTGCCGCTGCTCCTTCTGGAAGAAGGCTGCTTGATCGGCGTGATCTTGCTCGCAGGTGCGGACTGCTTTCTCACAGGCGGCGGAGTCATACGCTCATCCTCGTAATCGTCCATATCCCTGACTTTCGAGGAATTCCCTCTTCTGGGCGCGGGGGCCGGTTCCTCGTCCTCTTCGTCCAGATAGTCATCGTCATAATAGTCATCTTCTTCTTCGCCGTTCAATTTCATGTAGTTCAAAAACTTATCCATTACACCCATTCTCTCATACCATGCCTTTCGCTGCCTTCACATTCACTGCCGGGGCTGTCTTTCACCGAATATCCCGGTACCGACTCTCACATAAGTGGCCCCCTCTTCTATCGCCACTGGATAATCTCCTGTCATTCCCATGGACAGGACAGCCATATTAACATTATCAATGTTTTTGCTTCCTATGTCAACAGACAATTTTTTTAATTTACGGAAATATTGCCGATTCTCTTCTGCATCCTCCGTAAAAGGGGCTATTGTCATCAGTCCCTGCACATGAACGGAGGGAAGTTTCGCGATTTCTTCCACAAGGAGAGTGCAGTCTGTGGCAGACACTCCGAACTTGCTCTCTTCCCCGGCTACGTTGACCTCTACCAGGACATCCACCTCCACGCCCTGCTTTACGGCCTCATGGCTGATTTCCTCCGCAAGCCGCAGAGAATCCACACTGTGTATCATGGCCACCTTGCCCACGATATATTTCACCTTGTTCCTCTGGAGATGCCCTATCATGTGCCAGCGCACATCGGCCGGCATCTCCGGAATCCTGTCCAGGAGATCCTGCACCTTATTCTCGCCGAATTCCCTGGCTCCGGCATCGTATGCTTCCCGAAGAAGGGCCAGGGGCTTCGTCTTGCTGACCGCTATCAGCGTCACCTCGTCCCGGCTCCGCCCCGCTCTCCCGCAGGAAGATTCTATGACATGCTCCACAGCCTCCATGTTCTCTTGTATCATTTCCCATCCTCCGTTCCTTACTGATTGATAAACTGATCATCTCTGACAGATTCGGCATTCAGGACGATATAGTCATAGACGCTCAGCCCATATCTCGTATTCGGCTTCACGATAGCATACTCATCGTTGCTGTCCAGAATCGTTATCTGCTTAAAATCCGCATATCCTTTATTGATATTGTATACGCCGATCAGCGTCGCCCGCTTGCTGACCGTGAATGTCTCCTGACTGTCCAGCTTATACAGGTTCTCTCCGGAGCTGAGCACGGAACTGTCCAGATAATATTCTTTGGACTCGCTGTCATAATAGTACACCTCAATCTCCACCAGTTCACTGGAAATCGTGCCGTCCTCCAGGAAACACTGCCTGATGATGCTGTCTCCCCCGTTGTTGCCTCCGGGAATGACGAAATCCTCAGGAATCAGGAAGAACTCCTTCTGCACGATAGAAGACACAGGAATCTTCAACCCCGTCTCATCCTCCACAATCAGCTCCACGTCCAGGAATCTGTCCGTGCTGAAGGTCACCATGGAATTGGAGAAAGTGAGCTGCAGATATGTATTGCCGTCACTGTTGGTGAGAAGCTTCACCTCTCCCCAGGACTCGTACTGGTTCTTCAGGAAACGCACCTTGACGAACCCCTCTTCCTGCAGCTGGGCGCCCCTTTCCGGGTCTATGGGGATGACGATGGACCAGTCTTCGCTTGTGGACAGTTTGTAGACCGGGTCACCGGAGGCCACCAGGGTATTTCCCATCAGCTGCTTTTTCTCGTAGGTATCCTCGTTGTCCCAAATCTCCGCAGTCACGTCCTGCGCCTGCAGCCCCTCATACCCGTCTGTCCAGTAAGTCACGATCCCCGTGTCCGGGGCATAGAAATAATTGATCACATTCCCGCCGGAAGCGCCGTTCAAATCGCTTACGCTCTGGAGCATATTCGTGTTGGCCAGCTTCAGCACAGTATTTTTCAGGGAATATTTAAAGTCATAGGTATCGCTGTAGTGGGTCTCGTCAAACCCGTGGACGAAATTCACGATCTCGCTCCGAAATTCCGCAAGTTCCTTGTCAGAGAGAGAGTTCTCGCCCAGGCTCAGGCTTTCCAGCTCCTCGTTCAGCCGCCCTGTCTCGTCGATGATATAGACCAGATTGTTCCTGGCTACCCGCTCCCCCTCTCTGGCATAATAATTCACGTACCCGGCGGCTTCGGCGCTTACTACGGTCTCGTCCCGTAGGACCACTCCTCTGTAAATCGTGTCAGTGGCAAGGGATCCCTCCTGTACCTCATACCGAACGATGTGGCTGGTCTGAAAGTACATGATGACACAGATGATGACATAAAAGAAAATGACCGCAAAAATCACCATACCGATATTCAGGTTCAACGGCCTGCGGTATTCTTTTATGTTGCTGACCTTCTTTTTCCTGCTTTTTCTGCGCTTTTTCGCCAAATCCACGCCTCCATACAAAAGCCCCGGTATGGTTAATCCGAGGCTTTTGTGAGTAAGGAATCATCTTCCGACATTCCTAATCCAATCCAATTATTCATGACACTGAAAAATCCGCAAAACCATCCTCCGAGAGCATTCCGCCGTTACAGGGAGACGATGATCTTGTCTTTCAAATCTGCAGGAATCTGCGACTCGTCCATGGATATGCTTAAAATGAAGTCCACTTCATAAGTCTCGCTGAGTTTTTCCAATTTATTTATGACGGGCACCATGTCCTGGCCCTCCAGGCAAGCAATCTTTAAGAAGTTGTCGAAATACATCTGCTGCAGATCATGATCCTGAGAGATGATGCCGCATACAAATCCCATGAATTCACTGCTGCTTTCAATCATATACTGGGATACATCAATCAGGCGCACTTTATTGTTCAGTTCGTACATGTGTTTGGTGTTCTTGTCGAGATACACGATGTTGCCCGCGATTTCCTTAATCTCGCGATTCACTTTCTCCAATAGCTGCGTTGTCTTACCTTTACCTTTATTGCCTACAATTAACTGAACCATTGGAAACCCTCCTATAGTATTAATATTTACAACGGGACATCGGTTCCGTCCATCTCCCATTGCAGTGCCCTATATTTATTATAAGGGAAACGTTTCTAAAAAACAACCTCTAATTATGAATCTCCTCAAGTAAATCTATCATTTCGCTATAAAGCTGCGCCGCCCCTTCCGCGCGCAGAACGATAGAAATAAAAGGAGAGCCGTTCGCGTCCCTGGAAAACAGCATAAGGCAGTACCCTGCCGCGCTGGTGGTCCCGGTCTTGCCGCCGATGACGGTCACATTGGCCGGAGCCTGCTGCTCGCCCTTCAGGAACTGATTGGTGGTGGGCTTGTCAAAGCCTTTTTCCTTTCCGTTCTTGTCATAATACACCGTCTGATAGCCGGACATATGTATGATTTCATTGAACGTCTCATACTTGATGGCCTCGTTGAAAATCAGGTACAGATCGTAGACGGTAGTATAATGCTCCGATTCCGTCAGACCATGGGGGTTCATGAAATGCGTGTTGGTGGCCCCCAGCCTCACTGCCTCCTGGTTCATCATCTCCACGAAACGCTCCACGCTGCCGCCCACGTTCTCCGCTATCAGCATGGCCACATCATTGGCGGAATACACCAACAGGATGCGCAGCGCCTGATCCAGGGACATGGTGTCCCCTCTCTTCAGTCCGCACAGCACCGCACCGGACTCCGTGATGGTGACGGCATCCGAAGCTGTCAGATTCTGATTGAGCTGCCCGTACTTCAGGGCCACCAGGGCCGTCATGACTTTCGTCAGGCTGGCCGGGTGCAGCCGCTCATGAATATTCTTGGCATAGAGGACCTGGCAGTCCTCCAGCCCGAACAGACCGGCAGCCTCCGCCTGGGACATATCCACGGTATCGCTGGGCACATCACTGGCCGACACGCAGAGACCTGCCGCGAAAGGCACCGCCGTGCGCGTCTCATGCCTGGTCACTACATTGAAGCTGCTGACGTCATAATCCACATGATAGGGCATTTCATAGGACGGGCCGCCGCAGCCGGTACAGAGACAGGCGGCGAGCAGAATGCTGCCTGTCAGACATATCAGCCTCTTTCTTCTATTTATATAGTTCACGCCATTCCAAATCCCCTCTGTCCAAAGCCTTTATCAACAGTTCCGCGCTTGCCAGATTGGTGGCCAGGGGAATATTGTGGGTATCGCACAGATGTACCACATTATTCACGTCCGGCTCATGCTTTTTAGGATTCAGCGGATCGCGCAGAAAAATCACAAGGTCTATCTCATTGTTCTCAATCTGCGCTCCAATCTGCTGCTCGCCCCCCAGATGTCCCGCCAGGCACTTGTGTATGTTCAGATTCGTTACCTCCTCTATCAGTCGTCCCGTGGTGCCTGTGGCATACAAATCATTCTTGCTTAAAATCCCCCTGTACGCAATGCAGAAATTCTGCATCAGCTTCTTTTTTGCATCATGTGCGATCAAAGCAATGTTCATAAAAAGTACCTCCTCTAAGCATATCTCCTACTGTTTCGATTTCTTTGCCTGAAGTCTCACGTTCAGCACAAACCCCATGCCGCTGAACAGACTCAGCAGCGAAGTCAGACCATAGCTGACAAAAGGAAGCGTGAGCCCCGTGGTGGGCAGAATAAAGGTGGCAACCCCGATGTTGAAAAATCCCTGAAACGCCACCAGGCCCCCCATGCTGGCGGCAATCACCATCCCTGCCACATCCTTCGCCTTTCGCGCCACGGAGATGCATTCCAGCGCAATGCAGAACAAAAGCACAATCACCAGGACGCTCCCCTTAAAGCCAAATTCCTCTCCGATTACCGAGAAGATAAAGTCTGTCTGCGCTTCCGAAAGAAAATTGCCGTTTTTCACCGATGTAATCTCATTGTTCTTATACCCCTTGCCCTCCAGCTGGCCGGAGGCGATGGCCGTCACGGAATTCAGCTGCTGGTAAGCGAACGTGGTCTCATACTCCTGGGGATTGACGAAAGCCAGTATCCGGTTCCGCTGGTTGTCGGTCAGCAGGTCATTGTCCGGCTGCAGCGCCAGGGAAATTACCAGCGCCACCGCCGGGATGGCCACAGCCAGCACCGCGAAGACCAGCTTCAGGCTCACCCCTCCCGAAAACATGATGACACAGAACATGGCCAGAAGCACGATACTGGTGGACAAATCCGGCTGCTTATAGACCAGCACCCAGGGAACGGCGAACATGGCCACGCAGCTGGCAATGATTCCTACGGTGTTCAATTTCTTCCTATGTTTCATAATAAACTGTGCAAAGAATAAAATCAACAAAATTTTTGCAGTTTCTGAAGGTTGAAATTGAAGTCCGCCGATTTTCAGCCAGCGCGTCGCCCCTTTGCTCTCTTCCCCGAACTGCCAGACCGCCACCAGCAGCACCAGATTGCCCACATACATCAGCCAGTTCAGCCGCAGTATCCAGGTATAGTCAAAAAACGAGATGACTATCATCAGAAAGGCGCCTGCCACGACTCCCGCCAGCTGCCTGGTCTGCAGAGACTCCTCCGCGCTGCCAATCGCGATGACCCCGATTGCCGAAAGGGCCAGGATCAGAAACACTAATTTAAAATCATAATCACGTAACCTGTATCTTTTAAACATAATCCTTGGAATGTCCTTCTTCCATATCTGCTATCTATTTGGCCAGATCCTGAGCCGTGACGTCCACAATCGGGATGTTGGCGTAGAGAGAAGGCATCTTGCCTCCCCGCCCGGTCCGGTTGCCCTTTGTATTAATCTGAATCTCCATATTCTCCGAATCTATCTTCATGTATTTCGACAGAACCTTCGCTATGTCCATTTTGATCAGCTCCATAATCTCCGGCGAACAGTTCACCCTGTCCGAAATCAACAGGATTTTCAACCTGTCCTTCGCAATCTGGCAGGAGCTCTTTCTGCGAAAAAAATGCCTCATTTTCCACTCCTCCTATGCTTTATGAAAAATGCCCGTTACCCTGGTCCAGAAGGAAATGCCCTTGTCGAAGTTCAGATAAGGGACTTCCTTTCCTTCCACCCGGTGTACTACATTGGCGTAGGCCTGTCCTGCCGGGGAGCTGCTTCCCACTACGGGCTCGCCCTGGTTGGTGGCAACCACCACGCTTTCATCGTCCGGTATGATGCCGATCAGAGGAATCGCCAGGATATCCACCACGTCCTGGGCGGACATCATGTCCCCACGCCTGACCATGTCCATCCGCAGCCTGTTGATGATCAGGTCCATCTGCTTGAAGCCGTTGGCCTCCAGCAGGCCGATGATCCGATCCGCGTCCCGGATGGCGGACACCTCGGGGGTAGTCACGACTAACGCCCTGTTCGCGCCTGCGATGGCATTCTGGAATCCCTGTTCGATGCCTGCGGGGCAGTCTAGCAGAATAAAGTCGAACTGCTCTTTCAGATGATCGATCACCTTCACCATCTGGCCCGGGGACACAGCCGACTTGTCCCGGGTCTGGGCGGAAGGCATCAGGTACAAACCGGGATGGCGCTTGTCCCGAATCAGGGCCTGCTTGATCCGGCAGTTCCCCTCCACCACATCCACCAGATTGTAGACGATGCGGTTCTCCAGTCCCATGACCACGTCCAGATTGCGCAGTCCGATGTCGGTGTCGATGAGACAGACCTTCTTGCCCAGCTTCGCCAGACCTGTTCCTACGTTTGCGGTCGTGGTGGTCTTGCCCACGCCGCCTTTCCCTGAAGTGACGACAATGACTTGGGAGCTTTTCTGCTCCGGGGAAAATTGTTTTTCCATTTTCCTATCCTCCAACTTAAATTTCCTGTCGTCCTCTGAACAGCTGGCCACAATAGACGCGGCCTCACAGACCTTTCGTCCACGACTTAGAAACTGCTCAGCAGATCTTTGGTAAGCGTGTCAAAAATGATTCTGTCGTTCTCTATGTATGCGATTTTCGGCTGTACTTTATGTCTGATTCCTCTCTTTGGCTTTCTTGTGTTCGGTCTATATTTGAAATCGCCGATTCTGATTCTCTCCGGCTCCATTTCAAACGCTGCCACGAAGGCTCCCTCTCTGCCGTTCCCGCCGGCATGGGCTTTCCCGTAGAGCCCTCCCAATATGATGATGTTCTTGGCGCTGATGATCGCGCTTCCAGGGTAGACGTCCCCCAGCATGATGATGCTGTTCTCCGTCTCCAGTATCGCCCCGTCCCGCAGGCTTCCGCGGAAGAACTGACCCTCCGGTTTTTTGGCCAGTTCCCGCTCTGTGCGCTCCAGCGCCTTCACGTAGCTCTGGTTCACCGTGTCGTCCTTCTCCACGATGCAGGCGATGTTGAGGCCGCTGTTGTCCCGGATGGCCTCCAGTATCCTGATCTCCTCCATGTCCGTCACGGTGCGGCCCTCTATGGAAAGGGCCATCGTGGCGCTGCCGAAAAAGTTCCGCGCATCGGCGAATTTGTAGCCGATTTCCTCCAGAACGCTCTCAAAAGGCAGTTCCGGATTCAGGTATAATGCTATCCCGTTGGGGAAGCTTTTGATGATGACTGCCTCTTTCATAGCCCGCCTTTCCTATCGTTCATTCGATATGCCGGCATCCGGCTCGTCCGCCGTACCGGTGATTAACTCATCCTCCTCCACCAGGCCGTAATAATACTTCAGGATGTCCCTGGTGGCCTGGGCCGCATGGTCCGAAGAATATCCGAAGGGGATTCTGGTGGCAATAGCGATTTCCGGCTGCTCATAGGGCGCGTAACAGACGAACAATGCATGGCTGGGCCTGGAATTGGTCTGCTCCGCGGTACCGGTCTTGCCGGCCACATTTACCGCCAGATTGCTGAAATAGCTCTTGCCCTCCACCACCTGGCGCATCCCTGTATGGATGGAATCCCAATATTCCGTGGGCATTTCGACGATATTGCGAAGGTCGGGGGTGAATTCCTCAGCCACGTTCCCCTCTGAATCAGTGATTCTGTCCAGCAGCGTCAGGTTATAGCAATAGCCGCCGTTGGCCACCGTGGCCACATATCTCGCCAGCGCGGCCAGCGTGAAGCTGTTGCTGCCCTGGCCGATGGAGGAACGCACAGGATCCTCCGTGGACACGTTCGGGGAAGCCTCCGATATCTCGATGCCCGACTTCTCCGTCAGTCCGAAGAGATCCGCATATTGATAAAGAGCATCCAACCCCTCCGTCTCATTGTACGTGCCGGACCTGGTGGAAAGCCGGTAGCCGATTTCGTAGAAATAATAGTCACAGGAATCCCGGAGGGCCGAAATCAATGTCTCATTTCCGTGTCCCCATCTTCTCCAGCATCGGGGCGGCGGGTCGATCTCCATAAAGGTTCCCTTACAGTTCGAGACGCTTCTCACGTCGATGACCCCTTCCATCAGGCCGGCCGAAGCCGCCAGCATCTTGAAGGTGGAACCCGGCGCTGCCGCGTACTGGGCGGCGTAATTATACTGAGGGTTGGACTTGTCCGCGTTCAGCTTCGCGTAATACTCCGCATCGATGGAATTGGCCATCTTGTTGTTGTCATATCCCGGATAGGACACGATGGCCAGCACGTCCCCGGTGTTCACGTCCGTGATGACGACGGAGGCATTGCAGGGATCCAGCGCCAGCTGGGCGGGGGTGATGTCCAGATGGTCTATCCTGTTCTTCATGAAACGGTATGCCGATATCTTTCCTTCGAAAATACTGTTTCTGTCATCCTCCGAAATCTCCACCATATTCTGTTCGCAGAGAATCTGGCACACCTGCCTGCCGCTTATCACGTCGTTCAGGAGCATATATTTGTAAAATCGTTTCTGGAATTCCGTACTATTGTCCATCATGACAATGATGTATTCCAAAATCTTGTCATATATCTCCGAAGAGTCGGAATATTTCGCGTCCAGATCCAGCTTGCTGACATCCACCCAGTTCTGGGAGATACAGTATCTCAGGTATTCGCTGAGGCTAATGACCTCCTCCGTGGCCCAGGCGATGTGAGTTTTGTCATCGGTGTCCACCGCCTCCGCCATGATGATGCCGTTTTTGCGCAGCAGGGTCACGATGTTGCTCTGGTAGACCTGATATTCCTTTGACAGGCTGTTGTACGGCGTCAGTCCTTCCGTCAGCTCGTAGATCAGCTTGTCATAGGAGCTTTGCTTGTAGGCCAGGTAAGCCTGGTACACTTCCTGTTCCGTCTCCCCCGCGCCGTCTCCGGCCATGGCCTTCACATCGATGACCGAGTTGTCGAACATGGCGAAATATACGTCATAGATGGGTATCTTGATGTCCGAGCTGTCGGCGTTCGCCGCAGGGATATATTCCTTCGCATCGATGATTTTGCTGGACACCAGGCCCGCCACCTTCTGTTCCAGGATATGATAGGCCGCCTCAGTCAGGTCCTTGTCGATGGTGAGATAGACATTCTGGCCCGCCTTGGCCTCCTTGCGCTCCTCGATGGAAATCACCTTGCCCATATTGTCCACGATGACCTTTTCGTAGCCCTTTTCCCCCTGGAGCGTGGTCTCCAGATAAGCCTCGATGCCGCTCTTTCCCACCACGTCATTGATATTGTAGACATCGCTTCCGTATCCCAGCTCCTCCATCTGGACATTGAGATCCGTCAGCTCGTCGGAGGAAATCTTACCGGTATAGCCCAGCACATGGGCGAAGTACTCACTGTCCACGTATCTGCGGACCGTGCCGGCCTCAATCGTCACGCCGGGCAGGGACTGGGAATTCTCCATGACCACGGCCACTGTCCTCTCATTGACATTGGTGGCCACTGTGGTCCCGATATATTTTCGGAAAGCGGTAAGGTTCATGGCATATCGGATTGTGACCATTTTCAGCCAGTCCTCTCTGCTGTACCCCTCCCCCGGCAGAAAAGCGCTTTTACTGTTGTCCGGCTCCTCGTATTCTCCGATGGCGAACCGGGAAGGACTGCTGAGGTACTCCATGATTTCATCCGCGGTGGCAGTGCGCTCATCATCCTTTAGCTCGCCTACCGTAGCCCTGCCGTATATGTCCGCCAGGAAGCGCAGCAACGCGGTGCCCTCCACGCTGTATTCAAATTCCCGATCCTCATTCAGGAATATCTTGAAATCCGTGATGCATCTGTCCCCGTTCTTCTCTATCATCTGAATCAGGCTGAATATCATCTCATTCAGCTTCGCGTTCTTGGAGCGCCCTGATTCGAACACATCCTCGATTTTCACGGAATAGGCCAGCTCGTTATAGGCCAGCAGATTGCCGTTCCTGTCATAGATATTGCCCCGGGTGCTTGCAATGTCGCGGGTCTTCTCTATCTCCAGGACGAATTCCCGCAGATACTCCTCCCCATGGACAATCTGCAAATCGAAACAGCGATAGATCAGTATCCCGGCCAGCAGACAGAACACCAGCGTGAACACGGTCAGCCTGCTGGTCACAATGCCGATTATTTTTTCTTTGAATTCATCAAACAAACTTCTGGGCCCTCTTTCCTTCATGCGCTTCCAGCTTTTCGTTTATTTTCAGGATAGCCGGGTATAAAAACAAAGTCACTACGATGGTATACAATGCCTCCGGTAGGATGATGTGCATGAAATAATATGAAAACGCAAACCTACTGCGAAGCATAAAAGTCAGAATATAGCATATGATTCCATAGGACAGATCGCTGACCACAATCAGCACCAGAGGCAGCTTGATATCCTCCGGATAGAAAATCTTGCTGAATTTGCCGTTCAGATAACCTATGTACATCAAGAGCAGCGCATAGAACCCCAGGAAACCGCCGAAGAAGATGTCATTCAGCAGCCCGCAGAAAAAGCCGATCAGCAGCCCCTCCTTCTCCCCGCGCATGAACCCGAAAGAAGACGTCAGTATAATCATGAGGTTCGGTATGATGCCTGCGAAAGACAGGGCGCTGAACACACTGCTCTGCAGTACGAAACATACGATGATGAATATGGTCACAATGATTTTCCTAAGCATCTGCACTCCCCCTGCGGCCTTGCGTCATTCCGTCACGGTCTGCTTCCTGTCCGTGATGATCAGGACTTCCCCCAGGTGCTCGAAATCCACCGCGGGGACGATCTCGCCCGACTTGGTCAGGTTATTGGAGTCCTTGTTGATAGAGCTGATGTAGCCGATCAGGATATTGGGCAGATACTTGTCGCTGATATTGGAGGTAACAACCTTATCACCTTCCCGCACCCTGTCCTGGCCGTCCACCAGCTCGCTGAACGTGATGCAGCCGTTGGCCATCAGCTTCAGGTCGCCGCTCACGGTCATATTGTCCTCTGTGGAAAGGGTCATGCCGCTTACATGGTTATTGTCGGATATGATGGAAGTGACTCTGGCCCAGTTTGGCCCCACGGAGGTGATGCGCCCCACCAGGCCTCCACCCGCGATGACGTTCATGTCCACCGCCAGGCCGTCTTCCTCTCCCTTATCTATCAGAAAAGCCGAGTACCAGTTCCCGGCATCCCGGCCCAGGATTCTGGCCCCCACTTTGTTGTATTCAGAATACTGCTCGTCCAGGTCGAAAAGCTCCCGCAGCTTGTTCAGCTCATATTTGTCCTGCTGCAGCAGGGTGTTCTCCTCGATCAGCGCCGCCACTTCCTCTTTCAGCTGCGTGTTCTCCTCCAGAAGCGACCGGATCTGCACCAGTTCCTCGGAACGATTGTAGAGCCAGCTTCCCACTTTTTCGATGCCCTGCTGGAAGGGGACGATCACGTATCCCACCAGCGCGTTGAACGGTCTGTTGAACACATCGGTGCCGAAAGTGACCAGCATCATGACGGTACAAAGAATCGTTAAAATAAAAAGGAGATATTTACTCGGCAAGGTAAACCGCTCTCCTTTTCTTTTTATGATTGGGCTCATTTGCTCATCCCTTCAATCGCATAGGCTACGGACTTGTAATTATCGTCCTTGATAATCTTGGAGAGTCCAAGTACCACGCTGGTGATGGGATTCTCTGACACGTTCACCCTCAGGCCTGTCCCCGCTGCCAGACGGTCCGCCAGATGGCTGATCTGGGAGGCCCCTCCGGTAAGGTAGATGCCATGGCGGTAGATGTCCGCGGCCAGCTCCGGCGGCGTCCGCTCCAGAATCACCTTCACGTTGTCGATGATGGATGCAAAGTGCTCCTCCAGACACTCCACCACCAGCTTCGTGGGAATCTCCCGCTCGATGGGAAGCCCCGTGACGATGTCCCTGCCGTAGACGATGGCGCCCTTCCCCTCCTGCTCCAGCTCCTTTAAGGAAATCTTCACAGACTCGGAGGTGCGCCCGCCGATGATCAGGCTGAACTCCTTGCGCACCGCGGCCCGGATGGCTTCATCGAACTTCAGGCCGCCGGTCTTGATCAACCGGCTGAGCACAATGCCGCCCAGGGAAAGGATGGAGACTTCCGTGGTCTCATAGCCCACGTTCACCACCAGCACGCCCTGGGAGTTCTTTACATCGATGTCCAGCCCCAGGCCGTCTGCCACGGCCTTTTCCACTACCATGATCTTCTTCGCTTTCACATTGGCATATTTGATCAGATCGTAAAACGCCCTCTTCTCCACATCCGTCACATCCGTGGGCACTGCGATATAGAAATCCGCCGGCTTGCTGGTGCCTTTCTGCAGGCCGCTGACGAAATAGCGAACAAGAGTCTCCATGTTTTTGATATCCGCAATCACGCCATTGGACAGCGGGTAGGAAATGTGGATATTGCTGGGGGCCTTCTCATACATCTCGAAGGCGGAATTCCCGTAAGCAAACAGAACATTTTTGTTCTCTATGGCAATCATGTTCTTCTCTACCAGAACACTATCGTCGCTCCTGCTGTAGATTTTGATGTTGTTGGTACCTAAGTCGATACCGAATGCGTTGTTTGCCAAAATGACAACCCCTTTCTCATCGTATACTCAAGACCGCCGGAAGTTACCAATCCGTTCGGGACGAGCCTATATGGCTGACGGTCTTTTGTTAAAGTTTACTGCAAGTAACCATTGTGGTAGCCTCACGCCGGATTGCGCTGGAACCACGCCTGTTCCCGGAAGCTGACGTAGCAGTTATCGCCGATGACCACATGGTCCAAAAGCAGTATGCCCATCCGCTCTCCGGTCTCTTTCACATTGTAGGTCAGTTCTTTGTCAGCCTTGCTGGGCGTGGGATCTCCGCTTGGATGATTGTGCACCAGGAGGATGTTCACCGCCTTGTGCTCCAGCGCCGTCAGGAAGATTTCCCTGGGGGAGATCAGCGACATATTGACACTGCCCTCCGACAGCTTCCTCTCACAGATCATCTGCCCCTTGGCGTCAAGGCATACCACCACCACGCACTCCGTGTCCCGATGGCGCAGCTGCTCCATGAAATAAGCCGCCACCTGGGAGGAACTGGTGAAGTTCATGCCCTCCCTGGCCCTTGCCATGCTCATGCGCATGGAGAGCTCTGTGAGACATTTCAGCCGCACGGCCTTCACCTCTCCTATCCCCCGGATGCGCTGGAGCTCGTCCAAAGTCACGTCATACAGGCCCAGGAGCCCTTCCCTGGGGTATCTGGCCAGGCTCATGACCTCCTCCGCCACCTGCATCACATTGTTGTCTTTGGTGCCGGTGCGGAGGATGATGGCCAACAACTCTATCTCCGTCAGGTTCTCCGGCCCGAACCGCAGAAACTTCTCGTAGGGAAGCTCCGATGCGGCTTTTGTCATGTTCGTCTTTTCTTTCTTTTCCCTTTTTTCTGTCTTCTCTTTCTTTTTGCAGTCCATGCGTCTCCTTTTCCTTCTCCGACGCATCAAAACGGCCATTCCTGCTTTCTGCCGCCCGGGACTATCTGATAAACCGATATACTGCCAACGCGATTACGACGCCTATGACACTGGCTATGGTAATCTGAATGGTCAGTCCGAAGGTCAGGACGATGAAACCTAAATCCAGCACCACTGGCGAGCTCAATCCGAAGGACTGTCCATAGTTCAAAAAGGTGCCTTCAAAATATGTGCCGATGAACCTGCCGATGACGAATCCCACCAATACCAGTATCAGCAGTACCCAGTTTATTCTCTTCAAACCGATACCTCTCTTCTCATGAATACCTTCTTTTCATTTGAATGATTGTATTCCCCAGAAGCTGTCGCAAAATATTTCATGACAACTCCTCAGTCACGCGCATGCTTCCCCCGTGGCCGGCCTGTCCACAAGACTCCTGCCCTTGGTAATCCTCATGGACTCTCGCTTTTATATAGTACCACAAAATACCAGGACTGTACACAAAAATCATAGATTTTATTTTGAGTTTTTTCTACACAAAGCTACAGCTTTAAGCTGTTTTTATCCAGCAATCCCCTGTTTACGAGGGATTGAAGGGATTTTAAAATGCCGAATTTCGCATGCTGCCAGGTCAGGCCGCCCTGAAAATACACAGCATATGGCGGCTTGATGGGCGCATCCGCGGAGAGCTCTATGGAAGATCCGGAGACGAACGCCCCTGCCGCCATGATGACCTGGGAATCATATCCCGGCATATCCCACCCTTCCGGCGTCACATGGCTGTCCACCGGCGCTGCCGCCTGGATGCCCTGGCAGAATGCGATGACAGCTTCCGGTGTGCCGAAAGTCACTGCCTGGATGATGTCATGCCTGCTCTCGCTGCCGTCCGGTACCACGGCATAGCCTAAGCCTTCATACAGGTTCGCCGCGAAAATCGCGCCTTTTAAGGCGGATGCCGTCACTGTAGGAGCCAGGAACAGTCCCTGATAGAAGTCTTTCAGAATCCCCAGTGAGGCTCCTACCTCCTTGCCCAGCCCGGGAGAGGTGAGCCGGTAAGCCGCGTTCTCCACGCACGCTTTCCTACCGGCGATGTATCCCCCGATAGGCGCAAGGCCGCCCCCGGGATTCTTGATGAGGGAGCCTACCACCATGTCTGCCCCCACGTCGCCGGGCTCTGCTGTCTCCACGAATTCCCCGTAGCAGTTGTCCACCATGCAGATCAGGTCAGGCTTGATGCCCTTGACGAAAGCAATCAGCTCCCCGATCTGCCCCACCGAAAAGGTAGGGCGGGTCTGATAGCCTTTGGAACGCTGAATGGTGACCAGGCGGGTGCGCTCGCCTATGGCCGCGCGGATGGCGTCATAATCAAAGCTGCCGTCCGCAAGCAGATCCACCTGTCTGTAGCTGATTCCGTATTCTGCCAGGGAGCCTTTGGAGGGGCGGATGCCGATGACTTCCTCCAATGTATCATAGGGCTTCCCCACCGGGGAGAGCAGCCCGTCCCCAGGGCGCAGGTTGCTCATCAGCGCCAGGGCCAGGGCGTGGGTGCCGCAGGTGATCTGGGGGCGAACCAGGGCATCTTCCGTGCGGAAGATTTTCGCGTAGACCGCTTCCAGGGTGTCCCTGCCTAAATCGTTGTAGCCGTAGCCGGTGGTGCCCAGGAGACAGGCTTCGCTGACCTGGCATTCCTGCATGGCGTTTATGACTTTCAGTTGATTGTATTCCGCGATTTCGTCTATCTGCCGGAACCGCCCTGCCAGCGTTTTCAGGACGGCTTCTCCGTATGCGTATATTTCACTGTCGATGCCCATATGGGCGTACAAGTTCTGTATTTCTTCCATATTATAGACGCTGCATTCAGCAGCCCTCCTTATGCATGTCATATCCTCTCAGAGTCTCCGAACCGTTTACTTGCGGCGTTCCAGAAATCATTTTAGCCGATAGAAGAAACTTCTCTATTTCCAGCTCGGCCAGCATCTGTTCCACCGTCTTATCCGTATTGTCATATAAATGCCCCTGGTTCTCCGCCATGTGGTCAAGCTTGTCTTTCAGGAACAATGCGCGCTCGGTCAGCTCCACATCTCCCCGCAGGGCGATTCGCTGGCGGATGGTCTCCTTCTCCGCTGTCAGGACGATATAGTACAGCTGCGCGTGATGCGTTACCGTCAGCTGCTGCAGCTGCGCAAGCTCGTCCTCCACCACATAATCCACAGCCACGTCCAATCCCCGGGCCAGCGCACGGCCTGCCGTATCCAGAATGCACTCCCAGTTGAACTTCAGGATTTCCGGCCATTCACAGAAATCGGCAGCCTGGTCGTCCTCAAAAAAGGCTCCTTTGCGGTCTGGCTCCACGAAGCCTGCATGGAAATCATCTCCGTGGATGACATAGACCTGTCTCCGCTTTCCCTCATTTACAAGTTTCCTGGCCCAGGCATTGGTCAGAGTGGTCTTTCCACAGCCGCAGGGGCCGGAAAACACGTAGAGGGACGGCGCGCGAGGCTTGCGGTCCTGTCCGGCAGGCAGAATTCCCCTTGCCTGCAGTTCTTTCAGCATAAATTCCATGATTTTGTCTTCATCGTAGGAAAGCTCGTTTTTGTTTATCCATATAACGTCTTTTTCTCTACGGAACCATGTGAGCTGCCTTTTGGCAAAATGCCGGGTATCCCGTTTGATGGTCTCAGCGGCCTCTTCCAGCGTGGTTTCGCCCTCCAGATAGGCCAGGATTTCCTTGTAGCCAAGCCCCTGCATGGAAATCATGCCCCTGTGGCATCCCATCTCCCGAAGCCGCTCTACTTCTTTCACCAGCCCCTGGCGCAGCATTTCGTCTACACGAAGGTCTATCCTTTCATAGATGCGTTCCCGCAGGTCGTTCAGCACGAAGTAGCAGGCATTGTAAGCGGGTTCTTTTTCACGCTCCCTTTCATTATGGCGCGAGATGGGCTCTCTCGTCAAATGAAAAAATTCTAAAGCCCGGATGACGCGCTTTTGGTTGTTGGGATGGATGGCTTCCGCGGAAGCGGGATCTGCCTCCTGGAGCATGGCATGGAGGTATTCCGGGCCTTTTTCGGCAGCCAGCGCCTCCAGCCGGGCGCGGTATGCTCCGCTTTCCGCCGGGCCGCTCCCGGGAACATCCGATTCACTGGCTTTGGGAGAAGGATTCCTTTCCGCCGAAAGGGCGGACTCTTCACCGGAGCCGAAATCGATATCCCGCAGCAGAGCCTGGACATAGAAGCCCGTCCCGCCGGTCACTATGGGGATGTGGCCCCGCGCATAGATGCCGGACAGGCACTGCTGGCATTTCTCCTTGAACAGGGCAACGCTGAATTCTTCCCAGGGATCCAGGATGTCTATCATATGATGGGGGACACCCTGCATCTCGGCGGCTGTGATTTTGGCGGAGCCAATGTCCATATGCCGGTAGACCTGCATGGAATCCGCCGAGACGATTTCCCCGCCCACGGCCTTGGCAAGGGCGATGGAAAGCTTCGTCTTCCCTACCGCTGTGGGGCCGGAAAGAATGATTAGTGGCGGTTTTTTGTTATTTTGTCTTTTTATAGACGTTTTTTCATCAAAATTCATTTTGTCCTGATTCATAGAGCCCTCGGTGTGAAACTTAATAAACTCCCTTTTCGGAAAAGTGTTCCTACTGCATAAAATTGAAGTATAATGTATATTCCTGCATATGATTACCGATTTTGCACAATTTGTCGCTGTTGAAATATGATTATACTGTACTTTTAGAAAATTTTATAAATTCATATGGCAATCCTATATCTTCAGAATATTTACAGATTTCTATCCTTTCGTCATCACTCATTTCGTCATAGAAAGGGCGATCTGATACTTTCCAGTATGTTTTAACTTCGTCTATTTTCAACACATCACCCCATGGGGCAGTATATAATTCCCCGACTTTATATTTCCCGATTTCTTTATATACCCTCGTGGTATAGCAATACCCTAGTTTATTTAAATAATTTTGAATTGACTCATATTCATGTTCAGGGAATGATATTTCTTCAATCATACAATAAACCTCCTGACGTAGTCTAACAATTTTTCGTCAATCTGCGCAATGGGTTTGTTGCCCTTTATTTTACTATAAAATGCAAGATTGCCTATTTCTTCTCTGTCTTTTATTTGCCTGGACAATTCTTTCAGGCTGCAATCCGGCAATGAAATTCCATATAGGCCGCCATATTCGATTCGCTGCCTTTCAGAAAAGTAATCCGGCATCAATAAAAATTTCATTGCGCCGAGATAGCGGATATCCCCTGCAGCAATGCCTAATTCCTCATTGCATTCCCTGACAATGCAGGCCCGCGGGGACTCGCCCTCTTCGATGCAGCCGCCGAAAATCTCATATCTGTTGCGCCACTTGTTCCATCCGAATAAAAAGTCATCTCCGATTTTGACGATTGCAAGGCAATGCGTCAGTAAAGGATTCTGTGAAATTGTGCTTTCATCCATTTTTTCTATTGAAATAAGGACATTGCCGTCACAATCTCGGCAGATAAAAGATTCATATTCTGTATCCATGCTTTCCCCCATATATCCAGTTTCGCTAATATGAATATTTAATTCACTATCCGCTTGAATTTCCGCTCCATCTCGGTCTTCGACATGGTGACGATGGTAGGCCTGCCGTGGGGGCAGTTGTAGGGATTGTCCAAAGTCAAAAGCTCATCAATCAGCGCCTCCGCTTCCGGGACGCTTAATTTATTGTTCCCCTTGACTGCGGCTTTGCAGGACATGGAGGCGATTTTCTCCTCAATGACGCGGATGCTGCCGAAACCGGTTCCGTCCAAAAGGCTGTCCAGCACCTCCAGGAACATCTCCCGCTCGTCGCAGCCGTAGAGATCCACAGGAACGCTGCGCAGGGCGTACTCGCTGCCGCCGAAGGCCTCTATCTCGAAGCCAAGCGCCGCGAAGGTATCCAGATGGGTTTTCAGCACAGACTCCTCCTGTCCGGAAAGGCTTACGATCACAGGCGGCATCAAGCCCTGGGACAGCACGTTCTTCTCACGATAACGCTTTATCAGCCGCTCATAGTTCACCTTCTCGTGGGCGGCGTGCTGGTCAATCATCATCAGCTTGTCTTCGAATTCCATGAGCCAGTAGGTGTCGAAGACCTGACCGATGATGCGGAAGCGGCTGCGGTTTTCCATGGTGAGGATTTTTTCCTCGAAAAGGTTCATCTGCTCGCCGGTGTAGGACTGTTCGGGTATGACGCTTTGTGGCGAGGATGCCTTTCCATATTCTGCATATTCTGCATATTCGGCGTTTTCCGGCAGCTTTCCCGAACCGGTATCGCCTTTGTCCTCCGGCAGTTCTGATGTCTCTGTAAAGAAGGGCTCCTCCTCTATCGGCTCTTCGGATGTCCTTTCGGAAATCCTTTGCTCCGCTTCGGCTATTGACCCTTGTGACAAGGCTGTCCCTGTTTCAGTCCACGCTCCTGATACACCTTGCTCTGCTTCGGTCACTGAAGCATTGTCCCCCTGCTCCGCCGGGCTTACACAAGCAGCCGCTCCATCTTCCGGCAAGCGAAACGCCCCGGAGTCTCTTGCTTCCGACAGGCCTGAAGGCACAGAGCCTACGCTTCCTGGCATGTCTGATAACACAGCTTCTCCGCTTTCCGGCAAGTCCATTGGCATAGCACCGCTTCCCGGCAAGCCCGTAGACACAACACCCCCAGCTTCCGACAAGCCCGAAGACATAGCACCTACCCTTCCTGGCAA
>CAJUFI010000052.1 GCA_910585665.1 uncultured Acetatifactor sp. | reverse complement strand
CCGCCGTTTTCATAGGAGAAAGAGATTCCCTCTCCCCTGATCACCACCGCGTTCTCCGGCGGGTCTGTGAGACGGAAATCCGGGCGCATCCTGGGCAGCTCCCTGGGCTTCTCCTTCACCTCCATATGCTCCAGCCGCTCCAGCACGTTTTTGGCGGAGGCCTCCATCCTCCCGGCTTTCGCGTCCTTGGGGTGCTTGGAGAGGAAGTTCCGGAGCCCCGCCTCCCTGGGCGTCATCCCTTTGGGGAGCTTCTCGATGGACGCGGCCTTCTGTTTTTTCTGGAGATAGACTTTCTCCAGCCGCTTCTTCTCGCTGGTGAAATTCTCGTATTCCGTCCACTGTCTCCGTACGGCCTGTTCCTTCAGCTGCACATAGTCGTCATAATTCCCCTCGAAGCTTACAAGCTTTCCCTCCCGGATCTCCACAATCCTGGTGCAGAGGGCGTTCAGCAGCGCCCGGTCATGGCTGACGATGACCATGGTGTCCAGCTCCAGGAGCTTCTGCTTCAAAAGGGCGATTCCCTTCATGTCCAGGTTGGCCGTGGGCTCGTCCAGGAACACCAGCATCTTCCCGCTGCTGAACATCCAGGCCAGCCGCATCCTGGTATCCTCGCCGCCGCTGACCGTCTCCTGCCATACCTTGTCCTGAATCCGCATGGCCTTCATTTCCTTCCCCTCCAGTTCAAAGGGGTCGATTCCTTCGGAGAACTGCCGGAAAAAATGGACGTCGCACATCCTCTTCACGGTGCCGGCATCCGGCTCCAGCTCCCCGGACAGCACCCGCAGGAAGGTGGTCTTCCCCGCGCCGTTGGCCCCCACCAGGCCGATGCGCTCCCCCTGGTATACCGCGAACCGGTCAATGTCCAGGACTTTCTGTTCCCCGAAACTTAAGGCGATATGCTCCGCCTGCATCAACAATTTTTTCTGCATAAAAAAATCCCTCCTGTCCTTCAGAGGGATTATCCTAATTTTTATTCTGCATTTCGCTTGACGGCCCGCTGTCCTCAGCTGACTGGCTGACCTTTCATGGCATTTCGAAAGCCCATCCGTGATTCGTTTCCAGTCTGCGGTCGGCCTTTCCATTTCGGATGGGCTTCGTATTCTACGGTTGGCCGTTCAATGATGGGTGCTTTTCCGATTCCCAATTGGCTGTCCAGATTCCAATCAGTTACCGAACCCACTTGGCTGTCCAGGCTCAAATCGGCTGTCGAACCTACAATCATCTGTCCAGACTCAACCGTCCGCAGAACCTCCTGTCGGCTGTCCAGACTCAACCGTCCGCAGAACCTCCTGTCGGCTGTCCAGGCTCAAATCGGCTGCCGAACTCCCTTGTCTGACCAGCCCCAATCGGCTCTATACCTGCTTCCCAGCCGCCCGGCTCCTGGCCTGTGAAAGACCGCCAACCCATGATAGATGGCCATTCCGAAAACATGATTCTTTAGCGTAAGCAAAATGATTATTAGTGATAATCCCCGAATCTCAGCATTCAAAAGAAAGAGGCTGCCCTCTCGCTTTTTTCGTTTCCATACCCTACCGGTGTCATTATCGAATAATAATAATCATTCCCTACGCCCTTTCTGTTCTTCAAAACTTTTCTCTATTATAGACGACATCCCCTGACTTGTCAATGATAATTTGGCATTGGCTATGCAGGTGCTACTCAGCAAAATACGTGATCTTTATCATCCGTTATTTCCTTGCTTTATGACTGCTGCCCTACACTGTCGGAAGTCCTGCAAGCTGTTCTACTTCTGCAACACTAAGACCTGAATATTCTGCAATATCCTCAATTGCCAATTTCCCTCGTTTCAGCATTCTAAGTGCGGTATTCCTCTTTGTTTCTTTTTCTGCTTCGTTCTTTAATCTCCTTGCACTTGTTTCAATCAATGCACCTCTCATCATATCACCTACGCCTTTCTGCACATTTTGATACTTCTGTGCGATTTCGTGAATCACATCCCCGGATAAATCAATAAGCGTCCGTTTGTCAAATGCCCCAATCACTCCCTGCTGTTCCAGTCCGTCAAGCCTTGCTAAAATTTCCCGATACTCTGCCTTCAATTCCGCCAGCTTCTCCTCATTACTATTATACTCCGGAAAACCTTTCTCATGTGAAAAAATATAAAACGGAATCAGCATCAGCAGATCTTTTTCAAAAATATCATCCAATGAATACGTCTGCACTTTCATAATCGGCACATCATACTGAACCGTTCCGCCCGGCGTGACAATCACATATTTCATTTTGTCCGGTGTTTTTTTGTAAGTCCGAAGGTACAAAACCGCTGTATTGGGAAATGTCACAGTCAATGTTTCCTCTGTGACCTCGCCCTCATCAAGCGCTATCTGTGCATCATATTCAAAAAGCCTTATGGTGATTTTCCCGTCCGGCAGACTACTCTCACACTCAACATGGTATTTCTTCGGTGTTTTTCCAAAAACCGTAAAATTCGTGTCCGTAATCCGTTCTTTATCTGCCTCATCCTGCTGATCTATAAAATGCTCGTTAGGAAAAAACCTAATTTCTTCCTCTCCTGTATATGTTTCCCCGAAAATCTCATTGATTACAGGGATAATCAGTTTCCGGCAGTCATTCAGGATTGTCCGGAACGCCCCGTCATATATATTTGCCATATCCTATCCCTTTCCTGTCCATGCCTTTATCATATCATTTTTTTATCCCAAATTCAATCATCACATAGTGACATAGTACTTACATTTTAACAAATATTCCATAACGTTTTTTCAAAAAATACAGCATCCTCCCTAAAAGCAGCTGCGCTTTCACCCACCCATGAAAAGCGCCAAAATCTCTCCCCCCTGAAAATTTTCCAAAAAGGCCTTGTTCGTGACGCTGCGTAATGATTTATAATACATGTCAGGAGGTAAGCGATCATGGCAAAATATAGGGCAATACCGGTAGGATTTATGACAGTCGGCGAAGCAGCCAGGAAAATGGGCGTCACCGTCCGTACCCTGCAATACTACGATAAAGAAGGGCTTTTCTCTGGACGATATCAAACAACGCCTGATCTCTTTAGAGACGCCCGCCGACGTGGCAGAAGCTCTTACGGAACAGGCAAATGACATCCGCCAGAAAATAGAACAGCTCAAGGCTTCCCTGCTGGCAATCGAACAGCTAAAAACCGAAGTTCTACAGATGCATACAGTCAACTTCAAGATGTATGCAGATATCATCGTCAACCTGCAGATGAAGAATGACGCCTACTGTCATATCAAACGCTTAGACGACGATACGCTGGATCATATCCGCAGTCAGTTCGATAAGGAAAGCGGCCTGGATTTTATGGACAGATTCAACCGTCTCAGCGATGAAATCATACAGCTTTAAACACAAAACATACCGCCAGAAAGCGAAAAATGCCAGCAGATCGTAAAAGAATATTGGGGCCTGATCATGGAGTTCACAAACGGTGATACGGGCATGCTTCCAAAATTGGTGGAAATCGGCGATATCGATACCGCCACAACCCCATGGGAACAGCGGCAAAAGCCGCAAACGACTATTTATACTGCTTAACAGTTAAAATTTCTGAGCAACTCGACTACATAACGCCAGCCATATACGTTTGACCAGTGAGATACGGTAAATTCTGGCGTTATACTGTGGTATGTGGAATCCTTCTGAGCAGACAAAAATCCAAATAGCCTGGGGAAATTTTTCAAACCGTCTCATTGCACGGAGCCTGCCGCTAGCTTATAATGAAGGCAGGAGGTGTCAGATATGGCAGACGAAGACAGGAAAGATTTTAACGCTATGCTGCATGACAGCAAGGATATGCCCAAGATTCAGACCATTACCGACCAAAAAAGCATCGAGAAATACGGCGGGAGCAGAATGTACTTTGCCCCGCCCATGGACTATGACAAGGTGATGAAACGGATTCCCTATGGCAAAGTGATCACCGTGGGAAAAATCCGTGAACATTTCGCGGCGCTGAATGGGGCGGATTTCACAGAACCGATTACAGCCGGGATATTCGTATCGATTGCGGCCTGGGCCAGTCACCAGCGTACCGAAGACAAAACTCCGTATTGGCGGACATTGAAAGCGGGCGGAGAGCTCAACGCCAAATACCCCGGCGGCGTAGAAGCACAGAAAGAAATGCTGGAAGCAGAAGGGCATACCATCGTTCAAAAGGGGCGCAAAAATATCAGATACTATGTGCAGGATTATGAAAAGGCGCTGTTCCAATTGAACGGAACATGCCCATAGCGCGCTGGCCTGCTTCCTTTCCGTCAAATGGCGCAGAATGAATCATCTATCTGCAAGGCGGAGAAGAGGGGCCATACATTGTGGATGAATGAACTGTGTTATCCCCAATTAGCAGGAACAATACAGCTTTCTGGCGAGCGGCGGCACGTCAAGAAATGTATGGAGTTTTTAAAGAACCTCCCTGGAGCAAGGGAGCGGTCAAGGGGCAGGAAGCCAAGGGCGTTGGACGTGCCGCCGAACACGCACTGCCTTGGGCGGTCTGCCGGGCGGGTTTATTGTAAATCATCTTTAGAAATTGCTATTGAAGGATAATGAGAAAGTTCCGTCAAATCAACATTTAGTGGTACACTATAAACCATGTAATAATTATCAGGATTGGCCGCAATCAATTCATTCATTTTTTGCTCTGCTAAGTCTTTATCATTTGTAGCATACACAACTGATACAACACCTGCTTTATCATTTTCCGTCCCCTGTATATTTCCGCATAAAATTAATTTTAATGGGGCATTCCCATTCAAACCTTGCTTAATATAGTCCTTATATTCCATAGTTTACCCCCCATCAATTCCGATTTTACGCTGGCTCTATTATACAGCTTTGACTTGCTAAATGAAATAGGCTTTCTGAAAGATTTTCGGGCGTCAAAACCACAAAGGGGTAGCTGGCAGAGCCAGCGCAGGGGAAGGGTGGCTTCCCCTGTGATGATTGAAGCAGATTGGAACTTCATAAGCTATTCTTCTTCATAAGCCCAATACATAAAAGGAACGCCACCTTTCCATTTACTTTCGGGAACAGTTTCAAGCCTGTTTATATGTATATAAATAATGCTGGGTTTATCTAAAAGTTCATCATATTCCTCATCGGTCAGTTTTTCTTTCATAGCAAATTTAGGCTGTTCTCCAGAAAATGTCAAATGATAGAAGCCCGGTTCTACTTCGATTTGTTGTTCTTTTGGACAGTCATTTTGCCAGTCCATCAAATCATACAAATCAGCTACATTTATTTCATTTCCCATGACTTCAATAAAAAGGCGCAAATGTGCTGGATATTTTTCCGCAATTTCATCATCTGGATATCCGCTGCGGAATCGAAGTTCATATTCTTCAGAGTCACACCCTGTACATATTGCTACAATATCCCCTTTTCTAATGTGATCGCCAACATTTTGGGCATCCCAATACTCTTTGTTCAAAAAATCTTCCCCACTGGGAATATCTTTAACAGCGCCTTCTGAATAAAAAATAATTCCCATTCCTGTTGGCGATAACATCATATCTTTGTTTATATTTTCCCATCTCATAAACAATCCTCCGCAAACTGGCAAATTCCGATTTAAACGTAGGAATTGTCGGAAAATAACCGCTACAATTTGTTTAGGAAAAAGCCCGGAAATACAATAAAAATTGCTGCAAACTTGTAGCGGTTATTTGTAGACACTTCCTTATAACCACATAACCCGTTACAATTTCTTTATAATTTCGATTGCAGAGATAATTAAATCATATCGGATATTCTTTCGCGTATTCCAATTTCGGGAATCCCACTCCTCACCGCTTACATCATCACCGGCATATAATAACTGGGCAAGCGGAATATTGTAATACTGAGACACCGCAAAAAAGGCTGCCGCTTCCATTTCCACAGTTACACATCCCTCGTTTCGCCTTAATTCAACCATATCAGGAGTTTCTCTGTATATAGCGTCGCTTGTCCATGTCTTCCCGGTTTTAAATGGAATCCCCATCTGTTCCAAACACGAAACAACAGTCTTAACCGTTTCTCTATGGCATTCCACTTCACGGGATGGTTCCAAATAATGATAGGATGTCCCCTCATCTCTAACCGCAGAAACAGGGATAATAATCTCTCCCACTTTACTGTCCTTTGTCAATGCCCCTGCGCCCCCGCAGATTATGAATTTCTCACATCCCATGGCATGAAGTTCTTCAATCGCTACAGCCGCACCCGGCGCACCACAAAATGCCATTGTAATACAAAGCTTATCTGTACCATATCTATATTCATAAATCGGTATATCAAGCACTTCTGAATTAAGATAGCCAATGACAGGAAGATTGTTTTCCGAAACAAACTGTTCCAATTCCTTTCTGAAAAAGGTAACCACACATTTTTCAGGAAGGCTTTTAACCAAAAAATTCGCTGCCTGAATAATCGGATTTTTACTGGTGTCAAATTCACATATAGGATATTTATTCTTCAATACCACGTCTTTTACCTCCATTTCGACTTGTCAATGGCTCCATTATACCGCAATCACTTTCCAGAGGGAATAGACTTTACAAAAAATCCATTTCAATGTAATGGACACTATTCCCCTAGGTCTATTTTTGTTCCGTCTTTTGTGATGATAAGCCGCCCCTGCTGGCATTTCACGGTGATTTTGTCCCCTGCGGAGAATCCGGCCTGTTCCAGCCAGTTCCCCTGTAAAAGAATCTGCGGTGGCGATTTTTTGAAAGCCCCTCGCCCGTTATAAACGGTCAGTTTGCGGTCGTCCATCCATCCCCTTTCCCCGCTGCCTGCCGGCATACGATTTCAAATACATTCCCTTCCTCTGTCCTGACAGTGAGCAGGCTGTTCCGTTCGTCTGCGTTCAGGTCAGCAATCCCCATCCCCTCGCTGTCGTTCAGTAAATCAAAAAGCTTGTCCCTAAAATAATTCTGTTCCATTCTGTTGTTCCCCTTCCATAGTCTATAGTCTACTAGCTAATATTATATAGTCTTTTAGAATCTATTGCAATCCCTATGCGTGATGTAGTCTAAAAGTGAACAAAATAAATGCTGATAGCTTATGAAATGGGTGGGCATTATGGAAGGAAAAGGATTAGGCAGACGTATCAACATGGTGAGGAAAGACCGGGGATTCACGGCGGACAGGCTCTCGGAGCTGTGCAATATCAACGCAACTTATCTCCGGCAGATTGAGGGTGGGACAAAGGTTCCCAGTCTGCCCGTATTTATCAATATCTGCAACGCACTGAAAATCTCCCCTGATTATCTGCTGCGGGATGCGCTGGAAGATAATGAAGTCAGTAAAATACGGGAACTGGCGGAACTGTGGGAAAGCACATCGCCCAGCCAGCAGGAAATCGCCGCTACCATGATTCGGGCGGTATTGGAGCGCAAGGAAGATTAGAAAGGCCAGCCGTTCCTCCGCCTGCTCGTTCAGGTTGGCAAGATATGTCCATAATTTCCCGGTCAGGATAAGGGAGCTGTACAGGGATATAGTAGTCGCCTACCAGAATATAATCAATGCCCTTCTCTGTGATTCTTTCTTTCAGTTTTTCCATTATCGTTCCCTCCTGTGGCGGAAGGCCCGTCACTGACCATCGCCGGTTCCGTCTGGATTGTGCTTTTCCTTTCCTCTTTTGATTACATCTAATTCGCCGTAACCTGTTTCAAGAGCGAAGATTTTCTTTCACTACATATCAAGATATGATATAATCGATTTCAAGAAAGAGGGGTATCATTGTATGGGATTGGCGGAATTTGAGAGAAAAAAGGATGAAAAAATCAATGGCGTGATTTATGATATGTCGCCATCGGTCGGATACAGTCATTGCATTGTTAATGGTAATATTTATAGGATAATAGCAAATGGATTAAGGAATAGCATATGTTTCGCATCAATCGAAAATTTGGATTTCAAATTTCATCCGGAAGAAAATGATGACTATCTGTGTCCAGATATCATGATTATATGTGAAAGGAAGCATTTAAAAGGCGGAGCCTACAACGGAGTCCCTAAATTTATAGCTGAGACATTGAGCCCTTCTACAACTAAGAGAGATCGAACAGAGAAAAAGGATATCTATGAACACGCAGGTGTAGAAGAATACTGGATTGTTTCTCCTCAGGGTTCCGTGGAAATTTACTATCTGCAGGATGGAAAATACATCTTAGAGCAGAACTATATGCTTCAGGATGATAAAGATGATAATGCAGATGTTGAAATTTCGTTAAAAGCGTTTCCTCAAATTAAAATGACGTTGGGAGATATTTTTGAAGGGGTATTCGAAAGGTAATTTGGGGAGTTTCATATACTAAATCAGTTATTTTCCAACAGTTCGTAAGGAATTGTCTACAAATAACTGATGCAAGTTTATAGCCGTTTTCCTTGTATTTCCGGGCTTTCTCGTAAACAAGTTGCATCAGTTATTTTCCGACAGTTCCTAAGTCGGATTGCAGAGAGGTAAGCCCCCCAGGCCGCAGACCTGCGAATCCCCCTTGCGCAAGGCCAATCTCACGTCTCCCTGCTGACCATGTACAGCGAGTAGAAATACTGTCTCTTCTCCATCAGCTCCTGGAAGGTTCCCCGCTCCGTAATCCGACCGTTTTTCATCACCACGATCCCATCGAACCGGCTCAGCGTCTTCTCGTCCAGCCTGTGGGTCACCACCAGCCTGGTCAGGCCCCGGATGTTCAGGATGGAGTCGGTGACGCCCTCCGCCGTCTCCGCGTCCAGGGCGGAAGTGGCTTCGTCCACCAGGAGCACAGGGGATTTCCGCAGAAGGCTCCTGGCGATAGCGATGCGCTGTCTCTCGCCGCCTGACAGACAGGAGCCGCCTTCCCCACAGGCATACCCCTCCCCCTTCTCCTCGATGAGCCTGGACAGTCCGGCTCCGTTTACCGCCCGGTCTACCTGCTCCCTGTCGAACTCCCGGAACATGCATATATTCTGTACGATTGTATCATCGAAGATGAACACGTTCTGCTGGATCACGGAAATCACGTCGAATATGCTGTCCGGCTGGAGACGGCTGATCTCCTTTCCGCCCACCGTGATGCTCCCGCTGTACCCCGGATAGCTCCCCATGATCAGGTTCAACATGGTGGACTTGCCCGATCCGGAACCGCCTACGATTGCATAGCTCTTGCCCGTCTCGAACCGGAGACTCACGTCCTTCAATACGCTGTCCCCCTCCTCATAGGCGAAATCCACATGGTCAAAGCAGATGCCCTCCCCCACGGTCTCCAACCTCTCCAGGCGCTCCCCGTAAGATACGTCCTCCCCATAGACCGCCATCTTCTCAATGAGCCCCAGGGCAGCCTTCCTGTTGGCCAAAAGCCCCGGCAGCTGCTGAATCGGATTGATGATATAGTTCATCATCTGCACGAAAGCGATCACCACCCCCGGCGTGATCCTCCCCCGGATGCTCAGATATGCCCCGTAACAGAACACGCCCATCTGCACCGCAAAGCTGCCGATAAAGGAAGCGATGTTCACCACCTCCGCCGCTTTCCTGCGCCGGCATTTGGTCTGCTCCAGCTCCCCGTTCCTGTCATAGTACAGCGCTGCCGTCTCCTCCTGGGCCTGGAAGCTTTTGATGACGGCCAGCCCGCTGAGCAGATCCTTCACCATGGACATGAAACTCGCGTTCTTCTCGCTGACTCTCCTCTCCTGTTCCGCGATCCTGTTCCCAAAGGGCAGGGAGATTGCAATGAGCAGAATGCCCAGAACCATCACCACCAAAGTCAGCGACCAGCTGTACCACAGCATCAGCCCGATGGAAGCAACGGCCTGCAGCGCCAGCGTGAGGAACGTGAAGTTGGCCGTCAGGTAATTAGTCTCTATGGAATTCACATCATTGGTCAGCGCCGAGATATAACTGCTGGTATTCTCCTTTCCGAAGGATGCGATCCCTTTGGCGGTGATGGCGTCGAAGGCCTTATTCCGGTAGCCCTCCACCGCCTTTCTGATGAAATTGTGCCTGAACTGTCTGTCCAGCAGCCATATCCCTACCGTCAGCAGCATGAACACCGCCGCCGTCCTCACAAGCTCCATGAGCATCCCCAGATCTCCGCTCATGGACACGTCCGTCAGCTCCTTGAGCAGATATGCGATTCCCACCTGCATCCCGGCGGAGAGTATGACGGCTATGACAGCCAGCGCGAAATTCGCCCTGTTGTTCTGGTAGAATTCACGGATATATCCTCTTGCCACCTGTTTCTGCGTGCTTTTGTCCATATGGATGACCATCCTTTCTGTAACCTGCAGCCTGATGCGGCCTACAGTCCTTATATCGCCTTTGGCGGATTCCCGGCTCTGCTGCCTGGCCGCTTTCCGACATACCGTTTCCCAGCCATGCCGATTTCCAGACATGCCGCCTGCAACGGTGTCTCCGGCTATAGCTACAGTATACAGAAATTTCCATGGCTGTAAATATCATCTGCGCAACAGGTGGATTTCCATGTGCAAGAGGTGATATTCCCTCTTTTTGGACGCAAAAAAGACGCATGGTTTACAATTTGCTGTTCCATACGCCTTTACGCTACCCAAAACATCAGAACGCCGGAACCTCCAGTCTGCCACGTGGGCATTCCGGCAGGATATGTCCGGAATCTGCGCCGCACATATCTGCCGCAAAGTTACATATACTAACCGCGGAGGGATTTTTATGAAGACTTTGAGACGATATACCGTTATCGGCATCCTTTTTGTCATGCTCACCGGCACGCTGGCACACTTCCTGTATGATTGGAGCGGAAAGCACGCTGTGGTCGGCCTTTTCTCCCCGGTCAATGAATCGGTCTGGGAGCATATGAAGCTGCTGTTCTTTCCCATGCTCCTGTACTCGCTGTTCCTGATCGGCAGGCTGAAAGGAGACTTCCCCTGCCTCCCCTCTTCCCTTTGGGCAGGGCTTTTGGCCGGGACATTGGCGATTCCGCTCTTATACTATGGCTATACCTGTATCCTGGGCAGGGATGTGTTCCTTCTGGATCTCGGCATCTTTCTTCTGAGCGTCCTGATTGCGTTCCGGATTGCCTGCCGCCTCGCCCTGTCCTGCAAGGGAAAGCCCTATGGCATTTTGTTGGGCTGCTTTGTCTGCATCCTTTTGGCCTGCTTCCTGTGGTTCACCTATCACCCGCCGAAGGCCGGGCTCTTCACGGATCCCACCGCCCGGGAGGAGGCTGTTCTGCCGCCTCTCTTTTTTGTGCAAGGATAGAGAGGAAAAATGTAAGGAAATGTCTTATAATGATAAAGACACATTTAAGTCCGCAAAGCACAATACATACGAGGAGGTATCTCATGGAATGGGTCGAAAGATTAAACCAAAGCATGGATTATATTGAGGAACATTTGACAGGCGAAATCGACTATGAACAGCTGGGGCGGATCGCCTGCTGCTCCACCTATCACTATCAGAGGATGTTTACCTATATGGCGGGCATCACTCTGGCAGAGTATATCCGACGGAGAAAAATGTCTTTAGCGGCGGTAGACTTGCAGGGCGGGGATGCACGGATCATCGATATCGCAGAGAAGTACGGCTACCGTTCCCCCACCGCATTCAACAGGGCGTTCCAGTCTTTTCACGGGATAGCCCCCTCGTCCGTGAAAGACGAGGGCGTATCCGTGAAGTCTTTTTCTCCCATTGTGTTTACAATTGCTGTGAAAGGAGCGACAGAGATGAATTATCGAATCGAAACAAAAGAAGCCTTCCGCATTATCGGCGTATCTGCACCGCTTGACAGGGAAATCGAAAGCAACTTTATGGTGGTGCCCAAGATGTGGCAGGAGGCGTCCGCAAACGGAACCATACAGAAGCTGGCAGGAATGATGGATACGCCGCCAATGGGGCTTTTGGGCATAAGCGTCTGCAACGAGGAAGAACAATGGAAATATTTCATTGCCGTTTCCAGTACAAAGACAGGCGGCGGGTTTGAAGAATATACCGTTCCTGCGTCCACTTGGGCAATCTTTTCCGGAACAGGCACGAACCAGTCGATACAGGAATTGGAGCGGCGGATCATAACAGAGTGGCTTCCGGCCTCCGGGTATGAATATGCCAACGCCCCTGATATTGAGGTTTACTTAAATCCGGATCCTCAGAACGCGCAATACGAGGTATGGATACCCGTAACAAAGAAAAAGGCGTAACAGGGAAATCGTTCAGTCCTCCCGCCTCTCCAGCTCCCAGGTATGCCTGTTCCTGCGGAAATACAGGCATACCCCGATGCCCGCAAAAGCGATTACGAAGAACAGGAACGCCGCCCCGGAGCTTTTCGGGTTCAAAAGTGTAATCCCTGTTGTAGTTGAATTGCGCTTGAACACCGCAGAGATTGTGAAGCGCCGATTGCCACAAATAAATGCACCTTTACATCCGACATCGATAGACGCTGATATCATGCCTGTCATGGGCGCAGCCGCGCAGGTGGAAGTTTTTTAACGAACGGGACGGGAAATGTCGGAGCAGGCCGCTGCGGCTTTTCAGGATTCCCGCAGCAGCAGCTTCGTGTAGTCCTCCCGGGGATGCTCGAATATCTCTTCCGTCTCCCCAATCTCAATGATCCGCCCCTCTTTCATCACCATGATCCTGTCGCACATGCGGTAGACTACATTGATGTCGTGGGAAATGAAGAGGTAGGCCAGGTGCATCTCTTGTTGGAGACGCTGCAGCAGCTCCATGATCTGAGCCTGTATGGTCACGTCCAGAGCCGACACAGGCTCGTCCGCCACCAGGAAGCCCGGGCTCGTGATCAGCGCCTGGCCGATGCTCACCCGCTGGCGCTGGCCGCCGGAGAGCTGGGATGGCCTGCGGCTAAAATAGCTCTCCTCCAGCCCCACCTTGCGCAGCATATCGTAGGCGGCGGCCACCATGTCCCCTTTGGTCATGGCTCTGGATTTGTCCAGGGCTCCCGCCGCCCTTAAGGGCTCCTGGAGGAGCCATCCGATGGTCTTCGTGGGGTTCAGGCTGCTGTAGGGATCCTGGAATATCATCTGGGGGCGTATGCTATGGTGCCGGATTTCCCCCTGGATATGGCAGTTCATGCCTAAGATTGCCTTGGACAGGGAGGTCTTGCCGCAGCCGCTCTCCCCCACCAGCCCTAAGCTCTCCCCGGGATAAATCTCGAAATCCGCCCCGGACACCACCCATTCCTTCTTCGTCCCGGACAGCCGCTCCCTCAGGGAAAGCCGCTCTCCCTGCCAGTTCTTCCTGTCTCCGGAAAGAAAGCTCACGTTCCCGTCCTGATAGTACACGGACAGATTCCTGACCTCCAGGACAGGAGCGGCAGACTGCGCAGATTCCTGAGACGTTCTCTCCTCTGCCCCGGAAACCGCCACTTTTCTTTTCGTATATTCCTCTTTTGTATTTAGGAAGTCCCCTTTGACTGGCTCCTGAAACACCTCTCGGATATCTTTCCTGCGTTCCATCCTGGAGGGAACGGCTTCTATGAGCCTTCTCGTGTATTCCTCCTTCGGATTTCGGAAAATCTCCTCCACAGGCCCCTGTTCCACCACCCGGCCGTCCTTCATCACCGCTACCCTGTGGCACAGCCGCCTGGCCAGGTTCAGGTCATGGGTGATGAAAAGCATGGCGTTCTTCTGGGTTTCGTTGATTTTACGCAGCAGCTCTATGATCTGGTTTTGTATGGTCACGTCCAGGGCCGTGGTGGGCTCGTCCGCCACGATCAGCTCCGGCTCCAGAATCACCGCCATGGCGATCATCACCCGCTGGCGCATGCCGCCAGAGAGCTGGTGGGGATAGCTTGCGTACACTTTCTCAGGCTCCCGCAGCCCTACCGCCCGGAAAGCCTCCAGCACCTTTTCCCTCCTCTCCGCAGCCGCCAGCCCGGTGTGGAGCCGCAGCATCTCCTCCACCTGCCGCCCTGCCCTCTGGGTAGGGTTCAGGGAAGTCATAGGCTCCTGGAACACCATGGACATCCTGGCTCCCTGGTAGCTGCGGTAAAGCCTTTTATCACAGGGGCTGCCCGCTTCCCGCAACGTCACGCCGTCAAAAAGTATTCGGCCTGTGGTGACACGCGCCGTATCCGCCGCCAGCCCCATGAGGGTCAGGGCCGTGACGGACTTGCCGGAGCCGGATTCCCCCACCACGCCCAGGATCTCTCCTTCCACCAAGTCCAGATTCACATATCTCACCGCTTCCGTCTCGCCGAAGGCAACGGACAAATCCTCTATCTTAATCAAAACGCTGTGCCTCCTTTCGGGCTGTCAGGCTTCTGGAGAGTTCCTCATTCTCTCGTTCCCGAATCCCCGTAGCTTCCCTTCCGGGTTTCCTCACTGTCTCCGGAGAGTAAAGCCGCCCACCAGGCCTTTCAGCACCGCTGCCTGATTGGAGAGTTCCTCGCTGGTGGCCGCGCTCTCCTGGGCCGTGGCGGAATTGGACTGCACCACTTCGGAAATCTGGCCCACGGCCATGCTGACCTGGTCGATGGCACCGGTCTGGCGCTCCACGGCCTTTGCCATCACTTCCATCTGCTCCGCCGCCTGCCCTGCCAGCACCACCACATCGGACACGGATACGGTGACATTGGACACGGCCTGGCTGCCGCTGCCCACGGCCTGGATGGAGCGGCGAATCATCTCCATGGTGGCCTTGGTGGCCTCGTCGGACTTATTGGCCAGCTCCCGGACTTCATTGGCCACCACCGCAAAGCCCTTGCCCGCTTCCCCGGCCCTGGCGGCCTCCACGGAGGCGTTCAGGGCCAAAATGTTGGTCTGGAGGGCGATGTCCTCGATAGTGTCTATGATGCGCTTGATTTCGTTGGAGGAGGCAGTGATGGACTCCATGGCTTCGTTCAGATCCTGAATCTGGCTGCTGCTTTCCTGGAGCTTTTCCTCCGCGCCCCGGACTGCTGTCCTGGTCTCTTCCGCCAGCCGGGCCGTCTCTTTCGCGTCCCTGTCCATATCCTCCAGGGTGGCGGAAAGCTCCTCCACGGCGCTGGCCTGCTCCGTAGCCCCCTGGGACAGGGCCATTCCCGAGGAAGCCACCTGGGCGGAACCGCTGGATACCCGGGCCGTGGCCGCCGCTATGCCTCCCAGGGTCTGGTTCAGCTTATCGCCGATGATTTCCAGATCCTTCTGCAGCTCCTGAAAGTCTCCGGGATACCGGGCGCTGTCGCTCTCTTTGGTCAAATCGCCCTCGGCAATGCTGCCCAGCACCGCGCCAATCTCCGCCAGAATGCCCCTGAAAGTCTCCACCAGCTGGGCGGTGGAATCCGCCAGCACCCTGGTCTCGTCCCTGCCTTTCACCTCGGGAAGAGGGCTCTTCAGGTCTCCCTGGGAAAGAGCCCGCAGACGCGTAGCGCATTTCACGATGGGGCCCGTGACGGTGCGGCACACGAATGCTGAAATCAATATCACCAGCAGGCAGAGTGCCAGGCTGACTGCTATCTGTATGTTATTGCCCACATAGGCGGAACGCATGAATTCATCCTCGCTGATTGACACGCCCACGCTCCAGCCGTCCGTGCCCGGGATAGGGGCATAGCCCTGGATATAGTCGCTGCCGTCCTCATAGGTATAGCTTCCCACGCCGTTCTCACCTGCGATCATCTTTTTCTCGATGGCGCCCAGTTCCTGGACAAAGCTGTCGCCCGGATTCTCCGCCATCTCCCGCAGAAGGTTCTCCTGGCTCAGCACCTCCTCCACCTCCACAGCGGCGATGGTGGTGCCCTCCTTATCCAGTATGTAGGCATCCGCGTCCTCGCCTATCTGGATGCCCTCTACGATGGCCTGCAGGATATTGGTGTCGCAGTGGAAATAGACCACGCCCTGCACGCTGCCCCCGCTCGTCACCGGCGCAGATACTACCAGGTACATGTCGTCGCCGTCCATATAGGGGATGGACATATAGGCATTCCCTGCAAGAGCCGCCTGGAAGAACGGCTCCCCCGAGACGTCCGCATCATGGATTGCGTCGTAGCCGGAGACATCCGCCATGCCCCCGAACCGCATGTAATAAGCGTCCACCTTGGACTGGAGGAACGCCTGTCTCTCCTCGGCCGTGGACTCCGGATCCGAGAGCACGGGATAAGAGGCCACTTCCGCGATGGTGAGGGTATAGGTGGATATCATGTTCTCGGCTGAAAGAGCCGCCAGCTTCGCCGTCTCGCCCACAGTCTTCTCCAGAGCCGTCACGGTGGAGTTGCGGGTAATCACCGTACCCAGCAGCACATTCACCAAAGAGACTCCCAATGTGGCAAGTACAACCAAAATCATAATCTTCGTCTGAATCTTCTTCATTTTACATTTGCCGGCTCCTGTGCGCTACTGTGCCAGGCTGCGGCTCAACCTCCTGTCTTTGAAAATTTTTTAACAATTCCTTACCGTATAAACAGTAACCGGACTATATAACGCCAACCATATACGTTTAACCAATGCAGTATGGTAAATTCTGGCGTTATGTAGTATATCAGCCTTGCTGCGCGATGGGAGTGGGCAGAATCCTGCACTCCACTCCCCCCGCTTCAAGGGCGGCCTGGAACCGGATAGCTTCAGGCCGGGTCAGGCCGGACAGAGGCTCCAGTTCATAATCCCTTGAAACAGGCTTGGCGGTCCGAAGGGATTCTTTTACCTGCTCTGGCGTCATTCCCCGCAGCTCGGCCAACAGTTTGGGCAGAAAAGGATTCTTATCCGGCTTCCCCGCGACCCAGATGGCAAACCGCGTGGTGAGCATGGCCCGCTTGGGCCGGCCAGCCTCGTCCATCCAGATCCGGACCCAGAGACGGAAAAGCTCTATCTCAATACTGCCATCCTCCAGCCACCGAACCTGGTCAGGATAATAGCGGAGATACTGCTCCAAAGTGCAGCTGTGGAGGAAGAAATTGGGAAGAAACGGGGCCACGTCAAAGGCATATTGTTCCATTTCCCTGTCCACCCAGCCCACATTGGTCAGATGAAGCTCTTCCCAGTGGTTCGCCAGATATTCCACCTCCACCCCCTGGATGTTCAGCATCCGGGGAAGACAGTTCTCCAGCTGCTCCACGAACGCCTGCTTGCGGCCAGGGCCCTTCCAGTAGTCTTTAAGGGCCGCGTTGTAGTTGGAGACCAGCTCGGCGGACGGCGGGAAAATGAACGGGATATCCGGGTGGTCGGGACAGCTGAAGTTGGGCATGATTCGATGCACCTCCAGTTTCCGGCCGCCCGGCAGGGGAATCTCCCACAGGCAGCAATCCCCATGGACAATATCAACCAGTTCCGTCTCCTTGTGGCATACGGGGCATATGCCGCGATCCCCGTCGAACCAGAGACTCACAGTGTAGGTTCCCGGCTCCCGGTCATAGCCCTCCCGCAGCGAAGCATAGGTATGGAACTGGTATCTGCCGCCCATATATCCGGCGAAGCTCTCCAGGGTGACTTCCTGGGGCACAGGCCGGGCCGGAGCCTGCTTCTCCTGAAAGGCCCTGATGTACCTGGGCGGGAACCGGTAGTCCTCCGCCCCCAGCAGCCTGGCCCACTCCTCCAGATACCAGGCCCAGTATTTCATCTCCCGCACCGCCCGCTTGCCCGGATTGCCCCCGGAACCTGCGTCCCGCCAGGCCATGGCGGCGTTTTTCGCGGCGTCCCAGTCGTAGGGATCCAGATCGGCGTCAGTGGCATCGGCACACCAGGGTTCCAGCAGGGACTCGTCCTCCAGAGCCACCACCAGGGCATCCCAGGCGGCCAGAGCCGCAGCCGTGGCACTGTCGCCCTCATCCTCCACGATGATCATGAAGTCATCAATGACATCGCTCTCAGCGCTAAGGGCTTCCGCGGAAATTTTTCCGTCCAGGTAGGCCCGGGTCTGCTTCATCAGATGCTGGGGCCGCTTGTCTTCCCCATCAAAGGCGCACCAGATGCGGGACACCTTTTTGGCACAAGCCAGCGCCAGCTCCGCCCGTTTCTTCAGCGGTCCGGTGAGAGAACGGGGCGTGCCGGAATCCTGCTCCCTGGGTTCCAGCGGCCCCATGGCCTCCCACAACCTCCGGCGGCCCGGAAAGCTGAGCGCTCCGGTCTCTGCAATCTCCTTCTCCGCCAGTTCCAAAGCAGATTTTTCTGTATTTTCCATCAAAACATCTCCTTTGCCAAACCTATTCACACTTTCCTCTGCGTATCCCCTCACTGAACAGGGAGAATCCCAGCACCACCCAGACGATGGACAGGCCAACGGACAGGGCGTACCAGGGCGCTGCCTGGAGATAGCCCTGGGCGTCCGAGAGCATGTTGCCCAGGCTGGCCTCCGGGGGCTGTACGCCTATCCCCAGATAGCTCATGCCGGACTCCGCCAGGATGGCGTTGTTGAAGCCTATCATGACGGATACCCAGAACACAGAGAAGATGTTGGGCAGGATGTGGACAAAGAGGATGCGGACATCCTTAACGCCCAGCAGCCTTGCCCGCCTGATATAGTCCGCGTCCCGCAGCTTCAGGTATTCGCTCCGCACGATGCGCACGTAGCTTGGCACGAACACTATCCCTAAGGAGATGATCACATTCTGCCTGCCGCTGCCCAGGAGACTGATGATGACCAAGGTCAGGAGGATGCTGGGGAACCCGTTGACGGCATCCGTGACCCGCATGACGATTTCATCCGCCAGGCCGCCGAAATACCCTGTCAGCGCCCCCAGAAGGATTCCCGCAGAACCGGAAAAGAGCACTACCAGGCCGCTGATGCCGATGGTGGTGCCCAGTCCTTTCATGACCCTGGAGAAAATGTCCCGGCCGAAATTGTCCGTGCCGAAGATGTGGAGCAGGGACGGCGGATCGAACTTTTCCGATGCCGACATGGCCGTAGTGCTGTAGGGCGTCCAGAACAGCCCCAGGATGCCCAGTGCCAGGGCAAGGCCTGTCATGACCAGCCCTGCCAGAAAATACTTATTCCATGGAATCCTGTCCTTCCACGAACCCCCTTCTTCCTGTGGAGCTCTTTCCATTTCCCGGAACGTCCTGCCCATAAATGCCTCCTTACCGTCATTTCCCGCTGATCCGCAGGGCAACCGCCGCCCCCACCCGTCTCATGCCATTTGATGACCCGGCAGTCACTTCCCGCTGATCCGCGGATCGATCACCCGGTACAGAATATCTACCAGGAAATACACAAAAATCACCACAAAAGTGATATACAAAATCAAAATCTGCACCACCGGGAAATCCCTGGTGGAGATGGCGCTGATCAGGAGCCTTCCGATGCCGGGCAGGCTGAACACCTGTTCGATTACGATACTGCCCGCCACGATTTCCGCCACAATCATGCCCAGAAAGGTGACCACGGGCATCATGGCGTTGCGCAGCACATGGACATACATGACCCGCCGCTTGGTGCAGCCCTTGCTGTAGGCCGTGCGCACATAGTCCGTGCCCACTTCCGTCAGCATAGAGTTACGAAGAAATCTGGCCGTCATGGCAATCTTCGGCAGCGCGATGGACAGCGCCGGGAACAGCAGGTATCCCAGGAAACCAGAGAAATCCTCCTGATAGCTGATATAGCCGCCGGGAGCGAAAAATTTCAGTATGATGCCGAACACGAATGTCACCAGAATGCCCAGAAAGAAAGAGGGCACCGCCATGGTGGCCTGGGTGATGACGCCTAATGCCGCGTCCAGCACACGGCTGCCGCTCCTGACCCAGAGCACCCCCAGAGGGATGGACACCAGCACGATCAGCGCCAGCGAAACGGCCGCCAGCCACAGCGTCACAGGCAGTTTGTCCCCTATGAGCTCCGCCACCGGCATCATCTCGTTCATGTTCTTGGAGTAGCGATAGCTGACTCCCAAATCGCCCTTCAGCACCCCCGTCATCCAGTTCAGGTACCGGACTGCCGGCGGGTCGTTGAATCCCAGCTCTTCCCGAAGCTGCTCCTCCCTCTCGGGAGTGGCTTCCGTCCCCAGGATGGACATGACCACGTCCCCGGGGATGATCTGGAACGCAAGAAAAGCGGCAACGGAAACAAGGAACAATGTCATAATGAGAGTGATGGTTTTCTTACCCAGATATTTCACGCTGCCGCCTCCTTTTCATTCCCGGGACAGGCGGGCTCCCCAAATCGGCAGATGCCGCGACTGCGGATGCCCCGATTTCGGTCACCCCGATTGGGACTGCCCCTATCAGGATTGCCCCTATTGGGGTTGCCCCGCCCGTCCCTTTTTTTACAAATTGTCGTCTGCGGCAGTAGCGCCGCAGCCCCAAAGCCCACACTCTATTCCGTGATGTACACCGTGCTCATATCCTGTACGTACACGGGGTAAAACTTATAGCCCTCCAGCTTGCTGCTGATGGCCGTCTGGTTGGCCGGAGCCTGGATGAACACGCTGCCCGCCTGGTCGCAGAGGATTTTCTGCAGTTCCTTGTAGTACTCCGCTTTTTCCGCCACATCCAGGGTTGCCTGTGCCTTCGCGTAGATTTCATCGTATTCCGCGCTCTGGAAATTGATGAAGTTCTTGCTGGAGTCGGTCTGGAACCGGTTCATCAGGTACCCGGGCGTCATGTCACAGGTAAGGGCGGTGATGGTGGCGGCGAACTTGCGGCCATTGTACACCTCGTCCAGCCAGGTGCCCCACTCTATCGCCTTAATAGTAGCGTTGATGCCCACAGCTTTCAGCTGCTCCACGATTACCTCGCCGGTCTGCATGTGGAACTCATAGTCGGCAGGAATGGTAATCTCCAGATCAAGCCCATCCGAAAAGCCCGCCTCTGCCAGTAATTCCTTAGCCTTCTCCACATTGGCCGTGGTGCCGTAGGTGTCGTTCAGGTCCACATAATACTCCTTCAGCGTAGGCAGCATGGCCGAGCTGAGCAGGGTGCCGTTGCCGCCGCCCACGAAGTCATTGATGGACTCTTTGTCCAGGGCATAAGAAATCGCCTGGCGCACCCGCACGTCGTTCAGGGGCTCCACCGCATTGTTCAGGAACAGCGCCTGCACCATGTTAGTAGGGGACGAAATCACCTGGTGGCTGCCCTGCAGGGCCTGGGCCTGGGAATCCGTCAGGTAGGCGTAGAAGTCGATGGTGCCGCCCTGGAGCTCCAAAAGGGCCGTGTCGGCGCTGTTGATGATCTTGAACTCCACCTGATCCAGATAGGGCAGACCCTCCTGCCAGTAGTCCGGGTTCTTCGCCAGGACGATTCCCTGCTGAGGCTTATAGGAGACAAAAGAAAACGGCCCGGTACCGATGGGGTCCGCCGTCTCGTCCTCTCCGCTGCCCGCGGGGATGATGGCCGCCACGAAGCTGTAAATCAGCTCCGTATTCGCGTTCTCCACTGTCACCTGAACCGTCTTTTCGTCAAGTATGTCTACGGATTTGATCGTGCTCAGCGTGGAAATCAGGGGAGTGCCATCCAGCAGTCCCGATACCCTCTCCAGAGAGTATTTCACGTCCTCAGCTGTCACGACATTGCCATTGTGGAACTTCACGTTGTCCCTCAAGGTGAACGTATAGACCAATCCATCCTCGGAGATCGTGTAATCACTGGCTACCGCATTGATCAGATTGCCATTCTCATCGGGCTTCACCAAGCCTTCGAAAATGTTGAAGATAATTTCTTTCGTTCCTGCCGCCGTCGCTTTGTGAGGGTCAAGACTGTCGATATCCTGTTGTACTCCTACAACGATGGAGCCGCCGTACCTATCCCCGGTTTCCTGTCCGGACGCGGCGTCTTCTGCCGAACCGGATTCGCTGCCCTCCGGCTCTGTGCTCTCTCCGGAAGCGTCAGCTCCCGTGGTTTCGCCGGATTCCGCAGAGTCAGTCTGCGTGGATTCTACTGTGGACTCCTTTGAGGAATTATCCTCCGAAGACTCTCCTGTGCCGTCTGCGCATCCGCCCAGTACAGCCATTGCCAGAAGCGCCGTAACCAGAAGAACACAAAGGCTCTTCTTTCCATGAAAACATCTTTTCATTACGCTCTTCTCCTCTTCGTCGCAATGGAACGCTTTTATGTATGCTTTCCATTGGCATGATGATAAACCTCTCATTATTCGATTGTCACCCTCATTTTACCATAGAACAGGGGAAAAGCAAGTATTTTCTAAAATACAAAGGGATTTCTTTCATCAATCCGGGGCACTCCGCAGACCTGCCACAGGCCGGAAGCGGAACCTCCACCGTTTACGCATACCACTTGGCCTGTTCCCGCCAGATCCTGGCGTATTCACCCTGTTTTTCCAGCAGCTCCTCGTGCCGTCCGCACTCAGCCATTTTTCCGTCTTTCATGACGATAATCTTGTCTGCGCTGCGGCAGATTCCCACCCGGTGGGAGATGATCACCGAGGTCTTGTCCTGAATCATTTCCACGAATTTCGACAGAATATCGTACTCCACCAGCGGATCCAGGGCGCTGGTGGGCTCATCCAGGATAATGATGTCACTGTCTTTCCAAAGGCCTCTGGCGACGGCGATTTTCTGCCACTCCCCGCCGGACAGCTCCTCGCCGCCGAATTCCCTGCCTATCTGGACATCCAGTCCGCCTATCTTCTGCAGGAAATCCTTGCCCGCCACACGGCTCACCAGCTCTTCCATGGTCATTCTGTCTGTCCCGGCTTTCTTCTCTGCCATAGCCTTCCCGCCCACACTGGCTTTCTCTTCTGCCCTGGCCTTCTTGCCTCCTCCGGCTTTCTCTTCTGCCCTGGCCTTCTTGCCTCCTCCGGCTTTCTCTTCTGCCCTGGCCTTCTCGCCTGCACCGGCCCTCTCTTCTATGGCCATCCCCTCTTCCATGCGTCTCAGGCAGCTGATGCCGATGTTTTCCCGCAGCGTGAACTGGTAATGCACAAAATCCTGAAGCACTACGGAAATGTGTTCATAAAGGCTTCTGCGCCGCAGTTCCTCCGTCTTCTGCCCATCGTAAGCCACATACCCCGCCGAGGGCAGGTAAGCCCCTGTGAGAATCTTGGCAAAAGTCGTCTTGCCGGAGCCGTTCTCCCCCACAATCACCACATGCTCTCCCTTCTGAATCCGGCAGGTCAGGCCTTTCAACGCATCCCTGTCACTGCCGCTGTAGCGGAAATGCACGTCCTCCGCCGAGACGGCATCCTGAAAGGGCCGGTACTCCCGGCTGCCGTCCTCTTCCGTGGGAATAGCAAAATAATCATAGTAATCCTCCACCACATGGTAGGTGGCCACGGCCTTGAACAGCATGGCGGTAAAGATCTGAAGACTGCTGTCATAGGATGTGAACGCAGACAGACAGGCCGCAAAAGCTCCCGGGGAAACCCGCCCCTCCACCATCAGATAAAAGGCCATCCCGATGTTAAAAGCATAGCAGCAGTTGCTTACGATGATTCCCCACACCTGCTTTTTGCGGACATCCCGATTGATTCTGCGGAAACCCTCCACCTTTTCCGCGTTCGCCCGCTTCCACTTGTCCGTCACATGCCCCTCGAACCCCATGACCCGCATCTCCTTGACTACCTCCCTGTCGGAGAACAGACTCCGCAGATAGTCGCAGCGCCGCAGGATACTGCTCTGGCCCCGCCGGAAAGCGGTCATCCTTTTCTCGTAATAGACCTTTGTCAGCACCGCGGGAAGCAAGGTGACCAATCCGGTCAATATCAGCACCGGCGAATATCTTCCCACCACGGCCACCATTCCGATGCTGGTGACAGCGCTTTTCAGGGTCAGATTGACCTGTTCGAAAAAATCGATCTGCACATTCTCCCCCGCGTTCGCCCTCTGGAATTTGTCCAGAGTCTCCGGATTCTCCAATTCCTCCAGCCGGATTTTCTCTGCAAAAGCAATCCGTTTTCCGCCGAAATAACGCTCGCCCAGCACACGGGCCTTTTTGGACGCGGTACGGAAGATTACATCCCCTATAGGCGTACAGGCCAGGCTGAAGCCATACAGCATGATTGCCCCTACAAGCGCCTTGCCGCCGTCACTTCTATCCCCTCCCGCCAGTTCCAGAATCCGTGCCAGAAGCATCGGCGCCGCCACCGCGGAGAGCACCCCCAGGGAATCCACCACATAATTTACCACAAAAAATTCCGGAAACGCTTTATAGCAGTCTGTGAAAATATATTTTAGATAACGAATTGTTTTCCTCATCCCGCCTCCTCTTCCGGCCCTCTGTCCTGATAGAAAGAACTCTGGGCCAGAAACATCGTCCGATACAGCCCCTCACGGGCCATCAACTCCTCATGGCTTCCCGTCTGAACGATTCTGCCTCCGTCCAGCACCAGGATTCTGTCCGCCATTCTGGCGCTGGCCAGCCTGTGGGAAATCAGGACTGTCCCCCGCTCCCTGAAAATCCTGGAGAAATTCTCGTACATCCGGCTCTCCGCCAGGGGATCCAGCGAAGCCGTGGGCTCATCCAATATCACGTACTTCGCGTCCGATACAAAAGCCCTGGCCATGGCAACCCGCTGCCATTGCCCCCTGGACAGATCCTGGCCGTCCTTCTCCAGCCTGCCCAGATTCCTGTCCAGCCCCCTGGCATCCATCCCTTTCGTGTCCGACCCTTTCGTATCCATTCCTTTTGTATCCGCCCCTTTCCCATGGGACTCCGCAAGCTCCCCCGCGTCCGCCAGTTCCAGCGCATGCAGAAGCTTTTCGTCATCCCAGAGGGCTTCCGGGTTTCCGAAAGCCACATTCTCCCGCAAAGTCATCTGATAGGACTGAAAATTCTGAAATACCACCGAAAGCAGCCGGGTGCGGAGTCCGGGAGAGATTTCCCTCACCGGCACCCCGCCGATTGTCACATTCCCTGTAGTCGGCTCATACAATCCGCAGAGCAGCTTAATGATCGTGGACTTTCCGGCGCCGTTCTCCCCCACAAAGGCGATCCGTTCCCCCTCTTTCGCATAGAAAGTGACGTTTTTCAGAATGTCCCGCTCTGTTCCGGGATACCGGAAACTTACGTCCTCAAAAGCGATATCATAGTAGGACAGATGTTCCACCGTCCCCAGATCTTTCCTGGTTTCCAGGTTCAGAAAATCCGTGTAATAGCGGATTCCCATGGCATTTGCGAACAGCCAGACCACATGGCGGCTTCCGTCATTCAGGCCTTTCCCGATTCCCGCCACGCCGTTCAGCACCGCGGTAAACTGTCCCAGCGTCAGGCTTCCCCCCAGCAGCCCGGCAGCCGACAGGAAGACCACGAACACCAGATAAATGAGGTTCAGAAGACGGCTGCAGAAGTCCAGCTTCATCACCTCCCGGTTCTCTCTCATGGCCATGTCCGCGTACTTTGTGCTGTAATGATCCCACTTTTCCGCAAACAGCTGTGCCGCGTCGAACAGCTTCATCTCGAACATGGCGTGCTTGTTGGTAAGCAGATTCTTCAGATCAGCCGTTCTCCGGCGGGCATCCGCCCCTCCCTCCCTCACGGCCATGCTGTGGCCCGCGGCGTAATACCCCAGAACCATCATCGGAATCCCGATGATGACAATCCCCAGTCCCATCCAGGGCGAAATGGTGAATATCACTGCCATGGAAAAGACAAGGTTGATAGTCCTCTGTATGACATGCATGGTGCTCAGACAGCAGTCGAAGATTCCCGTTTCCGGGCTCCCGGACATTTTCTGGAAAAGCTCCTGGGTGTGCTGCTGTTCAAAGGAAGCGTATTCCAGCTCTGTCAGCCGCCTGGCGATGTCCGGGGCCATCCGCTCCATGAGCTTCATATTGGCCAGGTCCATCTGGTAGGTGCCGATTCGCTGCATGGAGGTGTCCAGAGTCAGAAGCCCCACCAGGCAGATGCCCCACAGGACCATGGCTTCCATGGTCTCTGTTCCCCCGCCCACATTCCCGCCGCCCACATATGCGAGGGCATTGTCCACGATCCGCTGCAACAGAAGCACCTGGAACCCGGCGAAGGTAGCGGGTACGAACAGACAGACCATCGCTGCCATCGTATGGAACGGAACATAACGGAAAACCGTCTTCAGACAAAACAGGCAGTTCCCTGGAATGCTATTCTTCATGGATTTTTCCCTCCAACTATCAGCTTTCTTTCCACAGGGTTCAGTCCACCCTGGCATAATACTGTTCCTGCATCTTGAATAACGCCGCGCATCCCCCGACCCCGGCCATCAATTCCTCGCGGGTACCATACTCTGCCACCTGGTCGCGGTCGATACAATGGAAATGGCGGCATATTTTTCAGCAATACCAGGACTGCCATCACTCCCGCCAGCGACATATGGTTCTCTCCGGCTACCCTGAATAAATGTCTCACAACCTTAAAGTGCTCCCACTTTTTCTTCATAGCATCCCCTCCTGCCAATTCCCCGGTTCTGATTCTGTTATCTCGTATTATAACAAAAGAGCCTTGCTAACTATCAGGATCGTAAGATTCAGCAACTTTTTTGTCACTTTCAGCACTTTCTATGCTTTCTGCAGCAGCGCCCTCTTTGGAATCATATTTTGCATCCGTGGCCTGCTCTTTACAGGCGAACCCATTCCCTTTGCGGCAACAAAGAGCTATACTGAAGCGCTTTCATGGCAAGTTTTCGTGATTGTCAGTATATATTGAGATGTCGGCGATGTTGGGTATTATCAGAAACATAGACGAGAATTTGATTATGATGCATTCGGTCGCAGAATTTACAGGACGATATTCCGCGGGAGATGCCGTACACATGTCATCTTATAACCGTCCGCGGCAATCGCACCACTGCCGTGAACCGGCTTTCCGTGCGCTCCACCGCCAGTTCTCCGTCACAGGCATGGACGATGCGCTCCATGCTGCGCAGCCCCAGCCCGTGCCCTACCTGATTGCGCCTGTCGGTCTTGGGGCTCGGCAGTTTATCGGAGCTCTGTGCCTGTAGCTTATCGGCCCCCTGTGCCTGCATCGCTTTCCTATCAGCACTCCCGTTGCCAGCAACCGCATTCTGCACTTTGATATAATAAAAATCCATTCTTTCCCTACACTCCACTGAAAGGAACTTCCCCTCCGGCACCTGTCTGTTGGCCTCCAGGGCATTGTCCAGCAGATTTCCCAGCAGACTGCAGATTTCGTCCGACTTCAGCGCAAGCTCCGTCAGATCACAGAGGGCAAGTTCCACCTGAACGCCCTCCTTTTTCGCCTTTGCCGCCTTATCCGCAAGCAGCGCGTCCACCACCAGGTTGCCGCTTTTCACCGGGAGCGTCAGGCTGTCCACGTCGTCTCCGAATATTCGTAGATAATCTGCCATTTCTCCGTACTTTTCTTCCTGTAGAAGCAGGCTTAAAAGGCTGATATGATTCTTCAGGTCATGCCAGAGCTCCCTTGTCCGCTGATACTGTTCCTCCACATTCCTCAGGTACAGGTTGGCCTCGTCCCTTTGCTGCTCAATTGCCGCTTTCCGCTCCCTGTCGTCCATTTTTTTCCGATAAAACGAGACAGAGACATAGTAGGCCGCCAAAAGAAGCAGCAGAAAGAGCAGCCGCAGCGCCACCGCGAACTCATCCCTGCCGGCCCCCATGCACTCCAGCGCCAGCATCACGGAAAAGACCGCTATCCCTGCCGTCAGGCCATCCAGATACTGCCAGCCCCGCCGCTCCCCCGCATACCGGGCTTCACGGTCTCCCTGCCGGCCTTCCGCGGGCCAGCCTCCGCTACCGCCGCATGCCTTTTGCCTGTCCGGCCGCGCTTCGAATCCGTCCGCCATATTTCCGGCAAAATCCCGCCTTATGACCGTCCATGCTGTCAGGCCAATCGCTATGACGCTTTTGGATATGAGCATCCCCATCAGCTGGAACGCCATTCCGGAATCTGCCCCAACCAGGTAATGGCCGGGAGCTACATTTCGCATGATCAGATAGAAGATGCTGTCCAGATAAAAGGCAATGGAAAAAAAGCCCATGCCCAAAACGGTGGACTTTATATTGCCGTATTCTTTTTGTCTATATACCGTATATATGGTCAACAGCCCTGTCACGCACAAATCGAATATCCGCATCATCTCTCCCCAGGCTCCGCCACGCTGCCCGCCACTTGCTGCCCGCCTCATCCTCACACGCAGCCGTCACTTCATCTCCAGCATCAGCCTCTGCCTCACTGCTTTCCCATAGGAGCGGCTGACCGGAATCGGGACATCTCCCTCCAGCACAATCTCGCTGCTCGAATATCTCCGAATCCGGTCTATGTTCACCAGGAAACTCCTGTGGCAGCGCAGAAACGATTCCCCCAGCTCCTGCTGCGCGTGGTCCAGGCTGTCATAGAAGCTGTACTCCCTTTCCGCAGTCACCAGCCGCAGAATCCTAATCCGGCTCTCCAGATACAGGATGTCGCGTTTATCCACCCGCAGGGACTCTCCGCCGGCCTGGAACAGATAGGAGCTGCCGGAAAGCTCCTGCCTGATGTCCCCAAGCACTTTCGGCAGGCCTTCGGCAATCTGGCTTTTCAGCAGATACCGGAACGCCTTCACCTCATACCCTATCTGAACATAGTCGATAAAACCCGTGATATAGACAATCAGCCCGTCCACACCGCGCCTGCGCAGCGCCCGGCCCAACCGGATGCCCTCATCGCCGCCCTCCATCTGGATATCCAGGAAAAACACATCGGCAGAATATCCTCTTTCCATCGCCGCCAGAAGCTCGGCGCCGCTTGCATACTCCGAAATCTCCGCCTCGTAATCGTGGCAGATGCTGTCCTGCAGCAGCTTCTCATGTATCATCCGCCTGTATCGGAGTTCGTCATCACATATGGCTATCCTCATTTCTTTCCCTCCGCCGAAAGCCTGCCAGGAGCGAAAATACCTCTTCCGAATCCTATTCCCCCATGCCCCTCACGCAGTTGGCCATCAGCATGGCAATGGTCATAGGGCCTACGCCGCCGGGAACAGGCGTAATGTACGAGGTCTTCGGCGCCACGCTGTCGAAGTCCACATCCCCGCAGAGCTTGTTGTCCTCGTTCCTGTGAATTCCCACGTCTATGACCACGGCTCCGTCTTTCACATAGCTTTCATCCACCATCTTAGGCCTGCCCACGGCCACCACCAGGATGTCCGCACGCTTGGTGACTTCCCTCAGATTCTCCGTCCGGGAATGACACACCGTCACCGTGCCGTTCTCCCGCAGCAGCAGCATGGCCATGGGCTTGCCCACGATGTTGCTGCGCCCCAGCACCACGCACTCCTTCCCCTCTATGGAAATGCCGGAGCGCTTCAGCAGCTGGATCACACCAGCAGGAGTGCAGGACACGTATCCCGGCCTGCCGATGCTCAGGTTCCCCACACTCACGGGATGGAACCCGTCCACGTCCTTCTCCGGCGCGATGGCCAGCAGCACCCTGTCCTCGTGGATATGCGCCGGAAGCGGAAGCTGCACCAATATCCCGTCCACATCCTTACGTTTATTCAATTCCCCGATGACCCGGAGCAGCTCTTCCTCCGTGGTCTCCTCCGGCAGCTCATAGGCCAGAGATGCAATCCCCACATATTCGCAGGCCTTCTTCTTGTTCCTGACATATACAGAAGACGCGGGGTCCGCCCCCACCTGTATCACGGCCAGGCAGCGATGGATGCCCTGCTCCTTCATGGCCGCGGCCTTCTCCCGCAGCTCGTCCTTAATCTCCTGGGAAATCTTTTTCCCGTCTATCACCTGATACATTTGATGCTCCTTTCCGCACAAAGCTTATGTCTGCAACATCTCAGGAATTGCCGAAAAACCGATACCGTTTGTTTCGGGGAAAAAGCCCGAAAGGACAATGGAAATTGCCATGAACCCGTATCCGTTATCTGTAGACAGTTCCTTAGGAATTGTCGGAAAATAACTGCTGCAATTGCTTCAGGCAAAAGCCCGGAAATACAATAAAAATTGCCATAAACTTGCAGCAGTTATTTGTAGACACTTCCTTACCCCCACAAGTATAGCATTACCGCAAAGGTTTCACAACAATTCTTTCGATTTATTTATTATCAAAATCGTTCATATCATTCAGTAGTTCTTCCATTTCTGCATCATATAAATCATTGGGTTCTTCCATATTTCCCAGCAGTTCCGTTACTTCTGTATCGGTCATATATGCAACATCTGATATTTTTCCATCCTCGCTACGGGTGATTCTGATATTGACCGTTCCGGCCGGGTTTACGGCCAGCCTGTGCATATCCAAAAAGATGTTGACAAGCTGCCCCTGATAATAATGATTATTGCCGTCAACTGTAATGCCTACCGCTTGATACTCCGCTTTCTGGGTTTCAGACAGCGTATCAAATTTATTGCCCTGCCCCAGTGCATTGGATAAGATGGATTGGAAATTAAACTTTTCATCATCCGCTGCTATGCCCATCCATTCTTCCAATGTTTCCTCACTCATGCGCGAGGTCAAGGTGGAGAAATAGGAAATGTTACCGTCATCATAGATTTTTTCCGCATACTGCTGAATTAAAGCACAATCCACGTCCAGCATATTGACCGCAGTTTTCCAAAAACGGATTCTGTCATCTGCATAAATCTTATCCAGCCATTCGCCTTGAGCTTTCTCGTCCAATCGGGAAAAGGCAATTTCAAACAAAGGTAAATTGTCGTCCTCATAATATTGCTCTGCTTGTGAGGAAAACTTATCAAAATCGTTCATATCATTCAGTAGTTCTTCCATTTCTGCATCATATAAATCATTGGGTTCTTCCATATTTCCCAGCAGTTCCGTTACTTCTGTATCGGTCATATATGCAACATCTGATATTTTTCCATCCTCGCTACGGGTGATTCTGATATTGACCGTTCCGGCCGGGTTTACGGCCAGCCTGTGCATATCCAAAAAGATGTTGACAAGCTGCCCCTGATAATAATGATTATTGCCGTCAACTGTAATGCCTACCGCTTGATACTCCGCTTTCTGGGTTTCAGACAGCGTATCAAATTTATTGCCCTGCCCCAGTGCATTGGATAAGATGGATTGGAAATTAAACTTTTCATCATCCGCTGCTATGCCCATCCATTCTTCCAATGTTTCCTCACTCATGCGCGAGGTCAAGGTGGAGAAATAGGAAATGTTACCGTCATCATAGATTTTTTCCGCATACTGCTGAATTAAAGCACAATCCACGTCCAGCATATTGACCGCAGTTTTCCAAAAACGGATTCTGTCATCTGCATAAATCTTATCCAGCCATTCGCCTTGAGCTTTCTCGTCCAATCGGGAAAAGGCAATTTCAAACAAAGGTAAATTGTCGTCCTCATAATATTGCTCTGCTTGTGAGGAAAACACTTCATTATGCGAACTGTTTTTCTCTTGTGTGGGCGATATTACATTTTCATTCAGGCCCGATACCGCAGGCTCATTTGACGGTTGATCGGCGGCGGCAGCTGGATAAACACCAACAAAAACCACACCTAAAATAATACACAATGTCAGCACACTTGTGAAAAATAAAGTTGTTTTTGATTTTCTTTTTAAGTTCATAATCGCACCTAACCTTTCTTTTAATAATTGTTTGTTTTCACTAAGAGTAACAGCGGCCAGAGATTCCTTGTACTTTCCGACTGCTGCCATTGCGTCAAGCAGAGTTTCTCCATAATCCTGTGCGTTATCATATCCCATTTTTGAAAGAACCGCTTCATCACAAGAAAATTCACATGCCTTTGTGATTTCACGCCTCATTAAATAAACAAGCGGATTGAACCAGTGCAGACAGACGGTAATTTGTACCAGCCATTTATAAAACATATCCCGCCGTTTGTAATGCGTTAATTCATGCAATACGATATATTGAAAGTCCTTCTCCGGAATATCTGCGCTTGGCAAAACAATACATGGCCGGAAGAATCCAATCAGCAGAGGGGACGAAACCAACGGATTGACACAAAGCTCTACTGGTCTTTTCCTGCCAGTCTGTTCCGCAATAACTGAAAGCCGGTCTAATTGCTCAACATTGGAAACCGGATTTAATCCAGCCTTAACATATCGAATAAAGCTATGATATGCCGTTATTTTTTGTACCAAAAGAATCAATGCAACCATGAGCCAGATAAGCCAAACATGGTTGGAAAATAAAGACAGAATATCCCCAACCGGGCGGGAGGATATAGAATCGTCTTTAGGATTGACAGTATTCTGGTTGTCGTGTTCCATACCGGAAGCAGGAACATTGAAAGCATTTGTATCACCAGAGGGTGACTGCTGTTGCGGCAGGGAAACAGAATGGGTTATGGCCTGATCGATTGTCTGATAGGCTTTTCCCATCAAGTTTGTTTCCGGTCCAAAAGGCAATAACAGCCGTACAACAACAATGAGCCAAATATAATACTGCCATTGTCTGCTGATTTTGTCTTTAAGGAATCTTTTTCCAGCTAGTAACAGCAGGATGAACAATGAACCGGAAAATGACATAGACAAAAACATTTTCAATAGAATGTTCATTTTTCTGTTCTTCCTTTCTCCAAGAGCTTTTTCAGTTCCTCATATTCTTCGTCTGCCAACAGGTCGCCAGAAATCAAATCGGAAACAAGCCATTTTGCATTTCCCTCATAAATTTTATCCAGAAAATTTTTGGTTTGGGTTTTGTGGTATTCGCTTTCCGACACAAGAGGGGTGTATTCATTGCAACGCCCGGTTTTTTTTGCTTTCAAAAACCCCTTATTGACAAGCCGGTTTAAAAGCGTGATAAGGGTATTTTTTTGCCAGGGTTTTCCTTTTGCTGCTAAATCTGCCGTAAGACTGGCAAAAAGCGTCGGCTTTTCTCCGTTAGCCCATATCACTTTCATAATTTCAAATTCCGCATCTGATATTTGCTGTACCATTTTGATTTCCTCCTTAAAGTATGACATCATGTTACGCTTTAAGAGTAACACGGTGTCATACATATGTCAAGTGGATATTTTTAAAGAATGTGCAATTAAATACAACCAAACATAGAATTGTATTTAATTCACATACTATCACCTTAAATATAAAATAAGTTTGGGTGATATTGTA
>CAJUFI010000051.1 GCA_910585665.1 uncultured Acetatifactor sp. | reverse complement strand
GCGCGTAGGATTGAGGAGGAACTGGCAAGGGGGCAAGGAGCAGAATAAGCTGCACTGGTGCAAAATGAGGAAGATATGCATGGCACATATATGTGGGAGGAGGATAGCGATTGGATAAAAGGATATTGCAGGATTACATAGATGCCTGTGAGCTATTGAAAGAGACCGAAAAGGAAATCAACAGGCTGAACCAGAAAAAGAAGACCATCATCCAGGACAGCGTGAAGGGCTCCTCCCATGAGTACCCTTACATAGAGCAGCATTTCAAGGTTCAGGGGACGGCATTTACCGTGAGGGATGACAGTCGCATGCGCCGTGAGGAGGAGTTGCTGGAGCAGAGGAAGGCTAATGCGGAGAAGGTCAAGCTCCAGGTGGAGATGTGGATGCTGACGATTCCCTTCCGGATGCAGAGGATTATCAGGTACAGGTTTTTTGAGGGGAGCACATGGGAGCAGGTTGCAAACAAACTTGGCCGAAAGGCTTCCGGAGAGAGTGCGCGGAAGGAATTTGAAAATTTTATGAGAGAATAAAAGTTTTTCCGCTTTTTCCGTTTTTTCCGTTTTGAAAGTATTATAGTATAAAATGCGAACAGCGGATTCCCTCAAAATATACTACTGTTGCTATCTGCAAGTATTCACTGTCTGAATTAAATTAGTTCTTCAAATAGTGAATCTGCGGAGATTATGTGAATTGAAATTTGTCCAATACAAGCTAAAGGCATCCTGTAGAAATACAGGGTGTTTTTCTGTGCAATTTTGCTATAGACGAATACAAACAAATGTTCTATAATATATGCACAAATAAATGGTAGAATATTTAGTGTAATTTCCAATCGACATATATGGTATAATGTAAAAAAATGTCAATTGGGGGAATTTAGTTTATGGCTATTAAGAAAGTGTATTTTTTTAAAGTAAGTTTATTTGAAAGTAGTGGGGAAGAAATTTCTTATACTGGCTTAAAGGATAAACTAGTAGAAATTATTGAAAAAAGAGCTGTAAATCAGGGGGGATATTGGACATTAGACTTAACAGATGATGTTTATGAGCATATTATGTGGGATATTGTTGAGTATAAAGATACTAAGTTGTTTGGGCGGTTAGGCAAACAAAAGCCTAGCAATTCGGTAGTATGCAGAGATTATAAAAATTTACGAAAAGAAGATCTTAACATAACAGCGGATGAAAAATTGTATGGAATTGAGCAGTATACATATGGGAGTTTGGACTATGCTACTGGAATTTTTTCTATAATTGGAGCGCAAGGTGCGCCAACAGAAAATATTCTTAAAAAAGTATTTGAACGCTACAATTATAATTATTATATTGAACTGGATCCGATTCCTAATCATCATTCGATTAAAAAATTATATGGGGAAAGAAATACAGAAGTTTCTAGTTTAGAAGTAGAAATTCCGTTACCGGATGCAGCTACTTTACAACATGTTTTTGGTTGGAAAGATAAAGAATTGCTAAGAATTTTAGGGAGTCGAAACCTTACTGCGCGAGTGATGGTAAAAGCGCCAAATCGTCAAACAATTACATTTGATTCAGAGGAATCTCAAAATCTAATAAAGGAAGTTTGGAACAATATAACTGGATATAGTGGAGCTAAGCTAAGGGCCAAAACAGCTAGAACAAAGATGCGAGAATATGATTTTTTTGAACAATATTTTAGTTATCCGGTTGATATAACATATTATCATATTGTGGATTATGAAAGAGTATATTATACTGTGGATGAATTAATGGAAATAAATAAACAGAATATTATTCAGGCGTTTGTAGAAAATAAAAAGATACTGAGAACTGTTATAAATAGATAGCAGAAAGTAGGAATTGTATGAAAAAGAGAATTTTCTATGAACTATTTGCTTTAATGGGATTAAGTTTATTTTTAGGAAGGATTTTCCCGGCAATTCCTTGTATAAAAGAGTTAGTTAATTATCAATTTAACCTATTTACTGTTAGTTCTGTATTTGCTGGTTTTTCTTTTACTACATTGGGAATTTTATTAGGGATGTCATCTGAAAAGGTAATGGAAAAATTACAGAATACAACAGTTATTACAAATAAGAGCCAAAAAATTGTAATGAGTCTGTGGTTTTTCTCGCTGTCGTGTTTTATTTCTTTAGCTTTTATTATTGGTATATTACAGTTTCTTCCTTTGTTATTGCAAAGAAGTATTTATTACCTAGGAATATTGACATTGGTATTGGGGATTTTTTATTTTGTTCTATCAGTGTACGCAATGTATGATTTAATTAAAAAAGTGTATGGTGTAAATTTGCAAGAGGCAAAAAGAAAAAAGGATGTATTTGAAAAAGAATTAGAAAAAGCAGAGGAGCGGGAAAAAGAAAAATAGATATCAAATAGAGGCAGTCCGCAAGGGCTGCCTGTTCGATTATCCAAAAACGAAACGAATGAGAGGTGGTGATGGTTGAATGAGAAGATAAGGAACCAGGCCTTTGAGGATTATAAATGTGGCATGAAATACAAGGACATCGCTGAAAAATACGGAGTCAGCCTTTCAGCAGTGAAGTCCTGGGCAGCAAGGTACTGGAAGAAAGAGGGTTGCAACCAGGCAGGGAAAAAGTTGCAACCGAAAAAGAAGAAGGTTGCAACCAGAGGAGCGCAGCCCGAGAACCGAAACGCTGTCGGCCACGGTGGCACGGGGCCTCCAGGGAATAAGAACGCATTAAAGACAGGAGAGTTCGAGGCTCTCTTTTTTCATGCCTTGGAATCGGAAGAGAGGCGGCTCATAGAGACGATGCCCACAGACAAGGAGAGCCTGCTGCTCCATGAGATCCAGCTGCTCACTGTAAGGGAGAAGCGGATGCTGCAGCGCATCGAGGATGTCCGCGCCGCAGCGGAGCACGGAGAGGGTGGGGAGCCTGTCCCGGGCATGACCGTCGTCAAGCGCCAGTCCGGAATCGATAAAGACAAAGAGACCGACCTGAAGGAATACCATGGGAAGCTGGGCCAGATCCAGGCCATAGAGGAAGCGCTGACCCGCGTGCAGGCCAGGAAGCAGAAGGCCATCGACTCCCTGCACCGCTTCGGGTTCGATGATGCCAGGCTGGAGATTGAGCTGATGAAGCTTGAGATGATGTCTGCGAAGCTGGGCGGCCAGGACACGGAGACAGAGGACGACGGCTTCCTGGAGGCGCTGAATGCCGAAGCAGGCCCTCTGTGGAGTGATAGGGATGGAGATTAAGGAACGCATCGCAGGCCTGAAGCAGAAGCTGCAGCGGATGAAGCAGAAGCGGCAGAACCTTGGCCGGATGCAGTTCTTCAAGTTCAGGCCGTTCTCCCAGAAACAGAAGCAGGTATTGACATGGTGGATGCCGGACAGCCCTGTAAAGGGCTATGACGGCATCATAGCGGATGGGGCCATCCGTTCCGGGAAGACGGTGTGCATGTCCCTGTCTTTTGTGTTCTGGGCAATGGACAGTTTTTCCGGACAGAATTTCGCCATGTGCGGCAAGACCATCGGCTCTTTCCGCAGGAACGTGCTCTTCTGGCTGAAGCTGATGCTCCGCAGCCGCGGCTACAGGGTGGCGGACCATCGGGCGGACAACCTGGTGGAGATAAGCCGCGGCGACGTGACGAATTATTTCTATATCTTCGGCGGCAAGGACGAGCGCAGCCAGGACCTGATCCAGGGGATCACACTGGCGGGCGTGTTCTGCGACGAAGTGGCGCTGATGCCGGAATCCTTCGTCAACCAGGCCACCGGGCGGTGTTCCGTCACGGGCTCAAAATATTGGTTCAACTGCAATCCGGACGGGCCCTACCATTGGTTCAAGGCCAACTGGATCGATAAGTCCCTGGGATACCTGGGCAAGCAGAAAGCGGCAGCCCTCCAGGAAGAGGCGCGGCGGGAAGGGAAAGACCCTGGCCTGAAGAAGCTGCTGTACGTCCATTTCACCATGGACGACAACCTGAGCCTGTCGGAAGAGATCAAAGCAAGATACCGCTCCATGTATTCCGGCGTGTTCTTCAAGCGTTACATCCTTGGGCTGTGGGCGATGGCGGAAGGCGTCATCTATGACATGTTCGACAAGGACAGGCATGTGGTGGATGTGGGACAGCTTGTCAGGGATGGCCGGATAAGATGGGTCGGCGACCATTATGTAAGCTGCGATTACGGGACCCAGAATGCGACAGTGTTCCTGCTGTGGCGGAAAGCGGACGATGGGATATGGTACTGCATCAGGGAGTATTTCTATTCTGGACGGGAGAAAGGGGCGCAGAAGACGGATGCGGAATTCGCGGCGGACCTCAGGAATTGGCTGGATGGAATCGAGCCGCTTTATATAGTGCTTGACCCTGCGGCTGCCAGTTTCAAGGCGCAGCTGAAGAAAGATGGATTCCATGTCAAGAATGCAAAGAACGACGTGCTGGACGGAATCCGTTTCGTAGCCAGCCTTTTGAACCAGATTGCCATCCTTTTCGATGAGTCCTGTGAAAATACGGTCAAGGAGTTCGGCTCCTACATCTGGGACGCGAAGGCAGTGGAGCGCGGCGAGGACAAGCCGATGAAGGAGCGGGACCACTGCATGGATTCCGTGCGCTACCACGCATATACCATAATCCGCAGGCGGGGCGGCATGAAGATACTGGAAAAGAGGTGATGTGGGTGGAGATTGGAGTAATAAAAAAGCTTGTGGAGGCGAACAGAAAAAGGCACCGTGAGATGGTGCGGGACGCAGAAGTGGCGGAGCGCTATTACCGCAAGAAGAACGACATCCTGAAGAAAGGGGCGCGGGGGAGGAGCCGGGACGACAATCCCATCCGCTCTGCTGACAACCGCATCCCTGCGAATTTCTACAACATCCTTGTGAACCAGAAGGCTTCCTATCTGTTCACGGATCCCCCTGTCTTCGATGCAGGGGGCGAATCGGCCAACAAGGCGGTGCAGGCGGCCCTTGGGGACGGATTCTCCAAAGTGTGCAAGGATCTGTGCATCAGGGCTTCCAACTGCACGATAGCATGGCTGCATTACTGGAAGGATGAAGAGGGGGCGTTCAAGTATGCAGCCGTGGACTCAAAGCAGGTCATCCCCATATGGACGGACGACCTGGAAAAGGAGCTGGCCGGGGTCCTGAGGGTGTATGACCAGATTGGCGGGGACGGCAAAAAGCGGAATATCTATGAATACTGGGACAAGGAATGCTGCCGCCCTTTCTGCAAGCGGTCCCGGGATGCCCTGGATGCGCTGAAGCCGCATGACATGGACGGGCTGGCGGCGGATCTGCCTGATGGGGATTCCGGTTCCTTGGCGCATGGATTCGGCGAGGTGCCGTTCATTCCATTTCCCAATAATGCGGAGGGCGGCAATGACCTGAATGACGTGAAGGAGCTGATTGATGCCTATGACCATGTGTACAGCGGATTCTTGAACGACCTGGAGGACATCCAGGAAGTGGTCTTCATCCTGTCAGGGTATGAAGGGGAAGACCTGGGGGAGTTCCTGCAGAAGCTGAAAAAGTACAAGACGGTCAAGGTCGACAGCGATGAGGAGGGGAAGGGCGGCTTGGGCACCCTCACCATAGACATCCCTGTGGAAGCCAGGGAAAAGATGCTGGCCATGACGCGGAAGTCCATATTTGAGCAGGGAATGGGAATCGACCCTGATCCACAGAATTTCGGCGACAGCTCCGGGGTGGCGCTCTCCTATCTGTATTCGCTGCTGGAGCTGAAAGCAGGGCTGATGGAGACGGAGTTCAGGCCTGCTTTCGGGCGGCTGGTGCGGGCAATCTGCCGTCATGCCGGCATCGCTGTAGGCACCATCATCCAGACGTGGACGCGGACATCCGTGCGCAACGATGCAGAATTGGCGGACATCGCACAGAAGAGCACTGGGGTGGTCTCCAGGAAGACCGTCCTATCCAACCATCCATGGGTGGCCGATGCGGAGAAGGAGCTTGCGCAGATTGCCGAGGAGGAACAGGAAGCGCTGGAAAAAGCTGAGCAGTATGGCGGCGCTTTTGGCAATATCGGAAAAGGCAGTGGAGAAGACGGGGATGGCATAGGCAATGATGAGGGAGGAAAGGTACTGGGCGGAGAGGTTCAAACAGCTTGAAGCATCACAGCATGATTCATCCGAAAGGCTGATTGGAGAAATGCAGCGGCAGATGCGCAGGGCGGAAGCGGAGATAGGAAGGAAGATTGAAGCATGGTATGGACGGCTGATGGCAAATAACGGAGTGTCCATGGCAGAAGCGAGGAAGCTCCTGAACAATAAGGAATTGGAGGAATTCCGCTGGGACGTAGACGACTACATCAGATACGGCCAGGAGAATGCCGTCAATCAGCAGTGGATGAAGCAGCTGGAGAATGCATCGGCCAGGGTGCACATCAGCCGCCTGGAGCAGCTGAAGCTCCAGGTGCAGCAGGAAGCGGAGAAGCTGTACGGAAATTATCTGGACAGCGTAGACCGCCATATGAAGTCGTTGTATGAGGAGGGATTTTATAGGACCGCCTATGAGATACAGAAGGGCACCGGCATCGGATGGAACCTGACAGGCGTGGATTCGGACAGGCTTGAAAAGATTATCAGAAAGCCCTGGGCGGCGGACGGGAAGAATTTCTCGGAGCGCATATGGAGCAGCAAGCAGCAGCTGATTGAGAACGTGCATACGTCATTGACGCAGATGTGCGTCCTGGGGCAGGCGCCGGACAGGGCAATCGATTCCCTTGCCAAGGCCATGCGGACGTCAAAGAGCCAGGCAGGCCGGCTCATTATGACAGAGGCCGCTTTCTTCGGTTCGGAAGCCCGGAAGGACAGTTTCCGTGAACTGGGGGTAGAGCAATATGAGATTGTGGCGACACTTGATTCGTCCACATCTGAAATCTGCCGGGAGATGGACGGAAAGGTATTCCCCATGTCGGAGTATGCGCCAGGCGCAACAGCTCCGCCTTTCCATGTCTGGTGCCGGACGACTACGGTTCCGGCTTTCGGGGACGAGTTTGACCATATTGGGGAACGTGCCGCAAGAGATTCGGAAACAGGGAAGACATATTATGTTCCCGCTGACATGACTTATAAGGAGTGGAAAGAGGGTTTTGTTAATGCTAGTCAGGAACAGGATACTGTCAGCCACGTTACGAAGCTGATTGAAAGGATGAATGATCATGAACCGATAAGCATTCTGGATTTAGGATCAAGATACGGTGAAGAAATCAAGGCTGTGGTTGAGAATGCGCCAAGCCGTATCAAGGAGTTTATAATAAAGCATAAAGATGAAATCACTGTCATAAATGAATCTGCAAAATTAGGGAATCGGGAATCTGTTAGCGGAATTCGGGTGAACTTGAAAAAGGATTCCGTGAACGAACGGGGAAAATGGTGCGGCATATTCCATGAGACAGGGCATCGGGTCGACCGAATCTTAGGATACCCGTCGGAAACATTGGGGTTTGAAAGAACTTTGAGAGCTGACTTTCGGATGCTTGTAAAAGAATACCAAAAAGTATATAATATAAGTCGGGAAGCAGCATACCAGAAAATCGGGATGGCTATAACAGAACCGGAATATCATTCGGTTTCAGATTTGTTTAGCGCACTGAGTGATGGCCGATGTAAAGGTCATTATACACATCGGAAGAATTATTGGGATAAAGCAGGAAATCTTGGAAAGGAAGCTTTTGCACATTTTTTCGAGGCTGCGATAAGGCGGGATTCTGCAAAAACAGAATATTTGAAACAAAGTTTTCCAGAAGCTTATAAGATGTTTGAGGCTATGTTGGAGGGGATGAAATGATACCGGACTTTTTAAAAAGAGAAACCAGGAATGTAGTGGACGACCTGGATGTACGTTTTGGAGAGGCAGTCGAACGGTATAACAGACATTTTCCCGAGGATACTCTGATGACAGAGCCTTCAGCATTAAGCAGGGAGGAATGGATAGATGCCATTGAAAAGTGCATAGCCAGGGATATGACCATATGGGAATTGTTTGGGGAAAGGTATGATTCAGATGCATTATATTAGAAATAAATATTCGAGAGGCTGGCCCCATTGTCAATCTATGACGTTGCTGGAATGTAGCGCTTATGGTGAGAAAGTACCATTAATAGCAAAATTCTGGTTGAAACCTATGTGGGAAAGTGGAAAAAATGAGTTTGAGAGTGCCTGTTTGTGATTACTGTAAACATTATATTGATGATTCAGAGGTTAAGGGAATGTGTTGTGAAGCATTTCCTGATGGCATTCCCCTTGAAAGAATGCGCTTGGAGGATGATGGTTCCGAATGTGCAAACAGAATCAAGTTTGAAGATAAGGATGGGGTTGATTCGGAGTTTGTTCCTGAGCCGGGAAGCCTTTTGGCAAGGATGCATCGGATTTAAACTGATGATTCTGAAGAATCAGGACAAGGGGTTCGAGGACGGTTTGCTTAATTGGTTTATACCACATCAACAGAAAAATGCAAGGAAAAGCATCTGGCAACGGATGCTTTTTTCGTACCCATTTTTAGGGAGGAGGTGATGTGTGTGGCAGACATTAAGGTTACGCCGCCTGATGAAAAAGGCAGGCGGGAAGTGCTGGTAAACGGAATATCCATCCCTGATGTGATAAGTGCTTCCTTGTTTATCCGTGAGGGACACCAGGACGAAATTGCCCTTACGATTCATGCGGATAGTTTCCAGTCAACAGAAATAGAAAGGTGATTCTGTCATTTGCCAATTACGAGTGAAATGGCAGGACCAAGAAAGGAGAAAGATGAAGAAAGAGGAATTTATTGCCCTGGGCATCAGCGAGGAGCTGGCGGCCAAGGCGGAAGCGGCATCCGTGAAGGAGCTGGAGGGCTATGTGCCCAAAGAGCAGCTTGAATCTGCCAACACGGAGAAGAAGCACCTGCAGGATGATATCAAGGCCAGGGACGACCAGCTGGAAGAGCTGAGGAAGTCCAGCGGCGACAATGCGGAGCTGAAGAAGCAGATCGAGGAACTTCAGAAAGCCAACAGGGCGGATGCGGAAAAGCATGCAGGCGAGATGAAGGAGCTGCGCCTTACCAGCGCCATCAAGCTGGCTGTGGCCGGCAAGGTACATGACGAAGACATGGCGGCGGCTCTGTTCGACCGCACCAGGCTGGTTCTGGCAGAGGACGGTAAGGTGGCCGGGCTGGAGGAGCAGCTGAAGGCTATCAGGGAGTCGAAGGGGTTCCTGTTCAAGGACGGGAACGGCGGTGCAGGCAAGGGCGGATCCGATGCGGGCGGCAGAAAAGGCTACAAGCCGAAGGGCGGGGAGACCCATGAAGAGGGCTATGCGTCCCAGTACGCGCAGCAGCGCAACGAAGCGGAGAAGAATGGCACAAAGAGCAGCCTTTGGGGCGCGGAATAGGAGGGGCATGTATTACAAGACGGATATTGAGAGGGCGCAGGAGAAAGAGATCCTTGCATCTGAAAAGAAAGTGGCCTTTACGGGGACGGTGGTTCCTGAAGGAGTAGAGGCGGATGCCGATGGAAGGAAAGTCGTGCACAGAGGGAGCCTGATAGCCGCATCCGGCAAGGTGGTTACAGTCACGGCAGGAGATGAAGTATCTTTTTCAGAGGATCCCGTGGGCATCCTGCTGGAGGCGGTGGATGTCACTTACGGAGCACAGCCGGGGGCGCTCCTGGTGGAAGGGTATGTCATCGGGGAGAGGCTGTCCCTGGGTGCGGAGTACACTGCGGCAGTCGGGGAAGCCATCCGGGAGAAGCTGCCCGAAATCAAGTTCAGGTAAAAGGGAAGAAGGAATAAGAAAGGAGAACAAGCGAATGCCGAGTGTTGAAGAATTATTGAACCCCAAAGAGCTGATTGACTACACTAAGAACAGGGCTAAACAGGCCAAAGCCCTTGAGGAGCTGTTTCCGTCCAGGAAGACGGAGGCGCTGGAAATCAAAATGATTAAGGGGGCAAACAACCTTCCAGTGTCTGCTTCCGTCCATGCCTTCGATACGGAAGCGGAGATTGACCAGAGGGAGAGCACCGGTTATGATGTGGCGGAGCTGGCCCTGATTAAGCGGAAAAGGAAGCTTTCCGAGAAAGAGATCATCCGCCTGGAGACTCCCAGGAACGATGCGGAAGAGAGGGAGGCGATTGATAAAATTTACGGTGATGTGGACTACCTGCAGGACTCTGTGCTTACAAGAGCGGAGGCTATGCGCGGGGAGGCGCTGTCCACTGGAAAGCTGGCCATCAATGAGAACGGCTATAAGGCGGAAATCGACTATGGTGTACCGGCTGCGCACAAGAACACCTTTACTTGGTCTGCCGGATCCGTCGATATCCTTCTGGACATGGATTCCTCCGTGGACAGGATTGTAAAGGATACCGGGTTCACTCCTACAAGGGTGCTGACCTCGAAGAGGAACCTGAGCTTCGTCCTGAGGGATGAGAAGGTCAGGAAGGCCGTCTTCGGTGTAAACAGCGACAAGCTGCTCACCAGGCAGGAGCTGAACGCTTTCCTCAAGACCCAGGACTTGCCCCAGATTGCCATTTATGACGCACAGTACCGCCTGTTGAATGCCAAAGGAGACTATGCTGCGAAAAGGTATTTTACAGAAAGCGCTTTCGTGTTCATGCCGGACGGAACCATGGGCGAGACGCTGTTCGGCCTGACTCCGGAGGAGCTGGCCCTGAGGAAGAAAGATGGAGTGGAGATTTCCGATATCGGCAATGTCATCATCGAGCAGTACGCGACCAACGACCCTGTGGCGAAGTGGATCAAGGCTGTGGCGACCGCGCTGGTCACATTCCCTTGCGCAGGCCAGGTATACATTGCCACGATAAAGTAGGGGGCGGCTGTATGTTTGATGTCAATACAGTGAAGGAGCGGCTGCGATCGTTCGGCTATGAGCCCGGGGAGGAGGATGGATTCTCCTTGGCTTTCTGCATGGACAAGGTGCGCGGCAGCATCAAGAGTAAAGCGCATCTGTCCGGCATCCCTACGGGGCTGGAGCAGGCCGCGGTGGACATGGCTGTCGGGGAGTTCCTGCTGGCGAAGAAGACGTTCGCCCCGGACAGCCTGTCAGGCCTTGACCTGGGGGCCGCCGTGAAGCAGATCCAGGCAGGGGACACCAACACGGTGTTCGCTACCGGGGAGGGGAGCCAGACGGCGGAGCAGAGACTGGACGCATTCATCAGCCATCTGCTGTCCCGGGAAGAGGAAATCCTGCATTACAGGAGGCTTGCATGGTGACAGCGGTCCAGGCGGCATACGCTGCCGCAAGGAAAGCCCAGGAGTCGCAGTATACGGGCATGATGACGGTCACGGAGCGGCATAAGGCAAGGGACGGGAGGACGAAGCTGACAACGCAGGATGATGTGGTGGTGCTCGAGGACCAGCCTTGCAAGCTGTCCTTTGAGTCGCTGAAATCTGCCCAGCAGACGGGAGCGGCAGCAGGCATCACGCAGGCCATCAAGCTGTTCCTGGCACCGGAAATCGTAGTAAAGCCAGGTTCAAAGGTGACCGTGACGCAGGACGGCTTCACAGCGGACTATAAATGCAGCGGAGTCCCGGCGATTTACCCGACACACCAGGAAATCATGCTGGAGCTGTTCGAAAGGTGGGCCTGACATGGGGAAGATGGGAAGCTTTGACCTGTCCGGCATGAAGGAGCTGCAAAAAAGCTTAGAAGGGCTGAGGGAAAGCTCTGACGCATTTGTGGAAGCATGCGCGAAGGAGCTGGCTGCACGCCTGCTGGCCATGGTAGTAAAACGGACTCCGGTGGGAGTACCTCCTAAACATATCGCCGACAACAAAAAAACTATGGTAGAAGTAGTCGGCACTAGCGGTAAAAAACGAAAGTTTTTAAGTAGAGAAGCTGAAATTTATCAGAAATACTGGTCGGGATATAGTGGCGGGACACTGAGGAGGGGCTGGACATTCGGGGACATCGAAAAAGAAGGCGGGGTATATAAGATTAGAATTACCAACCCGGTAGAATATGCCTCATATGTGGAATATGGTCACAGGCAAAAGCCAGGGAAGTATGTTCCGGCGCTTGGAAAGCGGCTGAAGAAGGGATGGGTCAAAGGCCAGTTCATGATGACGATATCCGAGCAGGAGCTGCAGTCCGCCGCGCCGCAGATCCTTGAGAAGCGGATCCAGAAGTTTTTAGGGGGTGCCTTGAAGTGATAAACGCAACCATGGAAGCAATCAGCATCGCATTGGATGCTGAATTCGGTGATGGGTATGAATGCTATATCGAGGAGATGAGCCAGGACATGGAAGGGGGAGCGTTCTTCATCCAGTGCCTGAACCCCACGAGCACGCTGTTCCGCGGAAGGAAGCGTCTCAGGCGCAGCCAGTTCTGCATCCAGTACTTCCCGCTGTCGGAGGATGGCAGGAACCGGGAATGTTACGGCGTGCTGGAACGGCTGAACCAGTGCCTGGAATGCATAGCCTTGGACGGCCTTATGATGAGGGGGACGCAGATGAACGGGAAAGTGGCCGACGGTGTCCTGAACTTCTTCGTGAACTATGACTGCTTTGTCTACAGACGCGAAGAAGCGGCGCCCGAGATGGGAGAGCTGGCATCCCGCACCGCAGTAAAGGAAGGTGTTTGAATTGGAAAAGAAAGACGTTGTTGAAGTGGCTGGGAAGAAGGACGCACAGGCTGAGCGGAGGTTCACCAAACAGCAGGTGCTGGCTTCCGCCCGGTACAGGGACAGGAGGGACCTGGTGTCAGCCCTGCTGGATGACGGCAGGACGTATACCATTGCAGAGGTCGGCCAGATGGTCGACAGGTTCATGAAAGGAAAGGTGAGGTAGATGGCTTTAGGCGGTGGGACGTTTGTCGCACAGAACAAGAAGCTGCCGGGCGCGTACATCAATTTCGTGTCGCTGGCCCGTGCATCGGCGGCCCTGTCGGAAAGGGGGATATGCACGATGCCCCTGGAACTGGACTGGGGGCCGGACGACGAGGTGTTCACTGTGACCAATGAGGGCTTCCAGAAGGACAGCATGAGGTTCTTTGGATATCCGGCAGGCCATGAGAAGATGAGGGGGCTGAACGACCTGTTCCTGAACGCCAGGATGCTCCATGCATACCGGCTGAACGGCGGCGGGGCAAAGGCGGCAAATGATTTCGCGGTCGCCCTGTACAGCGGGGAGCGCGGCAACGACCTGAAGATAGTCATCCAGGAGAACATGGACGACGTGGACATGTTCGATGTGTCCACATACATGGGCACTGTGCTGGTGGACAGCCAGACGGTGGCGGAGGCGTCCATGCTCGTGGCCAATGGATACGTGGAGTTCAAGCCGGACGCAGTCCTTGATGTGACGGCGGCCACCCCGTTGTCCGGCGGCGCGAACGGCACGGCGGACGGGGCGGCGCACCAGAGGTACCTGGACAGGATCGAGTCCTATTCCTTCAATACGATGGGCACGGTCGCAGGCGATGCCCCCATAAAGAAGCTGTATGCCGCGTTCAACAGGAGGCTGCGCGACGAGATGGGCATCAAGTTCCAGCTGGTGCTCCATGACATGGCTGCGGATTACATGGGAGTCATCAACGTGAAGAACAAGGCCACGGACAAAGGCTGGCCGGAAGCGTCCCTTGTATACTGGGTGACAGGCGTGGAAAGCGGCTGCGAGGTCAACAGGTCGGTGCAGAACAGGAGATATGAGGGCTCCTTCGGGGTGGATGCCGGCTATACCCAGACGCAGCTGGCCCAGTGCATAGACAGGGGCGAGTTCGTCCTGCACAGGGTCGATTCCGACATCCGGGTGCTGGACGATGTCAACAGCATGGTGTCCGTCAGCGGTACGGAAGGCGAGGTCTTCAAGAGCAACCAGACCATCCGGGTCATCGACCAGATGGCGAACGACATCGCCAGCCTGTTCGCATCCAAGTATCTGGGGGTGTTCCCGAACGACAATGCAGGCAGGGTGTCTTTATGGTCGGACATCGTGGACCACCATCGCAAGATGGAGAAGGCCGGGGCGATAGAAGGGTTCTCGGATGCAGACGTCACCGTGCAGCAAGGGGACTCCAAGAAGTCGGTGGTGGTGACGGACACCGTCACAGTGGTGAACGCCATGGACAAGCTGTACATGTCCGTGTCCGTGGCATAAGGAGAAGGGAGGCGTAAAAATGGGCGATGCTGCAACGATGGTCGCGAAGGATGCTGTCTTCGGCGGCCTTGCGGAATGCTTCATCACGATTGATGGGCGGCGCTATAATTTCATGAGCATGACGGAGTTCGAGAGCAAATGGAAAGTGAACATCAAGGACGTCCCGATCCTTGGGCAGGTGGGCATGGGGCACAAGGCCGCAGGCGGGAAAGGCACCTGGAGCGGCACGGCGCATTATAACCAGTCCGTCTTCCGGATGATGGCGGACAAGTACCAGAAGACCGGGGAGATGCCCTACTTCGAGATGCAGGTGAGCAACGAGGACCCGACCAGCGCGGCTGGGCGGCAGACCATCATCCACAGGGGCTGCCTGTGCGAAGAGTTCACCTTGGCGAAGTTCAAGTCAGGGGAGGACCTGCTGGACGAAGAGCTTTCTGGGACATTCGAGAGCTATGACATTCCTGAGAAGTTCAATGAGCTGGAAGGCGTCTGACTATGTGGTTCCCCTGCGGAGACGCGGGGATGATTTAAAGAGGAGGAGAGTATAGATGTCGAAGTTTTCACGATTCATGAAGTCCAACAAGAAGGAAAGGGCGAACGGCTTTTATGCCCCCACGGAATCGTTGCGCGACGAGGACGGGAAGCCTGTGGAATGGGAGTTCAGGCACCTGACTTCGAAGGAGAACGATGCCCTGCGGGATGCCTGCACCATCGAGGTCCAGGTCACCGGCAAGCCCAACCTGTTCAGGCCGAAGCTGGACACGTCGCGGTACCTGAACAGGATGGTGTGCGCCGCAACGGTCTGCCCTGACCTGTACGATGCGGCCCTGCAGGATTCCTATGGGGTCAAGACCCCCGAGGAGCTGCTGTACGCCCTGGTGGACGATTCCGGCGAATACAGCGACCTGTGCGCATGGATGCAGAAGTTCCAGGGGTTCAGCAAGACGCTGGATGACAAGGTGGAAGAAGCAAAAAACTGATTGAGGAGGGCGACTGGGAAGCGAATTACGCTTACTACGCCCTCCATAAGCTCCACATCCTGCCAAAGAAGTTCTTGAAGATGGGGGAAACGGAAAAGGCATTCGTCATTGCGGCCATCAAGATAAAGATAGAGAACGACAAGAAGAAGGAAAAAGAGATCAGGCAGAAAGCGAAAAAGAAAGGCGGGTGATACAGGTGTCATCCATCCAGACGGGCATTGAACTGAATGACGGCTTTACCGGCATACTGAACAGCATCATCGGTTCCGTCAACCTTGCGGTATCCGCAATGGAGGACATGAACGGGGCCATGGGCGCTGACATGGATATCAGCTCTCTGGAAGGGGCAAGGGCAGAGATCAATCAGGCGACCATGGCTGTGAACGAACTGGAACGTGCGATGTCCCAGCTGGCCGCCCCTGTAGTGGATGGCCCGCAGATGACAAGGCCTGACGTGATCCCTAACGCTCTGCCTGAGCCTGTGAGCGTCCCTGTAGAATGGCGGGCAGATGGACTGGACGTCTTCACGGGTTCCGGCATCGAGCGGTTCTGGCAGGAAGTCCAGAGCGCGGACGCCATGCTGCAGCGGCTCTGCGCTACCCAGGACGCCATCGCGAAGCAGGCATACGACACGGGCATCTTCCCGCCGGAAGCGTTCCAGAACCTGAACAGCATGGCGGTCAGGTTCGACGACATCCGCGACCGCATCCGGCAGATAGGGAGCGATCCCCTGAACATGGGGACGGATGCGGCCAACAGCGAGATGGAGCGGCTGCGGGCACAGCTGGATCAGGCCGTCGCCGAACAGAATGAGCTGAACGCGGCCATGGATGCCATGGACGTGTCGGCAGCCAATGATGCGTATCTGCGGCTAAGCCGGACGGTCGGCAGCACTGAACAGTATCTGAGGGACAATGTGGACGAGCAGGGGCGCTTCAACCGGGAGATCAGCAGGGGCGTGGGCGCAGCCGGGAACCTGCGGTCGGTGATCGCCAGTGCAGTCGGGGCTTTTGTGGGGATGGCCGGGGTCAGGAAGGCGATTGGCTGGATAGAGGAATGCACGGAAGCGTTCGACACGCAGCGGAACGCTGAGCTGCAGCTGATGTCCGTGCTGGCGAACACCATCGAAGCAGAGGTCACGGCGGACACGTCGGAAGCAGTTGGCGAGATCAATGGCATCCAGGATCAGGTGGACGGAGTGACGGTTGCTGCATCAGCGGACACCCAGGCGCTGGCTGCGGCATTCGATGCCATCACGGCGAAGGCATCCGAGATACAGTCCAGGGGGATCTATGGCGATGAAGCCATGATTGCCGGGGCGGCGGAGTTCTCCACGTACTTCTCGGACACGGCAGCCATAGAGATGATGATGGACACCCTTGCAGACTATGCTATGGGCATGACCGGGGGCGGCGGGCTGGACGTCGCCGCGATGGTGGACTATGCGACCGGGCTTGGGAAGATCATGTCAGGCTCCTATGACGCCATGACCAAAAAAGGGTTCGAGTTCACGGAAGCCCAGAAGGCCGTCATTGAAGGGACGGCATCGCAGGAACAGATCATCGCAGCAATCGGGGAAGAATACCTGGACGCGTCACAGGATGTCCAGGCAGCGGCGGCAATCAATGCCGTGATTGCGGAGTCATGGGACGGCCTGTATGAATCAATGAGCAACACCCCGGAGGGCAAGATCATCCAGATGACCAACACGTTCGGCGACATGAAGGAGGTGGTGGGCGGCCAGCTGTATCCGTATGTAATCCTGTTCGTGGATGCCATCACTGGCCATTGGGACACCATCCAGGCAGGCCTGGACGGCGTCACGCGGGGGCTACAGTTCATGATGGGCGTGCTGTCCTGGCTGCTGGAAGGGGCATTGGACTTTGCCCAGGCTGTCATGGACAACTGGTCGTGGATATCTCCTGTCATTTATGGGATTGTAGGGGCTTTGGCGGTTTATGGTACTTACCTTGCGATTACCAAAGGTTTAGAACTGGCTTCCGCAGCAGCTAAAGGCATTATGGCAGTATGGGAAGGTATTCACGCTGCCGCCATCTGGGCTACAACTGGGGCAACATGGGCAGAAGTAACAGCGCAGAACGGGCTTAATTCGGCTATGTATGCGTGTCCTATCGTCTGGATTATCGTTTTGATTATCGCTTTGGTTGCGCTGTTCTATGCAGCGGTGGCGGCCGTGAACAAATTTGCAGGGACTTCCGTTTCCGCAACGGGCATTATCTGCGGTGTGTTCATGGTGGCGGCTGCATTCATCGGGAATCTGTTTATCACGTTGATTAACTTCGTGATTGATGTCTTCGTGGTGCTCTGGAACTTTATAGCAGCATTTGCGAATTTTTTCGCCAACGTGTTCACTGACCCGGTGGGGGCCATCGCCCGGTTGTTCTTCGACTTGGTGGATTGTATCCTCGGTTTGCTGGAATCGCTGGCTTCCGCTATTGATACGATTTTCGGCTCAAACCTTGCCGGGGCGGTTTCAGGGTGGCGGGACTCCCTTGGTGGCTGGGTTGATGAAACCTTCGGTCAAGGTAAGGAAATCATGGCGAAAATGGACGCTTCCAGCTTGCACTTGGAACGGTTTGAGTATGGGGCTGCTTATGACGCTGGATATTCTTTCGGGAAGGGGATTGATGAGAGCATAGCGAGCTTTGATCCAGCCGCCCTGTTTGGGACGGAGCAGATGCCGACCATGGATGATTATGCGTCAAGTTTTGGTGACGCGATGGCAGACAACGGGATGGCCGGGGACGTAGGCGACATTGCGGGGAACACCGGCAGCATCAGGGACTCCCTTGACTGCACGGAAGAGGACTTGAAGTACCTGCGCGACATAGCGGAGCAGGAAGCAGTGAACAGGTATACTCTGGCGGAAGTGAAGGTCGACATGTCAGGGATGCAGAACAACATCAACAGCGGGGACGATATCGACGGGTTCATGACGAAGCTGACCGATTCCGTGAACGAAGCGGTCGACAACATGACGGAAGGGGTGCATGCGTAGATGGCAAAAGGCGGATATGAATTCTTTTTGGGCAAATGCCTGCTGCCCGTGGCCCCTTCAAAACTGGAGATAAAGATAAACAATGCGAACAAGACGCTGGCCCTCATCAACGAAGGGGAGATAAACATCCTGAAGAAGCCGGGGCTGACGGACATAGAGTTCACTTGTGGAATCCCGCAGGTGAGGTACCCTTATGCGGTATACAAGGAAGGGTTCCGCGGGGCCGACTATTTCCTTGACTATTTTGAATCCCTTAAGAACAGCCGGAAGCCTTTCCAGTTCATCGTCTGCCGGGTGCTCCCCAGCGACAGGAAGCTGTTCAACACGAACATCAAGGTGACGCTGGAGGACTATAAGCTGACAGAGGATGCAGGGGATGGGTTCGACGTCACGGTGAAGGTGAAGCTGAAGCAGTGGCGGGATTACGGCACGAAGACGGTGAACATCACCATGGCGGCATCAAAGCCAAGGGCGGCAGCCGAACCGCAGCGTGAGTCGACCACGTCTCCGGCTCCGGCACAGGCGGCTTCCTACACGGTGGTGAAGGGAGACTGCCTTTGGAACATCGCGAAGAAGTTCTATGGGAACGGTTCGAAGTACACTGTCATATACAATGCGAACAAGGGGGTCATAGGCGGCAACCCGAACCTGATATATCCGGAGCAGGTGCTGACCATCCCGGCAGCGTGATGGAAGATAAAAATGTAGTGCAAAGTTTGGACATCTATTGTATAATTTTGATAAATTATACGAAAGGTGGAATTCAAGATGGTTAACGAAGAACTGCAAAAAATAGTTATTCAAATTTTGACAAGAAGCATTACAAGAAAAATGGGAATAGGAGTTGTTTTTGAAACATCTGATGATGAAGATGCTTTTTTTAGGGAACTTGTCAGGCAGACTATGGAGGAAAAACTGAATCCCTATTTATTCTATTTTGAGCCTATGTCGAATAAGAGTTTTTCAATTTATTATCAGAGCTATTATATTGGAAAAGTAAAACTAAGAGGAAAGAATCAATTTATTCAGGTTTTAGGGGTACGTGGCGCAATAAATAGTTTTAGCATTTCGTCTTCCTATGATTGCCAAGAATACATAGCCAAATGGATAAAATATATAAAACATTGTTTAAAATAATTCTTGACTTTTGTGGGAACGTATTGTAGTATTTATGTGGGAACGGAAGTGAGGTGATAAAATGAGTCCACGGACTGGGAGACCGACAGACAATCCTAAAACAACAGAGATTAAAGTTAGAGCAACAAAAGAAGATAGGGAAAAATTATTGTATTGTTGTGAATGCACAGGAAAGACCCAATATGAAGTTGTTATGGAAGGGATTGATAAGGTATACCAGCAAATAAAAAAATAGAAGTTGCCCTCCGACCAAAGATTGCAACTTCTATAATTCCACCAACTCCCGAAAGAATTGATAAATCTATCATATCATTTCTTTTCGGGAAATTCAAGCATAGAAAGGAAAATGATATGAGCAAAAAAGAAGTTATGCCAGCGAAGCAGCTCGGGGGGGTATTTCCCAACGAGGAAACATTCCAGAGGATTTATGAGGAATGTCTTGAAAATGAGCCAGCGGCTCCAGAAGCTGTTGTAAGTAGCTACCGTGAAATGCATGGTATGTTTGAGGAGTATCTAGCAGCAGTACAAGAAAATATGTTCCGTTACGCCTACCGGTGTGGCTATGAAGCGGCTGTGGCTGCTTTCACGAAAGGAGGTGCGGCATGATGAGTGAATTAGCAGGAACAGTAATTGCTTCCATGGAAGTGGCGCAGATGGTAGGAAAACAGCATAGTGATTTGTTGAAAGATATACGGAGATATATTGAGCAATTAGGAAAAGGGAAAATTCCCTTATCCGATTTTTTCACAGAATCAACCTATGTTACAGAGCAGAATAGGACAATGCCATGTTTCCTCGTCACCAAGAAAGGATGTGAATTCATCGCCCACAAGCTGACTGGCCAGAAAGGAACGGAGTTCACTGCTCGCTACATAAACCGCTTCCATGAGATGGAAAAGGACTTGATGAATCCGCAGCCCGCCGAAATTCCAATTGGAGAGGTGGCCAGCTATCTGAAAGTAATGGACAGGGTGGCATTCCGGCAGAACCTGGCTCCATATAAGATAGCCGAGAATTTCAAAAAGGTATCTGAACAGTTCGGGGTGCAGCTTACCGTAGATTTCGTAAAGGTTCCTGAGTATGAGCAGTTATCTCTTGATTTTGGAAAAGGTGGTGGCGCAGCATGAATAATCACAGTTTTAAAATGGAACTGGATGAAATCCATTACAAATATGAGCGTCTGACATCGCTGATTGGCATTCTGCAGCAGTTTATTGCAGAACAGGTTGACATTGCCGGAGCGCCGGAACGTAGCCTTAATGATGCCCTGTTTGAGATTGAACTGGGCATGGACGAAACGAATGATAGGCTGAAAAAGCTTATTGAGCATAAGGAAAGTGCAGCATAAAACACATAATAATCAGAGCGTCCTTCCGTTGGAGGGGCGTTCTTTTTATACGCAAATTTCTGAAAGGAGATGGTGCCTATGGGCGTTGAGCTTTTGGTTGCAGACGAAGCAGGCACGAAGGCATATATCCCGCCTGTGGAGGAGGGAATCGAATGGCTGACGGAACGGAGGGGCGCTCCCGGGAAGCTGACGTTCAAGGTCCTGAAGGATGATGTGCTGGATTTTTCAGAGGGCAGCGCTGTCCGGCTGAAATCGGACGGCGATGATATCTTCTATGGCTTCGTGTTCAAGCAGAGCAGGGACAGGGACCAGATCATAAAGGTCACCGCCTACGACCAGCTGCGGTACCTGAAGAACAAGGACACCTATGTCTATGAGAACAAGACCGCCGCACAGTTCATCCGGATGGTGGCAGCGGATTTCGCCCTGAACACCGGGGACATAGATGATACCGGGTTCGTGATAGGGTCGAGGGTCGAAGAGAACACGTCGCTGTTCGAGATGATAGAGAACGCCCTGGACCTGGAGCTGACCAACAGCGGCGAACTGTACGTGCTATATGACGATTTCGGGAAGATGGCCCTGAAGCACCTGTCCAAGATGTACGTGGGCAGCCCCGGAGCCTATCTGATGATCGATGAAGAGACTGGGGAGAATTTCGAGTACACATCGTCCATTGACGACAGCACGTTCAACAAGGTCAAGCTGACCTATGACAATGAAGAGACCGGGTTCCGGGAAGTCTATATTGCCCAGGACGGAGCGAACATGAACAGGTGGGGCATCCTCCAGTATTTTGACACGCTGTCCAAAGGGGAGAACGGGCAGGCCAAGGCGGATGCGCTCCTGAAGCTGTATGACAAGAAGACCAGGACCCTGAAGATAACCAATGCCGTAGGCGACAACAGGGTGAGGGCTGGGTCGATGGTGGTCGTCCGGCTTGACCTGGGCGACATGAAGCTGAGCAACTTCATGCTGGTGGAATCCTGCAGGCATACATGGAGACAGGACGAGCATTGGATGGACCTGACGCTGAAAGGGGGTGAGTTCGTTGGCTGATGCAAACGAGCTTGTGAAAGCGATGAAAAAGGCGGCGCGGGATGAGCGTGAAGCATCAAAGCCCGTGAACGTGTTCTTTGGGGAAGTGGTAAGCGCGTCCCCATTGAAGATCAATGTCGAACAGAAGATGGAGCTGGGGGCGGCGCAGCTTGTGCTCTGCCGGAACGTGACGGATTACACCACGATGGCAACTGTCCAGTGGCAGACGGAAAAGGAAGAGCAGACCCACAGGCACCAGCTGAAGGACGTCACGGATGACGGCGGCGACAGGATCGCGTCTGCCCATACGGAGGAGCAGGACAGGAAGCACACGCATGACATCGAGGGGACGAAGCAGTTGACCATACATAACGCACTGGGAAAGGGCGAGCAGGTCGTCCTGATAAGGCAGCAGGAAGGCCAGAAGTTCATTGTGGTCGACCGGATAGGGGGCAGGCCATGATCCCGTCGACAGGCGGGTTCCTGGCCCAGGATTTTGAAATCGAGGAACAGCCCGGCCTGACCTACCGGATGGACCTGGAGGGAGGCTCCGTCCGCGGCCATGTCGATGGGCGGGAAGCTGTCAGGCAGGCCGTCTTCCGCATCCTCCAGACAGAGCGGTACCAGCACATCATCTATCCGTGGTGGTACGGCATCGAGACGCTGGACCTGTACGGGGAGCCCGTGAACTGGGTGTGCGCGGAGCTGGAGCGCAGGGTCACGGAAGCGCTGCTCGTGGACTCCCGGATCACCAGCGTGACGGACTTCGAGCATGACACCAGCGTGAAAGGGGTGCTCCATACAGGGTTCATCGTACATACCATCTATGGGGACATCCCGGCGGAAAGGGAGGTGGACATATAGATGTATGAGCATATGACGGACGGCTTCCTGCGGGAGCGGATGCTGTCCCGCGTGCCTGACAAGCTGGACAAAAGGCCAAGCGCATTGATCTATGACACGATCGGGGCGACTGCGAACGAGCTCGCCATACTTTATATCGAACTGGAATACCTGATAAAGAATTCTTATGGCGACACGGCAGCGAGGGAATACCTGGTCCTGCTGTGCAAGGACAGGGGGATCGTTCCGGAGCCAGCGACCCATGCCGTGCTGAAAGGGGTGTTCACCCCGGATGCCATTGACGTGACCGGGCGGCGCTTCAACATTGGGGACGTGAACTATGAGGCCATTGAACGAATCTCGCCAGGGCAGTACCTGGTAAGGTGCGAATCCCCGGGGGCCCAGGGGAACCAGTACCTGGGGCGGATGATTCCCATGGACTACATCCAGGGGCTGGAGACTGCTGAGCTGACGGAGATCCTGGTGCCAGGCGAAGACGAGGAGGAGACCGAAGTCCTGCGGCAGCGGTATTTCGACAGCTTCAAGGCGCAGTCCTTCGGAGGGAACTGTGCCGACTACCTTGCAAAGGTCAGGGGGATGGAAGGCATCGGGGACGCGAAGGTGGCCAGGGTCTGGAATGGCGGCATACGCCCGGCGGACATGGTGCCTACGGATGCGGCCAGTGCCTGGTACGATGCCGTGATAGGGTCGGTGCCGGAGGAAGCCGCGGCGTGGCTGTCAGCTGTCTATAGGGCCGCATGTGAGAAGAAGCTGACCGTGGGAGGCACCGTGCGGGTCACGGTGGTCAATTCCAACGATTTCGGGGAAGCCAGCGGGCTGCTGGTGGACAGGGTCCAGACGGCGCTCGACCCGGAATCGAACGCTGGGGAGGGCTGCGGGCTCGCGCCGATTGGGCATGTCGTCAGCGTGGTGAGCGCCAGGCCTGTCGGGATAAAGGTCGAGACCACGCTGGCTTTTGATGAGGGATATGGCTGGGGCAACCTCCAGACGAGCATCCAGGATGCCGTGGAGGGCTATCTGCTGGAGCTCAGGAAAGGGTGGGCAGAAAGCGATTCCATAACCGTGAGGGTCAGCCAAATCGAAGCAAGGATCCTGGGGGTGGAAGGCGTGGCGGACATCTCCGGGACGATGCTGAATGGGGCCGCAGGGAATATATCCATAAAGGGGGACGAGGTCCCGGTGATGGGAGGTGTGTCCGGATGGTAAGGGAAGTCGACCTCATGTCCTACCTGCCCCTTTTCATGCAGGGATATAGGGAGCCTGCGGCCACGCTGAGGGCGGAGGAGCCCGAGTTCGACATTGTGTGGGCCGCGGCTGACAGGATGCTGCGCAACCGCTCCATATCCACCGCAGACGAATATGGCATCGGCAGGCTAGAGAGGATATTGGGGATATATCCCCAGGAGGGCGAGCCACTGGAACTGCGCAGGCTGCGGCTCCAGAACAGATGGTGCAGCTCGCTTCCCTATACGGTAAGGGTGCTCGCGGAGAGGGTGGCGGAGTGCCTAAAGGGGGAGCATAACTTCTCCATCTGCACCGATTTCCAGGATGGGTACCGGATGGAGCTGGTGGTGTACACGTCTGACGAAAGCCTGACGGAAGAGCTGTGGTATATCCTTTCCACCATAGTCCCCGCGAACATCATGACGGAAATCGTATACGAGAGCGTGACGAGCGGGCTGACGGCATACGTCATGGGGGCCATGGAGCAGGCGGACATCATTGAGATAAGGCAAAGATAAGGAGGATGGGAGGATGGCATGGAACGGGCTGGTATTGACGGTGGACGGGCGGAACGCGTTGAACGAGGCGCAGCTCTCCGGCAGGCTGGAGATAAGGTCCATCGTGGTAGGGGACGGGATGCCCCCTGCGAGCTTCAGGACGCTGAAGGGGCTGGTGAACCAGCTATATGAGATTGAGGACTTGAAGATTGACGTGGCGGACGGCAGGTGCACTGTCACCGCGGACATCCCAACGGTGGGATACGACTATTACTTCAGGGAGATCGGGATCATGGCGGCTACAGAAGACGGAGGGCTGCTGTACGTGTACGACAACTGCGGGGAGGACGCGCAGCACATAGTGAGCACCACCGGGGCGGAGTCCACGAGGAAGAGGATTCGGCTGACGCTGGACATCTCTGACGTTGCCGAGGTCACGGTGTCGAACCCGAGCATCCTGTATGTGGCATACGATGATTATGAGGCTACGGTTGCCCAATTGAGGGAAGGGCTGGAAGAGAGCGGGGAAAGGATGGACGGGCATCTTGCCGATACAGACAATCCCCATGAAGTGACAAAAGCGCAGGTGGGGCTGGGGGATGTGCCCAATGTCCCTACGAATGACCAGGCACCGACTTTCTCGCAGGCCGCCGCCAGGGAAAACATTAAGAGCGGCGAGAAGCTGTCCCTCATTTTCGGAAAAGTCATGAAGTGGTTCGCCGACCTTAAGGCGGTGGCCTTCTCCGGAAGCTATAACGACCTGTCGGACAGGCCGGGCATAGGGAACGGCAAGATAACGGTCAGGCAGGGAGGGGAGGTCAAGGGGTCATTCACTACGAACCAGAGCGGGGACGGGACAATCGACCTGTCAGTGTCCCAAGGGCCTACAGGTGCGACAGGGCCACAAGGCCCCGCAGGTGCTGCAGCCGGTTTCGGTACGCCTACCGCCACTGTGGATGCCAATGTCGGCACGCCCAGCGTCACGGTCACTGCATCAGGAAGCAATACCGCGAAAGTGTTCAGCTTCGCATTCAAGAACCTGAAAGGGGCCACCGGAGCGACTGGTGCTACCGGAGCTAAAGGTGCGACTGGTGCCACCGGGCCACAAGGGCCTACAGGCGCGACTGGTGCCACCGGGCCCCAAGGGCCTAAAGGGGACACTGGGGCGACAGGCCCCCAAGGCCCCAAAGGCGCTACAGGTGCGACCGGGCCCCAAGGGCCTAAAGGGGACACTGGGCCAAGAGGGCCTGCCGGTGTGAACGCTACGACCACTGCAGTTGCTACTCAGAGTGCAAACGGTTTGATGTCTTCAACAGATAAGAAGAAATTAGATAATCTTGTCGGTTCGACCGACATAAAATTTTATGTCACCTCCGATTTGAGTTTTACAGTCCCAGCTAATGCTGGACAAGTTAAACTTGGAACCTTAGCCGCATTGACGGGTAATAAGATTACCAACGTTAGTCAAGTGTGTGCCGCTTTTCCAGTGATAATCTCCGGTAATGTCGCTGGAGTAATATACTTTCCCGCTTCAACAGATGTATATATGATGATACAAATATTTAATGGAACAAATTATAATGCACCTATAAGCGGCAAGGTCAGGGTACTCTTCGTCTACAAATGAGAATGCCGGACGATAGGGTATATCACGGGAGTGCAGACCGTGGCAAATCTGGCTGATAAGATTACCATGGCGGTAGACAACTCTGATGCTAGGGACGCGTCGGGCGGGGTCTCGTCCACCAGCACTTTCAGGCTGGTCAACGACAGCGCGAACAATAGGATAAAGATTTTGATAATGCCTATGAAGGTCGCCCTTAGCGGCGTCATTGCCAGGTACACCGTGGCGTTCCCATGCAAATAGGAAGGAGGGATGCAGGATGCTGCTGATCAGGGCGGGGCCGTAGGAAGAGGGGCGGATGGGCATCAGAACAAGGAGAAGGAAAGCGAGGGAAGTCGGCTGGTACAACGGTTCTCCCGAAATGATGTACCATAGGAGCATAAGCATTGACAGGAGGGATGCCGATGGACGGGAACTACATAACAAGACAGGAACATGACGAGTTCGCCCGGCGGATAGAAGCCGAGGGGAAGCGGCGCGATGACGAGAACAAGCGCCAGAACAGCCGGATTGGAACGCTGGAAGAAAACATCAAGGAAATCCATGGGCTGACCGTGTCCGTGGAGCGCATGGCTGTAAACATGGAAAATATGCTTGCGGCAATTGAGCGCCAGGGGAACCTAATTGAAAAGCAGAACAGCCGGATTGATGAGATCGAGAAGGAACCGGCAAAAGACAGCAAACAGCTTAAGATGGCAGTCATCACGTCAGTGGCTACGACAGTTGTAGGTGCAATCATTGGCGCGGTGCTGGCGCTTATACTGATATAAAGAAAGGAGAATCGCTATGAAGAAAAGAGATTGGATTGAATGGGCAAAGAGGGCTGGCGTAAGGGCGGGCAAGACCGTGGCCCAGGCGGCTATCGCCGGTATCGGGACAGCGGCGGCCATGGGGCAGGTGGATTGGAAGTATGTGGTATCTGCATCTGCCCTGGCGGGCGTGCTGTCGCTGCTTACATCGGTAGCCGGCTTGCCGGAACTGGAAAGCAGATGATAATGGGGGCTCCGGCTCCCTGTTTTATTGCGCATCTTGCGCGGAAAGGAGATATCATGAGGATTAACGTACATGCCGGGCACAACCCGGACGGGAAGGTAGCATGTGGGGTAGTTGGGTTCCTGCGGGAGTCGACGGAAGCAAGGCTGGTGAAGGATGCCGTGGTAGGCCAGCTGCGGCAGCTGGGGCACACGGTATACGACTGCACCTGCGAGGACGGGAAGGGCCAGTCGGACGTCCTCGCGAAGATAGTGGGGCGGTGCAACAGCCATGAGGTGGACCTGGACGTGTCCATCCATTTCAATTCCGCAGCGAATGACCCTGTGGGCAACGGCAGGACCACCGGGGTGGAGACATGGGTGTACAGCACGGCCAGCAAGGCAAAGAAGTATGCTGAGCAGGTGTGCCAGGCCATCTCAGGCCTTGGGTTCAGGAGCCGCGGCGTGAAATACAATGCAAACTTATATGTATTGCGGAAGACGAAGGCCCCATCCATGCTGGTGGAGTGCTGCTTCGTGGACGACAGGGACGATGCGCAGCTCTATGACTGCCAGAAGATGGCGGATGCAATCGTGTACGGCATCACCGGCCAGCGGGCGCAGGCATCAGCGGGGCCTGACGACCAGGAGGCTGCAGCGCCCGGGGCGGAGACCCCGACAGGCGGCGGGAAGGAGCTGCTGCGGGTGCAGGTGGGAGCGTATTCCGTAGCCGGCAATGCGAAGGCCATGGCGGACAAGCTCAAGGCGGCGGGATTCGATGCAATCATCGTCAAGGCATAGGCTTCTGCAATATGGACTTAAAAAGGCGGTGGGAATCACCTTACCGCCTTTTGCTAGAAAGAATTTGTCATTTATTTGCATACATTATATATGGAAGTAACTCATCTTGTTGGTGTAGTAACATATACTTCACGGTTGAATTCGAACCTCACGCCACATCCCTGGAGCAGAAGGGCGAAGGTTACGTGGTGGCCTCCTTGGGCGAGGACTCCGGCTATGTTCCCTACACATCCTTCTCCGCCAAGAAAAGCTACCTGGAAGAGAACGCAGACACAGTCCAAGCTTTCACGGACGCGCTCCAGAAAGGGATGGATTACGTGCAGAACCATACGCCGGAGGAAATCGCGCAGGCAATCTCCCCTCAGTTCCCGGAGACGGACATGGAGACCCTGACCACCATTGTGGACCGCTATTATCAGCAGGATACCTGGAAGGAAAACCTGATTTTTGAAGAGGATGCGTTTGAACTGCTCCAGAATATCTTACAGGATGCCGGAGTGCTGGAGCGGCGGGTGCCCTATGAGGATCTGGTGACCAAGGATTTTGCCCGGAAAGCGGCAGAGTAAGGGATTCCGTAATGACGGAAATCCGTAGAGACAGGCAGCTATAGTGGAACAAAAGCCAGGGGAGGACTGAGACAGTCCTCCTTTTCGTCACTTCAGGCGGATATTTTTCAGGGCCCAGAGACGGAGCGCCTTTGCGTTGGTGCTGATTTTCTCCAGGGAGTCCAGGATTTCCTGAAAAGCAGGGCGCTCCTTTTCCTCGATGACACCGTCCTCAGAGATGGCAATCAGGGAGGCCCTCAGGGAATCGATATCTTTCAGCGAACCTAAGACCTTCAGGGCCAGCCTGTCGAAATCATCGATGGTGACTTCTGGCACATTGTTGCGCCCGATGGGGCATTCTCTGGCACAGTAGGAATTGCACAGTTCCGGCATGTTGTAGGCCTCCGACATGGCCTTGACCTCTTCCGGGTAGGGGGAGATGGCGTCCAGTTCGATGCGGGCCAGCCTGGTGCGGTCTATTCCTATGATTTCCGCCGTCTTCTCCCGGCTGGCGAAGTCAGCATTTCCCTCCGCCGCTTCGGAACGTGCCAGATAGTACATATTATCGGCGGCTTTCGTGGCTTTTTTACCCATATGAATCTACTTCCTTCTGTAATATGATATATAGTACATTCCTTTAGTTTATGCGAAAAAGTCATATTTGTAAAGATTATTTCTCAAAAGCAGTTGAGAGAATGCGAAAAATTTGCTAAAATAGAGAACAGAGATGCAAATCGCAGAAATGGACTGGAAGAATGGAATAAAACGAAGCGGAGGATGATGCAATGGGACTGATAAAGGCGGCAAAGGATGCTGTCAGCTCAATGCTGGCGGATCAGTGGAGGGAGTATTTCTACTGTGATTCCCTTTCAAATGACATTTTGGTGGCAAAAGGGAGGAAGCGCGCGAGCGGCGGCCGTAACAGCAACAAGGGAGTGGATAATGTCATCTCTAACGGCTCCATCATCGCTGTCAACGAGGGACAGTGCATGATGATCATAGAGCAGGGCGGCATTGCGGAATTCTGCGCGGAGGCCGGGGAGTTTGTCTACGACAATTCCACGGAGCCCAGCCTGTTCTACGGAGACCTGGGAGAGAACCTGAAAGAGACCTTCAAGACCCTTGGGAAGCGCTTCAGCTTTGGGGGCGCTGCCGCCAAGGATCAGAGGGTGTATTTTTTCAATACCAAAGAGATCATGAACAATCTGTACGGCACGGCTACGCCCATACCGTTCCGCTACATAGATGACAATATCGGCCTGGATATGGACGTGACTATCCGCTGCAACGGTTCCTATTCCTTCCGGATTGCGGATCCTTTGCTGTTCTATCAGAACGTGTGCGGGAACGTGGCGGATACCTACAGCCGCGGCGAGATCCAGAACCAGATGAAGGCCGAGCTGATGACGGCCATGCAGCCGGCGCTGGGCAAAGTCAGCAGTCTGCGGGTGCGTGTGTCTGATATCCCCAGCCATGTGACCGAGCTGGTGGACGCGGTGAATGCCGAACTGTCCGTGAAGTGGCAGAAGACCCGCGGCATCGTGGTGGTCAGCATGACCATGAACCCGCCCTCCATGCCGGAGGAGACAGCGAAGCGGATCAGCGACCTGCAGAGCAGCGCCGTCATGCGCAATCCCAACATGGCTGCGGCCACTTTGGTGGGCGCCCAGGCGGATGCCATGCGGGCTGCCGCTTCCAACACGTCCACAGGTCCTATGATGGCCTTCGCCGGGATGAACATGGCGGGCGCGGCAGGGGGCATGGACGCCAATTCCCTGTTCGCCATGGGCGCGGCCCAGAACCAGGCAGCCCAGGCGGCCCGGAACCAGGCCGGGAACAATGCCGGGCAGGGCGGAGCGGCACCGATGCTGGGCTGGACCTGCAAATGCGGCCACAGGGACAACCGCGGCAAGTTCTGCATGGAATGCGGCAGCCCCAAGCCGTCGGAAGCCGGATGGACTTGCGGCTGCGGCGCGGTGAACCAGGGGAAATTCTGTACCAATTGCGGCAGCAAGAAGCCGGAGGGCGCACCTTTGTACAGATGCGACAAATGCGGATGGGAACCCGAAGACCCTGCGCATCCCCCGAAGTTCTGCCCGGAATGCGGAGATGTCTTCAACGAAAACGATAGGACATAAGCTTCGGGAACGCTGCCGGTGGTTGGCGGCGTTCCTTTTTATTCTCAGCCCGATTAAAAGTGTTTAGACACTTGGAATATGCCGCCGAAGGAGCATAGCTGCGGCGGGCGAGCAGGGGAGAAGAGAGTCCCTTTGCTGGATTCCTGTTTATGCACACAATCGATTGAAATCTGCCGCGATGGGCTGGTGAGTCGGGCTGGAAATATCCGCCAAAGCGGGCATGAGGGAGGGAAAATGGGCTTACTGGATACACTGAACAAAGAACAGAGACAGGCGGCTTCCACGGTGGAAGGCCCGCTGCTGGTGATAGCCGGGGCGGGGAGCGGCAAGACCCGGGTGCTGACCCACAGGATCGCCTATCTGATAGAAGAGATGGGGGTGATGCCCTGGAATATCCTGGCAATCACCTTTACCAACAAGGCGGCGGGGGAAATGCGGGAGCGTGTGGACAGGCTGGTGGAGTCCGGCTCCGACCAGGTATGGGTGTCCACCTTCCACTCTGCCTGTGTGCGCATTCTGCGCCGTCATATCGACAGAATCGGCTATGACAATAATTTCACAATCTATGACGGGGACGACCAGAAGACGGTGATGAAGGCTGTCATGAAGCGCTTGGACTTGGATCCGAAAATGTACAAGGAGCGGGCGCTGCTGAGTGCGGTCTCCTCGGCCAAGGACGAGCTGATCGGGGTCAGCCAGTATGAGCTGGACGCGTTGGGGGACTATCTGAAGACAATCTACGCGAAGGCCTACAGGGAATACCAGGAGACGCTGCGGGCCAACAACGCGCTGGATTTCGACGACATCATCGTGAAGACTGTGGAACTGTTCCAAAGCTGCCCGGAGATACTGGATTCCTATCAGGAGCGCTTCCAGTATATCATGGTGGACGAGTACCAGGACACTAACACGGCCCAGTTCGAGCTGGTGGGCTTATTGGCGAAAAAATACCGCAATCTGTGCGTGGTGGGGGATGACGACCAGTCCATCTATAAGTTCCGCGGGGCCAACATCCGCAATATCCTGGATTTCGAGGAGCATTTCCCGGAGGCGGTGACGATAAAGCTGGAGCAGAACTACCGTTCCACGAAGCCCATCCTGGACGCAGCCAACGCCGTGATCGGCAACAACACGCGGAGGAAGCCCAAGGCCCTTTGGACGGCCCGGAAAGAAGGGGAAAAAGTGCGTCTGCGGCAGTTCGACAGCGCTTACGAGGAGGCGGAATATATCGCGGAGGATGTGGCCCGCAGAGTGCGGAAGCAGAATGCCAGATACAAGGACTGCGCGGTGCTGTTCCGCACCAATGCCCAGGCCCGTCTGCTGGAAGAGCGCATGATCATGGAGGGCGTGCCGTATAATGTGGTAGGAGGTACCAACTTTTATTCCAGAATGGAAATCAAGGACATCCTTGCCTACTTAAAGACCATAGACAGCGGCCGGGACGAAGTGGCCGTGCGGCGGGTGCTCAATGTGCCCAGAAGGGGAATCGGCAACGCCACGCTGGAAAAACTGGAAGATTACGCCCGGATGCGGGGCATCGGCCTTTACGAGGCCATGGAACAGGCGGACGAGATCATGAGCCTGGGCAAGGCATCCGCAAAGATTCGCCCCTTTGTGGCGCTGATCGCGCAGTTCCGAAAAGAACGAGCCGGACAATCCATCGCGGAGCTGATCAAGAAAGTGGTGGAAAGAATCGGGTACGCGGAGTATCTCCAGGACTATGACGAGGAGAACGGCGAGGACAGGATGGCCAATGTGGACGAACTGATCACAAAGGCGGTGAACTATGCCCAGAGCCATGAAGAGCCTACGCTGACGGAATTCCTGGAGGAAGTGGCCTTGGTGGCGGACATCGACAATGTGGACAGCGATGACGACAGGGTGCTGCTGATGACGCTGCATTCCGCTAAGGGACTGGAATTTCCCAATGTATATCTGGCGGGAATGGAGGAGGGGCTGTTCCCCAGCTACATGTCCGTCAACTCCGAGGACCCCTCCGATTTGGAGGAGGAGCGGCGGCTGGCCTATGTGGGCATCACCAGGGCCATGAATGAGCTGATTCTGACCTGTGCGAAGATGCGGATGATACGGGGAGAGACCCAGTACAATGCGGTGAGCAGGTTCGTGGGGGAGATTCCTGACGACCTGCTGGAGGGCGGGGCCCCCAGGCGCCGGGTAGAGAGGCAGTGGGCAGACAGCGGCTCTTTCGGGAAGGAGGAGGAGAACCTGTCCTTTGGGAAGAGCGGAGGCCAGTCGGCCAGCGGTATCGGCGGGCCTGGCCAGTCGGCCAGCGGGTTCCGGCCGAAGGCAATCGTCCGCCCCAGAACCACGGCCAAGGCCGACAAACCTTATATCGCCCAGGGAATCGGCAGCCTGAACCAACTGGCCGGAATCTCCAAGGGGGTTCCCCACCAGGCTCCGGCAGATCTGTCCTACGGCGTGGGTGACAGGGTTCTGCATGTGAAATACGGGGAAGGGAGCGTCCTGCAGATTGACCGGGAGACCCGTGATTATAAGGTGACGGTACATTTCGACAAAGCCGGACAGAAAATCATGTATGCTTCTTTTGCAAAATTGAAAAGATTGTAGTATTTTTCCAATGAATATGATATAATACTATAAATGAGCAAAATTGAATTTTTACCAAAATTGCATTAAATGCTTTAAA
>CAJUFI010000050.1 GCA_910585665.1 uncultured Acetatifactor sp. | reverse complement strand
TTTTCCTGAAATACAGGGGAGAACGGCGGGAGGGAGAGGGGGATTTCTTCGATGCCCTGGAACTATGACCGGTATACCAGTATATGCATTCCAGAGTGATCGGCGCTTGATGGCCGCGCGGGATTAGGCGGAGGAAGGAGGCGGTGCGTGGCATCGCCAACTGACGAAAACGCAGTAACGGGGTGGACAGCCAGGACTGATTGTTTCAGGGTAAAGTGAAAACATCAATCCAGAAACCAGGATTGCGGGTATTGTGCCACGGTACAAGCCCCATAGGAAGCAAGTTCCATGGAATCAATGAGTTTCGGGGAAGTTCAGGGAAGCCCGTGGCAGCAGAAGCAGAAAACACCTAATGGTTGTAAAAAACATCTAAAGATAAACTTTGCGGTTCTTGAAAGCGTTTTGAAGATGGGGTATAGTAGAAACAGGATAAGCGCTTATCACTATCAGGAAAGCGAGGTTTATATCATAGAATCAAAGAGCGGATTCTACGATTAAAAGTCTATTATGGAAATCAACTTAAAAGACACACTGCGCAATCTGCGCCGGGCGAAGAACATTACCCAGGAGACCCTGGCGGACTACCTTGGAATCACGCCTCAGTCCGTGGGAAAATGGGAGAGGGGCGAAGGATATCCCGACATTACCATGCTTCCGAAGATAGCGATTTATTTCGATGTGACCGTGGATGAGCTGCTGGACGTAAGCCGGGCGCGGATTGAGGAGAGGATACAGGCATACCGGGACGAGAGCATGGAATGCGTCTATGCCGGTGACACGGAAAGAAATATCGCTCTGTGGGAAAAGGCTTACGGGGAATTCCCAAATGACTGCCGGGTGATGTCGAATCTGATGGGCGCCCTTCAGATGATTCAGGAATGGAAGATTCCTCAGGAGGTGACCGACAGGATGGTTTCGCTGGGGGAGCGGATTCTTCAGGAGTCCAGGGATACGAAGCTGAGAGAGGATGCTATATCAGCGTTATGCTATACCTATAAAAGGGTGGGAGATGACGAAAAGGCGCTTCACTATGCTAACATGGGCGGAAGTCTCCACTGCACAAAGGAGGTATTGGTTTCGTTTGCACAGGAAGGGGAGGAAGGCATAGCGGCCACCCAGGAATATATTCGTTCCATGCTTGAGAGGGTTGCCTTTTCCGCGGGGTGTGATTTGCTGCGCAAGGGTGACTACAGCACGGAGGAGCGCATCCATGTCTATGAGTTCTGCATTAATCTGCTGAAATTGCCGGTTTCGGAGGAGGAGGCAAAATTATATGCCGATGATGTGGCCCGGTTCTACCAGATGATTGCCTGGCAATATGCATATGGCGAAAATGCGGAGAAGACCCTGGAAGCCCTGGAAAATATGACAAAATATGCCGTTATCGCGTCAGAGGATGGCGCGGGAAATTATAGGGGGCTCCTGGTGAACCGGCTGGAGTACGATTCGGAAAAGAGGGCCAGGAACTACAGAGGAAATGCCTGTAATCTAAGCCTTGACGATTTGAAGAAGAAAGAATTCGACTTCGTCCGCCAGGAGGAGCGGTTCCGGAAGGTAGTGAAGGAACTGGAGCAAAATGCGCTGACAGTGTAGAAACGGTCAATGGAGCATCCACAGATGTTGCACAGCCGACGGGGCATGCCCTGTCGGCTATTTGCATTAATTTCGTTGAGAATAGGCTCTTTTGAGAAACGGTGGCAAATTTATGAAAAGTAACGAAATTTGCAGAATAAGTCAGTCGGCAACATGATAGGAAATGGTAAGTGTTTGTGACACATGGTATAATGACCTTATTCATGGCAGAAAGCGGCCGGATGGCCATAAGTACCATGAGCGAGGCTTTGCTCATGGTATAATGACCTTATTCATGGCAAAAAGCGGCCGGATGGCCATAGCTTAAGCCGGGCATGAATGAAATTTATTGGCAGATAGAAAGAGGTCAGCAGAAAATGAAAAAGATATGCAATCCAATCTTAAGAGGGTATCACCCGGATCCTTCCATAATCAGGGTGGGAGAGGATTACTATGTGGCCACATCCACCTTTGAGTGGTGGCCGGGGGTGCGCCTTCATCATTCCAGGGATCTGATTCGCTGGGAACTGATAGAATACCCTCTGAACAGGGTTTCTCAGCTGGATCTGCGGGGAGTGGGGCCTTCCCAGGGCATCTGGGCCCCCTGTCTCACCTATGACAAGGGGACATTTTATCTGGTCTATACGGTGGTGAAGGCTTTCTACTGCAATATGTATGATACGGAGAATTATCTGGTGAAGGCAAAGGATATCCATGGCCCCTGGTCAGAGCCGGTGGCGCTGAACAATTTTGGCTTTGACCCTTCGCTTTTCCACGATGAGGACGGACGCAAATACATGGTCAGCATGGTGACGGATCACAGAGTCCCCAAAAAGTACGTGGGACGACTGGTGCTTCAGGAATTTGACGCATCCGAAGAGCGGATGACCGGGCCTGTGAGGGACATTTACCGCGCTGACGGAATCTTTCTGGAGGGGCCCCATATTTTCAAGCGCAACGGCTGGTACTATTTGTTCAGCGCGGATACCGGAACGGGAGAAGGGCATGGACAGACGATTCAAAGGTCCCGAGATGTATGGGGGCCATATGAAATGTACCGCCCATATGACGGGAAAAGGCAGCCGGGGGAGGCTTATTCCATCCTTACTTCCCGGCACCATGAGGAGCTGCCGCTGCAGAAAGCAGGGCACTGCGACCTGGTGGAGACCCAGGACGGAGAGTGGTATGCGGTGCATCTGTGCGGCAGAGCTTCCGAAGACCGCAATCCTGAGGATGCGGAGCGCTTTGCGGGGGCAAGGAGATATATGCTTGGCCGGGAGACTGCCATACAGAGGATGCGGTGGACGGAGGACGGATGGCTGGTTCTGGCAGAGGGAGGAAATACCCCGAGGGAGACGGCGGATGCTCCGAGATGTGCGGAAAGGCGGTTTGAGGGGGAAGCCCTGGCGGGTGAGGAAAGGGATTCCGGGGAGACGCTTACCCGGGACGAATTTGAGGGAGAAGGGGAATATCCATGTGGGAGCGTTCACAGAGGGAGTTGTATTCCGGTAAAAGGAAGTAAGGAATTGTCTGGTTCCGGATAGAGAGTTCAGGAGAGGGGAGACGCCGCCTGGCAGAGAGGAACAGCGGCCTTTGGGCCCGTTCCTCCACTTTTCCAGGTGCCGTCCAGCCTCAATGCCTGATTCTGCTTCCCGAAAATTCCGAGAGCCTATTGTTTTTACGTTTCTTAGCGGTAATCTTTCATGTAGTCGCCGTGGGCTTCAATGAGGTCGTCGCACATGGCCACGATCTCGTCCAGGGAAAGCTCGGCGGCGGTGTGGGGATCCAGCATGGCGGCCTGGTAGATGGCTTCCCTTTTCCTGGTGACGGCGGCCTCGATGGTCATCAGCTGGGTGTTGATATTGGTCATGTTCATGGCTGCCAGTTGTACCGGGAGACGGCCGATCTTGCAGGGGTGCACGCCCATGTTGTCGATCAGGCAGGGAACCTCCACACAGGCGTCCGCGGGCAGGTTGGAAATCAGGCCTTCGTTCAGCACGTTTCCGCCAATCTTGTAGGGAACGCCTGTGACCACGGCTTCCATGATGTAGGAAGCGTACTCCCTTGAGCGGGTGTGGGTCACCTGGCCGTTGTTCAGGATATCGTTCTTCTCTTTCTCCCAGCCGGCAATCTGGTTCACGCAGCGGCGGGGGTACTCGTCCAGGGGGATGTTGTACTTGTCAATCAGTTCCGGGCTGCGGCTCTTGATGAACCAGGGGTTGTACTCCGCGTTGTGTTCACTGGATTCCGTGCAATAATATCCCAGACGGCGGATATATTCGTAGCGCACCATGTCGCCGTGCTTCTCCGTGCGGTTCTTCTCCGCGGCGCGTCTCTTGATCTCGGGGTAAAGGTCGTTGCCGTCCTTGTCGTAGATTTCCAGGAGCCATGCCATGTGGTTGATGCCAGCGATGGTCTCTTTGCGCCCTTCCAGGCGGTCTTCCATGCCCAGGGCGTTCAGGAGCCCCTCGGAGCACACCTGTACGCTGTGGCACAGGCCCACAGTCTTCACATTGGTGTAGCGCTGCATGTAGCCGGAAAGCATGGCCATGGGGTTGGTGTAGTTCAGGAACAGGGCGTTGGGGCAGACCGCTTCCATGTCTTCGGCAAAATCCCGCAGCACGGGGATGGTGCGCAGCGCACGCATGATGCCGCCGATCCCCAGGGTGTCGCCGATGGTCTGGCGCAGACCGTATTTCTTGGGAATCTCGAAATCCGTCACCGTGCAGGGCTCGTACAGGCCCACCTGGATGGCGTCCACCACGAAGTCGGCGCCCCGGAGGGCCTCCCTGCGGTTCTCCACGCCCAGATAAGTCTTGATGACGGCGCGGTTCTCGTTGGTATTTTTGTTGATTGCGCTGAGGATGATCTCCGATTCCTCCAGGCGCTTGGGGTCGATGTCATACAGTGCGATCTCGCTCTCGCGCAGAGCGGGCGTGCACATGCAGTCCCCCAGTACATTCCTGGCAAACACCGTGCTGCCAGCTCCCATAAATGTGATTTTTGGCATGTTCTCTCCTTTCGCCGCCGGGACGGCGGACTGTGTGATTCTGGTTGAAAATGGGATTCGTTTCTTTGCCTTCTATCATATCGCCTTTTTGGGGATTGCGATAGGGATTATGTTTCCAGAAATTGTATAAATGTTGTATGGAAGTTGTGCATGACAAGGGGGGAACGGCATTGATTACGAGGAGTATGATAAAGAGAGATAGCGAAAACCGGATTTTCTGTTGATAAATTATGATTAGTGTGGTAAACTACAATCAAATGAAAAATATCGACGAAAAATATGTTTATAAATATGGAGGTGGCTATGAAACTTCTTCGAATTACTGCAGAAGGACTTCCGCTTTTTAAAGAAAAACTGGATTTATGCTTTTATGCTCAGCAGAGAATAGCCGAAGAGCAGAAAGAGATGCTGCATCCTCTGTTTTCAAATATCTACCTGAATCCGGCAAATGGGTTCATCGGCATCAATGCGTCAGGTAAGACCTCTGTGTTGAAGGTCATTCTCCTGGCTCTGGGGATAATCAATAATGAGCCGATCAATCATATTGAAACCAGAGATATTTTGGGCGAGTCCCAAAAGGTGGTTCTGAATACGTATTTCTTCTCGGAGACGATGGGGGAAATCTGTGGCCTGGAGACGGTTATCGCTTCAAAGAAGAGCAAGTCCGAAGGGATGATCTACAGCATAGCTTCCGAGTCTCTATGGACGAAGAAAGCGGATGAAGTGACGACTCGTAAGGCGATGTTGGACTTTGAGGGAAAAGAGCCAGCGTTGATCAGAAGCAGTCAGGAAGACTTCCTGTCCGAGGATGTGAGTATCATGATTGCCAGGAACAAGAAGACAAAGGAGCATATATGCATAGTAAATCTATTGCGTTTTACAAATAGGAACGTGCTTCCTTTCTCCGAAGACGTTCCAAGTGAGGTTATCACATTTCTGGATCCGACGATTGAGAGCCTTCATTTCGATGAGAAAAATAAAAAGCCGTTGATTCATCTGAAATTTAAGGGGAAGGATGAGATACTTCTCAATAATCCGGCGGAGCTCAATCATTACCTTTCGTCGGGGACAGTGAAAGGCATGATAACCTTTACGTTGGCACAGGAAGTGCTGCAGAAAGGCGGCGTAATCGTAGTCGATGAAGTGGAGAACCATTTCAACAAAGAGATTGTCACAACGCTGATGCGCTTCTTTATGGACAGCAAGCTGAATAAGAATGGCGGGATGCTGATTTTTTCAACACATTATCCGGAACTGCTTGATGAATACGATCGTAATGACAGTATATTTATTACCAGAAATCGAGACGGGATTACAGTGGAGAATCTGTCCCATATCCTGAAGAGAAACGACATCAAGAAGAGCGATGCGTACCAGAGCGGCTTCCTGGAAGGCACGACTCCGATGTATGAGGCATATATGCGGCTGAAAAAAAGCGTTGCTGCCGCCCTTGCATAGGAGGTGTCTATGGAATTGGCAGGATATAAGGCGTGTATCTGTGAAGGCTCCGCTGAGAATGCAATCATAGATATACTTCTGGATTATGATTTACTAATTTTCTCCAGGGAAGAAATGCTGGAAGAAGTCATCCGCTGCAGAGACGGAAAAGTAGGTTCAGGGCAGAATACTGTCCTGGACGGATATGTGGTTCTGGGCGGCGGACAGGCCAGAAGTTTCATTAACTACACAATTGTAGTATTATGAAGGACGGAATTGGGGCAGGAGGGACATACGGCAGAGGTGAGAGAATATCATCAGGAGACAAAATCCGGCGGTGCGCTTGCGTTTTATTTCTGCGGCTGGGAGAAATGCAGCCCGGGACATGCCTTCGGGCCTGCGGTGAGACCGCATTTCCTGTTCCATTTCATCCTGTCCGGAAAGGGGATTTACGAGAGAGGGGATGAGCGGTACGAGATAGGGACGGGACAGGGCTTCCTGATTCTTCCGGGGGAGTCCACCTGGTACAGGGCGGATCAGGAGGATCCCTGGGAATACTGCTGGATCGGCTTCGGCGGCACAGAAGCGGACGGTATCTTGCGGGAATGCGGCCTGGGGAAAGAGAACCCGATCTACCGGGACAAAAGCGGCGGCCTGTTGCGGCGGGAGATGATGCAGCTGGTGGATTCCTTCGGCCACTCGGAGGTGAACAGCTATATGCTGCTGGGCAGACTCTACCTTGTGCTGTCCTATATGATGCCCAAGCAGCCGGCGGTGGGGACGGTGCTTCAGGACTATGTGAACCGGGCCCTGGATTTCATCCACAATAATTTCGGCTATGACATCGGCGTGGCGGAGATTGCCCGGACGGTGGGAATCGACCGCACCTATCTGTACCGGATCTTCACCCAGCAGGTAGGGCAGTCCCCCAAGCGGTATCTGACTGCCTTCCGTCTGCGCATGGCGGCGGGGATGCTGGCGGAGACACGGCTGCCTGTGACGGAGATCGCGCTGTCCTGCGGCTTCAAAGAGGTGTCCCTGTTTGACAGGCAGTTCGGGGCCGCCTACGGCTGTCCGCCCCTGCAGTACCGCAGACAGACTCGGGGTCGGATGGCTGATTGATCAGCTGTTTTGGAATTCTGTGTATATATTTGAAAAAAAGGTCGGAATTCTGTGATAAATCAAGGTTGAAATAGCCGGAATTCTGTGATAGCATGGAGATGTCACAGAGACAGAAATCAGGATTTCAGTGGGAGGATGGGGAATGGAACTGCTGCGAAGGAAAATTGACAGAGACCTGGCATTGTGGAAAAGCAATCCGGACAGGCTTCCGCTGATCATAAAAGGAGCCAGGCAGATTGGCAAGACGGAATCAATCCGAAAATTCGCCAAGGAGAATTACGCGCATACGGTGGAAATCAACTTTGCGCTGCAAAAACAGTTTTTGGGCATTTTCGAGAATGGCTTCCAGGTGGACACCATCCTGAAGAACATCTCTCTGCTCAATCCAGAGTTCCCTCTGGTGCCGGAAGAGACGCTGATTTTTTTTGATGAGCTCCAGGCCTGCCCCAACTGTGCCACCAGTCTGAAGAGCTTCAGGCAGGACGGCCGATTCGATGTCATCTGTTCCGGTTCCCTGATGGGAATCAGTTATCGGGAGATTGAGTCCAACAGCGTGGGCTATAAGGAAGATTATGAGATGCATTCCATGGACTTTGAGGAGTTTCTGTGGGCTAAGGGCTATCAGGAAGGCCAGATTGCGGATCTGTACCGGCATATGCTGGAGCTGGAGCCTTTTTCCAGGCTGGAACTGGAGACCATGCTGGAGAATTTCAGGGAGTACATGGTTTTGGGGGGGATGCCTGCAATCGTCAATTCCTTTGTGAAAAACAGGAATTACAGCGGCACCCTGAAGATGCAGAAGCAGATTCTGCTGGACTATGAGGAGGATATCACGAAATATGCCGACGGTCTGGATCAGGGACGCATCCTGAACGTCTACCGCAAAATTCCCGTATTCCTGGGCCGGGAGAACAAAAAGTTCCAGATTTCCAAAGTGGGGCATGGGGCCAGGAGCCGGGAGTATGCAGGCACGGTGGAATGGCTGGACAATGCGGGAATCGTCAATGTCTGCTACTGCATGGCTCAGCCGGATCTCCCCCTGAGGGGCAATTACAATCCGGATAGTTACAAGATTTATTTTCGGGATACAGGACTGCTGATTGGCTCTCTGGACGATGAGGTACAGGAGGATTTGCGCTTCAATAAGAATTTTAATACCTATAAAGGCGCCATCTATGAAAATATGGTAGGGGACATGCTGGTGAAGCAGGCATACCCGCTGTATTTTTACAGAAATGAGAAGGGGACTCTGGAGATGGATTTCTTTGTGAGGGACAAGGACTCCCTGATCCCCGTGGAAGTAAAGGCCGGAGACGGCGCCACAGTGTCCCTGAACCGTCTGATTCAGGAGGATGTCTATGGGGATATCCGGTATGGAATCAAGTTCGGGATGAAAAATATCGGATACAACGGCAGGTTCTATACATTCCCCTATTTTCTGGCGTTTTTGCTGAGGAGATTCCTGAAGGAAAGGCAGTAAGGGATGGGTTCGTCCCGCCCGTAGGCGGGACGGCGGAAGCCGGGCTGTCACTGGAAAAGGTCGTTCTCCCGGAACTGAAGGGAGTACAGTTTCTTATAGGTGCCGTCCAGGGCGACCAGTTCCTCGTGGGTGCCCCGCTCCGTGATGCGTCCGCCTATGACTACGGCAATCTCATCTGCATTGCGGATGGTGGAGAGACGGTGCGCTACTACCAGAGTAGTGCGGCCCTTGCACAATTCGTCCAGAGCCTGTTGGATGAGCACTTCGGTAGTGTTGTCCAGGGCGCTGGTGGCTTCGTCCAGAATCAATATGGCCGGGTTCTTCAGGAATACCCGGGCGATGCTCAGGCGCTGCTTCTGGCCGCCGGACAGCTTCACGCCCCGCTCGCCGATTTCCGTGTCATATCCTTTCTCCAGCGTCATCACATAGTCGTGGATATTGGCCCGCTTTGCCGCTTCGTATACCTCCTCGTCTGTGGCGTCGGGGCGGCCGTAGAGGATGTTCTCGCGGATGGTGCCCACGAAGAGGAACACATCCTGCTGGACGATGCCGATGTTGCGGCGGACGGAATCCATAGTCAGATGCCGGATGTCGTGTCCATCGATGAGGATGGAGCCATCGCCCTCCTCAAGCTTGTAGAAATTGGGCAGCAGATGGCACAGGGTGGTCTTGCCGCCGCCGGAGGGACCCACCAGAGCCAGTTTCCGGCCTTTTTCCAGGCGTAAGCTTACGTCGTGGAGGACTTCCTTGGAATGATCGTAGGCGTAGGTGACGTTCTTGAACTCGATGGTGCCCTGGACATTTTCCAGCTCCCTCGCATCCGGCGCGTCCTCCTCCGGCGCTTCGTCCATGATCTCCACAAAGCGCTTAAAGCCGCTGACGCCGTTCTGGAACTGCTCCATGAAGCCGATTAGCGTATTCACCGGGTTGATGAACAGGTTCACCGAGACGATGAAGGTGGAATAGTCCCCGAAGGATATTCTGCCCGAATACAGGAACAGCCCTCCCGCAATCAGGATGAACACATTGAAGACATCCGTCACGAAGGAAGTGGAAGAGTGGAACATGGCCATGGCCCGGTAGGCCCGGCGGGAAGCGTCCACGAACTCCTTGTCGCCCTCCCGGAACTTTTCCACTTCCCGCTGGCTGTTGGTATAGGCCTTGGTCACACGGATGCCGGTGACGCTGCTCTCCACGGCGGCGTTGATTGTGGCGTTGCTTTTGCGGCGGTCATCGAAGGCCCGGCTCATGGCCCGGCGGAAATAGAGCGTCACCACCACCAGAATGGGCACACAGGTGAAGATGATCAGGGTCAATATCGGGTCGATCATGATCAGGTAGCCAAAGGACAGAATGATCATCACCGTGCTGATCAGCAGATTCTCGGGGCCGTGGTGGGCCAGCTCGCAGACCTCGAACAGGTCGCTGGTGATGCGGGTCATGATGCGGCCGGTCTCATGGTTGTCGTAGAACCGGAAGGGTTGCTTCTCCAGGTGGGCGAACAGATCCTGACGCATCTGGGACTGCATCTTCACGCCTATCATATGGCCGTAGTACTGCACGAAATACCGCATCAGCATGCGCAGTATGTACAGAGCCAGCACGATCAGTCCGGCTGTGACGATGGTGGAGTACATTTTCTGCGGGATATAGATATTGAGCATTTTGTTGGTCACGATGGGGTATACCATGCCGATGACTGAGATCAGCAAGGAGGCCAGCATGTCCAGGGCCAGCATCTTTTTGTGCGGTTTGTAGTAATAAATAAAACGTTTTAACATGTGTCCTGTTCTCCTTTTTCTCTTTTGGAACTGTCGGAAAATAACCGCTTCAATTGCTCTAGGAAAAAGCCCTGAAATACAAGGGAAACGGCTTTCAACTCGTAGCGGTTATTTGTAGACACTTCCTTTTTCCGGCGGGAAATAATTTTTGCATTTGAGATGCTCTGATTCCGGACAGCCGTGGTAAGGGCCGCCGCAGGGCTGTCGTTTTGCGTCCCTGATTTGTGCTAACTCGGATATGAACCGGTCCAGTACTTCCTTATCCAGGCGGTAGTGGGTATAGTACCCTTTTTTGACACCGTATACCAGGCCGGCTTCGCGCAGTATCCTCAGGTGCTGTGAGACTGCCGATTCGGACAGGCAGCTTTTTTGCGCCAGTGCCCGCACGCAGTAGCCGCGCTCGGACATCAGCTGCAATAACAGGAAACGCTTGGGGTCTCCCAGTGCTTTTAAAACTTTTTCGTCCACGCCATGTTCTCCTATTCCAGTTCCGCATTCGCCCATCCAGTACCAAGGCATGGTATAGAATTTAATAGCCAAAGTGAAGCTATAAAATTCTATAGGCACTGAATGGGCGCATGCTGATTCCAGTACCGCATTCGCCCATCCAGTACCAAGGTACGGCCACAATACCACGATGTCTGAAGGTTTCGCGAAATTTTTTTATGTCCATATTATATCATACTAATTTAAATTAGCAAGTACTAAAATATATTAGCGTTTTTGTGGATGGTTCCCGGGCAGTTCCCGTCATTTTCTGTGCCTTTCATCCCAGTTAGTGTATAATTATTATTGGCAGAGGGAGAGGAGAAACTAAAAATAAAAAGGGAAGTCCTTTATGATGTTAACGACCAAGAAAACAGATGAAGGAGGCTGTATGATGAATGCCATTGTAGAAAAAGTGATTGAAATAGGGAGATAAATCGGATATACTGTATGAGAAAATATCAGGGAATCTGAGAGCCAGTCAGCCTGGCGGGAAAGGAACAACGAGGAGTATGGAGATACGGATTGGTTCGGCGGAAAAAGCAGAAATACAAGAAGGGATGATAGGGCTGTTCTTCGAGGACATCAACTACGCGGCGGACGGAGGGCTGTACGCGGAGATGCTGGAGAACCGTTCCTTTGAGTTCGTGAAGGCCACGGGGGATGCCCGTGATTATCAGGTGGCGTATGACGGCGGGTACGCCTGGGGCACATATCCTGTGGGCGCCGGAGCAGAGGCGCGCTGCGTCATGGGAAGCCCTTTGAGCGAGGAGAATCCTCACTACATGCGGCTGCGGACAGCCAAGCCGGGGGAGGGCATCCGGAACAAAGCCTATGAGGGTATCTGTCTGAAAAAAGGCATGGAGTACAAACTCCTGTTCTGGGCCAGATGCGTGAAGTTCCAGGGGGACTTTGACGTCTTCGTGGAGAAAGACGGGAAGCGCTTTGCCGAAGCCAGGGTTCCCGCCGCCGGGGGGACAGAGGAGACCTACAACCATTTCCGCAGATTCGAGACTCTTCTGAAAGCGGAGGAAGACACGGAGCGGGCGGATTTCGTCCTGTGCCTGTCGGAGCCGGGGGTAGTGGAGATTGACTTTATCTCCCTGATGCCCTGTGACGCCGTGGCGGGAATCTTCCGCAGGGATCTCTTCGAGATGCTGAGAGACATGCATCCGGGATTCATGCGTTTCCCCGGAGGATGCATCGTGGAGGGCAACACCCTGGCCAACCGCTATCGTTACAAAGACAGCTTAAAGCCCGCCTGGGCCAGACGGAACAACTGGAACCGCTGGGCCGTCCACGGGACGGATTCGGAGAACGGCTATGAGAGCGTCTACAGCCATTACAATCAGACCCTTGGAATGGGGTATTATGAATATTTTCTGCTCTGCGAACTGATTGGAGCCAAGCCGCTGCCCGTGCTGAACGTGGGTTTTGCCTGTCAGTATCAGTCGGATGAAATGGTGAGCCGGGACAGCGCTGCCTTCCGGGAATTTCTTCAGGATGCCCTGGATCTGATTGAATTTGCCAACGGGGCGGCGGACACGCCCTGGGGAGCCGTCCGGGCTGAAATGGGCCATCCAAAACCCTTCGGGCTCACCATGGTGGGCATAGGAAATGAGCAGTGGCAGACGGAAAAAGCGGATTTCTTTGAGCGTTATGAAATGTTCGAAAAAACGATACATGAGCATGCTCCCTACATCAGGCTGATTGGTTCCGCGGGGCCCAATGTGAGCTCCGGCGAGTACAGGATGGCATGGGAATTCTATCATGCCCACGAAGACCGGCCGGATTTTGCGTATGCCGTGGACGAGCATTATTATGTGCCGCCTAAGTGGCTGTATGAGCATGTGGATTTCTATGATGAATATCCGAGAAAGGTGAAGGTGTTCTCCGGGGAATACGCGGCCCATCCCTCCAGCGGCTTCAACAACCCCAAGGCCAATACCCTGGACGGGGCGCTGGCGGAGGCAGCGTTCCTCACCGGGGTGGAGCGGAACGCGGATGTGGTGGTGCTGGCTTCCTATGCGCCGCTGTTTGCCAGGGTGGGGTATGCCCAGTGGTCTCCGGATCTGATCTGGTTCGATGGGGCGGGCTGCTACGGAAGCCCCAGCTATTATGTGCAGAAGATGTACGCCTGCAACATGGGGGACGTGGAGCTGGACACCTGCGGCGGGGAGCGGGAGGCCTGGAAGGAGGGCATCTACTATTGCGCCGGCCTTGCCAGGGAGAGGGATGAGATTATCGTGAAGATTGTCAATTCCAAAGAGGAAGCCAGGAGCGTGGATTTGGCGCTTCCGGAGCGGTGGAAAGACAGCTGCAAGATACAGGCCCAGATTCTCACCGGCGAGTCCAGGGATTCCTATAACAGCCTTGGGGAACCGGAGAAAATCATGCCGATGGAGAAAGCGTTTATGTCCCTGAAAGGCATAGAGCTGCCGCCGCTGTCCTTCACGGTGCTGCGGCTCGGAGCCAGGGACTGAAGACGAAGAGCATGACTGCCATATTCTGGCAGTCATCGTCTTCGGCAGCGCAGTGCGTTTCGACTGCCATTCCCGCAGCGACCTGGATGTCCTGGTAGTCCGGGACGACAGGCAGCTTGCGATAGACGGTTCGCTGGATGAGGTGAGCAGCGAATTGGACATCATTTTCAGTTCCCATCTGGGAAGCCGGCTGAAAGAAGAGATAGCGCAGACCGGCGTGGTGGTCTATAGGAGGAACAGAGATGTGTGATATTCGTTATTTCAAGTCAGCGTATCATTGCTATGATGTGGCTGTCAATTTAATGAATTTATATCAAAATGACGAAATGTACCTGAATGATGTTGCCTATAATCTTCAGCAGTGCATCGAAAAGACCTTAAAAGCATTTTTGGAATGCAAAGGAGTCACGGTTCCTCAGACCCACAGCATCCGCAAATTGATTGCCATGTCCGGAAATCATGGCTCCGTTGTGGTGATAACAGACTGGATAGAGAAGAACCAATATGAGATAGAGACATGGGAGGCGGATACAAAATATAATTTTGATATGTGCCTGGAAGCGGAGCGTGTATCTACCGGGCTTCAGGAAGTCCGGAAGTTTCTGGACATGAATCACATGAGCCATGTCCGGAATCCGGAACTGACGGATGAGAGGAAGGCCAGGCTCCGTAAGCATCTGCCGGAAAATCTGGTGGTACGGGATGAATTCGAGTGGAACTGCTATTACAATATCTTTCGGAAGCGATTAGAGAACGAATGACGGACGGTGTGGACATGAAGTACAAAATCGCAATCTGTGACGATGAGGAACAGCAGAGGGAATACCTGGGGGAAATCGTGACGGCCTGGGCGAAGAAGAACCGGCATCTGGTGAATCTGAAAATATATACGGAATCCAACGCATTTCTGTTCGACTATGCGGAGGAGAAGGACTTCGACATTCTGCTGCTGGACATCGAGATGCCGGGAACCAACGGCATCGAGCTGGCAAAGCGGATTCGAAAGGACAGCGCAGCCGTGCAGATCATCTTTGTGACAGGGTACTACGACTACTTCAGCGACGGCTTCGATGTGTCCGCCCTGCACTATCTGATCAAGCCAGTGGACGACAGGAAGCTGTTCCCGGTGCTGGACAGGGCGGCGGACAATTTAAGCTGCCGCCAGCGCTGCGTGCTGGTCTCCACCGGGGAGGAGGACGTGAAAGTCCCCCTGGCCGACATCACCTATATCGAAGCCGAGAATGTATACGTGGTGATTCATACCGTCCGGGGGGATTACCGCACCCGCATCTCCCTGGCGAAGTTCACGGAGCAGCTGGACGACACCTTCCTCAAAGTCCACCGCTCCTATGTGGTGTCGCTGAAATATATCCGGAAAATCACCAGGAAGGAAATCACCATGCAAGGCGGCGGGGAGATTCCCATCCGCCGGGGGATGTACGACGATGTCCACGACGCTCTGGTGAAGTATCTGTGACAGGAGAACCCTATGATTTTTGACAGACTGATTCGGAAAAAGGTGGCCGCTTTTGAGACCGAAATCATACAGAAATATTACCGGGAAGTGGAGAACATGTACGAGAAGATGCGGGGCTGGCGGCATGACTACCGCCACCACATCCAGGCCATGAAAGTCCATGCCGCCAGGGGGGAGTACCAGGAAATCGACAGGTACCTGGACATGCTGGACGATGACCTGACCAATGTGGAGACCGTGGTCAGAACCGGAAACCGCATGGCGGACGCCATCTTCAACAGCAAGCTCTCCCTGGCGGCGGAAAGGCAGATTCAGGTGAAGGCCCAGGCCAGCCTTCCTGTGGCCCTCACCGTGTCCGAGCTGGATCTGTGCATCCTGATCGGGAACCTGATGGACAATGCCATGGACGCCTGTATGGAGCTTCCGGCGGAAAAAAGGCTGATCCGCATCTATATGGAAATGAAGGGCAATTATCTCTACCTGGCTCTGACGAACACGGCCGGAGGAGGGAAAAAGCACAGCTTCGCCACCACCAAGGGGGAGGGGCACGGGCTTGGAATCTCCCGCATGGACGCCATTGTCCGGAAATATGACGGCTACATCAAGCGGGCATCTGAGGAGGAAGCCTTCTCCACGGAGATTCTGCTCCCCCAGTAAGGAAGCAAAAGCGCAATTGACATCAAATTTTGAACATTTGGTATCAATGGGCGCTTTTTTCGTTGGATTTATGCTATTCTGCCAGTGGAGGTGGTTATCAGATGAAACACAAAAAGGATAAAAAGAAGACGGTAGGACGTGAATACAATAAGATAGACAGTTACGCCTGGGCTTTTCGGAAACTGTGGAAACTGGACAGCATGTTCGTGCTTCTGCTCATTGCCGGTGTGCCGGTGGCGGTGGTCTATCCCCTGGTGCAGTCCCTTTTTACCAGGGAGCTGATTGACGCAATCGGCCAGGGAAAGGCATTCGGAGAGCTGGCGGCTGTCTGTGCGGGATTTACCGGGGCGATTGTGGGGCTGCAGCTTTTGCAGGAATTTCTGAATTCAAAGTGCAGAGCCAGGCACTATTATCCCACAATCGCCTATCAGACCGAGCTTTTCAGGAAGACCGGGTACGAGACGGATTTCGAGAACACGGAGAAACAGGATTTCCGGGAGATTTTCGGCTATGCCAGCGGAGACGCCTGCTCAGGGCGCTGTGCCCTGGAGTTTGTCTGGGGGGATGTCAAGGAGATGCTGATCCGTGTGGCCGGCGTCGTCACCTATGTCTCTCTGCTGGCGTTCATCAACCCTGTGATTTTCCTGATGGTGGCGATTGTGTCCGCCTGTTCCTATTTTACTGCCCGGTGGCAGCCTGTCTACTACGAGAGACATAAGAAGGAATGGGAAAAGGAGACCCGCAAGAAGGGCTATCTGCAGAATCTGTCCAATGATTTCGGGATGGCGAAGGACATCAAGCTTTACGGCCTGGAGGGCTGGCTGGACAAGATGATGCGCGGCTATCAGGCCTACATCCTGAGGTGGAACAGGCGGTGCAGCCTGCGGGGCGTGTGGGCAGCATCTTTTTCCGGCCTGATGGAACTGGTCCGGAATGGGGTGGTCTATCTCTACCTGATTGCGCTGCTGGCGGAAGGCGGCATCAGCGTGGGAGATTTCGTGTTCTGCTTCGGAATCGTGGGAAGCATTTCGTCTTTTATGCAGGGCATTATCGCCAACATTGGAGAGCTCAGCTCCAAGGCGGAAAAGATAGGATATTACCGGAACCTGTTCGACTATCCGGACAGGTTCAACCACGGAGAGGGCTGCAAGATTCCCACAGGCGCTGTCAGCATTGAGTTCCGGGATGTGTGGTACCGGTATCAGGGGGCCGGGGAGGATACGATCAAAGGCCTGAACCTGACCATCCGCCCAGGCGAGAGCATTGCGCTGGTGGGGAAGAACGGCGCGGGCAAAACCACTCTGGTGAAGCTGCTCTGCGGCCTGTACGCGCCCACGAAGGGAGAGATTCTGGTGAACGGCAAGAGTATTGACCAGTATAACATCGAGGAATACTATGCCATGATTTCCGCAGTGTTCCAGGAGGTGCGGGCAGTGGCCTTCACGATTCGGGAATTTGTGTCCAGCGCCGATTCCGACCGCCCGGATGCCGAAAAGGATGTCGAGACGGCGCTGAAGACAGCGGGGCTCTGGGAGAAAGTCCAGTCCCTCCCCCATGGCATGGAGACCCATCTGGTCAAGGGCATCTATGAGGACAGCGTGGATCTCTCCGGCGGCGAGATGCAAAAGCTTCTGCTGGCCCGGGCCATTTACAAGGACGGATCCATACTGGTTCTGGACGAGCCTACCGCGGCCCTGGATCCCATTGCGGAGAATACATTATATTTGCAATACCGTGACATCACAAATGGGAAAACGTCCGTCTATATTTCCCACCGATTTGCGTCCACGCGGTTCTGCGACCGGATCGTTCTGCTGCAGGACGGTGTGATCGCGGAGAGCGGCTCCCATGAGGAACTGATGGCGCTGGGCGGACAATATGCCTATATGTTCGGCGTGCAGAGCAAATATTATAATGAGACACAGGACTGGAACCAAAACAAAACTGCATGACAGAAAAACAGAAATTGATACGCACGGCCCAAATCATTTGCCAACATAAATGCGGCTCTTTCCAAGCCTGGCTGAAATAAGGATCCATTTCCCGCCGGAAAGCGTGATATTGCATCCATGATATGTCAGAGGATTTATCAAATCAACAGACATCGGAAAGAACCATCAATATATAACCAGCGAGCGCGTCTGTATGGTAGAACAGTGAGTCGAAAAGGAATGCGCCCGCGAATAGAAACATCATCTCTTCCCGGAGTTTTAGGCACTGAACGGCGAAATCCAGCGCATTCCGGCAAAATTTTGGTTCCGGATTGCCTGGTCAGGGCAAGAAGACAGGGAAGCAAAGAAGGGAAGAGAAGGGAATGGGAGACAGGAGGAGACCTATGCAAAAAAACAATATCACAAAAAGAGCGTTCCGTCAGTACCGCTCTTACAATCCGAACTATTTTCCACGCGCGTTCCTGAAGATTTTATTTGACAACATTGCGCCGTATTTCACCCTCTGGATGTCGTCCGAAATCGTGACGGCGCTCTACGAGGGCAGAGCGAGGGAGACCGTCTACGCGCTTGTGGGGATTACGCTGGCGGGGAACCTGGCCGTGCATGTCCTGGGGGCAATCCTGACGCGGAGCGCGGATACCCAGCGGGAGATTCTCGACAACAACGAAGCGGCAGCCTTCAATGCCAAGACCCTCTCCCTGGACTACGACAAGCTGGAGGATTCGGACATACGCCAGCATCGGAGAAAAATCATAGAGAATTCCTGGATCAATTACTATGGTGTCCAGCGGATGCGATTATTGATAGAACAAATGTTTGAAAGCGCGATAAACATCGTATTCTCTCTGATTTTGTTCGGTGAGATGCTTCTGCTTCTGATAAAGGCGGGGATGAATCTGACGAGTGTCCTGCTGCTGGGAGCCTTGCTGGCCGCCATGGTTTTCCAGTTTATGGCCAGGTCTTTCCAGTCCACGAAGCTTGCCGATGCATGGAAAGCGGTGGGAGATTTCATGCTGGAGGAGAATAAGCTATCAGGAGGTTATTCCGTAGCCGATATGGACAACCGTGTCTACAGGCAGCAGATTCTCCTTGACAGAATCGATGCGCATATGAATAAGTCCCACCAGAAGGTGATGCGGAGACAGGCGGATACGGAGTTTCAGACTGGAGTTCCGATTGCCCTGGCGGAGAGGGCTTCCGGGCTGTGTTCCTACCTGGTCGTCTGCCTGTACTGCGCGATGGGGGCCTTTCCGGTGGGCAGCGTCATCAAATATGTGGGCTATCTGGGCAGGCTGACGGGGAGCATCGGCAGTTTACTGATGATCGGCAGATCCTTCCAGGACAATGAGCAGTTCCTGGCAGTCTACATGGACTATTTCGACATCAAAAATGACATGTACCAGGGCAGCCTGGCTGTGGAAAAGCGAAGCGACAGACAGTTCGAAATCCAGTTCCGGGACGTGAGCTTCCGATACCAGGGGGCGGAGGACTATGCGCTGAAGCATATCAACCTGAATCTGAACGTGGGAGAGCGGCTGGCCGTGGTGGGTAGGAACGGTTCCGGCAAGACCACCTTCATCAAGCTCCTGTGCCGTCTGTACGACCCCACGGAGGGGGAGGTCATCATGAACGATTTCAATATCCGGAAATATGACTACAGGCAGTATCTGGATCTGTTCTCCGTTGTGTTCCAGGACTATAAGCTCCTGGCTGTGCCCCTGGGCAACAATGTGGCTTCCTCGGACGCGTGGGACGTGGCGAAAGCGGAGCGGCTGCTGGAGGAGGTGGGATTCGGAGAGCGGTACGCCCAGATGCCGAAGAAGCTGGACACCTCTCTGTACAAGGACTTCGATGAGGACGGCGTCAATGTCTCCGGCGGGGAAGCCCAGAAGATCGCCCTGGCCCGGGCCCTGTACAAGGACGCCCCTTTTATCATATTAGATGAGCCTACGGCGGCTCTGGATCCTATAGCGGAGGCGGAGATTTACTCCAGGTTCGATGAAATCGTGGGGGACAAGACTGCCATCTACATCAGCCATCGCCTGTCCTCCTGCCGCTTCTGCGACAAGATCGCTGTGTTCGACCAGGGCGAGATCGTCCAGGTGGGCACCCACGAGGAGCTCCTGGCGGATCCGAAGGGCAAGTACTACGAGCTCTGGAACGCTCAGGCCCAGTATTATGCGAAAGATGCGGTGTGAAGCTGGCCGGTTCCCCTGTTTCCGAATCCAGCCGTCCGGTTCACTATTCCCGGAATAATTCATCTGGAAAACTGTATCTGATTTGCAGAGTCAAACTGCTTTTATGGGAATTTTATAGTGGAATATCCGGGGGATATGTGATATGGTGGAGGTGTACAGGAGATAGGAACGCCTGTCAGATGCGCATATTGCCCGGGGAACGGCAGACATTTGACGGGATGATGAAAAAGGAGTCGAGGAGGCGTAAGTCATGCGTGAGGAAGAGAAAATCAAAGCGGGAATACTGTTCTGCCCGGGAGACCCGGAATTAAGGGCAATCAAACGGAAGACACATAACCTGAATGTGGACTACAACAGCACCCATGAGGACGAGACGGAAAAGCGGGCGGCGATTCTGAAGGAAATCATCGGGGAGTTCGGAGAGGGCGGATTCATCCAGGGGCCCATTGCCTTCCACTATGGCAGACATACCAAAATCGGCCGGAGCTTCTTCGGCAATTTCAACCTGACCATACAGGATGACGCAGAAGTAGTCATTGGGGACAACTGCAACTTCGGCCCCAACACCACCATCGTGACACCGATTCACCCCATGATTGCCCAGGAGCGCAATCTGATGCTGACGGCGGAAGGGGAGGAGAAGCGGCTCTGCTATGCGAAGCCCGTGCACATCGGCAACAACTGCTGGTTCGGCGCTTCCGTGACGGTCTGTCCGGGCGTCACCATCGGGGATGACTGCGTCATCGGCGCGGGCAGCGTGGTGACCAGAGATATCCCGGCGGGCAGCTTCGCTGCGGGCGTGCCCTGTAAGGTGATCCGCCCCATAACCGAAGCTGACAGCATGAAGTACAAGCCGGAGATATTGGCGGACAACCAGGTGATTTCTTAGGAGGAATGATTCAGGTGAATATCCAGGGCGGCTGCATTGAGCCATGCAGGGATAGTGAACAGACACCATATTGACAATCGTCTCGCAAGGGGAGCTTCCGGGTCAAGCTCCCTGGCGATTTCCTCTGGATGGATGTCGGACAGTTTAGAAGGAGAGGGAATGGCGTCGCCGTCCATCCTACATAGGATAGGATACCAATGGCCCAACAAACATACGTTCTGATTCCGCGAGAAGCGAAACGAGACATGGGCCGCCCGGATGCCGGAAGGATTACTGCTCACAGGAATCTGCCAGCCCGCTCTGCAAGAGGAAGGCGTCAATGCTGTCGGCCCTGGCGGCAAGTTTAAGATACTTTTTCAATAGATCCATATCTTCTGTTTCTTCCAGCTGTTTTTCCAGCGAGTCGGGCACTTCCCCATAATCCTCCAAAAGTTCCAGGATATCCTGGACTTTTGTGCCTTTTGCCGCGTCTTCCCGCTCATAATAGATAATCTCCTCAAAGCGCATATAGTTTTGTCTCACCTCCGGCATTACTTTCACCTGGCTGACATAGCCGTGCAGCTCCTTTGTGGAATCATCACAGGCATTGTCGTCAGTGCTGTGCTGTAAGTATCGCAACATGGTCTTTATCTTCTCATTGCCGCCTTTCGTGCCCTCAGTATAGAAATAGATGAACTGCAGTCCGTCCTCATACTTGAGCTCATGGACTTCGGCGCAGTGGTTCTCGATGGTGTACATCATATGGTCATAGCCGAAAGGGTCGAAGCTCAGGATGGTGATGACGAACAGGTTGGGCAATTTGGAGAAGTTCCTCTCGCCCCGGGGCAGATGTCTGGCATCTATCTTTGCCTGATAGAAGCGGTTATGCCTGGGCAGATCCAAGTCTTTCTGCAGATGCGGCTCCAGGTCGTAGAGATTCATCAGCGGCGGCTTTGTTCTGGTTCTGAACTCCTCGACCTCCACATCCATGCGGATACCCCGGTGGGCAGGGGAGAGCGCCGGCAGCGCATGCTGTGCCGTCACCTTAATCTTCCCGATTTCCCTTTGCAGCAGCACGGACAGAATCCTTCGGCAGAAAGCTTCTCCAATCTCCGGGACGGCGGCAATGGCGCTGATCAGGAAGTCGTCCAGGACATCCAGTTCCTCAAATCGTTTGTTCGTGTACGGCATTATGTCCTCCTTTTCCGGCAGGACATCACATACAGGGAATGCAACAGCCTGCCAACATTGAAATGATTGGTCGTGAAAATGTTGGCGAAATGCCATTGACAGCCCAATAAAAGGGGTGTACAGATTTCCACATAAGTTCCAGATAGGTTCATTATACCAAAAATCCACGGCTTGTCAACTGTTTTTTGGCGGCTATCTTAGCAATCTTAGCGATTTTAACAAGTGGATTCCCAAATTCATTTTTCTCTTGCATATATTCCATAAGTGGAATATAATAGAGGAGATGAGGGACACAGAAGGAGATTTATCGATGCTGAAACATGGAATCTTGGGGCTCCTGAATTATCAGGACATGACAGGATATGAGATCAATACCGTTTTCAGGGATTCGCTATGTTATTTTTGGAATGCCCAGACCAGCCAGATTTACCGCGAGCTTCAGACGCTGGAACAGAAGGGGTGGGTGACGAAATGTTATGTGGCCCAGCAGGGAAAGCCGGATAAAAATGTCTATTCGGTCACAGGGGAGGGCCGGACGGAACTGCTGCGGTGGCTATCGGAGGAGGGCCCGGACATATCCCCGCGGGCCCCGGTGCTGATGAAGGTATTCTTCATGGGAGAGCGGAGCCGGGCGGAAAATATCCGCTATTTCGAAACATTGAAGTCCTACTGCGAAATGTTCCTCCGGAGCCTTGCGGCTGTGCCGGAGCATATAGCCAGTTACAGCGATTTTCTGGGGGATAAAGAAAAGGCTCTGTACTGGCAGATGACCGTGGAGTATGGCCTGCAGAATATGAAGATGCATATACAGTGGGCCGAAAGCTGTATCCGACGGCTGCAGGAGGATGCAGACTGAAGCTGGCGGCTGATATCTGCATCTGCTGCGCGGTTGAAGGACAGGAAAGGGGTCAGGGGATTATGAAGATTTTGGCAATCAATGGAAGCCCTAAGGGCGGCAGCAGCAATACCTGGAAGCTGACCAGGCGCTTTCTGGAAGGGATGAGAGAGGGGTTGGCGGAGACGCAGGGCAAAGGGCTGCGAGCCCAGAGACCCCGGAGCCAGGATGGCTGGACGGAGGAGACCGGAATCGAAATCGAGGAAATCCAGGTCAACCGGCTGGAGATACGCCCCTGTCTGGGGTGCTTTTCCTGCTGGGACAAGACCCCGGGAAAGTGCTGCATACAGGACGATATGCGGGAAGTGATCCAAAAGCTCCTGTGGGCGGACGTGACTGTCTGGAGCTTTCCTCTCTATTATTATACGGTGCCGGGCGGGCTGAAGAACCTGATTGACCGCCAGCTGCCCATGGTGCTGCCCTTCATGGCGGAAAACGAGGAAGGGACGGGCAGCGGCAGCCATCCCTCCCGCTACGATATGGACGGCAAACGGCATGTCCTGATCTCCACTTGCGGATTCTGCAGCGCGGAAGGGAATTATGACGGGGTGTGCAGCCTGTTCGACCATATCTGCGGCAAGGATGCATACACCGCGGTTTTCTGCGGCCAGGGGGAATTGTTCCGGGTTCCGGAGCTGTCTCAGAGGACGGGGGAGTATCTGGAACATGTACGCCAGGCCGGGCGGGAGTATGCCCAGGGCGGCGTCCGGCCGGAGACAAAGGAGAAGCTGAGCGAGCTATTGTACCCGAAGGAGGTATTTGAAAGCATGGCGGATGCCAGCTGGGGCATCGACAGGGAGACCGGGGAGCAGGAATCAGACGCCCTTGTCTTCACCCGCCAGATGGCAGCCCTTTACCGGAAGGAAAGCTATCCCGGCAAGGATATGGTGCTGGAGATGTGCTATACGGATCTGGACGAATGCTATCAGGTGATTCTGGGCAAAGAGGGGAGCCGGGTCATCACGGACGGCTTTGGCGCCGCCACTACGAGAATCGAGACCCCTGTCACCGTGTGGCATTCTATCGCGAAAGGGGAAATCCGTGGGGATGAAGCGCTTATGAAGCATTTGTACCGGGTGAAGGGCGATTTTGATCTGATGCTGAATTGGGACAGGTATTTTGGCGGCATCGGAGAGGGGGAGGGGGCCCAGGGCGTCTCCGGCGCAGCTTCAGGGGCGGACGCCGGGGGAAAAACGGCAGGCGGGATTCCCGGAAGGCGCGAAAACGCCAGGGCCCTGCCGGAAACGGGAGCGTTGGGCGTCTGTATGCCTTGCAAGGGGACGAATATGAATATTCTGCTGATTCCCTGGATCGTCTTCTGGGCCGCAGTGCCCATTGACGGCCGCTGGGGCAGCCTGGCCAGCCTGGCGGCGTGCATGCTGCTTCCTTTGCTGTTTTACCGCAACCGAAAGACTATTTACGATATTTTGTCGTCAACGCTGGTGACAGGATTCGCTGTATGCTCTCTGTTGGGCGCGCCGGGAAGGCTTGTGGTGCCTTTGGCCTATTTTAGCTTTGGCGTCATGTGGACGGCCAGCTGCACCCGCAGGATTCCGCTCACGGCATATTATTCCATGAACCAGTACCATGGGGAGGACGCCCTTCGCAATCCCTTGTTCGTAAAGACCAATCGAATCCTGACGCTGCTGTGGGGAATTCTGTACCTGCTGACGCCGCTGTGGACCTACGCCGTCATGGGGACGGAAGCGGGGGGCTGGATTGGGGCCATCAATTCCGTCCTTCCGCTTCTGATGGGCATTTTCACGGCTTGGTTCCAGAAATGGTATCCGGCGAAGATAGCGAGAGGATAAGGAACCGGGAAGGAGAGAACAGAAGATGACAGGACAGAAAATGACAGACACTATGTACTGTGATTCACCCGTGGGCAGGCTTTTGCTTGCGGGAAGGGACGGGGTGCTCGTAGGCCTTTGGATAGAGGGCCAGAAATATTATCGGGAATCTCTGAAAGGAGAAACAGGGGAAAACGCCGCATCTCCCATCCTGAATCAGGCGAAACAATGGCTGGAGCGATATTTCAGAGGGGAGAGACCTTCTGTCAGCGAACTGAAGCTGGCACCGGAGGGAAGCGAATTCCGCAGGGAAGTCTGGAAAATCCTCTGCGGGATTCCCTATGGCCAGGTGACCACCTACGGAGAAATCGCGGAGAAAATCGCCGCCAGCCGCGGCTTAAGCCACAGCTGTGCCCAGGCCGTGGGCGGCGCGGTGGGCCACAATCCCATCTCCATCATCATTCCCTGTCACCGGGTGGTGGGAGCGGACGGCAGCCTGACAGGATACGCGGGCGGCGTGGAGAAGAAACGCAGTCTCCTGATCCGGGAAGGGGCGGACATGGAAAAGCTGCATCTCCCCTCCAGGGGGACGGCCCTTTGACGACAAACCTTTCGCCTTAACCCAATAACCATCACCCAATCAGCGCCCAAACCTGAACGGGTTCCGCGGACAAAAAGCCGACAGGCCAGGGAAAAGAAACAGGAGATAAATTTGACAGCGAACGCTATGTTCCGCGGACAAAAAGCCGACAGGCCAGAGGAAAGGCCTGTCGGCTAAAACTGTTTTACAGAAACTACCAAACTGCTTTCGTGTTTCTATCCCCACAAAACCTATTGCGGCACATCACATTTGTTCCATCTGGAACACGAACGGGAACACGAAATAAAAGCGGGTCTATAGAATTACCTCTTTGCCGCTGCGGCTGGATTTCTGGATGGCGTCTGTCAGGCGGATGCTCATCAGCCCGTCCCGCACATGCAGATAATCCTGGCTGTTCTTCTCCAGCGCTTCATAGAACTGGCCGATTGCCTTGTCGTGGCTGGAGCCATAGTAGAATTTCTCCCCGGGCATGGCACCGTCCCTACAGAGCGTTTCCCGGCTGCCGTCCTGCAGAATGCGGTAGAGGGCGCTGTCCATGATCAGGAAGGAACCCTTTTCCAGCTGGACGGATATCTGCACGCTCTCGTCCCTGGAATTGGCGACGGTGGACAGGAACAGGCCCTGGGCGCCGTCCGCGTAGCGCAGGCTGGCGGCAGCGGTGTCCTCCACTTCCACGCCGAAGTCCATAAGCTGGGCAGTGACGGCTTTCAGGCTCTGGATTTCGCCCCCCAAATAATACAGCAGATCCAGGGTATGTATGGCCTGATTGATGATGCAGCCGCCGCCTGCCGTGTCCCATGTGCCCCGCCAGGGGGACGCCTCATAATATTCCCTGGTCCGATGCCAGCAGACCGTACCGCGGATGCCCCTGACAGCGCCGTATTCCCCGCTGTCGATCAGGCGTTTCAGCATCTCCGTGGAATCGTTGAACCGATTCTGCAGGCAGAGGCCCATGTGGAGCCCGGGGTGGGAATCCTCCAGCCGGACGAACTCCCGGCCTTCCTCCGCGTTCAGCGCCAGGGGCTTTTCGCAGAAGACATGGACTCCCAGCTCCGCGGCGTCTTTGGAGACGGGCAAATGCAGATAATGGGGCAGACAGATATGCACCACATCCGGCTGCACATCATGAATCATGGCTTTGTAGTCCGTATAAAAAGGGACATTTTCCGGAGCGGCGCTTCTTCTGCTTTCCTCAATATCGCAGACGCCCGCCAGCGTGACCTCCGGGTTCTTTCGGATGGCTGCGATATGCACTGGGGCAATCACGCCCATTCCGATGATAGCTGCTTTTTTCATAGAGCATCCTTTCTCGTTTTTCTGCCAGGAGCGGCAGTTTAGCCAGATATCGCAAAACCGTAATATTTTCCTTGAAATTCCGACAACAGAATCAATCTTTGGAAAAAGCGGCTGTGCGGCATGACATTTACAGCATATCACAGGAAAGGGAAAATGGCGAGAACAATTTGCAAAAAACAGAGTAAAAAACAGAGCAAAAATACAGAGAACAGCGTCTCAGCCAGAAGAAGAGGGAAGCCTTTCCCCTCAGGCATCCGTCAAGGTGTCAATCAGGTGGCGCAGTGAAACCCAGAAGCCCCTTCCTATCCTCAGGCATCCGGCAAAGTGACAAGGACGCTCAGCCGCCCATCCTCATAGCGCGCGCCAATGGTCCCGCCCATCTGCTCCGTCAGGTGCCTGGCGATGGACAGCCCCAACCCGGTGGAATTCCGGGCGGACTCCACCGTGTAGAACCGGTCGAACAATCTGCCCACCTGCACCGAATCCAGCCTGGCGGCGCTGTTGGAAAAGGCGATTTCCCCCGTCTCGGAAAGGACGATTTCCAAATCCCCGTTGCTGTATTTGACCGCATTGCTCAGCAGATTGGCGAACACTCGTGACAGGGCGGAGGAATCCAGCACCCGGACGACCTTCTCTTCAGGAATCCGGATGTGGGGCGTGATGCCGTGCGCAAGCAGAACGCCATAGAAAGCGGCGATGCTTTCCTCCAGCAGATGGTTGACGACGACTTCCTCTCTGGCCTCATCCTCCCGGGCCGCCAGGATGACGGAATATTGGAACAATTCTTCCGTCAGATGGTTCAGCATGTCGGTCCGGTTCCGGATGATGCAAAGATACTGGGCCGCCGCCTCCGATTTCTCTTCCTGCTCCAGAAGGTCGAGATAGCCGCAGATGGCGGTCAGGGGCGTGCGCAGGTCATGGGAGATGTTGGTGACGGCGTTTTTCAGCTCCGTGTCCCCCTGCTGGAAGCGGCGGCGCTGGGCGCGGAGTCTCCGGAGCTGTACATTGACGGCCCTGGCCAGGCGGCGCATATGTCTGTCCCGGCTGGAAATGTGGATCAGGGTGTTGGTATCTGTCTGCAGCCTGTCGGCAAAGCTCTCCCCGATTTCCTCCGCGGCTTTTTGCAGCATATGAATTTTGACCAGCAGGGCAATGACGACCAGCGCCAGAATGCCAATCAGGGCCCATAACCATACCATCATGAAAAACGCCTCATTTCAAATCCTTTTTTTCGAACAGGACGCAGCCGGCGCCTGTGGAAAGCGTCATGACCGCAAGGGAGTAAAGGGGAAGCCTCAAAGGGTTCGCAGCCGTCAGGGCGGCGCACTGAATGGCCTGCCCGCCGGGATTGATGTCATAGATGGTCTGGACGATTTCCTTTTTTACCCCCTCTAAATACTTGGGATTCGGCACCTCGGAAGAGGTCATGTTGCCCTTATCGTCCAGGGAATAGACAGGATGCGTCGGCGGCGCATCCAGCATCTCATTCAGCACAATCCCTGCCATCAGAGAGCCAAAGGCCAGCAGTATGCAGATGACAGCCGTGGCGGCCTTGTTCTGGCAGACCATGGCGATGAGGGTGAAGATGGAGGTAAAAGCCGCCGTAAGGAGCAGCGCCGTGAGCCCCATCAGCAGAAGCATCTTCCTGTCTGCAGTGAAGGCTCCCGTCAGCGGTATCCCCACACAAAGGTAAGAGAGCAGATATGCCGCCCACATGGCAAGGCCTGCCGCGGAAGAGACTATGGTATTTGCCAGATAGATTTCCCGCCGCTTTCCGCCTACGACGATTTTGTTGCGGATGGTCCCGTCATTGTATTCCGTGCCGAGGAACAGGCTGCAGAATACCGCCATGACAATGCCTGCGAACAGTGCGTAGGATAAGAATCCGTTCTCTATCTCATCCGTATAGTCATACTGTAGGGCGTCCATATGGCGCTTCACAGGGACGATTACCCCCCAGGCGGCCGTCAGAATCAGGCCGCCCCGAAATATTTTATCCTGTATCAGGCGCAAAAAATTCGCCGACAATAATTTAACCATTCTTCTGCCCTCCTATCAGACTGACGTAATAGCTTTCCAGATTCTCGCTGCGCTCCTGCATGGAGAGCAGTTCGCAGTTTTCCGCGGCCAGGGCCGTGGCCAGCTGCGTCACCTTGACTTTGGCGTAGACGTCTGCCCGGGTGTCGGTGAGGATTTTGTACTCGATGCCCATGCCGTCAAGAATCTTGGCCAGGGGGCGCACATCGCTTACTTCCATCCGGATGCATTTCCGGCAGTCGTCTTCCAGCTCTTCCGCGCTCAGCTCCTTGACAATCCGGCCGCCGTCCACGAAGCCGTAGTGGGTGGCCAGCTTGGCCAGCTCATCCAGGATATGGCTGGAAATCAGGAAGGTAATCTGGTGTTCATGGTTCAGCTTCAGGATCAGTTCCCGTATCTCGATGATGCCCTGGGGATCCAGCCCATTGACCGGTTCGTCCAGCACCAGGAAATCCGGGCTTCCGGCTAGGGCAATGGCGATGCCCAGCCGCTGGCGCATGCCCAGGGAGAAGTTCTTTGCCTTCTTTTTTCCGGTGTCGCCCAGCCCCACCAGCTTCAGGATATCCTCCAGCCCGTCCAGGGAGGGCAGCCCCAGGATGCGGTATTGCTGAATCATGTTATCCCGGGCGGACATATCCAGATAGATGGAAGGGGTCTCCACCACTGCACCCATTCTCTTCCGGGATTTGATGATGTCTTTTTCGGTGTCCTGTCTGCCGTACAGGACATAACTGCCTGACGTAGGCTTCTGGAGTCCGCAGATCAGGCGGATCAGAGTGGTCTTGCCGGCGCCGTTCTTGCCAACGAAGCCGTAGATAGCGCCTCTGGGGACATTCATGGTCAGTCCGTTCAGGGCTTTGAAATGCCCGTAGTGCTTTGTCAGGGCATTGGTCTGCAGTACATAGTCCATGTTGATTACCATACCTTTCCGAGGGCAGTGACGGGTTCGCTTCCGGAAATCCTTCCCGGGCATGTGCATCGCTGTCCTCCGTGATAGGAGCATTCTATCAGGCAATGATAAAGAAAGCGGTAAAGAGAAGCGTAAAGAAATGGTAAAGATTCATGGCGACTGCAGTTTGAAGCCGATGCCCCAGACTGCTTCGATGTAGTCTTTCCCGCCGGCCTCCCGGAGCTTTCGGCGGAGGTTGCTGATGTGCATCTTCAGGGAGCTTTCTGTGCAGTCGGGGGTGTCCTGGCAGATGCGGTCAAGGAATTGGGATTTCGTGATGACTTGCGTGGGATTCTGCATAAGAAGCTTCAGGAGGGCGTATTCTGTCCGGGTCAGCCGCACCTGGGCCGCGCCTGCGGAAACCGTGTGGGCGGCCGTGTCCAGGGTCAGGTCGCCGTGGGAGAGAAGAGCAGGGTCCTGTAGGGCGGAGGCGTTCCGCAGATGAACGGCTATCCTGGCCAGGAGCTCTTTCAGGTGGAAGGGCTTCGTGACGTAATCCACGGCCCCTCCCAGCAGTAAGTCTACTTTGTGGTCTATGTCGATTTTGGCACTGACGATGATGACAGGGATTCCCTGGATCCGGGGCAGCACTTCCTCGCCCTCCAATCCCGGCAGCATCAGGTCCAGCAACACCAGGTCGGGCCGCTCTTGCGACAAGAGCAGCAGGCTCTCCGTGCCGGAATAGGCCCGCAGGACCCGGTAGCCTTCCCGGGAGAGGGCCTCCTCCAGCAAGTTTCCGATATGCAGATCGTCATCGATGATTAGGATGGACTTCAATAGTATGTTCCTTTCTTGCTGTGCATCTCCTGAACCCCCTGCTTTCGTTTATACTGGAGCATTGAGATGCGTGGGAATTCAGGAGATTGGGCTCTGCGGCAGGGGACAATCCTCACGGCAGATTTCCGGGGCTCAGGGCTTGATAGGGCAGAAGTCGAAGCCCCTGTCCATCTCCTCCGACAGCTTCACCAGGAACGCGCTCAGCAGCCGGATGCAGTCCTCAATGTCCTTCCAGCTGCCCACCTCCACGGAGCTGTGCATATACCGCAGCGGAATGGACACCAGCGCCATGGGGACGCCTTCGTCAGCCTTATTCACTGTGTCGCCGTCGGTGCCCGTGCGGCCTGTGGCGATTTCCCACTGTACCTTCATCTCCAGCTCTTCGGCGGTCTGTTTCAGCAGGGCGTTCATCTGCTTGTTCACCGCGGAGCCCAGGCAGAGCACCGGCCCGCCGCCAAGCTTCACTTCCCCGGTGTCGCCGGGATTGGTGCCGGGGGCATCGCTGGCCCAGGTCACGTCCACGGCGATGGCGCAGTCGGGCTTCAGCCGGGCGGCAGCGTGATAAGCGCCCCGGCCCGTGGTCTCCTCGCCTACGGTGGTGGCGGCGTAGATGCCGATGGAAGCGCCCTTTTCGGCGGCGTCCCTGGCGGCTTCCAGCACCACGAAAGCGCCGGTGCGGTCGTCCAGCGCCCTACAGGTGAAGCAGTCGTTCATCAGCTCCCGCACAGGCACGTCCGCGCAGACAGGGTCTCCCACGGAGACGATTTTTTCCGCTTCCTCCTTAGAGTTTGCTCCAAGGTCCACCAGCAGATCGGAAGCTTCGACCTTGTCCTTTTTCACCAGGTCGGAGGAAGTGGCGATGACGCCGTGGACCAGATTCCCCTCATGCCAGACCTGCACCGGCGAGCCCACGTAGAGCCTGGGCTGGACGCCGCCTGCCCCTGTCAGATGGAGCCTGCCGGAGTCGTCAATGTGGGTGACTACAAAGCCGATTTCATCGATATGCCCGCAGAGCAGTATCTTGTGGGGAGCCTTGGGATTTATCACGGAAACGGCGTTGCCGCTGGGGTCGGTGAGCTGGGTATCGGTGAATTCCCTGCCGTAGGCCAGGGCCTTTTTCTGGATCGTCTCTTCGTATCCGCTGACGGACGGAGTGGTCAGCAGGTCTGTCAGAAATTCTCTGTTCATGGTAGTTGCCTCTTTCTTTGGATGGTTGTGCCATAAGCCGGGGCAGGTGCGGATGGCGGAAGCCGCAAAGGAGCCGCCGGGAAACGGCAGCTCCGCACAATAGGGACAGATGCTGTGCTGTCTGCACCTGCGTCCGGACTTATACTGTGAAATCAAATGTCAATATCGTGTTGTCATAAAATACGATAGTCAGGGTATGGGACCCCTCAGAAATGGTAATGGAGCGATCCATCACAGTAAGCGTCAGCACGTTGCTCTCGAAACCTCCCTCACCGCTATATGTTGTGTCAAAGGCCAGCTTTCCATTGATTCCGCTGATCTGGGTCAGGCTATTGTCGTAATACCCCTCTACATCCTGGTTGAACACCACCTTGAGGGTTGCGCCATCGGAAGCCTTAAGGACCGTCACGCCTGTAATCATCGGCTTCTCTGTATCGTCCGGAGCCGGAGCGGTATATTCGGGAATCTGCTTATAGCTGTAGAAGGACTCCCTGTTGTTCCGTTCATCCTCCGATGCAAAGCAGAACCATTGCCCTGCCTTCGCGCCTTTGACCGTTATATAATTCAGGCCGTATCCTATGGAGACCTTCGTGCCCTGGGCGTAGATCTGGGCGGGATCCTTGGGAGCAATCGTACCTTCCCCGTCCACCTGATCCTGAATTGCGTAGTAAAGGCTTCCCGCTTCGTCCGAGTTGACCGTCACCTTTATCGTGTCCTCGTCTACCCACTCTATGGTCCTCGCATCCACCCTGGGAGCCTGCAGGTCAAGGTAACAGCTTCCCTTTAACTGGGTACCGTCCTTCAGGTTGATCAGGATCGTGTAAGTATTATTGCCCTTAGGGATGCTGCCTCTCTGCATATACACGCGGTAAATCCTGTTGTCCGAAGTCTTGATATCCCCAAGGGTCGTCTCGTTTTGGGGACAGCTGATGTCAAACTGGTCCAGAGTCAGAGGCTCTGCAGTGGCAGTCTCCAGCTCTATCTTGAAACCATACAGGAATTCTCCGTTCCACTGCTCTTCGGCGAATGCCTCGGCTCTCTTGATCGCGGCGGCCGTCTCCTCGTGGATATCGCTGGCAATGGAAAGGCTGCTTACTAAGGTAGCCCTGTCTTCTGTATCCACAGCCATATAATACAGGGTGTACGACACGCCCTCGGCCAGGCCGGAAACGGTAAAGCTGTTCTCATGTTGTTTCATCTCCGTTTTGACGCCATTGCTGATGAGTTCGGATTCTGTGGGCTCCGCTCCCCCTGTGGAGGCCGCCCGGGCCGAACCCGCCCCGTCTTCCCTTAACAGATAGTAAAAATACCCGGGTGCGTCCGAATTATAGGTAACCCTGGCCTCGCCGGCGCTGGTGCGGACGGCGCCGATGCCCGAAAGCTGCGGGCAGTCCGTCCTATAGGTAAAGACCTTGGAAATCGTACTGCCGTCGGGCAGCGTGATCTGGATGTCGTATTCCTGATCCCTGTAGTAGGTAGTGGTCAGGTCATAGACTCTGTTATCGTTGGTGGTCACGGACAGTATCGTCATATCGGAGCCGCCGCTGTTGCAGATGATGCTGAACGCTCCCAGGGTGAGGGGCTGTTCCGTCTTCCGGCTCAGAGTGACCCTGATATGGCCGCTGCCTATGACCTCAACGCTCTGGATTTCCATGTCTCCCTGATCCGGGTTCGGGGCAGCGGGCTGTTTCGGCGGCTCTTTATCTTCGTTCTTTGGCGATGCGGGCGATTGTGCCTGTGCCGCCATTACGGCAGCGTCGCTTCTGCCTTCCCTTCCTTCCTGCTTGCCATAGGTCTCGTAATGCTGGTAAGCGGCCAGGATATCCGTGCCGAAGGCCTTCTGCAGATCGCTGTACCTGTTGAGGTAATCCACCGGGTCGAAGTCGGTTCCGTTGTCCCTGTGCTCAAAGGCTCCGTAGGTGAGATAATGATTCAGATAGGCGTCCCAGTCATCCCCGAAGGCCTCCTGGAGATCCGGATATTTCTCCCGGTATTTGACCAGGTCTATCAGCCCGTTCATGTTCCTGCCTTCCGAGAGCCCGTAGGTCATGAAATGCTTCAGCAGAGCCGCCCTGTCATATCCAAACGCCTCCAGCAGGTCCGGATAGTTCTCCGCATAATAAGTTTCATCAAAAATATCCTCTATGCCCTTATCGTTTCCTGCCGCCTGGACATAATTGATGCTGGTCACGACCAGCGCACCCGCAGTCGCCACGACCACGAGCCGTCTTCCTTTTTTTGCCGCCCTTGCCAATTTTTCCTTGACTGTTTCCGTCATTGTCTTGTCTTCCTTTCGTTTTGATAATTGCCCCTAAGCCCTCAGGAATCCGGAGAAACGCAAAACACCCGCGCTTCACCTAAGGCGCTTTCGGACTTAGCGGTTCTTTTCATCCTATGCTTTATCATAGTGCTTTTTTCCTTTGGTGTCAAGGGATAGATATGGTCCTCCTTCTGCCTTTGGCAGTAGCCTTAAAAAATCAAAAACCCCCAAATTGGTGTGGATACAAAATTTTGATTGCGCAGGGAACCGGAATGTGGTATACTCATTTTGTAATAATATATTCGATAAGCAGGATGTTCTTGCTGCGGACAGTGATTCGCAGGACTTAAATTCAGTTTTTTCTATTTGTCAAAACCCGTGTTTAGAAGTTAGCACCATAATCTTTAGGAGCAGACCGACCCCCAA
>CAJUFI010000049.1 GCA_910585665.1 uncultured Acetatifactor sp. | reverse complement strand
GACGCGCTCATTCCCCAAGTTTCCAGTTTTGAGGAATTATTGCAGCGGTTACAGGTGGCGGGCTATGAAATCAAACCGGGAAAATATGTGTCGTGCCGCGCACCGGGGCAGGAACGCTTTACCCGCCTTAAAACCCTCGGCGCGGACTATACAGAGGAAGCCATAAGGGAACGGATAGCGGGCAAGCGTACCCGCGCCGCCAAAGCTCCAAAGGCAGAGCGTAAGGGCGTTAATCTTCTCATTGACATTGAGAACAGTATCAAGGCGCAGCAGAGCCGGGGCTATGAACAGTGGGCGAAAATCCACAATCTGAAACAGGCGGCAAAGACTATGAACTTCCTTACCGAAAACAAGATTGAACAGTACGCCGATCTGCTTACCCGGATAGAGGAAATCGCCACGGCAAGCGAACAGGCGGGGGACAGCCTAAAGGAAGCGGAAAAGCGTCTTTCGGATATGGCGTTGCTCATTAAGAATGTCACTACCTACCAAAAGACAAAGCCCCTCTATGAAACCTACCGCAAAGCCCGGAATAAGGAGAAATACCGGGCAGAGCATGAACGGGGTATTATCCTCCATGAAGCGGCGGCAAAGGCACTAAAAGCGGCGCAGATCGGCGGCAGGCTCCCCAACGTCCCCGCCCTGCAAGCAGAGTATGAAAAGCTCCAAGCGCAGAAAGAAAGCCTTTACGCCGATTATGGCAAGCTGAAAAAACAGGTTGCGGAATACGACGTTATCAAGCGGAATATTGACAGCATTTTACAGGCAGAGAAGCAGACAGAACGAAAAAGAGAAACAGAACGGTAATAAAGTGCTATATCGTGGAAAAAACAAGAAAATTATGATAAAATGAATATGTCCTTAGATTTAGAAAGCAGGTGTAAGCATGAAAACAAGAAAGAAAAAAAGTAAATATTTGATATATAACGAAAACACAAAGCTACTTGAAGTAAAAGCTGATACCAAAAGTAAATTTCAAACTTTTTTAGAGAGAAAGAAAATTTACTTTGAAACAGTTATGATGTTAGCTCTTTCTATTGCAGGAGTTATAGTGTCAATCGTTAGTGTTAAAGTTGCAATGGTTGCAAATGATATATCTTTGAACGAACAACGGATAGAAGATTTAGAAAAACAACCCGCTTTTATTTTAGATATAGAAGCTGATGAGGATAAAATGAAATATGTTATTAAAAATGTTGGTGGAGATATAAAGTATGGGAATGTGTTTGGTGATGTAGTGCTTATTATCGCTGTTTATGATGAACAATATGATTATTTAGGAAAAGGGTATATTCTTTTAGGGGGATATTTGGAAAAAGACTTTTCTACATATGACTTTGAAACGAATAGTTTTGAAATGTATAGCACATTAGAACCAAAACCAGTCACACAATGGGTAGATAAAATCCAAGAGATAATAATAAAGCAAGGTTTTTTTTGTGGGATAGAGTGTACAGAGTATTTCGATTTTATGTATACTGATTATAAACAAGAAATGATTAAGAAAACTATGGTAGTTCAAGGGGGTATTATTAAGGATATAGAAAATACTGGTGATTATGAGTTCAAAATACGTGTGGATATTGATGATTTGGAAAATGAACAAATATGTAGTGAAATAAAAGAACAATTAGAACATTTGGTAAGATATAATAGTCTCTACAATTAGAAAAAACCGGGACGCGGCAGCTATCATATAGCCACTGCACCCCGGATTCTCATTGGTGCAGATATTGGAATGTTACGCAATAGAACGGCATTTTCGGGGATAAAGGTATAAATCCCTGTCCCCGGCAAAAGTGCGCCCGCAAAGCCGCATATAGCAAGGCTCTTTTTGCCCCTACTGCGTAACATGAGGGCATAAAAAAAGCGGCGTTCCTGTTCTCCCGTGTTGGGATAGAGAAACGCCGCGTATGCGTCGTATTCAGTTTTCATTTATTCTTTCTCAATGCTGTGTGCTGGTGGCTGGGCTGGCAGGGTTCCGGGCGGCATATCAAGGCTCTTTCCCTCAAAAGTAGTAAATTGGTAGTAAATTCAGCTTGAAATCCTGCTTGTATGCCCGTAAATCAAGGCTTTTTTGAGATAATCAACCATTTTAACATAAAATGTATAAAATATTAGAAAGTATGAAAGAATAACGCAATAGAATCATAGAGAAGATTCTTTTGTGTTGAATTCTACAATTGAAAAATTCAGAATATCATGGTATCATAGAAATGTGACAGATGGCAGATACATTTTTATGAGGATAATGATATGAGAATAGAGCGAGTAGATGACAAGACAGTAAAATGTTTTCTGTCCAATGAGGAATTGGAAGAATATGAGATTGATTATAAAGACTTCGTCCTGCGCAGCGAAAAGGCCAGGGAAGTGGTGCAGGAGATTATAGAGCAGGCCGAGGAGGAGGTTGGCTATAAGCCGCCGAAGTTCGCTTTCGACCTGCAGATTATGATGCTGCCTGACCAGGGATTGATTCTGACCTTTTCGGACAGGGATCCTGAGATGAAGGAGAGCGACCAGTTCATAGAATGTCTGAGGGAGATAAAGAAAATTCTACAGAGGACCAGGGAGAAGATGAACGGCAACGCCATTGCGGCGGAAGCGGCGGCACAGAAAAGCCAGGCACCGGCCGGCGGTGCGGAGGGGAAGCCTGCCGGAGAGCAGGAGGCGGTGCGCCCTGGATTCGCCGTGTTCGTCTTCTCGGACATCGGCAGGATTATGGAGTATGTGGCCTTGCTGCCCTCGAATCTGCAGGTGGAGAGCCGCCTGTACCAGATGGACGGCCTGTATTTCCTCTATCTGCTCAAGGGGCGGGCCTCCTATGAGCGCTACAGCAGGGCCTGCGTGCAGGCGCTGGAATTCGCGGGGCTGTATGCCGCGGAGGAATCCCAGGCGGCGCAGCTGGAGGAGCATGGAGAGTGCCTGATCGCGGAGAAGGCGGTCAGGAAGCTGCGGGGCTGAGAATCCGTGCGGGGCGGCGGACCGGAAAGGCCGGGGAACTGTCCCCGGAAAGGCTGCCGGCGCAGGGAACATTTGGAACGGGGATTATAAGCCAGTGTGCATGGAGTCATGTTCATTGGCTTTTTTAGACTGAGGGGAAGAGGAAAAAGCGCGGAAACCGTGGCAGCGCAGAACGGAGGTATGGATGGGGGGCAGAACGGTCAGGGAGAGGCTGCAGGGAAGGGAGCTGAAGGTGTTCAGCTTCTGTTCCATGGCATTGTTGTTGGCGGCGGGGGCGGCAGGCATGGTCCGGGAGAGGGCGAGCCTGGCGGATGCCGTGAAAGGGCTCTGGGTCATCGTGATCTCCCGGGACGCCCTGATTACGGACTATTTCGGGCTGGCGGGATATGCCTCCGCTTTCCTGAACGCCGTGCTGGTGATGGGCATGGGGCTGTGGCTGCTGTGCCGGGAAAAAGTCAAGTTCACCGGGCTGACCATGGCGGCAGTGTTCATCAATGTGGGATATGCCCTCTGGGGAAAGAACCCGGTGAACATCCTGCCGATCCTGGTCGGCACCTCCGCCTATGCGCTGGTGCACGGCTCCAGGCTCAGCCGCTATATCTATACGGGGTTTTTCGGGACCAGTCTGGCGCCTCTGGTGACGGAGCTGGTCTTCGAGCTGCCTTATGGCAGGAAGATGAATCTTCTGGTGGCCATAGCGGTGGGGATATTGATTGGGTTCATCCTCCCGGCCCTCTCGGTACATACAGCCTCCATGCACATGGGATACAATCTGTTCAACGTGGGGTTCTCCGCGGGCATCCTGGCGTTCGTGGTGGTCTGTGTGCTGAAGTCCTTCGGCATAGAGAGCGAATCCGTGCTGATCTGGCGGGAGGGCAGGCCGCTGTGGATTGTGGTGGGTCTGTTCGGCTATTTCGCGCTGACTTTTCTGTATGGGCTGTATCTGTGCGGGGGCAGGGCTGAGGGCCTTTTGAAAGTATGGAAGCACCCGGGGCGGGCCGTGGCGGATTTCGTTCTGATGGAGGGGCCGGGGAACACGCTGATGAACATGGCGCTGGTGGGCGCTCTGTGCGCCGCTTATATCTGCCTGATCGGCGGGGATTTCTCCGGGCCGGTGGTGGGCGCAATCCTGACGGCATTTGGATTCTCGGCTTTCGGGGCCCATGTGCGCAATTACGCGCCGGTGCTGGCGGGGGTGTATCTGTCCACGCTCCTGAACCGGTTCGAGCCCACCACTCCCGGGGTGCAGCTGGCGGCGGCCTTTGCGGTGGGCCTCGCGCCCATTGCCGGGCGGTTCGGCGTGATAGCGGGTATCGTGGCCGGGATGCTCCATACGGCCATCGTCATGTGCACGTCCCAGATGTACGGGGGGCTGAACCTGTACAACAACGGATTCAGCGCAGGGTGGGTGGCCATCATCATGGTGCCTGCCATAGAGAGCTTCCTGATGGAATACGGGCGAAGGAAAAGGAGAGACACGGATGCTTGAAGAACAAAGGAAACTGGTGAGGATCATAGCGGAGCTGACGATGTATTTTCTGGGGATTGGAGCCGAGCATATCAGCTCCAGCATCGAAAGGGCGGGGACGAAAGGGAAGATCGTCTTCCACGCCGATTACCGCCCCGGCTGCGAGGAAAAGCTGAGGGAGCTGGATAAGCTGCGGGAGCAGCGGAATGACGGCATCGAGGACATCTATTGGGAACTGGCCGGAGCCGGGAACCACGGGCAGACCAGCGAGCTGATGCTGGTGGGCATGATGGTGGACAAGGCGGAGGTGACCGTGGCGGACGGGACCGTGGACCTGACTTTATATAAAGAGCTGCGGGGGTAGCGGGTCACCACATCCGTCTGTACTCTCCCGGGGAGACGCCTTCCACCTTCTTGAAGACACGGCTGAAGTACCCGGGTTCGGGGATGCCAACCTCCCGGCCGATCGTCTCCGCGGTGAGGCCGGAGAATCGCAGCAGCTGTTTGGCGTGGGTGATGCGGATCTGGTTCAGGTAGCCCAGCACGGTGGTGCCGAACTGTTCCTTGAAGCTGCGGGCCAGGTAGAATTTGTTCAGGTAGAACTGGCCTGCCACCATATCCAGGGTGATCTGCTCCCGATAGTGCTCCTCCAGGTATGCTTTCACCTGCTGGAGGGACTGCTTTTTGGACCGGGCGGGGGAGGTCCTTTCCGGATGCCAGCTTTTTTCCATGATGGCGGTCAGGAGGCAGGTGATTTTTTCGTTGATGCGCATGTCGCGGATGTAGTCCTCGGAGCCCGCTATGGCCAGCAGTTCGGTGAGCAGCCCCAGGAAAGGGTCGCCGCGCTCCGCCCTGAAGACGGGGCGGCCGCCGCGCTCCACATATTTTTCATAGATTCCGCTCATACTGGAACCGTAGAAATGGATCCATCTCAAAGACCACAAGTTGTCTTCAGATGAGCTCTGGGCGTAGGACTTCCGGCAGTCGATGAAGGCGCAGTCCCCGGCGGAGAGGCTGTGGCGCAGGCCGTCATAGTCCAGGGTTCCGGCACCTTCAGTGACCAGGAAGAACAGGAAGGAGCGCAGGCCCGAGCGGCTGCTGGTATGGGGCTGCAGAGCCTGAAGCTCCCCCGCCTCCTGCAGGTGCAGCAGGTTGGCCTTGGCGAAGGAGGAGGGGGTGTATATGACGCGGTTGGATTTCACTGAAGTGCCTTGAAAGAGGGATTCCATGGGGTGCCTCCTGTGTTGTCTTATTTCTGGCTCCGGACAGGGATAGTATAGCACAAAAGTCAAGATTGTACAAGGTTGCCGCAATATCCTGAATTGTAAATGGTTTCCAGATTTCCTACAATACTGTATAAGAACCCTGAGAAGAGGAAGCATGCCGTTTGGCCTGGATGCGCAAGCGGGCTGTTCATGCCGTTCCGGCGGGCCTGCGTGAGGGATTGTCAATGCCGTTCCGGCGGGTCTGCGTGAGGGATTGCCAATGCCGTTCTGCCAGGCCTACAGGCGAAGAGGCCGCCGGTGGGCAGAAGGCAGGTCAGGCTGCAGGCATTGCAGGGGCATGCCCGGAAGACCTCGGGGCACAGAAGGGGCGACGGTTCGGACAAGGCATGGGACTGTCGCTGGAATACAGCAAAGAAGGAGCGAAAAGAATGAACAAAGTAGCGTTGATTACCGGAATTACAGGACAGGACGGCTCTTATCTGGCGGAGCTTCTGCTCGAGAAGGGCTATGAGGTACATGGCATCATCCGCCGGGCTTCGCTGCCTAACACGGCCCGCATCGAGCATCTGATGGGAGCGGAGAACCTTACCCTGCACGAGGGGGATCTGTCGGACTCCTCTTCCCTGATTCGCATCATCAATATTGTCCGACCGGACGAAATCTACAACCTGGCGGCCCAGAGCCATGTGCAGGTATCCTTTGACGTGCCGGAGTACTCCGGGGACGTGGATGCCATCGGCGTGCTGCGCATCCTGGAGGCGGTGCGCATCCTTGGGCTGATAGAGAAGACCAAGGTCTACCAGGCTTCCACTTCCGAACTCTACGGCAAGGTGGAGGAGGTGCCCCAGAGCGAGTCCACGCCTTTCCATCCCTACAGCCCTTACGCGGTGGCCAAGCAGTACGGCTTCTGGATCGTCAGGGAGTACAGGGAGGCCTACGGCATGTTCGCCGCCAACGGTATCCTGTTCAACCATGAATCCGAGCGCCGGGGGGAGAATTTCGTCACCCGCAAGATCACCCGGGCGGCGGGCCGTATCGCCGAGGGCATACAGGACCATCTGGAGCTGGGCAACCTGGACTCCAAGCGGGACTGGGGCTATGCCAGGGACTATGTGGAGTGCATGTGGCTGATGCTGCAGCAGGAGAAGCCGGAGGATTTCGTCATCGCCACCGGCGTCCAGCACACGGTGCGGGATTTCACGGAGAAGGCTTTTGCCGCCAACGGGCTTTCCGTTCGCTGGGAGGGCAGCGGCCTGGAGGAGAAAGGCTACGACGCCGCCACAGGAAAGCTGCTGGTCTGCGTGAACCCCCAGTGGTTCCGCCCCACGGACGTGGACAACCTGCTGGGCGACCCCACCAAGGCCAGGACCGTCCTGGGCTGGAATCCCCAGGCCACCAGCTATGAGCGGCTGATAGAAATCATGGCGGAGCATGACAGGGCTCTTGCCAGGCGTGAGAGGGCCGTGCTGGAGGCCACAAAGCAGATGGAAGCGAAAGGCTGATGCACAGCGCAGGCATGAAAAATAAGACAGAGTACAAAACAGAACCGAAATCGAGGACATGAAAAATGATGGAAAAAAACGCGAAAATCTACGTGGCCGGGCACCGGGGCATGGTGGGCTCCGCCATCCTCCGGGAGCTGCGGCGCCAGGGCTATGAAAATATCATCACGCACACCCATAAAGAGCTGGATCTGTGCCGTCAGCAAGAGGTGGAGGACTTCTTCGCCGCGGAGCGTCCGGAGTACGTATTCCTGGCGGCGGCCAAGGTGGGGGGCATCGTGGCCAACCAGGAGGCCCTGGCGGACTTCATGTGGTTCAACATGACCCTGGAGATGAACGTCATCCACAGCGCCTGGCAGAACGGCTGCAAGAAGCTGGAGTTCCTGGGCTCCTCCTGCATCTATCCCCGGATGGCCCCCCAGCCCATGCCGGAGAGCTGCCTGCTGACCAGCGAGCTCGAGAAGACCAACGAGGCCTACGCCCTGGCCAAGATTTCCGGCCTGAAATACTGCGAGTACCTGAACCGCCAGTACGGGACGGACTATATCTCCGTCATGCCGACAAATTTATACGGGCCTAACGACAACTACCATCCCACCCACAGCCATGTGCTGCCGGCCCTGATCCGCCGGTTCCATGAGGCAAAGGAGCAGGGGCTCCCTTACGTCACCTGCTGGGGGGACGGCTCGCCCTTGCGGGAATTTCTGTACGTGGACGATCTGGCCAACCTGTGCGTGTTCCTGATGAACCATTACAGCGGCAACGAGACCGTGAACGCCGGGACAGGCAAGGAGCTGACCGTCAGGGAGCTGACCGAGCTGGTGGCAGAGGTCATCGGCTACACCGGGGAGATCCGCTGGGACACAAGCAAGCCCAACGGCACCCCCAGGAAGCTCCTGGACGTCTCCAAGGCCAGGGCGTTAGGCTGGACTTACCACACAGAGCTGGAGGAGGGAATCCGGTTGTCCTACGAGGACTTCCTGAACAACCCCGTGCGGGCAGAGCGGTAATAAGGAAGTGTCTACAAATAACTGCTGCAAGTTTATGGCAATTTTTATTGTATTTCCGGGCTTTTGCCTGAAGCAATTGCAGCAGTTATTTTCCGACAATTCCTAAGGAATTGTCTCCAAAAGTCCCGGAGTACCTGGAACAGCCAGGGCTCCGGGTTTTTTTGGAATTCTTGCGTGCGGGGATGATGTTGGACATGGAACCAAGGAACGTGTGAGGTTTTCGCCATAGCTGAAACAGCCTGGGAGATCTGGGAAGGAAATGCCGTAGCTGCCGTCTTCTCCAGGCTCCAATATTGCGAGATAGGTCATATTCGACATGGTTCTTTGCTCCTTTCTATCAGTCGTCGCGGGGCCAGGGAATCAAAGCCCTGCCTGTTTCAGGATTTTGCTGAGTGTCCCTGGTGGGATGTCCTTTTTGCCATGCATTGCAACGGTTACTGTTCCCGGTTTCGTGGGATGCTTGAGCTACAGATGCGAGCCTTCCTGGTGGACTTCATGCCATCCGTCCTTATGGAGTATTTTCAGAATCTCTCGTGCGGTCATGTATATTCTCCTATAGTTTGCGCCTTTTTTGTGCTCGTGTCAATGATGTCTGCATAAAAATATAAGCATAAATTATACGCATATATGATTCTTCAAAGCAGAGATATCAGTGGGGGTTGAGATATCCGGTTTTAATCCCAAAGAGGGTTTAATTTCCTGCAGCTTGCTGCGGGGAGTTTCATTCTGGTTTTGGCTTTCGGCTTTTGTGGATTTGGTTGGCCTACAAAGAATTATTTGTGATTCAAGTAGAATTATGGTATAATAATTTTGCTTTAACAACGCATAAAGCTAGGGGTACGCGATAAGGGGGATGACATTGAATCCAAAATCCCTGCCGAACAGCGGGATGCGAATGGAACCACACTCCGCATGATTGCGTAAATAAACGGAGAGGTGATTTTATGGTTCAAAGCGTTTCTTTTCGGAATTTTCGGGGTTTTCAGCATCTGGAGCTGCCGGATTTAGCCCCAATTACTCTGCTTTCCGGAAAAAATAATACAGGGAAAAGCACGGTTTTGGAGGGCATTTTTCTGCTTGCTGACCACAGTGATTCCATGTGCTTTGAAAAGATCTGTAACTTCAGAAGCCTGCCGGTCATTCCTGACTTTGATATATTGTGGAAGCCTTTGTTTCATCAGATGAATGCAGATGAGCCCGTTCAGATTTTTGCGCGGCTAGAACACGATACAGAGCTGACCTATTATCGCGAGGATTCTTATTCGCCGCAGCTGCAGGATTTTAAGGGGATGACGCCTGATGTTATGAATCGGTTTATGTCTTCTGCGCAAAGTGGCTATACCTTGAGATTCCGGCTCACGCAAAAGGAGCTTTCCTATACGGAGACCGGCCACTTTGTGGCGGCACCTGATGGAATTGTGGTAAACATAAATACCAGCATTCCCAACAATCAAAAGGTAGCCATGCCATTTACACAGATGATCAATTCCAAAATTGCGGCCTTTTACTCACCGGTGGAGCTATTTGGAAAACTTGAACTGAAGGGAAGGAAAAGCGAAATCCTGGGCATTCTCAAAAAAATGGATCCGGCTATTTCTGATATTACCGCCATTACTACAAATGGGCAGACACAGCTATATGGCAACATGGGAGGAAAACTATTGCCTATACGTTTGGCCGGGGATGGCATGAACAGGTTGCTGATTATCATGCTGTCTATTATGGAGAATCCAAACTCTATTTTTCTGGTTGACGAGATTGAAAATGGATTCCACTACTCAATGTTCCCCATGATTTGGGAGTGCATTGCGCATGCTGCTCAAAAAAGCAACTGCCAGGTCATCGCCACAACGCACAGCTATGAGTGTGTTGCCGCCGCGGTAGAGGGAATAGAAAAAGCTGATATGAAAGATGGCTTCTGCTTTTTCCGTTTGGCTCGGGAAAAAAATGGCCCACGTGCATATCGTTTTTCCTCTGATGTGATCCGCACAGCGCTGGATTCAGAAATGGAGGTACGCTGATGCCGCGCAAGAAGAAAACGGGAGGATTTGTGCTTAACCATTTTGCTATTTTCTGTAAATGACAAATTTGTTTCTATGAAGGTCGGAGAAGCCGCTGACGCAGGCGCTTTCAACTGGTTCCATCCCAATTTGGCCTCTCTGAAAGAGTGCTTGAGCAAGATGGAGGCGAGGAGCTGACCACATTGGTAGATAAGGACAAGGGCATCTGGCTGCTGGCCCGGAATCCTGGAAAGCCGCATGATAAGGAAGTGTCTACAAATAACTGCTGCAAGTTTATGGCAATTTTTATTGTATTTCCGGGCTTTTGCCTGAAGCAATTGCAGCAGTTATTTTCCGACAATTCCTAAGCGGTTTGGAGATTCCGAGAGTGTATCACAGGACAAACGTAGGAGCGAAGGATATCTATGGTGAACAGACAGCTGGAAATGGTCTATATCTTGATGAATAAAGGCTCTGTGACGGCGGAGGAGCTGGCGGAGCGTTTCGGGGTGTCCACGCGCACCGTCTACCGGGACATCGACAGCCTGTCCATGGCGGGGATTCCGGTATATGCCAACCGGGGCAAGGGCGGCGGCATCCGCCTGATGGAACATTTCGTCCTGGACAGGCGATTGCTGTCCAAAGAGGAGCAGGGCAGGATCCTGGCCGCCATGGTTAGCCTCCGGGAGACGGGGGCTTCTCAGGACATAAGGATTCTGGAGAAGCTGGAGACTTTCTTCAAGGCAGAGCCTCTGGACTGGGTGGCCATCGACTTCTCCGACTGGAGCGGCAGGCGGGGGGAGCTGTACGGGCAGATCAAGGAAGCCATCCTGGGGCGGCATGTGATGGCCTTTGATTATTATGGACAGCACGGGGACATGATGCGCCGGGAGGTGGAGCCGATTCAGCTGCTTTTCAAGGAATATACCTGGTATGTGAGGGCCTACTGCCGAATCCGGGGGGCCATGCGGCTCTTTAAGGTGCTGCGGATGAAGCGGGTGGAGGTGCTGGAGGAGAGCTTCGAACTGGGGCCGCGGCACCGTGTGGAAGAGGAGCATTCCATGGAAGAAGGGCATTCCATGGAGAAATCTCTGGAGAATCCGGCATTGGGGAAAAGAGGAGAACCGGGAAGGGACAAGGAAGCGGGAAAAGAAGGGAAAGCGATAGAAACCGGACAATCGGAAGAAGCCCCAGTCTGTAGGGGAGAGCCGGAATCGCCCATGGAAGCAGGCAAACCAGGTGTACAGGGGGAAATCGTCTTCCGTATAGACAGGAAAGAGGCATACCGGGTCTACGACAGATTCGAGGAGGATGAGATTACGGTGCTGCCCCAGGGGGATTTCGAGATACGGATGCGCTGCTCGGTGGACGACTGGGTCTACGGGCTGATTCTGTCCTTCGGGCCATCCGCTAGAGTGCTGGGGCCGGACTGGGTGCGGGAGGAGCTGGCGGCCAGAATCCGGCGGATGGGGGAGATGTATGGACGCTGATGCTATCTGGCGATGAGAATCACATTGGCGAACCATTCCCCATCGCAGGGAATCAGGTCGCCCTCCACAGCCTCCGCGATTCCCTCGTAGATGATTTTCTCGCGGACTGTACTGAAATACGCTTTATGGATTGCCAGCAGTTCATTGCGGATAAATATTTTTTCAGCGCCCTCCATATGATTTTCAGCCAGGAATTTTGCCGCCCTCTTCGCGCCCTCCGCATTCTCGTCCATATACACGGAGGAGTTGATGAGGGGCGCATCGTCCTTCAGCACCCGGGCCGCGTCCCGGATTCCCTTTTCCATCAGGTCCGCCATATTTGTGAAGCCCGCATAGGTGCAGGCCATGTCCATGCTGCAATCCCGGAGCGGAAGGTTCGTGGCGTCGCAGGCAATATAATTCACCCTGACATGGGGATTGACCTGCCCTAATCGGATTCGGTCATGCTTTAACACATGAAAGCTCAAGTCAGTGGAAATGATATCCACGTTTTCATTGGCATGCTTCAGCAGTTCCCGCAAAAGCACGCCCCTGCCGGAGGCCACGTCCAGCAGAAAGCCCGCTTTCAGCTTGGAGACCTCCTCCACGATGCCATCGAGGAAGTCCTTCTCTATCTTCCTCTGGCTGTCTGTCTTCTGCGTTTCCAGCTTTTCGCCGAAGGCATCGTAGCCATCTTCATCAATGTAATCCTTCCAGGTATTGAAAGCGTTCTGCTCCTGTGACTGAAAGTCGAGGATTCCCTCGTGGATGGAAAAGGCGTGTCCGTTTTCACAGACGATTTTTCCCTCGACGATTTCCTCCTGTTCCGTCCGGCTTTCCGTAAGCTTGAAACCCGCCCCGCACTTAGGGCAGCATAAGACTGGTAGAATGTTAGCGTACATTTTCTATGTCCTTTCCTAAAAAATTGTCTGGGCTGCTCCACCAGTATAACACGAATGCGGATGAAAAGGCAATCGGGACAAGATTATTTGGTGTAGGGGCATCATGCTTGACATATGGTGCCATTGGTGTTAATCATATTATAAAGAGTTGTTGCAGAATGCCTGGAACAAGGAAAGGAGACTGGAAGTCATGAATAAGAAGAAAGTGATCGGCTATGTAGGAACCAGGGACTTGGGCAGAATGCGGGAGGAGGACATCAGAAAGCTGGATGTGATCAACATTGCCTTCGGGCACATCCGGGAGAACGAAACGGTATGGGAGGATGGCGCGGGCACAGAGGAGAATCTGGAGCGCATCCGCAGGATTCATCCGGAGATCAGGATCATTCTTTCCATCGGCGGCTGGAGCGCGGACGGCTTCTCCCAGGCGGCCATGACGGAGGACACCAGGGAAAAGGCAGCAAAGAGCGCGGCAGAGCTGGTGGCGGCACATAAGCTGGACGGCATAGACATCGACTGGGAGTATCCCTGCTTCGCCCTTGCGGGAATCGCGGCCGATATGCGGGACAAGGAGAACTTTACCCTGTTCCTGGCGAAGCTGCGCCAGGAGCTGGATGCCCTGGGAGAGGGCAAGATGCTCACCATCGCGGCCGGGGGAGACACCTATTTCACTCTGCATACGGACATGGCACAGGCCCAGCGGTATCTGGACTATGTGCAGCTGATGACCTATGACCTCCAGGGGGGCTTCGTCAAAGTGACCGGGCATCATGCTTCCCTGTATCCCGGGACTACCAACCTCTTCGACGTATGCGTGGACAAGGCGGTGAAAACATTTATGGCGGCGGGCGTGCCGGCGGAGAAGCTGATAGTGGGCGTACCTTTCTATGCAAGGCACTGGAAAGGAGTGAAGGGAGGCGGCGACGGCCTGGGCCGGGAAGCCGGAACGGTGGGAATGGGAGGCCCGGGATATGGGGAGCTTGCCCAGAGCTATATAGACAAGAACGGGTACAGGCGCTATTGGGACGATGCGGGCAAAGCTCCCTATCTGTTCAACGGGGACTGCTTCATCAGCTATGACGATGGGGAGAGCCTCCGGGCCAAAGCGGACTATGTCAGGGAAAAAGGGCTGGGCGGAATCATGTTCTGGGAATACGGCAGCGACCCTGACGGTATATTGCTGGACTGTATCTATGAAGCTTTCCACGCGCAGGCATAAAGCAGGCAGAGCGGGCGTGGCAGATAAGAAGCCGAGAGTAATGTAGGATCTGCTTCCCGGAATGACGCTGGAAGAGAAGCTGCGCCAGACCGATTAGCACTCCATCAAGAAAGCACAGGGGGAAAACATGTTCAGAGAACTTCGCAGAAAAAGACAGGAGCTGCCGCTCAAAGAAAGCATCGATATCCTGATGAAAGGGACATCGGGGGTCCTGGCCCTGTCCGGCGATGAGGGCTATCCTTACGCTGTCCCGATCAGCTATGTGTACAGGGATTCCAAGCTATACTTCCATGGAGCGAAAAGCGGGCATAAGATAGACGCGGTCAAAAGGCAGGAGAAGGCCTCTTTCTGCGTGATTGCCCAGGATGAGGTCATTCCCGAGAAGTATACGACCGCCTACAAGAGCGTAATCGTTTTTGGCAGGATCCGCATTCTGGAAGATGAGACAGAAATCAAAGAGGCGGTAGAGGCGCTGGCCATAAAATACCATCCGGACGGCGATGAAGCAGGACGGCAGAGCGAAATCGACAGGTTCCGGGAGACCCTGTGCATGATGGAGATGTCCATTGAACATATCTGCGGAAAAGAAGGACTTGAGCTGCTGAAGGCGAGACAGTAGTGCCAGATAGGCAGATGAATTTTTTAAAATATGACACGCTGATGTCATATTATAAAGTGTATGATAGACATACACTTAAGGAAGCAGGCGCCGCTTCTCAGAGTGAGATGCAAGGCAGAGGATGTACCTCTGCCAGACCCGATAAGGGAAAGCATGCAAAACGAAAGGAGAGCGACACCATGGAAAACACAATGAAACAGGAACTGAAGATCTGCCAGAGCTGCGGGATGCCCATGCAGGAGGAGCAGTACGGAACCAACCGGGACGGCAGCAAAAACCACACCTATTGCTGCTACTGCTACAAAGACGGGGCCTTTGCCCAGGACTGCAGCCTGGAGGAGATGATAGACTTCTGCGCGGCTTTCGAGGTAGAGGGCGGCCGGGCCAAAACGGTGGAGGAGGCGAAGGCCATGCTGGGGGAATACTTCCCCACCCTGGAGCGCTGGAGGGTGTAAGGGAGTGTAATTCCTAAAGCAGGGGCAGCCGAAGCGGACATTCCGTTCCGTTTCGGCTGTTGTTCCATCCGATGTTTTTTTACAAAATGAGACCGAAGGAGACAAGGAGGCAGACTATGGCGGTGAAATTGCTGGAGATAAAGAAGGAGAGCTGCCCGGCCACGCGGCTGATCGGCAGGAAATATACAGGCGCTCCCAACTGGGGGGAATGGTGGGAGAATGAATGGTTTGCGGTATTGGAGCAGAATCCGTGCCTTCCCATTAACGGGGACGCCTATATCGGCGCCGTGCACATCGTGGAGGGGATGCCTGAGCGATGGATCGGCATGTTCTTCCCGGCAGGCACAGAGGTTCCGGATGGGTTTGAGTCCATTGACATAGAGCCACGGGAGTATGCGGTATGCTATCTGTCCGACAAGGAGGGCAGCAGGGACTTCTTTACCATGGAGACCCACGACATGTGCCTGGAGGCGCTGCGGGCAGCAGGGTTTGCCAGGAAAGAGGACGACTGGTGCTTCGAGAGATACAACTGCCCCAGGTACACCACGCCGGACGGGGAGGGAAACGTCATCCTGGACTATGGGATTTCCGTATTGTGATGATATTTAAGGAGGAGTTCTTATGCTGGAAATACCGGAGAGCCTTACCATAGCCGCACAGCTCAACGAAACCGTGAAAGGGCTGGAGATTCGCAGGGTGGAAGCGGCCCACACCAAGCACTCCTTTGCCTGGTATACAGGCGCCCCCGACTTCTACGCGGAGACCATGGAGGGGAAGCCCCTGGGTGAGGCCATAGGCTGGGGCAGCTATGTGGAGATCGATGTGGGAGACTACCGCTTTGCCGTAGGGGACGGAACGAATTTAAGATATTACGCCTCCGGCGAAAAGCTTCCGCCCCGCTACCAGACCAGGATTGAGCTGGAGGATGGCAGCAACCTGGTGTGCACCGTGCAGATGTACGGCTCCATGTTCCTGGTGGATCCTAAGGAGTACGACAATTTCTATTACCATGTGGCCAAGGAGAAGCCCATGCCCGGAAGCGAAGAGTTCGACTACGCCTATTTCCGGGAGCTGAGGGAGCAGGCTTCAGGGACCCTGTCCATGAAAGCTTTCCTGGCCACGGAGCAGCGGATCCCCGGGCTGGGCAACGGCGTGCTCCAGGATATCCTGCTGCGGGCTGGTCTCCATCCGAAAAAGAAGATGGGCACTGTCCCCGAGAGCCGCTGGAGACAGGTATACCAGGCGCTCACCGATACGCTGGAGAAGATGACGGCTGCAGGGGGCCGGAACACGGAGAAAGACCTGTTCGGCCGGCCCGGCAGGTATCCCGTGATGCTCAGCAAGAACACCCTGGGCAAGGGCTGTCCCTACTGTGGGAACACAATCCAGAAGGCCAGTTACCTGGGCGGCACGGTGTATTTCTGCCCGGGCTGCCAGGAATTGTAAGGAAAGAGTTTTCCTCCCTGATTTCGGACAGTTCCACCGGCTTGTCATCAGACAGCCGTCTGGATACGGAATCTGCTCTATGAGGACGGGGCCAGGACAGTATTCCTGTACACAAAGGGGACAGAAGGGAATCCGCCAAAGGAGCTGCGGCAGCTTGCCCAGTACATGGAGGATTCCACAGCGGAGAATGCCAGATCCAGGGGGCTGACAAGGCTGCACGAGATGGTGATGGGAGTAAAATCAGACAGGGAAGTGGGACTGGCGTATATGAAATGGTATGAAATAGAGAAGCGGATTCGGGAGGAAGGAAAGGACGAGGGAAAAGCCGAGGGAAAAGCCGAGGGAAAAGCCGAGGGAAAGGCTGAGGCTATAATGGAACTGCTGGAGGATATCGGTGTGATACCAAAGGAGCTGGAGAAGCGGATTCAGGAACAAAAGAACCTGGATATTCTGCGGGAATGGCACAAACTGGCGGCGCATTCCAGGAGCATTGAGGAGTTTGAAAGGCTGATTTTGAAGGTTCCTCTGGGCTGAGTGCGGGGCAGGCTCCAACCATGGAAAAGGGGCCGATGGGCCTGTAGCGGCTGACATGTCACAGGCTCGGCGGCTCCAGATCGATTCTACCCCTGCCGTTTCACCACAGGGATCCACACCTCATACTGCGCATTCGCCGGGTCAGGGTTCAGGTAGACCTCCACATCGGGGGCGTTGCCGTACTCGTACCCGGAGGTGGGCAGCCATTCCGTCACGATGCGCCGCTCCAGCTCCTGGATGGACTGGTTGGTGCCCGACCCGGGGAACACGGCCCAGGTGGCTGCCGGCACGGTGTATTCCTCCAGGCCATCCGCTGCCTGGGTGGAGCTTACGGCGATGTAATACCGCCAGGGCTCTGTGTCATTACAGGTGCTGATGCCAAGCACGCCCATGGGCTGCGTGTCCATCATGCCCGTCAGCCGTTGCAATGTGCCGTTCGCGGCGATTTCTCCCCATTTGGCGGGAATCACCGCGAAGTTCTTCTCGATGTCCTTGTCCAGAGGCACGGACACGCCTACGATGCGGAAGGCCTCTTTCGTCTCGATTCGGTAGTTCATTTCTTCCACTCCTTTGACTGTGATTTTGAAGGTGATGGGCGGGAAGGATTTCACGGAAACCCCTTCCTTTTTCAGGGAGGAGGGGGCGATGCCGTGGACGGACTGGAAGGCCCTGTTGAAGGCAGTGGGAGAGCTGTACCCGTACTTGCCCGCCACATCGATGATCTTCATGCCCCTGCCCTGGAGATCCACGGCGGCCAGGGACATCTTCCTCCTGCGGATGTACTCGGACAGGGGAACTCCCGCCATATAGGTGAACATCCGCTGGAAATGGTAGGAGGAACAACAGGCGATCCGCCCCAGCTGATTCATGTCGATTTCCTCCGTCAGATGCTCCTCGATATAGCTTATTGCGTCATTCAAGCGCTCGATCCATTCCATGATTTAATCTCCAATCTTTTCGCCTGCTCTTACTATACCATAGCCGCAGGGCTTTTTTCCTCTCTGTTTCTGCACGGAAAAGAGAGATGCTTTCATTATGTCATAGCATGAAGCCATATGCAAGAAAAACGGAGCCCCGGCCGGCCAAATCGTTGGCTGCGCCGGAAGCGGCGTCTGGCCCTTCTGCCATGGAAGAGAGGGGCGAGACCTTCAAGGCGGAGATTCTGCGGGAGCTGCCGGAAGATGAGGAAATCAGCTTCTGCCGCCAGGGGGAATATGTGGAACTGTGCGCAGGCCCTCATGTGGCCTACACCAGCGCGGTCAGGGCATTTAAACTGCTGTCCGTAGCGGGGGCCTACTGGCGGGGCGACGAGAGGAATCCGATGCTCACCAGGATTTACGGCACGTCCTTTCCCAGCCAGGAGCTGCTGGAGGAGCATCTGAACCGCCTGGAGGAGGCGAAGAAGAGGGACCACAGGAAATTGGGCAGGGAGCTGGGCTTGTTCGCGCTGTTCAAAGAGGGGCCGGGCTTCCCGTTCTTTCTTCCCAAGGGACTGATATTGAAGAATCTCCTCATCGATTACTGGAGGCAGCTCCACGCCAGGGAAGGGTACCAGGAGATTTCCACGCCCGTCATCCTGAACCGCCAGCTCTGGGAGACCTCCGGGCACTGGGAGCATTACCGGGACAATATGTACACCACGGCCATCGACGGGGCGGACTTCTGCGTGAAGCCCATGAGCTGCCCCGGCGGCATGCTGGTCTACCAGATGGAGCCCCGCTCCTATCGCGACCTGCCCCTGCGCTTCAGCGAGCTGGGCCTGATTCACAGGAACGAAAAATCCGGCACCCGCAGGTGAAGGTGCTGCCCATTTCGGACAGATATATCGGCTATGCCCGGGAAATCGAAAGCCGCATGAAAAAGGAGGGGCTGCGCTGCGAAACGGACATAAAAGGCGAGAAGATAGGCTGGAAGATCAGGACGGCTCAAATGGAAAGGATTCCCTATATGCTCATCGTTGGGGAAAAGGAAGCGGAGGCTGGCAGCGTGTCTGTCCGCAGGAGAGGGGAGGGGAATCTGGGCAGGATGCCTTTGGAACAGCTGCTTGAGATGCTTCGTGAGGAAGGAACCTGAAAAACATGTCTTTCATGCCACGGCAGTAGAGAAAATCCCAGAAACCGCACAGAACATGAAACCGTCAATCAGCACCCTGAAAGGTATGGCGCATATCTTTGGGGTGCTTTTTTCTCAGAGATGCTGGTTTTTCTATCATATACATTCCTCTATGATGCCGTCCGGTTCTTCATCGGAAGGAGCAGGATTCGGGTCTCCCTTCAGCTCCAACAGCCGAAATAAGTCCCTTTCAGCACATCCCGGTCCATCAGGAGCTGTACCCGGTTCTCCGCATCGTTCATCAGTCCCAGGACGCTGACCGAGCCCGGGGAAATCCCCAGGAAGCGTTCCATGAATTCCGGTTCCCCAAAGGAGAGCCTGGCGCTTCCAATCTGCTTTGAAAGCTCCTTTGTCTTGAACTTTTTATCCGCCGGCATCATCAGCAGATAAAAACGGGTTGCCTGCTGATTGCGCAGAAACAGGTTTTTAGGGGACTTTAAGACTGTCCAACAGGCCGTAGGCGGCAGTTTCCTTGGGCCTGCTTCTCCAAGAATTTCCGGATGCTTCGTCTGTCATATACTGCATAACGCTGAATACTGCCTAATGCAATCAAGCGATTGAACCAGTCAGCGTTATGCAGTCTGGTTTCACGGCAAGTGAAATCGTTAGGAATTGTCGGAAAATAACTGCTGCAATTGCTTCAGGCAAAAGCCCGGAAATACAATAAAAATTGCCATAAACTTGCAGCAGTTATTTGTAGACAATTCCTTAAGCAGTATAAATCGCAGGAATCATTTTTCATATCCTTTCTCGTCGTGTGTTCCAGTGCATGGAACCAGAAGCTGACACGATGTCTTTACGAGTCAACATTATACCGCAATGGCTGTCCGGAGGGAATAGGCTATCTGCTTGTTCCTGTTGATTCTTTTTGACAACTTCCTTTTAGCATAGCAGTAGAAAACAGGGCGCAAAAGTAGTATAATCAAATGGAAGAAGTGCATTCCAATGGAAGAAGTGCATTCCAATGGAAGAAGTGCATTCCAATGGAAGAAGAGAATTCCATGGAAGAATGGCAACGCAAGCCCTGAAAAAGAACTGGGAGGTATGGATATGGCAATCATAGGCATAGACCTGGGGACGACGAACAGCCTGGCGGTCTGCTGGAGGGACGGCAGGCTGGAGTTGATTCCCTGTGAGGACGGGGAGGTGCTCTTCCCCAGCGTGGTAGGGTATGTGGGCGGGGAGGGATTTCTGCTAGGGGCGGCGGCAAAGGAGCGGCTGCTGACCCACCCGTCCGACACGGTGGGTTCTTTCAAGTGCTTTATGGGCACGGCAAAGGAGTACAGGCTGGGCGGCAGGACGTACACCCCAATGGAGCTGTCGGCCATGGTGCTGGAGCGGCTGAAAAGGAATGCCCAGCGCCTGCTTCAGGAGGAGATTGAGGAGGCCATCGTGACGGTTCCGGCCTATTTTAACGACAAACAGAGGAGCGACACGAAAAAGGCGGCCCAGGTGGCAGGGCTTAAGGTGGAGCGCCTGATCAACGAGCCGTCGGCGGCTGCCCTGGCTTACCGGATGGCCATGGGAGAGGAAGACAGGACATTAATCATCTTTGATTTCGGAGGCGGGACGCTGGACCTGTCCTATGTGGAATGCTTCGACAATGTGATAGAAATCGTAGCCGTGGCCGGGGATAACCATCTGGGCGGGGACGACATCGACAGGGCCATCCAGTCCTATTTCTGCCGTGAAAATGCCCTTGCGGAGGAGGCTCTGCCCCTGGAGGCCCTGGCCCGGATCAGGCACCTGGCCGAGCAGTCCAAACGCGCCCTGTCCGCCGGGGGACATGCGGATATGGAGCTCACCGTGGAGGGAAGGACATGCAGGGCCCGGCTCACCGAGGACATCCTCTTTGAGCTCTGCATGCCCCTTTTCGAGAAGATGAAACAGCTCTTCCTGCACCTCCTGGAGGACGCGGACTCCCGAGTGTCCCAGATAGACGACCTGGTCATGGTGGGCGGCTCTTCCAGGCTGGGAGTGGTGCGTCGGTTCCTGGCAGAGCTGTTGGGGAAAGAGCCTGTGGTGCTGGACCAGACAGACCGGGTGGTGGCCCTGGGAGCGGGGATTTACGCCGGGATCCGCAGGCGCGGGGAGGAAATCCGGGACATGCTCCTGACCGATGTGTGCCCTTTTACCCTGGGGATAGGCGTCCGCAACAGAAGCGGCCAGGACAAGAATGTCCTAAGCCCCATGATCGAGCGCAATTCCACTCTTCCGGCTTCCTGCAGGAACCGCTTCGTCACCACCAGCGACTACCAGAGGGAAATCCTGGTGAAGATCTATCAGGGGGAAGAGTACTATGTGGACGACAATGTATACCTGGGAGAAGTGGCCATAGAGGTGGCTCTGAAGCCCGCGGGACAGGCCTGGGTGGACGTGCAGTTCACCTATGACATCAACGGCATCCTGCACGTGTCCGTGGAAAATGAGATGGGAGAGCGCAGACAGATTCTCCTGGCCAACCAGGCCCTGACCGCCGAAGAGCTGGAGCGGTACACAAAGGAGATGGAGAAAATCATGCTGCCGCCCATAGAACAGCCCGCAAACCGGGAAATGCTGGCCCGCTTCCTGGCATACTTCGAGAACAGCACCGGAGAGCGGCGGGAGCGGATCGGAGCCATGATAGGCTACGTTACCCGGGGACTGTGCAGCGGCAGAAAGAAAGCAGTCAGGAATGCCCAGGAGAATGCCAGAGCCTGGCTGAACATGCTGGAGGAGGCCCAGGAAACAAAAGAGGAGAGGCTGTTTGACGGGAGAGCCTTTGAAAGCTGGGAGGAAGAGGACGAGGACTGGGGGGACGGAGAAGAGAGCCGGGACAGCGAAGGAGAGGAGCAGGATGACCGGGTAGAGGATTGGAACAGCAGGAAAGAGAACCGGGGCGAAGGGGGAGAGGGGGATGGCGATGAAGAGTGATATATGGACGTTTCTGGGGATAGCCCCCACTTCCGATAAAAAGACCATCCGCAGTGCCTATGCGGCCCAGTCCAGGCTCCACCACCCGGAGGAGGAGCCGGAATACTTCGTGGAGCTGAACCAGGCCTACAGACAGGCCCTGAGCCTTGCCAGGACAGCCGAAGCCGATGGAAGCAGTGAGAACAGAATCAGCAGAAGCGGTGAGGAAGACAGGAACAGCAACCACACAGAATTTACCCAATTAAATACTGGCACAGGAAATGAAAAGGACAAAGAAGAATCCGCTTCCCTGCTGGAGCGCCTGGCCGATGCCCGTCAAAAAGCCATACAGCAGAGCATGGAAACAGGCGCCCTGCATGACTTCATCACCCTGTTCACAAATCCCAAACAGGCCAAAGCAGCCGACACCTGGAAGCGCTTTTTCCTGTCAGAGGCTTTCCTCAGAGAGCAATACACAGAGGATTTCGCCAGAGGCCTGTACACCTACCTGATGGAACAGCAGCTTCACCCCTGCGACAATCTGCCCGCGGGCCTGCTCCAGGAGCTTGCCATCGCCTATGCCCTGATTCCCCACTTCGCCGGAGAAGAATATGGCCAGGGCATGAAATACCCCAAGGAATGGTACAAGGTTTCCGTGGAGCAGACCCTTCCGGCCAGGAAACAGATAGCGGAAATCTTCAACAGACAGGGCTGGGACTGCGACCTGAAATCCATGACCCGCCGCATGCTCAAGCAGCCCGCCAACAAGGTGCGCCATAATGCCTTTACAGACTATCTGACCTTAAAGGAAATGGGGCAGAAAGGACAATTGACAGAGGCGGACAAGGAGACCTGGCAGCACATCCTGGGCTTCGGGCAGGTGCACTACCTCTACGAGCGCAATGGAAAACGGCTGGGAGGGGCAGACTACGAGAGCCGCAGCGAATGCGTGGTAAAGCTCTACGTCCAGTGGCTGAAAGACCAGCGCCTGCCTGACTGTGTGCTGAAATTCCTGTACCAGAAATTCTCTTTCCGGGAGTTGGACCGCAGCAGCACCAGAGGCCTGTATGGGGCCCTGAAGGAGCAGGTGCTTGTCCAGCTCCCCCAGGTAGAGGAGCTGCTCTTCGGTCAGGACGGCCTGGAACAGAAGGTCACGAAAGTATACCGTGTCTGCTCCCGGATTATCAATGACAACCAGAACAACTACGAGAAATCCATCTACGAGGAAACCCCTGAGATCAAAGAGCGGGTGGAGGCCCTGTTCGCCATGCCCGAGTGGAAAGAGGTACAGAAGGACAGAGGCCTGTTCGACAGACTCTACGCAGGAGCCAAGCGGCTTGTGATGCCCCGTTCCCTGACAGAGGGCCTCATCCGCTCCCTGGAACAGGGGGATTTCCCGGAGCCCAGGCGCACGGAACTTCTGGAAAGCCTGCTGCGCTCCCTGGCCACAGAGCAGATGTGCCGGGAGATTGACTACCGCTTCCAGCTGTCCTTTCCCCCTGTGGACATGGAAAGGCTGGAGGATAGCCCGGAGTTCTGGCAGTACTACCTGATGCGGGGATACGGCTTCCGCCATGGGAGGATCCGGGGAGAATGGGAGGACGGATATCTCTACGAGATGGACGGGGAGTGCTACCTTCCGGCCTATATCCGCCATCTTTATGCCCCATCCAAAGCATGGCAGAAGGCCTTTACCGGATTCTGTCAGGAGACGGAGTCCATCCCTGCCCCGGTGAGCGCCACATGCACCCTGCCGGATGGGAGAACCCTGCGGGTGGAGTTCCATTACCATTTCTGCCTGTACTTTGTGGAGGAAGCGCCGGTACTGTTCCCTGTCCTGACCTTTGGCGAGCTGCGCCGGTGGGCCTCGGAGCATGGACAGGCGCAAGCCCATATATCGCAGACAGATTCGGAGGAACAGTCCGGCATGCATGCTCATGTACAGACCGTGGATTCAGAGGGGCGACCCGGAGTGCAAGCCCAAATAGAGACGACGGCTTCAACACAGGCAGCCCGGGTTCAGGATTTTTTCTTTATGCTGGGGGTGACAGCCATTGAGCTTTCCGAGCGGAAGGAGGCGGAGGAGCTGATTCAGCAGTGGCTGGGAAAGCTTCCCCTGCATCCCCACATCTGTCCCCTGGTTGCCAGGCTCCTGGCCGCGGACAATGACCGTCTGCCATCTGGCACAAAAGCAATCTATTACGAAGAACAGGAGAGGTTCTGCTTCCGGGCGGTGGTGTCCGGGGAGGGAATCCGCATCTATCGCCAGATGGAGTTTGGCTGGGAGGACAGAATCTTCAGAAGGGCTGAGTTTGGCTGGAAGGAATTGCCATGGACAGAAATGCTCTGGAAAGAATTATATGAGAAAGGATTGCGCTGGGACGCGCCGGCACTAGAGGGAACCACCGCACAGATTTCAGGACCGGATGCAGAAGCGGAAAAGGCTGTGCGGGAAATCCTGCAGCTGCTGCGCCAGCCGAAACCAGTGCGCATGTCGGCAGAGAACCTGGAGGGCATGGATCTGCTCCAGAAAGCCCAGGCAATCCTAAAGAGCATGGGATTCCCGGAAGACCCGGAGGGCTACTGCGTGCTCCGCTACGGGAGGCAGAAGGAGCGCCGCCACGACAAGGTATTCTACGCTGCCCTGTCGCCCTTCGGCTTCCCCATTGCCGTCCATTCCACAGAGCATGAGAGAACCCTGCGTTTCCATATGGATGTCGCCCGGACGAAGATTAAGGAGGGAAAGCGCTACATAGGGCGTTTCGGATGGGGATTCAAATATTCCACCCAGTCCGATTATGGCCCTCTGTGCGTCTACCAGGGGGACAGCGGCACGTTCTACGCCGATGGAGCCATCAAAATGTATCGTGCAGACAGCCTGGACAAGCTGCTGGCGGACTACCTGGCCGCGGAGCTGGAGGGCGTCACGGAGGTGGAGACCTATGAAGGGCTCCTCACCGTATCCAGACTTGACCACAGGCTGGAATATTGCTACAGAGAGACGGATTTCCAGCAGTCCGTACAGGAGACCAGGCAGACTGCGGCTGATTATTTCACCGTATTCGGCGGATGCCGGCTGTGGGAGACCTTTGCCAGGTGGCTGGACGCCGCCCTGGAGAAAGGTCTGCCGGACTGGGTGAACGTCCTGACCATCAGCCAGGCCCTGGGGAACAGGGAGGGCGAGGGGAGCGTGCTGTCCCTCACCGCAAGCCATGTGGAGGAATTGAACCTGGATCTGCTGGAGCTGCAGGAGCGGCTTCTGGCGGAGGATTCCCGCAGGGATTTCCACGGGGAATCCCAGGAGGAAGAGGAAGGAGAAAAACCAGGCGGAGAACAGCGGCAGGAGGAAGCCGACTATCCCCTGGAAGCGCCATGCCTCGTCTGGGGAAAGGGATTTCCCGTACAGACCGGGCGCCAGTCTTTCGGGGACGTAGTACGGTGGTATATGGAGGAGCGCATGGGAGAGGGCGCGAAGCTGCTGCGGAACCGCTCCATCCGGGTGGAGATCGTAGACCAGATGACAACTGACTGACACAATGGTCTGCCAGAGACTATTGACTTTTGGCAGGTGGGGGCATAACCTGAACAAAAAGGCGTTTGTATGGGGTGGTTTTATTGGAACATATTTGAGTCCGGGAAACGAAGGGTTCCGGAAAATCTTACAGTCGGAATATTTGGATAAGACAGGCTTGATTGCACTGATCAATCAGACCATAGGGACAATGGGAATGTTGACCTGTATCAGCAGGCCAAGGCGCTTTGGCAAGTCCTATGCAGCGAAAATGCTGTGTGCATACTATGACTGCTCCTGCGATTCCCGTGGTCTTTGACGACAAGGAGATAGCAGGGAGGCAGGGGTATCTTACGCATCTGAACCAGTATCATGTGATTAATCTGGATATCACCGGCTTTATCTCCGATGCTACGAGAATGGACATACCGCTTTCGAATGTGCCCAATATGATTGCTGATGCAATTTACATCCTACATGTGTGAGGTGGGGCTTACCTTAAGCGAGCTTTCCTATCAGAGGAAGCATCTGAAGAGATGGGCCAGGCTTAAATATCGGGGCACGGATCTGACCAATTTCCACGGCAGGAGCTTTTCCCTGCGGGAGCTTTACGGCTGTGTATTGGTGATGTCCCCCTGGAACTACCCTTTCCTGCTATGCGTGGAGCCCATGATCGGAGCCATCGCGGCGGGGAACTGCTGTGTGCTTAAGCCATCCGCCTACTCTCCGGCCACTTCGGCCGCTATCCGGGAGCTGGTGCAGGAAGTCTTTCCGCAGGAGTATGTGGCCGTAGTGGAAGGGGGCCGGGCGGAGAACAGCGCCCTGCTGGAGGAGCGGTTCGACTATATCTTCTTCACCGGCGGCGTGACGGTGGGAAAGCTGGTGATGGAAAAGGCGGCTGCCCACCTGACGCCGGTGACACTGGAGCTGGGCGGGAAGAGCCCCTGCATCGTGGACAGGACGGCGGATTTGAAGCTGGCGGCAGCCAGAATCGCTTTCGGAAAATATCTGAATTGCGGCCAGACCTGTGTGGCGCCGGATTATCTGTTGATTGAGGGCAGCGTGAAAGAGGCCTTCCTGGAGCAGTTCATTCGGACGGTGAAGCGGATGTACGGGGAGAAGCCGCTGGAGAATGGGAATTATGGGAAAATCGTCAACCGGAAGCATTTCGACAGGCTGCAGGGGCTGATGAATCCGGAAAAGCTTATATACGGAGGCGAGGCGGATACGGAGAGACTGCGGATTGCGCCTGCAGTGATGGACAATGTGACCGGGGAGGATGCCGTGATGCAGGAGGAGATTTTCGGGCCCATCCTGCCGGTGCTTACCTTTGATGAAATCGGGCAGGCCTTTGACTTTGTGCGGGGGAGGGAGAAGCCGCTGGCGGCCTATCTGTTTACAGGGAATAAAAATACGGAAAAACGATTCCTGGAAACGGTTTCCTTTGGAGGCGGCTGCGTGAATGACACCATCATGCATCTGGCCACTTCCCGGATGGGCTTCGGGGGCGTGGGGAACAGCGGAATGGGCTCCTATCATGGGCGAAAGATCTTCGAGACCTTTACCCATGAGAAAAACGTCCTGAAAAAATACGGCTGGATCGACATGCCTTTGCGCTACCAGCCCTATAACGGGAAAAAAGACAGACTGATCCGCATGTTCCTGAAATGACAGCCTGGGATTTAGGCTATCCTCTTAAAGAAAAGAAGCTTTCATTGTAAAATCCAATTTCCAGAAGTGAAAGGTTTTTCGGCTAGGAATCTTTGGAATATGAAAAAATGGTATTCTTTTTATGCATTAGCGGAAGACTCTGATGACCTTATTCAAGCAATAGATAATAAATTCAATTTTGACAGTATAAAACTGCAGCAGATTGGTGCAGAAATCAAAGAAGATGATAGAGGGGAAAAACTGCACCAAGTTGGTGCAGAAATGGTATTTCCCGCTTTTTTCGGTTTTGTGCCGTGGCGTCACCATGTGGAAATTGTCACAAAATGCAAATCTGTGGAGGAGGCGTTATTTTACCTTCAGAAAACAATCGAAGAAGAGTGGAGTAGAAATGCCCTAATTGATTGTATAAAAGCTGATTTATATCATAAGGTAGGAAGGGCAAATACAAATTTTGATGAAAAACTTCCAGGAATGCAGGGAAAGATTGCAAAGGAAATTGTAAAAGACACCTACGATTTCAGCTTTATTTCTTTGCCTAGAGGGTATGATGAAACAGCATTGGAAGATGCTTTGGAACAAAACATTACAAGATTTCTGTTGGAGCTTGGGACAGGCTTCGCATTTATCGGGAGACAGAAGGAAATTGTAGTTTCAGGAAAAACTCGTAAGATCGATATGTTGTTTTATCATATCCGTCTTAAATGTTATGTAGTGGTTGAACTGAAAGCCGTTTCTTTTGAGCCAGAATTTGCTGGAAAATTGAATTTTTATGTAAATGCAGTGAATGATCTTATTCGGACTCCAGATGAAAATCCTACAATTGGATTACTGATTTGCAAAGATAAGGATCAGACCGAAGTACAGTGGGCATTTCAGGGAATCCAGACACCGATGGGGGTTGCATCTTATGATAATATTAAAATAGAGGAGATTAAGAAGCTGCTGCCTACAGAGGAACAGATTCAGCAACGTATTGAATTAGCAGAGGAAGAATTCAATCTGAGCAGAGGAAAAAGAAGTAGAGATTAATTACAAGAGGAATCGGCTATAGCAGGAGGGTGCTGTTTTGTTGGAAAAAACATTTGGCATAAAAAAGCCTGATACAATATACAAAGAACGAACTGGTGCAAAAAATATAACATAAGGGGTATGGAACAATGAAATCTTACTTTTACAAGAATTACGCCTTTTTGCAGCATCTTTCATGGAAATGCGTCCCTGGACAACGCAGCTATTCCCGAGATAGAGCGCGCACTACAGGAGCTATGCAATCTGAACTGCTGCATATTATTCGTGACCCACAGACGGGAATGGATTCCGAAAGATGCCAGGACTTTGAGGCTGCAAGAGAGGGCCTGAATACAATCCATGCGAACACAGTTCAATTGATTCGGATATGGAACTGCCAACTTTCTTGTTTTTGCTCTTATGAGTAAGTTACAAGGGAAAGTTTTTCTTATTCAGTTGTGCGTAACAGACTGCTCTACAGACTATCTATCTGATTATATAGAAAAAATCAATTCTTTACGCTATAATAGTAAATGGGATTTTCGGGACAAATTTGTGCAAACACGAATAGGAATTTTTAAATATAATCAACTATAATTAGTGCATACAAGGAGGATTGAGCAAAGTGTCGATACAACTTATTCAGCAGGCCATTTGCTATATGGAGGAACATATTTATGAAAACATAAATTATGCTGATGTTGCAAAAAGCGTAAATATGTCGAACTACAATTTTCATCGGATATTCAGTTTTATCGCCGGAATGACAGCTAATGAATATATCAGAAACAGGCGTCTTACATTAGCGGCCCAGGAACTTCAGACAACTGATATATCGGTGATTGATGTTGCCTATAAGTATGGTTATGAGTCCCCGGAAAGTTTTTCTAAAGCGTTTTCACGATTTCATGGCTCAACCCCAAGACAGGCAAAACAAGAAGGTACAAAGCTTCATCTGTTCAATCCCCTTGTAATAAAAATCACATTGGAGGGTGGAAGCATTATGGATTACAGAATGGAACACAAAGAGCATCAAAAGTTTCTTGCGTTGGTGAGAGCTTTTCCAAATGAGATCAGTGGCGATGACAATGATCATAGCATTTCTGATTTCTGGACAGAATGCTATGAAAAAAATCTGATTGGGCCTATGCAGGCACTCAGACCGGAAGGGAAAAGGGATTTGTACGGTTTGTGTAGTCCGCTCAAAGACAGCGAAACGCATTTCAATTACGGGATTGGTATCGTGCTAAATGAGGATACCGACCAAAAAGAATTGGAACGGTTTATTAAGAACGGCTATTCAATATGGATAACAGAACCTGTCAATTACGCTGTGTTTAAATGTTTTGGTCCTGATGGTAACTGTTTGGGCGAAACATGGACAAAGTTTTTCAATGAATTTGTTCCCCAGACAGGTTATATGCAAACGGATGATACAGACTATGAAATCTATTTTGACAACGGGGAGAGCGGTCTGTTCTGTGAGTTATGGATTCCTGTTAAGAAAAATTGAAAGATTGAGGATTCGATTAAGTAAACCGTGAGCAATCAAGGGGGGATTTGTTACAGGCTTTTCCCCTCTTTTTCCCCTATCGGAGTACGTAATGCCCTGTGGGAAGAACGGTATTGGATTAAAAGAACCACCATGGGCGGTATGGTTCTGCTCGTTCCCGCGATTGTTTTTGCAGGCAGAAAAATTGATTCGAAAATAGTATAGAGAATTGGGAAGGTGCCTCCTATGGATTTTGATAAAACAGCAATTGACAGAATTATGGAAAAACTTCAAATACAACCCGTTGGAAATGGATATATAGACATGATCTGTCCTATGCAAAATATCGGTGAATTTATTGACTGTATGGATGAGCTGGGTATAACAATTACAGGTTTTACCTGGTGGTGCCACGTTCACGGACATCATCGGCCATGCGGCCTTGGAGGGCCTCGGAATCGATATGGGGAAGGGTGGTTTAGTGAAATCCCTATGGACAAAGTAATCTGCTTTGAAAGCAATGAAAAATTAAAACAGTATTTGTTAGTGGATTATCCTGGCAGCCATGAATATAAAGAATGCTACGTACCGGCGTTTTGGATTGACGTTCCCTGACGAATTTCCAGAAGACGGAGAGAGACTGACTGGCAGGGAGAGAATGGGTTTGCGGAGTCGGGAGTGGATTGCCAAAGATTGCATTGACTTTTCACCTGCCGGGACATAAACTGTAGGAAAGGGCATGGATGTACTTTCGCTTATAGGATGGAGGTGGCTTCAATGGGAACATATTTGAATCCGGGAAATAAGGGATTCCAGAAAATCTTACAGTCAGAATATGTGGATAAAACCGGCATGATTGCATTGATCAATAAGACCATAGGGACATCTGAAATGCTTCTGTGTATCAGCAGGCCAAGGCGCTTTGGCAAATCTTACGCGACGAAGATGCTTTGCGCATACTACGATTGTTCCTGCGATTCTCGTGGGCTTTTTGACGACAGGGAGGTTGCACGGACTCCGGGGTATCTGACACATCTGAACCAGTATCATGTAATCAATCTTGATATTACCGGTTTTATTTCCGAGGCAAAGAGGCAGAGGAAACCGTTGGCGGATGTACCCGAAAGAATCGTGGAAGCTGTCCATAAAGAGCTGAAGGACATGTTCCCGGAGTTGCCTGCGGGGGAAAGCCTCATGGAGAATTTGTCACGCTGTGTGGAAGAAACAGGCAGAGAATTTGTATTCATCATCGACGAGTGGGATGCCCTGATCCGGGAGGCGAAGGGGGATGGGGAGATTCAGTCGGCATATTTGAATTTGCTCCGGGGATGGTTCAAGAATAATAATTTTACGCCCAATGTGGTGGCGGCGGCCTATATGACGGGAATCCTGCCCGTCAAAAAGGATGGTTCCCAGTCGGCTATCTCGGATTTCAAAGAATATACCATTCTGAACCCTGGCCGGTTTGTGGAATTCACCGGTTTTACGGAAAGTGAAGTCCGGTTATTGTGCGGAAGACATGGGATGGATTTTGAAGAAGTCAGGCAATGGTATGACGGCTATGATTTTCCCGGGCATGGAGCCATTTATAATCCTTATTCCGTGATGTGCGCCATGCAGGATCAGAAGTGCCGTTCCTACTGGCAGAAGACCTCGGCGGCGGAATCGCTGATGACGTACATCAACATGGATTTTGAAGGATTGCAGGAGGTTGTCTCCCGGCTGATTTCCGGGGAAGAGATAGAGGTTGACACGGAAAGCTTTGAGAATGATTTTGAAACGTTCAGGAGCCGCAACGATGTGCTGACGCTGCTGATACATCTGGGGTACCTGACGTGGAATGAGGAAGACGGCACGGTGCGCATCCCCAACGAAGAGGTGAGGGGAGAATTTCGGAAAATATTGAACGGTACGAATGCAAACAGGAAATGGATGGAACTGATCAGCCGTTCCCGGAAGCTCCTGGAGGATACGATTGCGGGCGAGGGAGAGGCAGTGGCGAAAGCCATAGAAGAGATACGTGACACACAATATGCCCCTACGTTCTACAACAACGAACAGGCGTTGAGATATGTCATTAAGTTTGCCTATATCGCTGCGATAGACCAGTATCTGAAGGTGGAGGAGCTTCCATCCGGAAAGGGGATTGCAGATGTGGTGTACCTGCCAAAACGGAATTCCATGCTCCCGGCACTGGTGGTGGAGCTGAAATGGAATAAGTCATCTGAGGGAGCTATCCGGCAAATCAAAGAAAGAAATTATCCGGCAGTATTGGAGGGATTCGGCGGCGAGGTGGTCATGGCAGGCATCAGTTACGACGCAAAGAAGAAGGCTCACAGCTGCCTCATTGAAAGAAATCTTATGTACGGATAACTTTAAAAAGGAATGTGGCATATTACGGGTATATTTACGCCGACCGGATGCCGATATTCGGTCTTGACAAACCGGCGATGATTTAGTATATTGACAATATTAGGGAGTAGCTTGCGCGGTGAAACAGGCGCTGCGTAATGTGTTTCGTCAATACGAGGGGATGACCCTCCGGAGCATATTATAAAAAGCGAGACTTTTATTGCATTTTACATGCAATGAGAGCCTCGCTTTTTGCTTCCGGCGAACCCAAATAACATCAATGGAGGAGAAGAGATGATAGTATTACACATGTTGCTGCTTGCGGCGGGATTTGCCGCCCTGATAAAGGGAGCCGACCTGTTTGTGGACGGGAGCTCGGCCCTTGCGGGAAACTTTAAGATTTCCAAGGTCATCATAGGCCTCACAATCGTGGCAATGGGTACAAGCGCTCCTGAACTTGCGGTAAGCATCTCGGCAGCGCTGCAGGGCTCGAATGAGATCGCGCTGAGCAATGTGGTGGGCTCCAACATATTTAACCTGCTGGGCGTGCTGGGAGTCTGTGCGGTCATCCACCCGGTGCCGGTAGATAAGGCGATTCTAAAGAGAGACATCCCCGTTTCCATTGCGGCCACGGTGCTGCTGCTATTGATGTCCGGCGCGAGGGCCCTGCTTCAGGGAGCGCTTCCGCGATTCGGGATGAACGATATCGTGGGCAGCGTGAGCAGGGTCACAGGTGTCGTTCTATTCCTCATCTTTTCGGGTTATACCGTCTATCTCATAGCAGATGCGAGGAAAAGGGCAGGCGGCGAGGAGGCCGGAGAAAAGGTTCCGCTCTGGAAGTGCGCCGCGCTTATTTCGGCCGGCCTGGCTTTGATCATCGGAGGCGGTCAGGCAGTGGTATATGGCGCCAGGGCCGTGGCGAGAACCTTTGGGATGTCCGAAACATTGATAGGGCTTACGATCGTGGCCGTGGGCACCTCCCTGCCGGAGCTGGTCACATCCGTGGTTGCCGCCAGGAAAGGAGAGACAGGGCTTGCGGTGGGAAATGTAGTCGGCTCCAACATATTCAACATCTTAATGATACTTGGCATCTCCTCCGCGATCCATCCCATCGGGGTCAATGGGGCCTCCGTCTATGACATGGCCATATTGATCGGAATCAGTATTGTGGCATATCTGTTCTCGCTGAAAGGAAAGGACATCAACCGGACAGAAGGGGCTATCATGCTTTTGCTATATGCGGCAGATATGGCATTTGCGATTATGCGGTAAAACCGTGTGCGGAGATATCTATTGCCTTATGGGATTGCCCATGTTACCATAGAGATAAGCAGTTCTCTTTGATGAGTCTGGTTAGGATGGGGTGGGCCATGGATTTGAGAAAAGATGCTGACATAATCATAAAAGAGGCGTTGCGGAGAGTGATGCCGGATGAGGCGGTGGCGCAGGCCCTGGCGGGAAAATGTTTCCATGAGGGCAGGATATACCTGGTGGCGGCAGGAAAGGCGGCATGGCAGATGGCCGGGACGGCAGCTGCTATTCTGGGGGACAGGCTGCAGGCAGGGATATGCGTGACGAAATATGGGCATGTAAAAGGCGATATACCAAAGGTCCGGTGCTTTGAGGCAGGACATCCCGTGCCGGACGGGAATTCCTTCAGAGGCACCCAGGCGGCCCTGGATTTGGTGAGCGGCTTAAAAAGAGAAGACACAGTTATCTTCCTGTTGTCAGGAGGAGGCTCTGCCCTTTTCGAAAAGCCCCCGACTTCCGAAGAGGAGCTTTCTGATATAACGGCACAGCTCCTGGCCTGCGGGGCGGACATCACGGAGATGAACATCATACGCAAGAGGCTCTCCGCCGTAAAAGGCGGACGGTTCGCGAAGATATGCGCCCCTGCAAGGGTGTACAGTATCGTACTGAGCGATATATTGGGAGACCCGCTTGACATGATCGCTTCCGGCCCCGCATATCCCGACAGCAGCACCTGTGAGCAGGCTCTGGCGGTTATAGAAAAGTACGGGCTCCGGCTCAGCGACCGGGCGATGGCGCTGTTAAGGGAAGAGACGCCCAGGGAGCTGGACAATGTAGAAACCGTGGTCACGGGAAGCGTGAGGAATCTGTGCCTTGCGGCGGCACAGGCCTGTGAAGACCTGGGGTATCAGCCGTAACAAAGCTGGGGCTAATTGAGCTGTTAAAAAAGAGAAGCATATCATATATTATTT